>JAQYEW010000028.1 GCA_028723455.1 Prevotellaceae bacterium | reverse complement strand
CGGGGGCTGATGGGCACAACACCCCCATAAGGACGCTCTACAATACGGATGTTTGCCTCAGAAACAGCCAGTTGAAGCGCTGTTTCCTCGCGCTTGTTCAGCAGATAGGTGTACAGCGTCTCCTTGATGGTCTGCTGGCGGCTGATATCAATGGCCTTGCGCTCCTGCTGAGGCATGGAAGCCAAGCTGCTGCTCAGTTCACCCTCCTCCTTGCGCGCCTGTTTTACCTGCAAGTCCACGCTCTTGGCATAGCCCTCCATAGAAGCCAACAAGGTTTGGCGCATGGCCTTGAGATAGGTGTCCATCTCGCTCACCGTAATCGAACTTTCGCCAGAGTTCTGAACCAGACGGTTACGCTCAAGCATCATATCGTTATATTTGGCAATCTGGTTCTGGATGCCATTATCACCCAATCCGCCGAGCGAAGGAACCAGGTTATTACCATTCGCGCTGCTCTTGAGATAATCCATCAAATAGCGGACAACCACTTGCTGGCTTTCCAACTCAACGGTATGCTTGCGGGCATCTGTGCTGCGAGAGATGAAAGCATTGGCATTCTGATTAAAATCAATCAGTCGGTTCCTCTCCTTGAAACTTGCCAGATTGCCCTCTACTTCGCCCAATTCGGCACCTACCAGAGCTATACGTTCCTCAATAAAACGTGCCGTGTTCTCGCTCACCTGATTTTTGTCCTTGATGATGTTCTGCTTGTAGACCTCCATCAAGGTGTTGATAATATCATCGGCACGCTTGCGATTGGTGTCTGTGCAGGTGATGCGCAACAAAGAGGTCTGCTTGCTTACCACATCGGTGTTCACAGCAGCGGACCAATAACTGGTAGCATGCTCGGGATTCATGTGGACTACAGAGATAAGTTCCTGATTAAAATCCTTCAGATGCTCCACTTCGGGTACAACGACAAAATCACCGCCCTTCGTGGACACACGCTCGCCAAAACGTACACGACGCGTTTCCTTCGTCTCGACTTTCTTATTGTCAATGGTATCCTGATAGTACAGTTCCGTAATCTCACACTCGTTGGCACTCAGGATTCTTGCCTTGAAACCGCCTATCGTATTGGAAGAACCTAAGAATTGTACGCTGAATGGCTTTTCGTTATACAGCGAAACCGTTCTCAAGCGAGACCTGTAGAAGTAGAGTACATCCAAATGGAGCACATCGACCACCTCTTGCATCAACATATTGCTACCCATCACATAGGCCTCATTGCTGACACCGGAACCGGACATCATGCCATTGATTTGCATCAAAGCGTCGGCGCGTCGCAGGCTTGAGCCATAGCCGTCCTCCTCTTTGATCAGGACCACGGCGTGGCGCTGATAGACATTATTCTTTGTAGCCAGATAAAGACGGGCTATTCCCACACAGACAAGGACACTGACTACAAACCATTTCCACTGAGTGCGAAGGAAATCCCACAAATCGCGCAGCGATACCACACCCTCCTCTTGCCGGTCCACAGACTGCAAGTTTTGGTCGTTAAGCTCGTTGTTATATACTTCCATATCCTTATTTTGAAATAGCAATAATCAATGACACCACACTAACGAGCATACTTACCGCTGTAGCACCGATCTGGAACAGCGTATAGCCTGTGCTGCCCTTCACACGCACACTCTTGTTGGGTTGCACATAGACCACGTCGTTCTGCTGCAAATAATATGCGGGGCTTTCAAAAACGGCTTTCGTGTCCCGGACATCCACCTGATAGGTGATGCGGCGTCCCTGCTCCTCGCGCACAACAAGCACATTCTCGCGCTTCGCGCTGCTGTTCATGTCTCCGGCACGACCCAAAGCTTCCAAAAGCGTCAGGCGCTCGCCTGTGAAGTTTTGAACACCGGGCGCCCTCACATCACCCAGGACCGTAACCTTGAAACTCATGATTTTTACATTGACAATGGCGTCTTTGATATAGCCCTCGCTGATAAAACGCTGCTGAAGTTCCTTAGCCAGCTGCTTGCACGTCTTACCTTTGGTGTTTACCGACCCAAAGACCGGAAATTCGATATTGCCCTGCTTGTCAACCAAAAAATAGGCAACACCAGAGGTCGTATTACTGGTGCTGTTGGAATAGCCGCCCCGGCTACCACCCGAACCGCTACCGATAAGGGTGTTGGTATCAAAGGGCTTTACCAACTCGGGATTCTTACTGGCAACAGAAATGGCCAACTCGTCATCGCTTTGAATCTGCAACTCAAAAGCTTGCGTAATTTCTTGTGGGACAGCATAAAGCGTATCAGCTCCCTGAAGATAGACAATCTTCTTCGTGCTCATACACGAAGTCATCAACATGCCGCCAGCCAGAACGAAAGGCAACAGAAGTGTTTTGTGCGATTTTATCATTTCGTGGTATGTTATTCTTCCTTTCACACTTTTTAGGTTTACAAAGGTAATAAAAAAAGGCAACAAACAATTTATTATGTGCAATTTATTTCGTTACTTTGCATTTATCATGAAGAGCCTACAGAAAATGCACTTTTTTGTGTTGTCCCTTATCGGTTGTTTTTCCTTGATAGGATATGCACAAAAAAAACCAAAAGAGAAGGTAACCACGAAGGGAGTTGCTTCGTATTATTCCGACCGCTTTCAAGGGCGAAAAATGGCCAATGGGCAGCCCTACCATCGCGACAGTTTCACATGTGCCCATTTACGCTACCCCTTCGGCACCCTGCTCAAGGTCCGCAATCCCGTTAACGAGAAAGAATGTCTTGTGGAGGTTACGGACCGCGGCCCTTATTCCAAGAAGTTCACCATCGACCTCAGCAGGGCCGCCGCAACCTATCTGGGGGTGATCGGACATGGATACATCGCCGTGGAGATTACTCCCTACTATTCCGGTACTGTCCCCTACGCCTTGGGGCCCATCGAGTACCCGGAAGTACCCGAGTTGGCCATCTCGTTTGAGCCAGCCGCCACGTACCCCTACCCCGTTTGGCGCAAGGACACTACACAAGCAAAGCCCGCTAAGGAACCAAAGCTCCAGCTGCCTTTAAGTAAGCAACGCCGCTAAGGTACTGACGGAAATGCGCATCCGTCTTGCGCTCATAGGCTTGCTGCCACAGCGCCTGCGCTTCCAGATAATCGCTCAGCGTCTCGAAACCTGCCTCATACTGCTGCTTGCTGAGGGTCATATTGCGCTCAGCCTGTTCCAAGGCACGTTGCGCAAGCGCCACCTCGGCCGCAGCCTCGTCCACATGCGTTCCCGCCTGAGCCAACTCCAGCAGCATCAGCTCCATTTTCTCATCACGCTGCAACCGGGCCTCCTGCTGCTTCAAGCGCGCCGCCTTCAGTTTATTCTGTCGCTCGCCAAAATGGTACAAAGGCACATTTACCGTAACGCCACCTGCAAAATTCCATCCGTCCAGCAGCGTGCGATTGTTCAATTCCAAGCCCTGCGTATAACCGTACTTGGCCAGCAAAGCCACCTGAGGAAGCATCGCACTGCGGGCAATCTTCGCCTCGCCGCGGGCCAAAGCCACTTGTCCCTCCAGCAAAGCCAGTTCGGGACGGTTGCTGACATCCGCAATGCGTGCGGAGGCTACGTCTTCGACAACAGGATATTCATGACTGATCGTGAGGTCGCCGCTCAAGGGACGCCCGATGAGACGGCAGAGATTCATTCTAGCCAGCGTAACGCCATTGCGCGCACGCAATAACTGCAAACTCGCCTCGTTCATCTTCACCTGTACCTTCATGCGGTCATTGTCCATACGCATGCCATGGCGCACGGCACTCTCCACGTTCTTGTCCAGCTGCTCAAGCAACCTGAGATAACTGCTTGCCACCTCCACCAGTTCCTCGCTTTTCACCAGCATGGCATAGGCTTCGTCCGTCTCCGCAATTATCCGGGCATCCGTCAAACGTTCGTTCTGCTTCGCCATCTCCACACCCACCTGACTCATCTCGTAGGCAGCACGTATCTTGCCACCCATATAGATAGGCTGCTTAAGCATCAGATTACCCGAATACATCCAGCCCAGTTTGTACTTCAGGTCGTACTGAGGCAGATTGATTTGAGACAACTGCGTAAGAGGCACACCCATCTGCTGCAATATGGGAGCCAGCTGACTCACAACCGGCGTCATCAGACTACGGAAATCTATTGTTGTATGCCCCTCTCCATTATCGTACAGCACGCCGCCCGTGAGCGAGAAATCAGGGAAAAAGAGCGCGCGCGTGCTCTTACGGGTCAGTTCCGCCTGCTTCGATTTCAGCCGTGCCTGCTGCTTCGTTTTGTTGCTTTGCAGCGCCAGTGTACGACAGCTGTCGACAGTCAGCGTCTGCGCCAAGGCAGCAGATCCATACATCCATAGCGCAACAATATATAATAAGGTATAGCGTTTCATACTCTTTTTCTTACTCTTCCTTAACGTTAAACATCAATGCATAAAGCACGGGGATGAAAAGCAGGGTTATGAGCGTACCCACGAACAAGCCGCCCATGATGGTGGCAGCCATAGAACCGAACATGGCATCCGTGAGCAGGGGCAACATACCTAAAATCGTTGTACTGGCAGCCATGCTTACGGGCAGCAGGCGGCTCTTGCTGCTATTGACAAGTGCCTCCATGGGCTTTTCGCCTTGGCGGAGTTGCAGCGTGATCTCGTCCATCAGGACGATGCCGTTCTTCACAACCATACCAATCAGTCCCAAGGCGCCCACGATGGCCACAAAATTAAAGGTCATTCCCGTAACCACCATCGTCAGCACTACGCCCACCATCAGCATGGGGATGCAGCAGAAGATGATGAAAGGTTTCTTCAAGTCCTTGAAGAGCATGATCAGCACACCGACCATCAGGATGATCGCCAATGGGAAGTTGGCAAAGAGATACTTCATGCTGTTGTCGCTGGCAGCCTTCTCTCCCTGCCACTTGATGCTGTAGCCCGTAGGCAACTTGATATGGGTCATGACCTCCTTTTCAATGGCGGCGCGCGCCTTCTCGGTCTCCACGCCTGGCAGGGGGCTGCACTGCACACGCTGCATGCGCTGTCCGTTGTAGCGTGGCACCACGGGATCCTCCCACTTTACTTCGATGCCACGGCTCACCTGACTCAGCGGTTTCGTACCCACGATGGCTTCCAGAAGATCTTGTTTCTTGAGTGTGCCCATGCGCAAGCGCAGGAGATTGTCCTCGCTCAGCAGCCCGGCCACGGAAGGAATGGTACTAAACACCTGCATATCGGAAAGGTTATCTATCTTTCCGCCTTGCTCGTTGACGCACTTCACATAGATACGGTTGCTGTAAATCCCTTCGTAGAAATTACCTACGGGAATACCGCCGCCCGCCGTCATCAGCGAAGTGCTCAGATCCCCACGGCTCATGCCCACGGCACGGGCACTCGCCTGGTCATAATCAACGCTCAGGACAGGAACCTTAGGCTCCCAGTCAGTGGTAATCAAGCGTGCCTGACCACTACGTTCAATCACCTCATGAGCCTCCGAAGCCAAACGATGAAGCACCTCGGGATCGGGGCCTTGGAACTGCAGCTCGATGGGATATTTCTTGAACATCAGATTGTACTTCTTCACCTTCACATAGGCATCAGGATAGTGCACTTGCAAATACTCCTGCACCTCCTCAATCTTTTCGTCCAAAGTCTCGGGACTATCGAAATCAATGATCAGCTCGCCATAGGAGAGCGAGGGCAAGGGAATGGTGCGAACCAGGTTATAACGCCCCGGAGCGCCACCGATACTGGCCGTAATGTGCCTGACATCGCCACGCCCACGCAAATAGGCCTGAATACTGTCCAGGTCGCGCTGCACACGCGTACTGTTCGTGCCCTCGGGCAACTTGTATTCCATATAGCACTGCTCGTAAGCCAAATCGGGGAAGAAGCCTCGCTTCATCTGACCGAAACCCAGCACGGCCAAAGCCAAAAGGGAGAGCGCACCCACCAAGGAGGTCTTGCGATTGCGGATGAGCACGCGCAGCACGCGCTCCAGGAAATTATAGAAGGGGCCCTGATACAACACCACATCGCCGTTCTTGTCCGTTTTCACCTTGGGATGAAGCATGCGGTTCGCCATCAAGGGAACGTGCGTAAGCGCCAGCACCCAACTAAGCAGCAGGCTGACCGCCAGAACGATGAACAAATCGCGCACATATACGCCCGCCGTATCGGGACTCATGAAGATCGGCAGGAAACTAAGGATGGCTATCAACGTAGCACCCAAAAGCGGCATCGCCGTCTGTCGCCCGATATTCGTAAGCGCCTCCGCACGCGGCTTACCCAATTTCAAGTCGCCACGGATTCCGTCAATAATCACAATGGCATTGTCCACCAACATACCCATCGCCAAGATGAACGAACCCAGCGAAACGCGCTGCATCGTGCCATCCACCTGACCCAACACAAAAAAGGAGCCAAAGACGATAACCACCAGGCTGGCACCAATGATGGCACCGCTCTTGAAACCCATGAACACCATCAGCAGCGCCACCACAATGACCACGCTCTCGATGAGGTTCAGTACAAAGGTGCCCAACGAACTCGTTACACGGTCGGGCTGGAAAAACACTTTATGACATTCCACGCCCGTGGGGAAGCGTGTCCCACGCAACTCCTCAATTTTCCGGTTCACGGCCTTGCCCACCTTCACGACGTCCGCACTCGCGCTGCAAGAGACCAAAATGCCAAGTGCCTTCTGGCCATCGTATTGCAATGCACTGCGGACCGGCTGTTCAATCCCCTTCTGGACATCGGCAATGTCAGAGAGACGCAACTGGTCGTCCTCGTGTCCCTGAATAATCATCTGGCGGATATCCTCCACCTGCCGGAACTTATCCGTAACGGTTACGCGCACACGCTGGTCGCCATTGTCGTAATAGCCCGCATACGAGGTCTTGTTCTGCCCGTTCAGCGTGGCCAACACCTCGGCCGGCATCACTCCCAACGTGGACATGCGGTCCTGAAGCAGACGGATGTTGATGCACTCGTTCTGCTCGCCGTAAAGTTCCACACGGTCCACGCCGTCCAGGTTGCTCAGCTCACGCTTGACAAGCTCCGCATACTGAGACATCTCGCGGTCGGCCAATCCATCGCCCGTAAGCGCATAAAACATTCCAAAAACAGCGCTGAAATCATCGCGCGTAACGGGTGTGGAAGCGCCCGCCGGCAAGCGGCCGGCTGCATCATAGACCTTACGGCGAAGGTTGTCCCAGCACTGCTCCACCTCATCTTGCGGTATCGTACTAAGCAACTCTACCTGAATGATACTCAAATCATTGAAGGAATAGCTCTCCACGTTGTCCACCTCGCCCAGCGTACGGATACGCTTCTCCAGCACATCCGTAACCTCCATCTCAACCTGGTGCGCCGAAGCTCCGGGATAGGTAGTAACCACCATGGCCATCTTGACCTTGATTTCCGGGTCCTCCAGCTTACTCATATTATAACAGGCCAGCGCACCGCCAGCCAACAGCAAAGCCACGATAAAATATACCAGCAGCTTGTTACTCAGCGCCCATTTTCCCAAGTCCATTACAGCAAGCCTCCCACGTTAGTTGATGACAATGGCTCCAGAAGCTTCACTTCGTCGCCATCCTGTATATGATGCACACCGCTGCTGACCACCTGGCTGCCCGCTTGCAGACTGCCCGTTATAATGGCCGTTCCGTCCGTATGCAATTCGTGCACAGTGATTTCTGCTCGTTTTACCCTGCCCCGGCTGTACACAAAGACAAAGGTCTTACCTTTCTCGTGTACCAAGGCGGTTTCGGGCACCACAAGGCGATTGCTTCGCAAGCCGGCTGCCGTTATCTTCACCCAAGCACTCATGCCGGGAGCTACCTTATGCGTTGCATCCGTCAGGCGGAGGCGCATGGTGTAGAGTTGGTTGCTATTGGCGTTGGGCAAGATGTTGATCAACTGCAAAGGCAGCACTTCGCCCGGAAGTACGTCCAGCGTGCAGGCAAACTTCTGCAACTGGCTGCGCCTGACGTACATCTGGGCCGGCAGATTCACCTCCACCTCCAAAGCACCGTCGCCCAACAACGCCACGACAGGCATTCCGGCACCTACTGTTTCGCTCGCGTCGAAGAACTTCCGCTGGATGAATCCGTTACGGGGCGCATACAGTTTGGTATAAGCCAGCTGGTTCTTGTGATTGTCCAACTTTGCGGTTATCTGCTCCAAACCATAGCGTGCCTTGTCGTAATTGCTGGCCGTCGCGCCTCCGTCCTTGTACAATGCCATGACACGCTCCGCATCGGCCTTAACCTGCGCATATTCCGCCCGGGTGGCGCTTAACTGGATCCGATAATCAGTATCATCCAACTCGGCTATCAACTGGCCCGCACGGACACGGTCGCCCTCGCCCACACAAACACGCTTTAACTGGCCCGGCACACGGAAACTGAGATTCGCGTCCGAACTGCTCACCACGCGGCCGGGATATTGCAACACGCCATCTTCGTCGGCCAAAACGGCCTCCGATACCCTTACCGTAGGATCCACCTTCTTTGCTTCCTGCTTTCCGCCACATGCGGAAAACAACAAAAGGGCCATAACGCCTGCCCCCCAAAAACCCAAAACTTTCATCTATCTTCTGTCCTTGATTTACGATATATATTAAATTCAAAAAAACATATATTTAATTTTCCCAAAACATATAGATGTTTTGACCAAAACTAATACTTGTTTTTCTTACCAAATGCAAAGGTACACGCTTCGGAGGAAAACGGCAAGGGAAAAAGCGTCAGTAAATTGGTCAAAAAGTACACTGCCTGTCGTCTTTTATGCAAAAGCCGGACATTATTCCGGTAAAAAACACTAACTTTGTCTGGCTATGAAACAACAACTTCCCTATGAACAGATAGACCTTGCCTATTTGGTCGACCATCTGCAACGGTATGGTCAATTAAGCACGGACGCAAACACGTGTGGCTTCTTCCGATGCGAAACCGGATGGGCTACGATTCAAGTGCATAACGGCACCTTCACCCTGCGACAAGGCGACATCTTCCTTTACACGCCCTCCAGTTATCTCCGCCTCCTGGACTATAGTCCGAACGTCAGCGGAGTGATTGCCAAAAGCAACCTGGACCTCGTATTGCCCTACATCATGAAAGGCATCACACCCAGCGAAATCATCGATCTTTCCGAACATCCCTTCTTCTCGCCCAACCCCGAGGAACATCAGCGGCTTGAACATATCGCAGCACTCCTGAACGGCAAAAAGGAGGAATTGAGTGCCCTGAACGACGAAAACCGACGAAACCTCGTCCTGGAACAGATTCGTTGCATCACAGAAGCCTATATTCTGGAAATACTGACCTGCTACCAAAGCCATCACAGCAAGCCCAGCACCCCTCCGTCCGCCCGCAACCTCCTCTTCCAAAACTTCATCCTCCTGCTTTTCAAGAACTACAAGAAGCAACGCAGCGCGAAGTTCTATGCCGATGCGCAGCATCTCTCCGTCCGCTATTTCACGGCACTGGTCAAAGAAGAGAGCGGACGAAGTGCCAACCAATGGATCAATCAGATTGTCATCACATACGTCCGGCAAGCCCTTGCACACAGCAATCTGAGCATAAAGGAAATTGCGGCTGAGTTCAATTTCGTTGACCAAAGCGTATTCGGAAAATACTTCAAACAACACACAGGCTGCTCGCCCAAGGACTATCGGCTGCAAAAACAGAAGAAAACATGAAACGACTACTGCCCCAAAAACAAGAAAAAGGAAATACATGGACCCACCTCGCAGGCGCTATCTTCGCCCTCAGCTGCGTTTGGATGGTATGGCCCGCAGCACAACAAGGGTGGCAGTGGGCCATGGGAACAGTCTTCTTCATCTCCGGGATGTTTCTCATGTTTCTCTCCAGCACCCTCTACCATTGGGCGTGGCCGGGGCGGGTAAAGCAAGCCTTGCGCAAGCTGGACCATATCAGCATCTACGTGATGATCGCATGCAGCTACACGCCCATCTGCATCGCCGTCATCGGCGGATGGCTTGGATGGACGGTTTTCGCCCTGCTTTGGGCCATCGTAGTGGCAGGCGTCTTCTACAAACTCTTTGCCATGGGACGCTGGCCAAGACTATCGCTGGCGCTCTACCTCCTGATGGGATGGAGCGGCGTACTGATTGCCAAACCTGTTATCGAACGGCTCACACCGCTCACGCTGGCACTTCTCCTGACCGAAGGACTGCTCTACAGCGGAGGAACTTATTTCTTCGCCCATGACGAAAGGCGACACTACCACGCCATCTGGCATATCTTCGTGCTCCTTGGCGCCATGGCACACTGGGGCGCAATCCTGCTCCTGATTCTTGCAAGACCCTGACCTGAAAACAAAACCAGAAGAATCGCCAGAAGACAAACGAGAAACGCACGGAAACAAAAAAAGCCCCATTTCCGGAAAACCAGAAATGGGGCAATGTATTCAGTACTGATATATATTATTCAGCAGCGTTCTCGGCGGGAGTCTCCTCCACTACCTCGGCAACCTCTGCAACAGCAGCCTCGGACTTCTTGGCCGAGCGACGGGTGCGCTTAGCCTTCTTGGCGGTCTTAGCCATGTTCTCGTCGAAGTCAACAAGCTCGATAAAGCACATGGGCGCATTGTCGTTGGCACGGAAGCCGGTCTTGATGATGCGAGTGTAGCCACCGGGACGGTCAGCTACCTTCTCAGAGATTACCTGGAACAGCTCTGTAACGGCATACTTGTTCTGCAAGTGGCTGAAAACAACACGGCGAGAGTTGGTGGTGTCCTCCTTACTTTTTGTAATCAGGGGCTCAACGTACTTCTTCAACGCCTTTGCCTTAGCCAGAGTCGTAGTGATTCTTTTGTGCATAATCAGAGAAGTAGCCATGTTAGAGAGCATAGCGCTTCTGTGAGATGCAGTACGACCCAAATGGTTGAATTTCTTATTGTGTCTCATTTGTTTTAATTATTCTTTATCTAATTTGTACTTAGAAATGTCGGTTCCAAACGACAGATTCAGACTCTCCAGCAAATCATCAAGCTCGGAAAGCGATTTCTTACCGAAGTTGCGGAACTTCAAGAGGTCGGTCTTGTTGAACTGTACCAGCTGACCCAGGGTCTCCACGTCAGCAGCCTTCAGACAGTTCAAAGCGCGGACGCTAAGATCCAGATCCGTAAGCTTGGTCTTCAACAATTGACGCATATGCAGTACCTCCTCGTCAAACTCCTCCGCTGAATCATCATTCTGATTCTTCAGGGTGATATTCTCGTCAGAGAACAGCATGAAGTGATAGATAAGGATTTTGGCAGCCTCTTTCAGCGCGTCCTTCGGGTGAATGGAACCATCAGTTGTTACCTCAAGTACGAGCTTCTCATAGTCGGTCTTCTGCTCGACACGGAAGTTCTCTACTGTGTACTTAACGTTTCTGATAGGTGTGTAGATTGAGTCGATCGGCAAAACGTTAACATCGGTGCAGTGCTCGCGGTTCTCGTCTGCGGGGACATAGCCACGACCCTTGTTGATGGTCAACGTAATCTGGAAGGAAGCCTTGGCGTCCAAATGACAGATTACCAAATCGGGGTTCAAAACCTCAAAACCATTCAGAGACTTATTCAAATCCCCGGCCTTGAACTCCGTAGTGTTCTCGACCATGAGACTAACTTTTTCAGCCTCGAATTCTTCTGATGAACGCTTGAAGCGAACTTGCTTCAAATTCAGTATGATGTTGGTTACATCCTCCTTAACACCAGGAATCGTTGCAAACTCATGCTCAACACCTGAGATGGCAACAGTATTGATTGCAAATCCATCCAGTGAGGAGAGAAGAATACGGCGTAAAGCATTACCTACAGTAGTACCAAAGCCACCTTCCAGGGGGCGAAACTCGAACTTACCATAATGGTCGTTCGCCTCCAACATAATAACCTTTTCAGGTTTCTGAAATGCTAATATCGCCATATTAATCTTATTATTTAGAGTACAACTCAACAATCAACTGCTCCTTGATGGTCTCGGGGATGTCGGCACGCTCGGGCTTGTGCAGGAACTTACCGCTCTTGCTGTTCTCGTCCCACTCGATCCAAGGATACTTGCTGTGGTTGAAACCAGCCAGGGCCTCAGAAATAACCTCCAGGCTCTTGCTGCGCTCGCGAACACCAACGATCTGACCGGGAGATACGCTGTAAGAGGCAATACCCACTACCTTGCCATCAACGGTGATGTGCTTGTGATTAACCAACTGACGGGCGGCGCGACGAGTGGGAGCGATACCCAAACGGAACACTACGTTGTCAAGACGGCTCTCGAGGTTCTGAAGCAGAATCTCACCGGTGATGCCACTGGTGCGGGCTGCCTT
Organism: Prevotellaceae bacterium; assembly: GCA_028723455.1. Lineage (GTDB taxonomy): Bacteria > Bacteroidota > Bacteroidia > Bacteroidales > Bacteroidaceae > Physcousia. The sequence continues at coordinate 44,595 of JAQYEW010000028.1, read as the reverse complement.
CTCGAACATGTTGCGGAACTGCTTCTCCAGTACGCCATAGGTGTACTTTGCCTTCTGCTTCTCAGCCAACATAACGCCGTACTCAGAGGTCTTGCGGCGACGGTTGTTGCCGTGCTGGCCGGGAGGGAAGTTTCTGCGTGCGCGAACTTTCTCAGAGCCTAAAATGGTCTCGCCGAAACGACGGTCAATTCTTGATTTTGGTCCAGTATATCTAGCCATTTTCTATTCTTTAATCTTTATTCGTGTCTGAAACTGTAATTAGCATCTTCTTCTCTTAGGAGGACGACAGCCGTTGTGGGGCAGAGGAGTAACGTCGATGATCTCAACCACCTCGATACCTGCACCATGAACGGTGCGGATAGCTGACTCACGGCCATTACCGGGACCCTTAACATAAGCCTTAACCTTTCTAAGACCCAGGTCGTATGCTACCTTGGCACAATCCTGAGCGGCCATCTGGGCTGCGTAGGGAGTGTTCTTCTTAGAACCACGGAAGCCCATCTTACCTGCGGAAGACCAAGAGATCACCTGACCCTCGCTGTTAGCCAAAGACACAATGATGTTATTGAATGAGCTGTGAACATGAAGCTGACCCATAGCGTCAACCTTCACCACTCTCTTCTTAGCTGCAACTGCTTTCTTTGCCATATCAATTATTATTTAGTAGCTTTTTTCTTGTTAGCAACGGTCTTCTTCTTACCCTTGCGTGTACGAGCGTTGTTCTTCGTGCTCTGACCGCGAACGGGCAGACCGTTACGGTGGCGGACACCACGGTAGCAACCGATATCCATCAGACGCTTGATGTTCATGGCAATCTCTGAACGAAGATCACCCTCTACCTTGTACTCTAAGCCGATAATCTCACGAATCTTAGCTGCCTCGTCGTCTGTCCAGTCTGCAACTTTCTTATCACGATCAACGCCAGCCTTGTCCAAAATCTTGGCTGAGCTACTGCGACCCAATCCGTAGATGTAGGTCAAAGCGATTTCACCTCTCTTATTCTGAGGCAAATCAACACCAACAATTCTTATTGCCATATTTTAATTTTTTCGTTGCAATGAGTTGTTTAACCCTGACGGGTCTTGAACTTGGGGTTCTTTTTATTAATTACATACAGACGTCCCTTACGACGGACGATCTTGCAATCGGGAGTACGTTTCTTCAAAGAAGCTCTTGTTTTCATATGCTATTATTTATTTGTATCTGAATACTATGCGGCCTTTCGACAAATCATAAGGGCTCATCTCCACCCTCACCTTATCGCCAGGCAAAATTTTGATGTAATGCATTCGCATTTTACCAGAGATGTGAGCGATAATCTCATGTCCGTTCTCAAGCTCAACGCGGAACATTGCGTTCGAGAGACTCTCGACTATCGTGCCATCTTGTTCGATTGCAGACTGCTTTGCCATATTTATACTTTGATTAATGTTTCAATTCCTTCAAAAGAAGACAAGATATCTACCTTACCCTGATGAATGGCGATCGTATGTTCGAAATGTGCGGCAGGTTTGTGGTCCTGCGTCTTTATCGTCCATCGGTCGGATGCCATGCCAATAGCAGGACTACCCAAGGTTATCATCGGCTCTATGGCGATACACAGACCGTTCCTGATCTGTTTGCCCTCACCGCGACGGCCATAATTGGGAACCGGAGGGTCTTCGTGCATGTCGCGGCCAATACCATGGCCAACAAACTCGCGAACGACACCGTAGCCGAAACTCTCGCAATAGGATTGTATGGCAAAGCCGATGTCTCCTATTCTGCGACCCAACTGAGCAGCCTCTATCCCCTTGTACAAAGCCTCCTTGGTTACTTTCAGCAGTTGCTTGACTTCCTCACTGACCTCGCCCACCGAAAACGTGTAACAAGAATCACCGCAAAAGCCATTCAAAAGCGTTCCGCAATCGACAGAGACAATGTCGCCTTCCTCTAAAGGACGGGCACTGGGCAGGCCATGCACAACCTCGTCATTAACAGAGGTACATATCGAGGCAGGGAATGGGCCGCCATAAGGATTCGGAAAACCCTTGAAAGTGGGTACCGCTCCGTGGTCTCGAATGTATTCCTCGGCAATCTTGTCAAGCTCAAGAGTGGTTACCCCAGGCTTGACAGCCTTGCCAATCTCCGCAAGCGTCTCACCTACCAAGAGGTTTGCCGCCCTCATCAGTTCTATCTCTTCTTCTGTCTTCAGAAATATCTGCATACAGTGCTTAATAGGCAGAAACAGACCCGTTACGTCCGTGGATTCTTCCCGTTTCCAACAGACCGTCATAGTGTCTCATCAACAAATGGCTCTCGATCTGCTGCAGGGTGTCAAGGACAACACCTACAAGAATCAGAAGAGAAGTACCACCGAAGAAGTGTGCAAACTCCTGCTGGACATTGAGCAGGCCGGCGAAAGCAGGCATGCACGCAATCATCGCGAGGAACACAGACCCGGGAAGCGTGAGGTGAGACATAATGTCATCCAGATAGTCAGATGTATCCTTGCCCGGACGTACGCCGGGAATAAAGCCATTGTTGCGCTTGATATCCTCCGCCATCTGAACGGGATTCATTGTAATCGCCGTATAGAGATAGGTAAAGAGAATAATCAAAACAGCAAAAATAGCATTATAGGCAAAGCTGGTATAATCACTGAGAAGCATCGCAAAGCCCGTTGATGCACCGTCCTCGCTGAACATACCAGCCAAATTGGCGGGAATGAACATCACAGCCTGGGCAAAGATGATGGGCATTACGTTTGCAGCGAAAAGCTTGAGGGGAATGTACTGACGTGCACCACCCACCTGCTGACCGCGTACCATGCGCTGCGCATACTGCACAGGCACCTTACGCGTGCCCTGCGTCAGAAGAATAGCAGCCAGGACAACAGCAAACAAGACAACGATCTCAATGAGGAACATCACCAGACCGCCACCGCTGAGCGCGGAAAAACGGCTGAGCATCTCCTGTCCAAAGGCTTGGGGAAGACGGGCGATGATACCCAACATAATAATCAAAGATACACCGTTACCGATACCACGGTCGGTAATACGCTCTCCCAACCAGAGAACAAACATGCTACCGGCAGCCAGGATAATGCTGGAGGTAATGAAGAATGTCGTCTCATTAACAAGAATAGCACCGGAGGCCTGAGCCTTCAGGTTCATCAAGTAGAAAGGACCCTGGATAAGGAGAACCAAGATGGTGAGGTAGCGAGTGTACTGGTTAATCTTACGATGACCACTCTCGCCCTCGCGCTGCATTTTCTGGAAATAGGGGACAGCAACAGCCAACAACTGAATAACGATAGAAGCAGAAATGTAAGGCATGATACCCAACGCAAATATAGAAGCGTTGGAGAATGCGCCTCCAGAGAACATATTCAGCAGGGACATCAGACCACCACTGGTTTGCTCGCGCAAAGCCGTCAAGTGCTCAGGATTGATACCGGGAAGTACAATAAAAGAGCCGAAACGATAAATCGCGGCAAAAGCAAGGGTGATGAGGATTCTGGTTCTCAGATCCTCAATCGCCCATATGTTCTTAATGGTTTTTACAAACTTCTTCATCAGCTATTACAGATTAGTAGCAGTTCCACCTACCTTTTCGATAGCCTCCTTGGCGGAAGCAGAGAATGCATTTGCAGTTACATCAACCTTGGTGCTGAGAGTGCCGTTGGCAAGAACCTTAACCAACTGACCCTTGCTTGCCAAACCGGCAGCAACCAACTCGGACAGGCCGATAGTGGTAACACCATTGTCTGCGAGCTTCTGAATGCTGGAGAGGTTCACAGCCTGGTACTCGACACGATTGATATTCTTGAAACCGAACTTAGGAAGACGACGCTGAAGGGGCATCTGACCACCTTCGAAGCCAATCTTCTGCTTGTAACCCGAACGAGCCTTGGCACCCTTGTGGCCGCGCGTTGAAGTGCCTCCCAGACCAGAGCCGGGACCACGACCAATACGACGACGTGAGTGAGTAGAACCAGTTGCAGGCTTCAAATTATTTAATTTCATAATCTTTGCGAATCTAATTGAATTAATGATTAGTCAATCACCTGCACCAGGTGGTGAACGGTGTTGATCAGGCCACGGTTTGAGGCGTTGTCCTCAATCTCAACAACCTGGTTCAACTTCTTAAGACCCAAAGTGTCCAGAGTAGCCTTCTGAGTGCGAGGAGCATGAATGCGACTTCTTGTCTGCTTTACTTTGATAGTTGCCATGTTTTATACCTCCTTTTATCCTCTAAATACTTTTTCCAAACTGATGCCACGCTGCTCGCTTACGGTCTTAGCATCGCGAAGCTCGGCAAGCGCCGCAATGGTAGCCTTAACCAAGTTGTGGGGGTTAGAAGAACCCTTTGACTTAGCGAGGACGTCAGAAATACCAACACTCTCCAATACGGCACGCATAGCACCGCCGGCTACAACACCAGTACCCGTAGAAGCAGGCATGATCAGAACCTCTGCACCACCGAACTTGGCAGTTGTCTCGTGGGGAACGGTACCCTTGTGAACGGGCACCTGAACGAGGTTCTTCTTAGCAGCTTCAACGCCCTTGGCGATAGCGGCGGTAACCTCACCGGCCTTACCCAGGCCCCAGCCGATTACACCGTTCTCGTTACCGACAACAACAATCGCGCTGAAGGTGAAAGTACGGCCACCCTTGGTAACCTTAGTAACACGATTGATAGCAACCAGACGGTCCTTCAATTCGATATCGCTATTTATCTTAACTTTATTAATTGCCATAATTAATTAGAATTTAAGGCCACCGTTACGGGCAGCGTCAGCAACTTCTTTCACACGACCATGGTAGAGATAACCATTGCGGTCGAAAACAACAGCGGTAATGCCAGCCTCAAGTGCCTTCTTGGCTACGAGTTCGCCTACCTTCTGTGCCTGCTCCTTCTTGGGGCAAGTCTCCATGCCGAGAGAAGAGGCAGAAACGAGCGTCGTACCCGTGAGGTCGTTGATAATCTGAACATAGATCTGCTTGTTGCTGCGGAACACGCTCATACGAGGACGCTCGGCAGTACCATTGATACTCTTGCGAACTCTATACTTAATCTTAATTCGTCTTTCTATTTTAGATGTCATGATCTTACTGTTTTAAAGTTTAAAGTTACTTAGCACCAGCTGACTTACCTGACTTTCTGCGAATCTGCTCGCCAACGAACAGGATACCCTTACCCTTATAAGGCTCAGGCTTGCGGAAAGAACGAATTTTAGCACATACCTGACCCAGGAGCTGCTTGTCGGCGCTCTTGAGAATAATCAGAGGGTTCTGGTTACGCTCAGACTTCGTCTCGACCTTAATCTCAGCAGGAAGCTGGATAAAGATGTTGTGCGTATAACCCAGAGAGAACTCAACGAGGTTGCCCTGGTTAGAAACACGGTAACCAACACCTACGAGTACCATGCGCTTCTCGTAGCCCTGTGAAACACCAACAACCATGTTGTTGATCAAAGAGCGATAGAGACCATGATAAGCCTGCTTCTGCTTCGTATCGCAGTCGTAAGCCTCGTCGATGTCAAAGGTAATCTCTGCGTCAGAGATATTCACCTTGATAGAAGGATGAATTGCTTGAGTCAGCTCACCTTCTTTACCCTTTACGGTAACCACGTCATCCTTGAATGAAACGGTTACGCCTGCGGGGATAGCAATAGGCAATTTACCAATTCTTGACATATTTCTTTCCTCCTATTTTAATATATGTAGCAAAGAACCTCACCACCAATTTTCAGGTCGGCCGCTTCTTTGTTTGTCATTACACCTTTGGAAGTGGATAAGATAGCAATACCCAGTCCGTTGATAACTCTAGGCATTTCCTTGTAACCGGTGTACTTACGCATACCGGGCTTAGAGATGCGGATTAACTTCTTGATGGCGTTAACCTTGGTAACGGGGTCGTACTTCAGTGCGACCTTGATAGTACCTTGAGGACCATCCTCAACGAACTTGTAGTTCAGGATGTAGCCCTTCTCGAAGAGGATCTTGGTGATCTCCTTCTTCAAATTTGACGCGGGGCACTCCACAACTCTGTGCTTGGCCTGGATTGCATTACGCAACCGAGTCAAATAATCTGCAATTGTATCAGTCATTTTGTAAAAATTTTAATTAATCGGGACGTTCCCGACAATATTAAAAAAATAATTCTCTTGTTTACCAGCTGGCCTTCTTAACACCGGGAATCAAGCCATTGCTGGCCATCTCGCGGAACTGAATACGGCTGATGCCGAACAAACGCATATAACCCTTGGGACGACCTGTAATCTTGCAGCGATTATGCAGACGGATAGGGTTAGCGTTGCGAGGAATAGCCTGAAGCTTCTGAGCAGCCTCGAATGCCTCTACGGGATCTCCGCTATTCACAATCTTCTTCAGCTCGGCACGCTTAGCAGCGTACTTAGCGACCATTTTAGCTCTCTTGACCTCGCGGGCCTTCATAGATTCTTTTGCCATATCTTATTTAGTCGTTTTTAGCGTTCTTAAAGGGCAAACCGAACTCCTTGAGAAGTGCATAGCCCTCCTCGTCGGTAGCAGCGTTGGTAACGAAGGTGATGTTCATACCCAAGATACGGTCGATAGAGTCAATATTGATCTCAGGGAAGATAATCTGCTCCTGAATACCCAGGGTGTAGTTACCACGACCATCAAACTTGCTCTCAATACCCTTGAAGTCACGGATACGGGGCAGAGAAACGCGAACGAGCTTCTCAAGGAACTCGTACATGCGCTCACGACGCAGAGTAACCATCACACCGATAGGCATCTTCTTACGCAGCTTGAAGTTAGCAACGTCCTTCTTAGAAACAGTAACAACGGCCTTCTGGCCAGTGATAGCACTGATTTCATTAACAGCTACGTCGATAATCTTCTTATCGGCAGTTGCCATACCCAGACCCTGATTGATGACAATCTTCTTGAGTACAGGAATCTGCATGGGTGAAGAGTAGTTGAACTTCTTCATCAAAGCAGGCGCAATGCGCTCTGCATATTCTTTCTTAAGGCTTGCAGTATTTGCCATTACTTGATCTCCTCTCCAGATTTTTTAGCATAACGGACCTTCTTGCCGTCAGCGTTAAGTTTTCTACCAATACGTGTAGGCTTGCCGGTCTTGGGGTCAACAACATTCAGATTAGAGATCTGAATGGGAGCCTCTATCTCGATAATGCCACCCTGAGGGTACTTGGCACTGGGCTTTTGGCTCTTCTTAACCTTGTTAACGCCCTCAACGATAGCACGCTTCTCGGCTACGAGCACCTTAAGTACGGTACCCTTCTGGCCCTTATTATCTCCAGCGTTTACGTAAACCGTATCGCCTTTCTTAATATGTAACTTGCTCATTAAGTCAAAGTCTTAAATAATTTACAGTACTTCAGGTGCCAATGAAACGACCTTCATGTTTGCTACACGCAACTCACGGGCAACGGGACCGAAAATACGGCTACCGCGAAGCTCGCCGGCGTTGTTCAGCAACACACATGCGTTGTCGTCGAAGCGAATGTATGAACCATCGGGACGGCGAACCTCCTTCTTGGTACGTACAATCAAGGCCTTAGTTACTGCACCCTTCTTAACATCACTGGTGGGGATCGCGCTCTTGATGGCAACGACAATCACATCACCAACCGTAGCGTAGCGACGGCGGGTACCGCCCAGGACACGGATGCAGAGGGCTTCCTTTGCACCGCTGTTGTCCGCAACTACCAATCTTGATTCTGCTTGTATCATGTTTACTTAGCTCTTTCTACGATTTCTACTACTCTCCATCTCTTAGTCTTGCTCAAGGGACGAGTCTCCATGATGGTTACGGTATCTCCGATGTGGCAGTCGTTCTTCTCGTCGTGAGCATGGTACTTCTTCGTCTTGCTGACGAACTTACCATAAATGGGGTGCTTTTCCTTGAACTTAGCGGCTACAACAATGGTCTTGTCCATCTTGTCGCTTACTACAACACCCGTTCTTGTCTTTCTTAAATTTCTAGCTTCCATGTTGTGGACCATTATTGTTTATTAAGTTCTCTCTGACGCAGGATGGTCTGCAGGCGAGCGATATTACGACGTGCAGCCTTAATCTGAGAGTTATCCTGGAGGGGAGAAACAGCGTGATTGAGTACCAGCTGAGAGTAGTTGGCCTGCTCAGTCTGAATCAGCTCCTGGAGATCGGAGGTTGAGAGCTCCTTAATTTCAGCAACTTTCATAATTATGCGTTTTTATCGTAATCTCTTCTAACTATAAACTTAGTTGTAACGGGCAGTTTCTGAGCAGCCAGGCGCAATGCCTCTTTGGCGATCTCGTAAGAAACACCTTCAATCTCGAAAATAATGCGTCCGGGGGTAATGGGGAACACGTAGCCTACGGGATCACCCTTACCCTTACCCATACGTACGTCAGCGGGCTTCTTCGTGATGGGCTTGTCGGGGAAGATACGAATCCAGCTCTGACCCTCACGCTGCATATAACGCGTCATGGCGATACGGGCGGCCTCAATCTGTCGAGCGGTGATCCAGTGGGTATCAAGGCTCTTGATGCCGAAAGAACCGAAAGCGAGCTGATTGCCGCGCTGTGCATTGCCCTTCTTGGCGTTCTTTTGCGGTCTTCTGTATTTTGTTCTTTTAGGTTGTAACATTGTTGAATACGTTTTTAACGGTTGTTGTTGCGCTTGCCACCACGACGGTTACCACGACCCTCACCACGGAAGTTGTTGCGAGCAGCGGGCTGCTTCTCCTGAGTGAAGTTAGGAGCAAGATCCTTCTTGCCATAAACCTCACCGCGGCAAATCCATACCTTAATGCCAAGGATACCAACCTTGGTCAGAGCCTCGGCGTGGCAGTAATCGATGTCTGCGCGGAAGGTATGCAGGGGAGTACGACCCTCCTTGAACATCTCGCTACGCGCAATCTCGGCGCCGTTCAGACGACCGGAAATCTGTACCTTGATACCCTCGGCGCCGGCACGCATGCTGTTAGCGACAGCCATCTTGATGGCACGACGGTAAGCGATCTTACCCTCCACCTGACGAGCGATGCTGTTAGCGACGATGGTAGCGTCCAGTTCAGGACGACGAACCTCGAAGATGTTGATCTGAACGTCCTTGTCGGTAAGCTTCTTCAGCTCTTCCTTCAGCTTGTCAACATTCTCGCCACCCTTGCCAATGATCAAACCGGGTCTTGCAGTGCAAACAGTGATGGTTACACGCTTCAGCGTACGCTCGATAACAATACGAGAGAGGCTGGCGTCGCCCAGACGAGCGTTCAGGTACTTGCGGATCTTGCTGTCCTCGAGGATAGTGTCTCCGAAATCCTTGCCGCCGAACCAATTCGAGTCCCAACCGCGTACGATACCCAGACGGTTGCTTATAGGATTAACTTTTTGTCCCATACTTTACTTAGTCATTAGTCATTTTGGTGTCAACAAACAGGGTGATGTGGTTAGAACGCTTACGGATTCTGTAGCCACGGCCCTGGGGTGCGGGTCTCATACGCTTGAGGGTAGCGCCCTCGTCAACGAACACGCGAGTTACGAACAACTCGCCATCTTCTGCTTTGCGCTCGTTCTTCTGCTCCCAGTTAGCGATAGCGGAGCGCAGAACCTTCAGTACGTCAACTGAAGCAGCTTTTGAAGAAAACTTCAGTGTTCCGATAGCTCTGTTTACCTCCATGCCGCGAATCAAATCAACCACATATCTCATCTTGCGGGGAGAAGAGGGAACATCATTCAGTTTTGCAAAATACTGGGTCTTTTTCGCTGCCTTAATAGCGTCAGCAGCCAGTCTTTTTCTTTTTCCCATTATATTATTACTCTAATTTTACTGTAAATGTCCTGCTTACTTCTTCTTGTTACCAGCATGACCGCCGAACTTGCGCGTGGGAGCGAACTCGCCGAGCTTGTGTCCAACCATGTTCTCTGTAACGTAAACAGGAATAAACTTGTTACCGTTATGCACAGCTACGGTATGACCCACGAAATCGGGGCTGATCATAGATGCGCGGGCCCATGTCTTGACAACAGTCTTCTTACCACTCTCATTCATGGTAAGGATCTTCTTCTCGAGGCTAACCTCAATGTATGGACCTTTCTTAAGTGAACGACTCATAATTTACTCAATTAACTTGCTTGTTTACTTCTTGTTAGCTCTCTCGATGATGTACTTGCTAGACTGCTTCTTAGGTGCACGTGTCTTGAGACCCTTAGCATACAAGCCCTTGCGTGAACGGGGATGACCACCGCTCTGACGACCTTCGCCACCACCCATGGGGTGATCGTGGGGGTTCATAACAACACCACGGTTGTGGGGGCGACGACCCAACCAGCGTGAACGTCCGGCCTTACCCGAGCTTTCCAAAGCGTGGTCGCTGTTGCCGACACTACCTACGGTAGCCTTGCAAGCGCTAAGAATCTGACGGGTCTCGCCTGAGGGCAACTTAATAACGCAGTAACGACCCTCACGAGAAGTCAACTGAGCAAAATTACCAGCGGAACGAACGAGCATACCTCCCTGGCCGGGACGCAGCTCGATATTGTGGATCACAGTACCCAGGGGGATGTTCTGCAAAGGCAGAGCATTACCCACTTCGGGAGCTGCTTCGGCACCACTCATCACAGTGGTACCCACCTGCAAACCGTTGGGAGCAATAATATAACGTTTCTCACCATCAGCGTAGAAGAGCAATGCGATGCGAGCTGAACGGTTGGGATCATACTCGATGCTCTTTACAACTGCGGGAACACCATCTTTCTCTCGCTTAAAGTCAATGAAACGGTACTTGCGCTTGTGGCCACCGCCAAGGTAGCGCATGGTCATCTTACCGGTGTTGTTACGGCCGCCGGATGAACGCTTTCCGCATACGAGAGACTTCTCAGGTACTGATGCAGTAATTTCTTCGAAAGTACCTATAATCTTGTGTCTCTGGCCCGGTGTAGTGGGCTTAAATTTACGTACTGCCATCTCTTATTTAAATGTTGCTATAAAAATCAATAGAGTCACCCTCCTTCAGGGTAACAATAGCCTTCTTAAAGGCATTGGTACGGCCTTGGATGAGACCAGCCTTGGTGTAGCGAGACTTGTTCTTACCGGCATAAATACAGGTGTTTACGTCGGTAACAGTTACATTATAACGAGCCTCAATCTCCTTCTTGATCTCAATCTTGTTGGCGTTAGGACGAACAATGAAGCCGAACTTGTTCTGCTTCTCCGTAATCGAGGTCATCTTCTCAGAGACCAGGGGTTTAATGATAATTGACATAATTGTTCAGTTCCTTATTTAGTTAAATTAGCGTCAATAACACTCAGCGCGCCTTCTGCAACCACCATGACATCAGCATTCAAAACCTTATAGGTATTGAGAGCGGAAGCGGCGATCACATCAACGCGTTCGATGTTACGAGCAGACAAATATACAACTTTATCTGCACCAGGCAATACGAAGAGGGTCTTCTTGCCTGCAACTTTAAGATTATTTATGATTTCTACAAACTTTTTAGTCTTCGGAGTGTCAATAGTAATCTCATCAACTACTACGATAGCGTTCTCCTGAGCCTTGTACGAAAGAGCTGACTTACGAGCCAACTGACGTACCTTCTTGTTCAGCTTGAAACCATAATCACGGGGCTGGGGACCAAACACACGACCACCACCAACGAGTACGGGTGAGTTGATATCACCGCGACGTGCACCGCCACCGCCTTTCTGACGACCGAGCTTGCGGGTAGAACCGCTTACTTCGCTTCTTTCCTTTGCCTTAGCGGTACCCTGGCGCTGGTTGGCCATGATGAGCTTGACATCGAGATAGATAGCGTGATCGTTGGGCTCGATAGCGTAGATAGCATCATTGAGGGCTACCTTGCGGCCAGTCTCCTGACCCTGAATATTCAATACACTAACTTCCATTTTACTTTACAACGCTTACGATTGAACCTTTGAAACCGGGAACACTACCCTTGATAAGAAGGAGGTTGTGCTCGGGAATCACCTTTAACACCTGCAGGTTGTGCGTGGTTACACGCTCTGCACCCATGTGGCCGCCCATGCGCATACCCTTAAACACCTTGGCGGGATAAGAACATGCACCGATTGAACCGGGCTTACGCAGACGGTCGTCCTGACCGTGAGTAGCCTGACCAACGCCGCCGAAGCCATGACGCTTAACAACGCCCTGGAAACCCTTACCCTTTGACACGCCGATAACGTCCACGAAGCGAACGTCGTTAAAGAGGTCAACGGTGATGGTGTCACCCAGGTTCAGCTCCCCGTCGAAGCCTGTGAACTCGGCCAAGTGGCGCTTGGGAGTTACGCCGGCTTTCGCAAAGTGGCCTTTCAAGGCTGCTGTGGTGTTCTTCTCCTTAGCATCCTCGAAACCAAGCTGGATGGCATTGTAGCCGTCCTTCTCCACGGTCTTCACCTGAGTAACTACACAAGGACCCAATTCGATAACAGTGCATGGTACGTTCTTACCCTCGGCACTGAATACGGAAGTCATTCCGATTTTCTTTCCTAATAATCCTGGCATTTCAGTTATTCTTTAGTAATAATAAATTGAACAAGTATCAAACCTTAATCTCAACTTCCACACCGCTGGGGAGCTCCAACTTCATCAGCGCGTCAACGGTCTTGGCATTGCTGCTGTAGATGTCGATAAGACGCTTGTAGGAACTGAGCTCGAACTGCTCGCGAGACTTCTTGTTAACGAAGGTTGAACGGTTTACGGTAAAGATACGCTTGTGCGTGGGAAGGGGGATAGGACCGCTTACGATGGCACCCGTGATCTTCACTGTCTTTACGATCTTCTCGGCACTCTTGTCAACGAGGTTGTGGTCGTAAGACTTCAGTTTGATTCTGATTTTCTGACTCATTTTGTTTTGTTGTTATTGATATTGTTACATGTTGAATGAAGGACCTGCCAAAGAGTCGTTTGCTTGGCAGGGAGCCTTCATTCATAGTTTTGTTATTAAACCAGGTCTACACGGCCACCCATTTCGGTAAGTACTGCCTTGGCAATACCGCTGCTCACGGGGGCGTGGTGATCATAAGTCATTGAGCTGGTAGCACGACCAGAGGTAATGGTACGCAGGGCAGTTACATAACCGAACATCTCTGCCAAAGGCACCTTCGCGTGAACCAAACGGCCGCCGCTGCGGGTGGTATCCATACCTTCTACCTGGCCACGACGCTTGTTCAGGTCGCCGATAACGTCACCCATGTTCTCCTCGGGAGTATCTACCTCGAGCTTCATGATGGGCTCCATCAGTACAGGCTTGGCCTTGGCGCAGCATGCCTTATAAGCCAGGTTGGCTGCCAATTCGAACGAGAGCTGGTCAGAGTCAACGGGATGGAAGCTACCGTCAACAAGCTCGACCTTCAGGCTGTCCATGGGGAAACCACCGAGCACACCATTCTTCATGGCAGCGTCGAAGCCCTTCTGGACAGAGGGAATGAACTCCTTGGGGATGTTACCGCCGGTAACGCTGTTCACGAACTGCAATCCGCCGTTCTTCTGGATATCGTAATCCTCGTCAACGGGACCTACATTCACGATGATGTCAGCGAACTTACCGCGACCACCGCTCTGCTTCTTGTAAACCTCACGATGGTTAACGGTGGTGGTAATTGCCTCCTTGTAGTTAACCTGGGGCTTGCCCTGGTTGATCTCCACCTTGAACTCGCGCTTCAGACGGTCGATGATAATATCGAGGTGAAGCTCACCCATACCCGAGATAACGGTCTGGCCGCTCTGCTCGTCAGTCTTAACGGTGAAGGTGGGGTCCTCTTCAGCCAGCTTCTGCAGGCCGATAGAGAGTTTGTCCATATCCTTCTGCGTCTTGGGCTCTACGGCGATACCGATAACGGGATCGGGGAACTCGATGCTCTCCAGAATGATGGGGTCGCCCTCAGATGTCAGCGTGTCACCGGTACGGATGTCCTTGAAGCCTACGCCGGCACCGATATCACCGGCACCGATAACCTCAACGGGGTTCTGGTGATTAGAGTGCATCTGGAAGATACGGCTGATACGCTCTTTCTTACCGCTACGCACGTTATATACATAGCTGCCGGCCTCAATCTTGCCGCTATACACACGGAAGAAGGTCAGACGACCAACGAAGGGGTCGGTAGCAATCTTAAAGGCCAAGGCAGAGGTCTTGTCATCCTCATCGGGGCGACGGGTCTCCTCTTCGCCTGTCTCGGGGTTCACACCAGTGATAACAGGTGTGTCGACGGGAGAGGGAAGGAACATGCAGACATAGTCGAGCAAAGTCTGAACACCCTTGTTCTTGAACGAAGAACCGCAGGTCATGGGAACAATCTCCAGAGCCAAAGTACCCTTACGGATAGCGGCAATCAGCTCTTCCTCGGTGATGCTGTCGGGGTTCTCGAAGAACTTCTCCATCAGCGTCTCGTCCTGCTCTGCAGCCTGCTCAACGAGCTTGGCACGCCATTCGTTGCACTCGTCAACGAGGTCGGCGGGAATCTCCTCAACAGAGTAGTCAGCACCCAGGGTCTCGTCATGCCACAGGATGGCCTTCATCTTCAACAGGTCAACAATACCCTTGAAAGTCTCCTCAGCACCGATGGGTACAGCGAGAACTGCGGGAGTAGCACCAAGAACGTCCTTCATCTGGCGTACCACGTCGAAGAAGTTAGCGCCCGAACGGTCCATCTTGTTGACATAGCCGATACGGGGTACATTGTACTTGTCAGCCTGACGCCAAACGGTCTCGGACTGGGGCTGAACACCGCCTACGGCACAGTAAGTGGCCACAGCACCGTCCAACACGCGCAGTGAGCGCTCTACCTCGGCAGTAAAGTCAACGTGACCCGGAGTGTCAATGAGGTTGAACTTATACTTCTTGCCGTTCCAGTTCCAGTAGGCCGTAGTAGCGGCAGAGGTAATGGTGATACCGCGCTCCTGCTCCTGGGCCATCCAGTCCATGGTGGCAGCACCCTCGTGCACCTCACCGATCTTGTGCGTCTTTCCCGTATAGAAAAGGATACGCTCGGAGGTGGTGGTCTTACCGGCATCGATGTGGGCCATAATGCCGATGTTACGAGTCAAATATAAATCTTGCTTTGCCATTGTATGTTTCTTCTATGAAGTGTGAATTTAGAAACGGAAGTGAGCGAATGCACGGTTAGCCTCGGCCATACGGTGCATATCCTCCTTACGCTTGAAGGCACCGCCCTGCTCGTTATAAGCATCCATAATCTCGGCTGCCAGCTTGTCGGCCATGGTCTTGCCGCCGCGCTTACGGGCAAAGAGAATCATGTTCTTCATGGAAACGCTCTCCTTACGGTCGGGACGGATTTCCGTGGGAACCTGGAAGGTAGCGCCACCGATACGACGGCTCTTCACCTCCACCTGGGGAGTGATCTTGTCCAGAGCCTCTTTCCAAATGGTGAGGGCATCCTTCTCCTCGTTAGCCATCTTGGTCTTTACAATCTCCAGTGCGTTATAGAAAATCTCGTAGGAGATCGTCTTCTTGCCATCATACATCAGATGGTTAACGAACTTTGAAACCTTCACGTCGCCATACACGGGATCGGGAAGAATCACACGCTTTTTAGGGGTTGCTTTACGCATTGTTGTTGTTGTTTTGTGTTTTGGGTTGTTTTGCTTCGTCTTCAAGCTGCCGCTGCAACTTTACTCAACCTGCTCAGTTTCCTGCCAAAACGGTTTTGTTAAATGATTTACTTCTTAGCTGCCTTAGGACGCTTTGCACCGTACTTGGAACGACGCTGCGTGCGGTTAGCGACACCGGCGGTATCCAAAGTACCACGAACGATGTGATAACGTACACCGGGAAGGTCCTTCACACGACCACCGCGAACAAGCACGATGCTGTGCTCCTGCAGGTTGTGGCCCTCGCCGGGAATGTAGCTGTTCACTTCCTTGCTGTTTGTCAGACGCACACGGGCTACCTTACGCATAGCCGAGTTAGGCTTCTTAGGCGTGGTGGTGTACACACGAACGCAAACACCGCGACGCTGGGGACAGCTGTCGAGAGCGGGGCTTTTGCTCTTGTCAACCAACACGGTACGGCCTTTTCTTACCAATTGTTGAATTGTAGGCATTGTAATTAATTTTTTAGATTTATGTTATGTAATTGATTCATTTGTATCGCTTTGGGGCACATCGATGTTCTCCACACCAATCGGAGTGCAAAGGTAGTAAATATTATTTATTTGTACGAACAATCCCTCCTCTAATTTTCCAGACCCAAGAACCCATCACTGTAATTTAAATATATTTAACTTTTGAAAGGTACATTATATCACAAGGGAAGGGCCATCTGCAACCCGTTGCGACTGACCCAGTAAAATAGGGAGGAAAAAACATATAATAGTTTTGAGAAAAACATGTATATAGTTTTACAAAATCATATATATAGTTTTCACAAAACAAAGCGTTGTTTTTTCCCGCCCCAAAAACAGACAAAAAAAAACACCCGCAAAACGCGGATGCCATCTTGTGTCAGGAGAGGTTCCTTTTTAGAGTTTCAACTTGCCTGCGGCCTTGTTCAAGCCCTCGTTCACCTTGTTACCGGCAGCCTTCGCAGCCTCGTCAACCTTCTCGTTGGCTTTCTCAACGGCAGCGGCCTTCGTCTCCTCTACCTTTTCAGTGGCTTTCTCAACGACAGCGGCCTTTGTCTCCGAAGCCACCTGCTGTGCGTCGCTCTTCGCTGCATCAGCGGCCTCGCCTGCCAAACCGGTAGCGGTCTGGGGGAGATTCTTCACGGCATCAACAAGAGAAGTAACAGAGAGTGTGTTCACATTCAACTCCTCAAGCTTAGCCTTGTTGTTAGAGATGAACTCCTGCAACTTGTAAGCGTACTGCGCCTTCTCTTCAGCGCCCAGGCTTTCCAGAGTCGTGCCGGCCTGCTTCAGCAGAGCCTCTACCTTGGCAGCGTCCGCATTCTTCAACGCATCGCTCAGGGCGGCTACGGGATCAGCGGCGACAGCCGTTGAGTCAACGCAGGTTGAATCGCAGCAGTCTGCCTGTTTTGTCTTGTTACCACACGCCGCAAAAGTGAGGGCTGCCACGCCAAGGGCGCAAACAAATAGTTTCTTCATTTTCTATATTTTTTAAGTGAATAAACAGTCTCTAAAAGACTTTCGGCCACTAAGGTACGTCTTTTTCAAATATGAAATAAGAAAAACGAGAAAAAAAATTCAGAAAGTCAGCTGCAAACTGCCGCGTACGCCCCAATGGCGCACGTTTTGGCGATGATAATTCAGACGATATACATACTCCAGGCGCAGGATATTGAAGATGTTGTGAACGCCGGCCAAAAGTTCCACATAGGGTTCGCGCTTGTTCATCACATGCGTGAAGGGGACATCCATCCCCGAGGCATCCCGCTCACAAGGAAAACGGAACAGCAGGTCATCCCCTCCGTTTTTATCCGACAGGGCGTTGTTCTTATCGGTCAGCGTCCCCCACAGTACATTACAGCCTATGACCTCGCGCCATTTCAGCCGCCTCAACAAAGGAACACGGTTGAAAATCTTACCGTTCATGTCCCACCTGTAAAAGAAACTGACGTAGCGGTCGTTCAGGAACTCCATATTGTCCACAAGCGAGAAAGTATTATTCTGGACAATATACGACAGGTTCGAGGCCGGCATGCACAGCAAGGGGAAGGGAACCTTGCTCCACTGGGCACCCAGATTCAGCTGCAAGTTCATTTTGCCCCATGAGTATAACCAGAAACGCTTATAGATGCCCGCCTCTGTATGCTGATAGTTAAAGTCGCCTCCAAGGAAACCCTTGAAGCCCATCGTATGCGTCAGGGAGAACCGCGGATGGTCCTGGTTGGTAAGCAAACGGTGCTGCTTTGTGTTGACATAAGTGGCGCCGGGCTGGAACTCGGCGTGCAGGCTCACCTCGCTGTAAGTAAGCCGGCCAAGTGGAGACGCTCCGTTTAGCGGCTGGTACACCAAGTCGCCCGTAGGCATACTGCGCTCGTGTCTCAGTTGCGACCCGAGACGAAGGCCGTTGTCCAGTTCCCAGTCATAAGCAAGCAGAAAACGTTTGTAATATTGCTTGTACGCTCTCGACGACCATTGCTTCAGGAAAAAGACGTTATCGACATCCGTGTGCATGAAACGGTCGGTGAACGAGCCTACATCACTGCGGTAAGAAAAGGACAATGTGCGCCGGGGAAACTCCTGCGGCAGGCGTTCCTTGGCATTGAAGCTGTAAACCAGCTCTCCCATCCCCTTCCACCGGCGGTCGCCAAAACCGTATTTCACATATCCCTTGGCAAACCAATGCGGATGCAAGGCGGCTGTTGTCTGTCCGCCGACACGAAGCCGGAAGCCTTCCGTCCTGCTGCTCCCCACAAAGGTGTTGATGGGACCCAGGTCAAACAGACTGGGACGGTTGGGGTCGAAACTCGTCTCCACATAGTTCTCCACAAGCATCTTGCCCACCCACAGCGCGGGCTTGAACCAACGTCTGGAGGACATGCCTGAAAGCATGTCATGTAAGCCACGTTCTCCGCATGTCAAACTGTCCACACGTTCTGCCAACCAAAAATCGTCCTCACGCCTGAGGGTTCCTTTGGGCACCGGATTCTGCGGCTGAAGGAAGACCTCCTCGCGCAGGGCTTCCAAGCGAAACTGATGGTAATGAGCCACACGTTCCACCTGCACCTTCGCCAACCAATCCGTAAGACTCATCTGAACAAGCATCTCGGAGGATGAAAGGACACGCAGACTGTCGGCCACGGACCGGAAACGCTGTGTGAGCAACAAGTCGTCCACATAGTTTATTCCACTACGGGCCGGCACACGAAGCACGGCCTTGTGAAGCAAGTCCGATGAGTCCGCCAGCACATAGAGGCTGCCCGAAAAGCCGAAGTCCTGTGGGTTGTTGGGAAGAAAATCCACCTGGATGCAACGCTGCCCATCCACGTCCAGGGTATCCACGATAAAATAGCGGTAAAAGCGGATGGCCATTTCACCATCGCTTACGGGGCTAAGAAAAGGATGCTGAAACAAACGAACACTGTTATCCATGACATTCACGTCCTGGAAAGCGTCCTCCATCATTCCGCCGAGCAGTTCGCCCGAGTTCATGAAATCAAGAACCCCCTCCTGACGTTCGCCCTCGACCACGGTTCGCTCGGAACTCGGATACCTACGCTTAAAGGTTTGGGACACCTTTTCCCTTAGAATCAAGGGCAGTGTAAGTTTGCCCGTAAGCGGATGCTTCTCTATGTTCCCCTTTACCGACGGCAGACGTTGGAGGAAACCGCCCTCAAGGGCCTTGCCGGAAAGGTCATTCAACGAGGTCGTCAGCTTCTCGTATTTGCGGTAGCTCAGATAAGGTAGACGGGCAGGGTCGGTGCGCTGTTTGGCGGCAATCACCCTGCGCATCAGTTCAACCGCCGGATTCTCTCGCCGGCTGTATTTCTTGCGTTTCACAACCACCTCCACCTCCTGCAAGTTGCCGCTTTCCGGCACCAGGTCAACCAGAAGGACATCCGTGTTCCGGATGTTGAGCACCTGACTCTGGTAGCCCAGCAGGCGCACCACAAGTTTTCCCTTGCGATAGGGCAAGGCAAAGCGTCCCAAGCTATCCGTCAGGACAAGCGATTGGCGGTTGCCCGAAAAATAAACAAGTACGTCCCGCAAAGGGCGTGCCGTCTCCGCGTCCCTTACGCTGCCGCTCACTTGTTGCGCCGCTGTCTCGTGGATAGCGGCAACAAGCAAAAAGAGCATGATGACGAAGCGTTTGAACATGATTCCGGCACGTTTAAGAATACAACTAAAAGATTTCCGCCGTTCCCTCCGGCAAATAGGTCGTACGGATGCGCCACTCCTGAGGATACAGATTGTTCAGGCGGCCATTCACACTCTTGGCAAAACCAAGAGGCAAGCCGCGATACGTAAGCAGAACGATGCCCTTGGGGGCGTCCCGGCGTACCGCCTCGCGACGCAGATAGGCAATGGCTTCATTGTAAGCGAGCGCCACCTCGGGATAAGTACTGCGGACGTAAGCGGTGCTTAGCGCCAAGGCGTGCGCCGGCTGCCAGTCGCGCCCTTTAAGTTCGCTGATCTGTACACCGCCCGTCAGGACGTTCAGCGTGCGCCATAGTTTCTTGGCAAAAGCGGCATGAGCCAAAGGCAAGGCGAATTGCGCCACTGATGTGTTATGAATCTCGAACGAGCCGTCAAGCACAGGTAACGAGGCGGCGCGAGACAAGGGGAAGGGCGAAGGCTCGCCTACGCCTGACTTGCGGAGGGCTGCTATATAGAAACCTTCGGCGCGGTCTGTGCCAGGAAAGAAATGACGCTCTTCAAGCAAGACAGCATCCAAGGTTGCCGCTATCCAGCGTGCATTGTCCTCATCTTCAAAGCGGTTGAACGTACACGTACTGTAAACAACCAAAGCACCGGGTTTCACACAGGGCCAGATATCCTGAAGAATGGCGCGCTGGCGGCGCACGCACGCCTCAACGTTCTCCAACGACCAATCCCGAATGGCTTGCTCGTCCTTGCGGAACATGCCCTCGCCCGAACAAGGGGCATCAACGACAACAAGGTCGAACGCCTCGTGCAGATGACCGAAGTCGGCAGGGAAATTCTGCGTTACGACACAGCCCGGATGGCCCCATTTGATCATGTTTTCCGCCAACACCTGCGCACGCTGCCGCATAGGCTCATTGCTGACCAGCAATGAATCGTCAGGCAGCAACGAGCGCAGAAGCGTGCTCTTTCCCCCGGGAGCCGCACAAAGGTCCAAGGCAACAAGCGGACGCTGCGGAGCATAGGTACGGACAATATGGTCGAGATACATGGAGCCGGCCTCCTGCACATAATAGGCACCCGCATGGAAGAGGGGGTCGAAGGTGAAAGCCGGACGATTCACAAGGTAATAGCCGTGCCGGCACCAAGGCACCGTTTCGTAAGACGACGGAGCACTCCATTTGCGTGGATTCACACGCACAGAAAGAGAAGGCTCAGCAGCCAACCCGTCGAACAATTCCTTGGCCTGCGCTATCCCCAAATGCTCCTGCATTAAGGTAACGAAATCCTTGGGCAGCTCCATCATACGCTCACCACTCCCTTAATGGCCGGCCACGGGTCGTAGCCTTCAAGGCGGAAGTCTTCGTACTTGAAACCAAAGATATCCTTGACATCAGGATTGATGTGCATCTTAGGCAAAGGACGGGGAACACGCGTCAACTGCATCCGCACCTGCTCCAAATGGTTGTTGTAGATGTGCGTATCGCCCGTTGTATGGATAAACTCGCCAGGCTCAAGACCACACACCTGCGCCATCATCATGCAAAGCAAGGCATAGGAGGCGATGTTGAAAGGCACGCCCAAAAAGACATCGGCGCTACGCTGATAGAGCTGCAAGGAAAGCTTGCCTCCGGAAACATAGAACTGAAAGAAGGCATGACAAGGAGGCAGATTCATGTTCTTGATATCCGCCACGTTCCATGCGCTTACAATTATGCGGCGGCTGTCAGGATTGTGCTTCAAGGTTTCAACAACTTCCTTGATTTGGTCTATGTGTCCGCCGTCATAATCGGGCCAGGAACGCCATTGGTAGCCATAGATGTGCCCCAAGTCCCCCGTAACGGGATCTGCCCACTCGTTCCAGATTCTGACGCCATGCTCCTGGAGATAGCGCACATTGGTGTCGC
This sequence comes from Prevotellaceae bacterium, assembly GCA_028723455.1. Classification (GTDB taxonomy): domain Bacteria; phylum Bacteroidota; class Bacteroidia; order Bacteroidales; family Bacteroidaceae; genus Physcousia. Next base: position 22,943 of record JAQYEW010000028.1, on the reverse strand, counting down.
CGTTCAGAAACCACAGCAATTCATGTATAATGCTCTTAAGATGCACCTTCTTGGTGGTCAACAAAGGGAAACCCTCGCTCAAATCAAAACGCATCTGATGAGCGAAAACGCTCTTCGTGCCCGTTCCCGTACGGTCGCCCTTCTGCGTACCCTCGTCCAAGATACGACGAACAAGATCTAAGTATTGCTTCATTTTATATAATCTACAAAATCATATTCAAAGGCGTGTTTCTCATCCTTCTCGTGGTGTTCGCGCGCCACCTCCCGCCACGCATCATAAGAGGGAAAGAAGGCGTCCGCGAGAGCAGGCGTATCCTTAATCAACGTAAGGTAGAGGCGATGAGCATAAGGCAAGGCTTGGACATAGACACTGGCCCCACCGATCACAAAGACCACCTCATCCTCCCTGCACGCCGATAAAGCGGCCTCCAGAGAAGCAAAGGTTTCACAACCGGGATGCTCCCCGACACTACGGCTAAGAACGATATTCCGGCGGTTGGGCAAGGCTCCCTTGGGCAAAGAAAGGAAAGTGTTCCGTCCCATGACGATCGTATGCCCCGTCGTCAGCTGCTTAAAGCGGCGAAGGTCGTTGGGGAGCCAATAGAGAAGTCTGTTTTCGTAGCCGATGGCACGATTGGCCGCCAAGGCTGCAATAATATTGATCTGTGGCATAAAGAAAACGTATGAATGTCTTGCAAAGATAATAAAAAAAGGCGATACCAAATCAACTTGGTATCGCCCTTTTCTTTATCGCCTGAGGTAAGCGGATGGTTATTTGCGACGGTTAGCCGAATAATTCACCTTCAATGCGTAGCTCTTACGCAATACCTCCTTAATGTCTGTAATATAACCCATCTGAGTACGGGCATCAGCCTTGATGCTGACTACCTGTGCGGACTGGTCAGACATCGACTGACGCTCCTGATAGATAAAGTCCATCACCTCTTTGGGTTCTGCAAAACGGTCGTTCAACTGGATACGCGTTCCCGTACCAAACTGTGCACGCAGGTTATCCGTGGGAGGACCTACGTAGATGAATGAAACGGCGTTCTTCTTCTCCAACTTCTCGAGTTCTGTACCCGCAGGTTTGTTGATACGAACCTTTAACGTAACCTCACGCATGGTGGTAACCATCATGATGAAGAAGAGGAAAGAGAAAATCAAGTCGGGCAGAGATGAAGTGTTCATCTCGGGCATTTCACGTTTTTTCTTAGCCATGCTTACTTTCCTCCATAGTTTTTAGGTTCGGCCTCAGAAATCTTCTGAGGGTAATACTGACGGATAGCTGCCTTCTGGTCTTCGTTCAGGACTGCATAAGTGTGGTGGAAATAACGCTTCGACGCTTCATCGCGCAACTCGTTATAGGCAGCCACCAACTCGTTCTGCACCATGAAGTAGATATCATAAGGTGTGCCACGGTCGGTCTGAACAGAGATGACATGCTTGTCGGTAACGGCAACATTGCCGATAATATCTATGTTCTTGGGATGCAACTCGGGCAACAGAGGGTTGTTCGTCTCGTTCTTGATAAAGACTTTCGCACGCTGGCGCAACTCTCTGATATCTCCGAAGCCAGAACCCGAACCGTCCTTAATCCACAGGTAACCCTGCGCATTAAGGCGAACTTCCATCACGTTTCTCTCCTTAATCTTCAACTCCTGTTTCACTTCCTCGTCCTCGGGGGGCTGGGGCAGTCGGCGAGACAGACCCATATCCGTATCCATGGACGTAGTAATCAGGAAGAAGATAAGCAGCATGAAGGAAATGTCGGCCGTCGAACTGGTATTCAGCCCAGGAACTTTCTTTTTTCCTTTTGCCATAATCGGTTAATTTCTTTGCTCTCGGTTTGTTTTTATTACTTCTTTACGATCTTCTGGGCGAATGCGCCGCTGGCAGAAAGAGCCAAAGCTACGACTGCCACGAAGCCCAGGATGTACATACCCCACATAAAGGTATCAACAACCTGCATCATCGCTGCGGAAGTGAACACACCGCTGGCGGTAGTGAAGTCCTCTTCACCAAAACCGATAACGAAGCCAACAGCAAGGGCTACAATCGTCAGCAAAGTGGTAAAGAGCACAATCTTAGAGCCAGGCAGACCGGTAGCCTTCACCTCGTCGGTGCCGGCACTCTGACGGGCGCTTACGAACACGCTCCAAGCCAGCAGCAAGAAACCGCCAAGGCCCAGCACATACTGCACGACAAGCAGGAATCCTGTGAGCTGAGGTGCGTTTCTTTCGCCCTCGGGGTTATCGTAACCGATAGTAAAGAACGCCACGAAGCTGAGCACAATCAAAATGCTCAAAGCATACAGGACGTAATTGGATACTTTTTCAAGTTTCATGTTAAAATTCTCCTTGTTAATAGGTTGCTATTACTTCTTGCACTTGTCGCTCTTCACGCAGATAGAGAGCAAAGACTGTGCTGCATTCTCCATGTCAGCGGTCAGAGACTCAATGCTGCTGAGGATGAAGTTGTAGAACACCTGCAGAATCAAAGCAACAACAATACCGAAGATAGTGGTAATCAAGGCCACCTTCATACCGCCTGCAACAACGGTGGGAGAAATATCACCTGCCTTCTCAATGTTATCGAAGGCCATAACCATACCGATTACAGTACCCAAGAAACCGAGTGAAGGAGCAGAAGCGATGAAGAAGGTAATCCAAGAGCAGTGCTGCTCGAGGTAAGAACCCTGTACCTCTGCCTCTACGTTGATGGTACGCTCAATGGTAGCGATATCGTTCTGGTCCTTGCTGCCCAAGCACTCCATAGCCTTGCGTGCCAACTGAGACACAGGACCACGGGTGTTGCCACACAAAGCCAGCGCACCGTCGATGTCATCCTTCTCAACATACTTGGCAATCTCCTCCGTGAATGAACGGGCGTTCACCTTAGCGAGAGTCAGATAAATAATACGCTCAATGCAGAAAGCAAGACCCAGCACCAAAGAAAGGGCTACAAGAGACATGAAGCCTGCATCACCCTCAATGAACTTTGTCTTCAGGGTCTTGTGGATGCTCTCGCTCTCCTCCTCCTGAATCACGGGCTCTTCTTCAGCAGTCATCGTGGCGGCGGCGGTGTCAACGGCAGCAGTGTCAACGGCTGTAGTATCGGCCTGAGCAGCCTCATCCTGCGCCATCACAGAAGAAGTTGCGCCGAATGAGCAAGCAGCAACCAATGCAATCAATGCAAATAACTTTTTCATTTTTGTTTTTGTTTTAGTTTTGTATTAGTTTGTTATTTATTTGTTTATCTCTCTCTTAGCCCATTCCCGGCAGACCTTTCATCAGGAATTGCCTCACAGAAATGTATAAGTGATTGCAAATATATGGAATTTTTCATTAACGAAAGAAACAGATTGAAGAAAAATTTTTGGCACGCCGCTTACAATTTAGCATAGTAAAGCAGTTTGTAGAGATTGAAAAAACGACAACAGGCGTTTTCGCTTACGAGATTACGCTTCAAGAGTGGCAATGAGAGTCGGCCGAAGAGACGTAAGACAGCCACAGGAACATACCTTTTAACGTCCTCCAGGACTTGCAACATACGCACATCATCATGCAATTCCTCTTGAAAACGAAAAAGAGTGCGCAAGGCCTCCTCCGTTTTACGGATATAGGTTGCGTTGGATTCGAAATCGCATATTTCTACAGGATTATTTATATGCTCGATAGGTATGGCATGCAATCTCAACTGTCGGCCAAACATGACATCCTCATAGCCATAACTCCGAAAACGCTCGTCGAAACGGACCGTTTCCATTACCTTATAATATAAGCAGAGATTGGCGGCGGAAAGCGAAGCATAGGGTTGCCTGCAACGGGCCTCCAGCGTACGCCGCCCTGCGGTAGCCTGTTCGTAATCATAACGCAGGCAAGAGAAAGCGGGCTTGACATTCCTGAGACCGCCATAGACAACCTTTTTCTTCCCTTCCTCGCATATACATCGCAGGTAGTTGTTCAAAAAATCCGCCGAAGCGGGATAAAGGTCGCAATCCACAAGGAGCAACCAAGCGTAACGCGCCTCGTCCATCAATCGGTTACGCGCCGCCGCACGGCCGACATTCTCTTTGGCAATCACATGGCGTGCGCCAAAACGTTGGCAGGCCTGTTCGTTGGCCTGCACCAACCGCGCATCCTTGCTGCCATCCTCCAGAACTACCAACTCACCCGCCACACCATCGGCGGTAAGCACGCCCAACTGTCCGCACAGGATTTCAACCTGTGCGGAACAGTCGCGGTTATAGCAAGGTAAAAGCACCGAAATGCCGAATGGTCTTGACAAAGCTGAAAGTATTGGAAGTTATAAGACGCTATTCAAAAGTAAAGTCCGTCTCGTCCCACTCCACGTTCTCAAGCATTAACTGGAAAGCGGCACTTTGAGGCTGCTCCGCGAAGAACTTTCCCGTGTAGCGTGTTATGGTGTTACGCTTCATCGGCACGTTTTCAAACGTTCGCTGACGTATCACGTTTCCGTCCGCGTCCATTGCGTCGACGGTAATCGCAGCAGAACTTTCATCAGAAGGCAGGAAAGCGTAGAAATTAATAGTAATTCCCTTGCTCTTGTCCTTGGTTTCGAAGCCTGTGAAAGTATAGGTACGTGTAGCCTCTTGGCTGCCAAATCCTGTTGTGGCATCCAGAATATAGCTGCCGCCGCGCATGTCAAATCTGAATTGCGCCACATTATCAGGAATATCTCCATTGATTACCAAAGAAAACATACCCACACTCCGCTCCATGGCAATCTCCTGAGAAATGGGTTCGTTTCCTACGTTGAGGACTATGCTCTTCGAGAAGGTGTTTGTAACCACCTGATTGTCCCAGGCAATCCTTTGGGCATGCTGCATCCGAACGGCTCTTGTCGCATCATAACCAAGAAATACAAACCGATAGTTTCCCTTTGGCAAGGTCGTTGAAAATTGTCCGTAATTCTCCGTTGATTTGTCCTGAAGAACAGCATCCCCCACCAATTCGTTGGTATCCACATTATAAACGCCCATCGCCAAATGGGCAAGATTTGTTGCGGAAACAGCACGTGTAGGCATATTCATCCGCTCCATCTCGTAAGTGTTAACTACAAAGTTCACCGTTTGCAGTTGCTGGTCGTCAACAACATTTTCATTGGAGCAGGCTGCAAACAAAAGAGCAAACGCCCCCATCAGTAGTTTTTTCTTTTCCATAGGTCAGTAGATTATAAGGTTATAAAATACGATTACCGAAACAGAGAAAAGTTAACGCTTCCGTAAACACGGTGGTCAACCAGGCGTGGATGACCCGAGAAGTCATGGGACTTGCCGTGCTCGAATACCAAGATGCCATCGGGCTTCAAGAGATTACGGTCAAGAATGATATCAGGAATCTCCTGAATATCGGGCAAGGTATAAGGAGGGTCCGCAAAGATCAAGTCAAACTGCTCGCGCGTCTTGCTGAGATACTTGAATACATCGCCGCGTACGGGGAAAGCATGCTTATCACCCAATTTGTCCAGGAACTGGGTGATAAAACTGTAATGCAACGGATCCTTCTCCACACACACCACCTGACCACAACCACGGGAAAGCAACTCGAGCGTAATGCCACCCGTACCGGCAAAGAGATCCAGGGCCGAGGGTTCCTCTTCCCAATCTACATAGGCATTCAACACGTTGAATATATTCTCCTTGGCAAAGTCCGTTGTTGGACGTGCTTTGAAAGAACGGGGCACCTCGAAGTGGCGGCCCTTATATTTTCCTGTGATTACTCGCATTTAATGTCTGTGATGAATTGTCGTATCGTCTTCATGTACTCGTCCGTAGCTTCGTGCACGACCAGTATATCGCGCTCTTGCGTTAGTTCCAGATGTTTCCAAACATAGAGGGTATAATAGACCTGGGTGCTTGTCTCGTCGGCCTGAAAGGTATTCACATAGGCAAGATGGTCATCGATATAGGTAAAAAGCAACAAACGCTCGCCCTGAATGCTGACATGCATGCGCCGTTTTCCCAAGGGCAACTGATGTTCCACCTCCAGTCCACGGACAAGTTCACGGGCCTGAAGACTCTGAACCTTAAGTTCGGGGAAAAAGTCTGCCACCAACTGCTCCACCTCCGTATCTACCAAATAAAGCACTACAACCTCCATTGCCGAAAGCACCTCGTAACGAAGGCTGCCGCCCTGAGGGATGGCGTTCTCGCCAAAGGTAAGACGGAAGAGGCCTTGCAGCTCATCACTGCGAAACTCGTTCAAGGGCACCAGTGTCGTAGGTCCGTCGAACATCAGTTCCGCGCCCGCTTTGTTTCCATTAAGTGCTACGTACTCCTTGATAGCTGTGCGAAGCTTGGGCACCAGTTCGGCTTGTGGAACAGCCACGTTACGCACGTTACCATCCACGGAAAAAGAAAATCCACCCGTAGTGATGCGGATGGACAATCTTTTATTTACGAAAGAACTATTCCCAGTTACCTGCATTATTATTCCATGTCAGGCTGGCATCGCCGATCTTCAGGCCGGGGAAGTTACCTTGACCCTCTGCCAGTTCCGTTTTGTTCGTACATTCGCGTTGCCACATCTTGCTTTCGCCAGCCATGTAGGTGTTATAAGTGGCGCTGCACTCCATAACGGGGATAACGGATTCGCTCTTGGTCTTGATCCATACCGCAATCAGTTCGAACTTAACGGGTTTGCCGTCCTCTGTGCTCAGCTCGCTGTGTGGAATGTAAGGCAGTTGCTTCGCATCGAACTTGTCGTCATAGAGACTGTCCTTCAGGACTACCCATGTCGTATCACGCACAAAACCTTGCAGGCCGTTAGCCGCAATCTCGGCTGCATTGCCACGTCCCAAGATTTGGGCCACCTTCGCCTCGGTAAGCCCCTTCTCCAACTGTTCGTCGCTCAGAGTTCCCTCCTTACGTACCATGGGCAAGCGACCTGTCTCCACGAAGTTGATCAAAGTGTCCCAATCAGCACAGTACTCACCTTTCGCAAGCTTATACGCTTCCTGCGCCTTACGAATCTGAATCAGGCGAGTTTTCACGTCGACCTCACGCTGTTTCACCTCTTTGTCAAAGTCCTGCTGATCGGCAATACTACGCCAGCAAATGAATCCCATGGCCAACACACACAGGAACAAAACACCATTAATTACTTTTTTCATGCTTTCGTTATGCAATTTTTTGTATCTTCGTAATGCAAAAATAAAACAAATAAATCAAACCAGCCTATTTTTCGGGCAATATTTTAAATTTCCACATGAGAAAGGAAGAAATAAGGCAAATTATCCTGTCCCACTTTCCTCACGAAGCCACCCGGCAACAGTCGCAAACGGTGGATTTGTGGGCCGACTTTCTGCTTTCTCCCCTTCGCGAAGCATGTTTCCTGTTGACAGGATATGCAGGTACGGGTAAGACATCGCTTGTAAGTGCCTTAGTCATGGCACTGCGCCAGTTGGGCCAGCACACGATACTCCTGGCTCCTACGGGGCGTGCCGCCAAGGTGCTCGCACTTTATGCGGATGCGCCTGCCTACACCATCCACCGCAAGATTTACCGCCAGAAGGTGTTCAGCCCCGAAATGAACAACTTCACTCAGACGCCTAACCTGCAACGCGACACCTTATTTATTGTGGACGAAGCATCCATGATTGCCAACGAAGGACTGGGTGGCGGATACTTTGGCAGCGGCCGGCTTTTAGATGATCTGGTACGCCATGTCTATGCGGGAGACAACTGTCGTCTGCTACTGATTGGCGACAGTGCGCAGTTGCCGCCCGTTGGTGAAGAACAAAGTCCCGCACTCAGCCCCCGGATGCTGGAGTCCTATGGGCTTCAAGTATCGCATAGCGAGCTGACAACCGTTGTCCGCCAGGCAAGTCAATCGGGCATCCTGTGGAATGCGACGCAGTTGCGCGCCCTCATTCAGGAAGAAAGCTTTCTGAACTTTCCACAGATTCGCGTCAAAGGCTTCCCGGATATCAAGGTGGTACCCGGCAATGAACTTATCGACGAACTGGAACAAAGCTACGCGCATTGCGGAACGGACCAGACCGTAGTGGTAACACGCAGCAACAAGCGTGCGAATATATATAATAATGGTATACGCGCGCGTATATTAGATATGGATAGCGAACTTTCCGGCGGCGACCAGATCATCGTCGTCAAGAACAATTACTTTTGGACCACGCAGCAGCAGGACAAGCAAACGCAAGCACGCATGCCCTTCATTGCAAACGGAGATATCGCAGTCATCCGGCGTGTGCGCCACGAACGAGCCTTCTATGGTTTCCGCTTTGCCGACGCCACGCTGCGCTTCCCCGATTACGACGATTTGGAACTTGACGTAACCTTGCTGCTTGACACACTGCAATCCGAAGCACAGGCACTGAGCCGCGAGCAACAGGAAACACTTTTCCGACGCATCTGCGAGGATTACCCCGAGATAACGAACCAACGCCAACTGACAGACCAAGTGAAAGAGGATGCTTACTACAATGCCCTACAGATAAAATATGCCTACGCCATCACCTGCCACAAGGCGCAGGGCGGACAATGGCAACACGTCTATATCGACCAAGGATACGTAACGCAGGAAATGCTCACACCCGATTATTTCCGCTGGCTCTACACCGCACTCACACGTGCCACGGAGCGCGTCTTCCTGGTCAACTGGCCCAAAGAACAGATTGCAGAATAAAGAACAAAGAAACCTCAAATAAAAAACAGAACCATGAATAAGATCTACACACGCACTGGCGACCAAGGGAAAACAAGTCTGGCAAGCGGAGAGCGCGTAAGCAAATGCTGCACACGTCTGGAAGCCTACGGCGCCATCGACGAACTCAATTCCCACTTAGGACTCCTGCTCAGCCTCCTGTCTGCCGACGATGCGGAACGCGATTTCCTCACACAAATCCAGCGTATGCTATTCTCCGTCGGCGGCAACCTGGCCACACTACCCGAAACCGGCAAGCCGCTTTCTTCAAGGAAATGCGTATCGCCCACCGACATTCAGGCCATTGAACAACGCATTGACCAAATCTTGTCTGACATCCCCCCGATGCGGGCCTTTATCTTGCCCGGCGGCACACAAGCAGCCAGTCAAGCCCATGTGTGCCGCACCGTATGCCGCCGCGCCGAACGTAACATCCTGCGCCTGGCAGAAGAAGGAGAATACGTAGATGACCAGGTAACGGCCTATGTCAACCGCCTGAGCGATTATTTCTTCACACTCTCCAGACTGCTGAACAAGCAAGCCGGAATAGAGGACATAAAATGGTAAGAAAAGCAAAAGAGGTAAGAATCTGAATGATTCTTACCTCTTTGCTTAGGTCGGGATGACAAGACTCGAACTTGCGACCTCGCGCCCCCCAGACGTGTGCGCTACCAACTGCGCTACATCCCGTTCCTTTTGTTTTGTGCTGCAAAGGTAGTTCATTTTTTTGTATCGACAAAATTTTTTGCGTACTTTTGTTGAAAAAATTAGAGGAAAGCAATCCATGACGCAGTTTACCGTCCATCCGCCCAAGGACTTATCGGCCACCATTCATCTGCCGGCAAGCAAAAGTATCAGCAACAGGGCTCTTATTATCAACGCGCTAAGCGGGACAAACGCCACATTGGGCAATATTTCCGACTGCGACGATACCCGCGTCATGCTGGATGCGCTCCGACACAGGCCCGAAGAGATAAATATCCTGGCAGCAGGCACTGCCATGCGTTTCCTGACTGCTTTTTTGAGCGTGGGCAAGCAGACGCACAGCCTGACAGGAACCGAACGTATGCGTCATCGCCCCATCGGCGTACTTGTGGACGCACTGCGCAATCTGGGTGCGGAAATCGCCTATGAGGCAGCGGAAGGTTATCCTCCGCTGCGCATCACAGGCCGAAAGCTTCGGGGAGGAACACTGGAATTGCCCGGCAACGTAAGCAGCCAATACGTGAGCGCCCTTTTGATGATCGGCCCCACCATGGAACAAGGCCTCAGGCTGCGCCTGACAGGCAAGATAGTAAGCCGCCCCTATATCGACATGACGCTTTCCATCATGCGCACTTACGGAGCACATGCGGAATGGCAGGGCGAGGATACCCTCCACGTAGCCCCTGTCCCCTACACGCCCGTTCCCTATGTCATAGAGAACGACTGGAGTGCTGCCAGTTATTGGTACCAGATAGTGGCTCTAAGCCCAGCACCCCAAGCCGGTGTCCTTTTGCCCGGACTCTTTCAAGCCAGCACCCAAGGCGATGCGCAAGTGCAGGAGATTTTCCGTTCCTTGGGCGTAGAAACCACCTTCACGCCCGAAGGTGTGAGACTAAGCAAACGGGGCGAACCCATCAGGCATCTGGAACTGAACCTGCTTCGTCAGCCCGATTTGGCACAAACCGTCGTAGCCACCTGCCTGGCCTTGGGCTCTACGTTCCATATCACCGGACTGCAAAGCCTGCGAATCAAAGAAACGGACCGCATCGCCGCCCTGAAGAAAGAGTTCGCCAAACTGGGTTTTCTGCTGGAGGACCGCAATGACAGCGAATTGCTTTGGAACGGCGAGCGTTGCCACCCCACGCCCGATGCCGCATTGGACACCTACGAGGACCACCGCATGGCCATGTCCTTAGCCCCCTGCGCCCTGCGCTTGGGTGCGCTGCGCATCAACAACCCCGAGGTTGTGAGCAAGAGTTACCCCCATTTCTGGCAAGATTTGCGGCAAGCAAACTTCAGGATTGAAGGTTGATGGATTACAGTTTTTTCAGACTATGGCAGAATTAAAGAATCTTGACACGGAATGCTGCGGACAGCATGAGGTTTGCGAGAAAGACAGCCTGCTGGCTGCCGTCAGCAAAGACATTGAATATTACGACGACGAGGAACTGGACGCCTATCGCGGTCGCTCAGGCATGGACTATAACGACGAGGAGATAGAGGAGTTTCGCTACGTCCTGGAAACCATGCGCGAGGATGAGGTGGCAGGATGGATGCGTAGCCTGATGCTGCGGGGCGTCATGCTGCCCGAGGAGATGAAAGACGAGGTGCTGATGATTGTTGGCGAACGCAGACAATAAAAAGCCCCTTGCGCGCGTTTTATATATAACATAAACGAATAATCTCTGGAATTACAGATTGTGAACAAGGCAGGCAGAAGAGGACTCCCCATGCGTTGCGCCCTATTTCCGATAGGACGCAGCCTCTCCTTGCTTACCCTTGTTCTTTTTCTTTCGGCATGTTCCACCAAGAAGAACACTGCCGGCACACGTTTCTATCATAGTTTTGCCTCGCGCTTCAACATCCTCTACAATGGCGAGGTAGCCTATAAGGAAGCCCTTGAAGCGCAGCAAAAAGGCAATCAGGACGATTACACACGCCTCCTTCCCCTTGACATCGCCAGAAACAAAGGCACGCAGAGCCTTGGCAAAAGCAATTACGAAACCGCCATCACCAAGAGCGAAAAGGCCATCAAGCTTCACAGCATCAAGAAACGCCCCCTGAACAACACGGGCAAGAAGCTGGATGACAAAGAAAAGCTTTTCCGCCAGCGCAAGGAATTCAATCCTTATCTGCGTCATGCCTGGCTCATGATGGGCAAGAGCCAGTACAACATGGGCGAGTTCGTAGAGGCTGCCAGCACCTTCAGCTACATCCAACGGCTTTATGCCACGCAACCCGAAGTGAGCAGTGTGGCCACAGCCTGGTTGGCACGGTGTTATGTGGCTATGGGATGGCCCTATGATGCCGAAACGCTTCTGGACAAGACCAAGCGCGACAGCATGAGTCTGGAGGGCCGACGCGAACGCCAGGCCACGACGGCGGCCTATCTGATAGAGACCGGGCAGTACAAAGAGGCCATGCCCCACTTGCGTGCCAGCATCAAGTATGCCAAGGGACGCCAGCAACGCGCACGCCTGAACTTCCTGGCCGGACAACTGGAGACGCTTCTTGGCAACCCCCGACCCGCCTACAAGCACTTTCAAAAGGTGATACGCAGCAATCCGCCTTACGAATTGGCTTTCAACGCCCGTATCCAACAAAGCGAAGTAATGAGCTTGGGACCCAAAGCCAAAACGATAATCAAGAAATTGCAACGCATGGCAAGAAGCGAGAAGAACAAAGAACTCTTGGACCAGCTTTACTATGCCATCGGCAATATCTATCTTTCACAGCGGGATACCGCCCACGCCATCGGCGCTTACGAGACGGGAGCGGAAAAAAGCACACGCAACGGTGCCGCCAAGGCACAGACCTTGCTGCGTCTGAGCGAAATCTACTGGCAACGGGAGAATTACATTGATGCCGCACGCACCTATGCCGCATGCGTAAGCATTCTGGACAAGGAGCATAAAGACTACAGGCAAAGTGAAGAGCGCAGCAAAGCGCTCACGCTCGCCGAGCCGCACCTGAGCGCCATCAAACTGCAAGACAGCCTGCAACGGCTGGCAGTAATGCCTGAGAACAAGCGTCTGGAAGCCATCGACCGCGTGATTGAAGCCCTGAAGAAGAAGGAAAAGGAAGAGGCAAAACGGAACAACCAACAGAACCAGCCCGCCAACACACCTACGCCCCAGCCCGGCATGAACAACGCCAATGCGGGACAGAGGGGACAGAGAGGAGCCTGGTATTTCTACAACCCCACGACACTGCAACGCGGAGCACAGGAATTCCAACGCCGCTGGGGACGCCGCCCCAACGAAGACAACTGGCGTTGGAGCAACCGAGAGGGACTGGCTGCCGGCGGAGAGGGAAATGCAGGGGCGCAGGCAAATGACTCCTTAGCATCAAGCACGGACGAAATGCAAGAACAGGAGGACCAGGCTTTACAGGACTCCCTGAAGAACGACCCGCATCAGCGCGAGTACTACCTGGCGCAGATTCCCTTCAGCGAAGAGCAGCGCGAACTGTCGAACCAACTGCTGAGCGACGGCCTCTACAACGGCGGCCTCATCGTAATGCGCGACATTCAAAACCAACCCTATGCCCGCCGCTTGCTGGAACGTCTGCTGGCCAACTTTCCGAATATCCCTGACGAGCAGCGTGCCGAAGCCCTCTATCACCTGTTTCTGCTGAGCGGACATCTGGGCGATGAGCAGGTTGCCGAACAATACCGCCAGGAACTGATCGCCCGCTTCCCCAACCATAAGCGTGCGCAACTGGTGGGCAACCCCCTCTACGAGCGTATCGCCCGCGAGGGCAAACATCTGGAGGACACCACCTATCAAGCAGCCTACGCCGCTTATGAAGCCAGTAACTACGAGGCTGTCCACAGGCAGTATGCCTTTCACACACAGAACTTCCCCGAGGGAGCACACAGCGCACGCATCCTCTTTGTGGAGGCCATGAGCCGGCTTTACGGCGGCAATCGCAAGGAATTCCTGACCTTGCTGGAGAAACTCATCAAAACCTACGGCAAGGACGAGGTGGCTGAAATGGCGAACGAAATCGTCAAAGGCGTGAAGGCCGGACGACTGCTTAGCGACAGCAAATACAGCCAAAGCGACATCTGGCAACGACGACGCACAGGATTCAGCACGGGCGACAGCCTAAGCACGGACACCCTGAAGGCCGACCCGTTCACGGCTTACAGCTTCGTGCTGGCCTATCCCTCGGGAGCCGTCGACGAGGACCTCCTGCTCTACGAACTGGCACGCTACAATTTCAGCAGCTACATGGTGCGCAACTTCGAGATTGAGATCCTGGACAACGACGGGTTGAGCATGATGGCGGTGCGTGGCTTCCAAAGCTATGACGAGGTACATGCCTATGCCCAACGCCTCTATGCCGACCGCCACATGCTGGAACGCCTGCAAGGCATCCGCTCCCTGCTCATCAGCGACGAGAATCTCCGGATGATCGGCGTGAGCGTAAGCGTAACGGACTACGAGGATTTCTATCAGAAACACCTCAGCACCCTGCCCCTGCCCGAAAGCACAATCCTTGACGAACCTACGGACCTGCCTGTCATCGACCCCGACGACTATGAACCCCAAACGAAAACCAAGGAGGAAGGCGAGGACACGACCACCACATCCGATGACTTCCCCTTCGGATTCTAACAGAACGCACGCTATGAACTACAAACTCCTTTGGGTTGATGACGAAATCGACCTCCTGAAAAGCTATATCCTCTACCTCAAAGGCAAGGGCTATGACGTGGACACCGCCAGCAACGGCATCGACGCCTTGGACCTTTGCCAGACGGAGAGCTATGACCTGATACTGCTGGACGAGAATATGCCCGGCATCAGCGGATTGGAAACCCTACAGCGTATCAAGGACATCGCACCCGAAGTGCCCGTGGTCATGGTAACGAAGAACGAGGAAGAGAACATCATGAACCAAGCCATCGGTGCCAAGATTGCGGACTACCTGATCAAGCCCGTCAACCCCACACAGATACTGATGACGCTGAAGAAGAATATCCACCAACGCGAAATCCGCAGCGAGGTAACGCAACACAACTACCAACAGAACTTTGGCTCGCTGGGTATGCAGATCAACGACTCGCTGACCTTCAACGATTGGGTGGAGGTGTACAAGAAACTGACTTTCTGGGAACAGGAACTGTCGGAAACCGACAGCGCCATGCAGGAAATGCTCATGATGCAACGCACGGAGGCCAACGCGGCCTTTGCCAAGTTCATCAAGAAGCACTACCAGCCCTGGATCGACGGTACAGAGGAGCGCCCCGTGATGAGCATGGACATCTTCAAGCACAAGGTGTTCCCCGCCCTCAACCGTGGCGAAAAGGTGTTCTTGCTGGTTATCGACAATTTCCGTTTCGACCAATGGCGCACGCTTGCCAAAGAGATTTCCGACCAGTTCACCTTTGAAGAGGAACTCTATTGCAGCATCCTGCCCACGGCCACACAATACGCACGCAACGCCATCTTCAGCGGACTCTTGCCCGCCAACATTGAAAAGCTGCTGCCCGAATATTGGGTGGACGAGGACAGCGAGGAGGGTAAGAACCTGAACGAAGCTCCACTGATCCAAACCCTGCTGGACCGCTACCGCCGCCGCAACTCCTTCTCGTACCATAAAATCAACGACTCGCAGGCTGCGGAAAAACTGGTTGAACAGTTGCCACAACTGGAAAAGCACGACCTGAACGTTGTCGTGCTGAACTTTATCGACATGCTTTCCCACGCCCGCACAGAGAGCCGCATGGTACGCGAACTGGCGAACAACGAGGCGGCGTACCGCAGTATCACCCTCTCGTGGTTCCTCCACTCCGCCCTACGCGACCTCTTCCGCGCGCTCTCTCAGAGCGACTACACCGTCATCCTTACCACGGACCACGGCTCCATCCGATGCAGCACGCCCGTAAAAGTGATTGGCGACCGCAACACAAACACCAACCTACGCTACAAAATAGGCAAGAACCTGAGCTATAATCCCAAGGAGGTTTACGAGATCACGGACCCCAAGCGTGTCCAGCTGCCCGCTCCCAACATCTCCACCACCTACATCTTCGCCACGGGCGACAGCTTCTTCGCCTATCCCAACAACTACAACTACTACGTCAGCTATTACAAGAACACCTTCCAGCACGGTGGCATCTCATTAGAAGAAATGCTCATCCCCCTCATTACGCTGAAAGGCAAGAAAAGAATCTAAAAAAGAAAAATATGGAGATTGTCATCAATTCACTCAGCGAAATCGGCGAGGCTGCCCGCCTGTTTGCCGACGCCATCGGCAAACGTCGCGTCTTTGCCTTCAACGGCAAGATGGGCGCAGGCAAAACCACCTTCATCAAAGCCCTCTGTCAGCATCTGGGCGTGCAGGACGCCATCAACAGCCCTACCTTTGCCATCGTCAACGAATACGCCGACGGCGAGGGAGACCCCATCTTCCACTTCGACTTCTATCGTCTGAAGAACCTTGGCGAAGCCTACGACATGGGGTGCGAGGAATACTTCTACAGCGGGAACCTCTGCCTGATCGAATGGCCGGAAATGGTAGAGCCTCTGCTTCCGCAGGACGCTGTAAATGTGCAGATTGAGGAGATTGAGGACGGCAAGCGGAGAATCAGCCTGCCTGCATAAAGGAAAACATATAGATAAAAAATAAAAAACATATAGTAATTTGCACCAAAACATATATTTGTTTTCATGCAAATTACTATATAGTTTTCATGGGGGAGTTTTTAGTCCTCTTCTGCCTGGTCGGCGAACTCCAATTCGCCGTCTACGACCCAACGGACATCCTCAACGTCAAAATCACCGATCTTTTCCTTCTTGGCCTGCTTCACCAGATAGGCGGCACAAGCCTCCACGTCGATGTCGATTTCCTCTTCGTTGTCCGACTTCTCCAGCAAATCGACAATGTACTCGCCGATGAGGTCGTGAAAATAATAGAGGACATCCTCGTCAAACTTCTCCTTCAGTTCGCTGGGCAGATAAGCCTGAATGTATGCAACGGTGCGTGCGTCGTCCTCGGCGTCGCGCAACAGGTCTTCTTCGAATGCCATACGCTTAGAGCAATTTATTGAGTTCTTCTTGCAGTTTGGCCTTGGTCTGAACGCCCACCAGGCGCTGAGCCACTTTGCCCTCTTTGTCCAAGAAGATAAGCGTGGGGATACTGGTTACCTGAAAGTCAACGGCAACCTCGTCCACCTCCTCGACATCCACCTTTGCAACGTTGGCGCGACCCTCGTACTCTGCACCCAGTTCCTCGATTACAGGAGCGATACGCTTACAGGGACCACACCAGGTTGCCCAAAAATCCACCAATGCAGGCATGCCGCTCTGCTTCATGGTCTCGAACTGTTCTTTACTTTCAATGTGCTGTACCATAATTTCCTTATTTTTTAGTTTGTTCGTTAGTTCAATTTATATGATAACTTATTATTTCTTTGTTAGCATCCAGGAAATCCAGCAAGTTGGGATTCAAACTGACCGTTTCCTTCGCCAAGAGTCTCATGTGGTCGTTGTACTTGTGGTCATAGAGATTGAAACGCAGCTCCACCTTGCCACGATGCTTGTTCATCAGTTCGCTCAGGGTGGTGGCAAACTCGCCGTCCAAGTCCTCCAGGTTCATGTCCAGCGTTATGGCATGCACCAGATGCTCCTTGACATCTTCCAAAAACTGTGCCAAAGTAATCGTAAAGTACTTTCTTTCCTGGTCATAGCGGTTCGCCTCGATGGTGGCCGTAAGGTAAAGGGCATTGCCCGCCACCATGTAGCCACTCATATTGGCCCAGCGATCGCCAAAGAGGCGTAGTTCTCCGGCACCGCTATAGTCCTCGATGGTTGCAATGCCATAGGGCTTGCCGTCTTTCTGACTGAAACCGGTCTTCACCGCCGTAATGATGCCTCCGAAATGCAGTTCCGTGCCGGGAGCGTATTCCGTAGCCGAAGCGATATCGGCACATTTCAGGTTGCAGACATGGTTGACAATGACGGAATACTTATCCAGCGGATGCGCACTGAGGAACATGCCTACCAGCTCTTTTTCGCGGTTCAGGCGTTCCATATCACTCCAAGGCTGAGCCTGAGGAACAGGGGGGACATTGACCATTACCTCGTCCATGCCGAAGAGGCTGTACCGCGCCTCCTGCATCGTAGTGGCGTACTGCTGGCTGTATCGCACCAAGGTGTCCACAAAGGTGCCGCCCGAGGGCATGGGGGCAAAGAACTGTTCACGACGGATCTGAAAGGCAAAACTGTCAAAGGCACCGCTTAAGGCAAGGCACTCCAAGCCACTTTTCTTTACCACGCTCATATTGACGCGCTGTACGAAATCATAGATGTCCTTGTAAGGGCCGTTCTTGAGGCGCTCGTTCACGACCTCCTCCGTAGCACTCTCGCCGAAGCCCTTGATGGCGCTCAATCCGAAACGTATCTCCTTTTTCCCGTTCACCGTGGCATTGGCCTGCGATTCGTTGATGTCAGGACCCAATACAGGAATACCCATTGCCTTGCACTCGTCCAGCAGTTTGGACGTTTCCTTGATGTCGTCCTTGCGGCGCGTCAGCAGGGCGGCCATGAACTCGGCGGGATAATGGGCCTTGATATAGGCCGTCTGATACGCCACCCAACTGTAACAGGCGGCATGCGATTTGTTGAAGGCGTAAGAAGCGAACTTCTCCCAATCGCCCCAAATCTTATCCAGCACCTTGGGGTCATAGCCGTTGGCCTTGCCGCCTTCGATAAACTTAGGCTTCATGGCATCAACGATACTCTTCTTCTTCTTACCCATCGCTTTGCGCAGGGCATCGCTCTCGCCACGGGTGAAGTTCGCCAACAGGCGGCTCAGTAGCATCACCTGTTCCTGATAGACCGTAATACCATAGGTGTCCTTCAGGTATTTCTCCATCACGGGGATGTCGTAAGTGATAGGTTCCAGACCGTTCTTGCGTCGGATGAAACTGGGGATATAGTCCATAGGCCCCGGGCGATAGAGGGCGTTCATGGCAATAAGGTCCTCGAAGACCGTGGGTTTCAGCTCTTTCAGGTGTTTCTGCATGCCCGCACTCTCGAATTGGAAAGTGCCCACGGTACGCCCCTCCTGATAGAGCTTGTAGGTAAGTTCGTCGTCGATGGGCAGGTTGTCCAGGTCAATATCCACGCCTTCCGCCTCCTTTACAACGCGGCAAGCCTCCTTCAGCTCGCTCAGCGTCTTCAAGCCCAGAAAGTCCATCTTGATCAGGCCCGTACTTTCAATGACATGGCCGTCGTATTGCGTAACAGCGGTCTTGCGGTCGGGGAAGTCGGGGTCGTCAGCGGTACTGATAGGCACATGAGACGCGATAGGGTCGCGACAGATAATAAAGCCACAGGCGTGGATACCCGTTCCGCGCACCGTTCCCTCCAGCTTCTGGGCATACTTGATCGTATCGCGCGCTATGAGATTAGGCGAGGACTCTGCCTGCTGCAACTCGGGCGTATATCTGATGGCATTCTTCAGGTTCATCTTCGCTCCCTCGGGCAGACGGTCGGGGATGGCCTTGCAAAGCGCATTGGTTTCCGAAAGGGGATACTTCAACACACGTGCCACGTCCTTGATGCTGTTCTTCGTAGCCATGGTGCTGTAAGTAATGATATGGGCACAATTCTCGTGGCCGTACTTGTCCATTACCCATTGCAGCACTTTGCCACGGCCATCATTGTCGAAATCGGTGTCGATATCGGGCAGCGAGATACGGTCGGGGTTCAGGAAACGCTCGAACAGCAGGTCGTACTTCATAGGGTCGAGCTTCGTGATGCCCAGGCAATAGGCCACCACACTACCAGCCGCAGAACCACGTCCCGGACCTACCCATACGTCCAGTTCCTTGCGCGCGGCGTTGATGAAATCCTGCACGATGAGGAAGTAACCGGGGAATCCCATGGTCTTCATGATATGCAGCTCGAAACGGATGCGGTCATCCACCTCCTTGTCAAGCGGCATGGGATAAAGGCGTGCCGCACCCTCATAGGCCAGTTTGCCCAAATAGTCGGCCTCGAACTTGATGCGATACAGTTTGTCCAGGCCGCCCAATTTCTCCACTTTCTCCTTTCCGACTTCCTCGGGCAGCGTGTGCTCGCCATTCTCGTCAGACGTGAATTCGCGGAACAGTTCCTCGGGAGTGATACGCTGGCGCCATTGCTCTTCGGTACCAAAGTCCTCGGGAATGGGGAAGAAGGGCATGATGGGATTGCTGTCCAGGTCATAAAGCTCCACTTTGTCCAGCACCTCCACCGTATTGGTCAATGCCTCGGGAACATCGCTGAAGAGTTCATTCATCTCCGCACGCGTCTTGAACCACTCCTGTTTGCTATATAGCATGCGCGAGGGATCGTCGCGGTCCTTGCCCGTACTAAGGCAAATCAGCACGTCATGCGCTTCGGCATCGTCCTGATTCACAAAGTGAACGTCGTTGGTGCACACCACCTTTACCCCATGCTTCTTCGCCAATTCGAGCATCTGCGCATTTACCTGCTGCTGCAAGGGATAGGTCTCGCGATTGGCACGCTGCATGGGATCCTTCACTTCGTGGCGCTGAATCTCCAAATAGTAATCGTCGCCAAAAACGCGCTTGTACCATGCAATGGTCTCCTCCGCCTTCGCCAGATCGTTCTGAAGTATGGCGCGGGGCACCTCGCCGGCGATACAGGCGGTGCAGACTATCAGACCCTCGTGGAAACGCTCCAGATCATCGTGGTCCGTACGGGGTTTGTTATAGAAGCCATCCGTCCACGAACGGCTTACCAACTGAGACAGGTTGCGGTATCCGATCTCGTTTTTGGCCAAAACCACCAGGTGATAGCGCCTGCCATCGCCCATCTCCTTGTTCTTGTCCTCCTTTCGGCGCGGACAGACATACATCTCGCAACCAAAGATGGGCTTGAAAGGTTCCAAACCCTCTTTCCTGCGCTTGCCGTTTATTTTGTTGCAATAATCCAAAAGTTCCTTCACGCCGAACATGTTGCCATGATCCGTGATGGCCATGCCGCGCATACCGTCCGCAATGGCTTTATCCACCAGGTCGGAGATCTTACAGGCACCGTCCAACAGAGAGTATTGGGTATGAACGTGAAGATGAACGTAATCAAGCATAGCTAAAGGATAGAATAAGATGTTCAAGGGTAAAGGTAAACCATATCGCCGAATTTACCAAAACCACAATATTAAAAAAGACTTTTTTAACGTTCTGCAAGCGTTTTATTTCCTACGCATTTGCCATTCACACAATAATAATGTATCTTTGTATATCTAACCGATAACGAACCCTGACTTTCATGAGAAAAATATCACTTCGCCACCTCCAGAAACTAAAGTTGCACCGCGAAGGCACCCATTCACTCATCTTGGGGGCCATGGTGCTCGTCCTTTTCAATCTTTGCCTGATGCTCGGCATGAAGCAACTGGGGGTTGAAGACAACCTGGCACACCTTATCCTGACCACATCGATGGTCATCTGCGGCATACTTTATGTCATCGTGCTGAATTTCTTCCGTTGCCCGCCACGCATATTCGAAGGCGAAACGTTGAACACAGTCGTTGCGCCCTGCGACGGACACGTGGTTGTTATCGAAGAGGTGGAGGAGAATGAATATTTCCACGACCGCCGCCTGATGGTATCCATCTTCATGAGCGTCTTCGACGTACACGCCAACTGGGTGCCTGTCGAGGGAACGGTCAAACTGGTCCGCCACCACGACGGCAACTATCACGCCGCCTGGCTGCCCAAGGCGAGTATTGAGAACGAACGTAGCACGGTGGTCTTCACCACCCCTCAGGGCACGGACATCCTGGCACGTCAGGTGGCAGGCGCGATGGCCCGTCGTGTCGTAACCTATGTCCAACAGGACGAGACCTGCGAAATCGACGAACACATGGGCTTCATCAAGTTCGGTTCGCGCGTCGACCTCTACCTGCCTTTGGGCACAAAGGTGCTGGTGGAGAAGGGACAACGCACGATAGGTAACAAAACCGTCATAGCAAAATTATAAACAAGGAACTGTATGAAACGCCATATTCCCAACGCCATTACGTGTTGCAACCTCATGTGTGGCTGCATGGCCACCTTCTTGGCATTCAATGCCACGCAATATCCCCGTTATTTCGTACTGGCTGTTATCGCCATCATCGCGGGAGCCGTCTTTGATTTCTTTGACGGCATGGTGGCACGCCTGCTGAACGTGAGTTCTCCGATCGGCAAGGAATTGGATTCGCTGGCGGATGTGATAACGTTTGGCGTGGCTCCCTCTGCCTTGGTGTTTTCCCTCTTCCAACAGGTGCAGTATCCCGAAAGCGTGGACTTCCTGCGCAAAGTACTCCCCTACTCTGCTTTCCTGATGGCTGCATTCAGCGCCCTACGCTTGGCTAAATTCAATTTGGACACGCGCCAGACAACCTCGTTTATCGGCTTGCCAACGCCAGCCAACGCATTATTTTGGGGTTCAATCATCATCGGGCAGTATCCTTTTCTGACCAGCGGACGCTTCAATGCACTCTTCCTGCTGGCCTTCATGATTCTCTTCTGCTGGCTGATGGTGGCGGAGATTCCCCTCTTTGCCCTGAAATTCAAGAATCTTTCATGGGCTGAGAATAAAATAAAATATATCTTCCTGGCAGGCTGCCTGCCCTTGCTGCTGCTGGGCTACAGTGCATTGGCCGCCATCATCGTATGGTATGTGGCACTCAGCATCTACGAGGTGCGTCGCGCTGCCCATTAAACATCTTAACGACACCCCACTCACATGATCATATCCTTCTTATTATCCATCCTATCCACCGTTTTATTCCTCGTGCTCATCTTCTCTCTGGTGGCACTGTGGGTTGGTTTTGGCTTCATCCGCCAACTGCGCAACGGCATGAGGGGCGGTAATCAACAGCAACATAGGCAGCAACGCCAGCAGCAACGCCCCCAACCTCAACAACAGGCAGAGGAAGCGACACCCGACCCTACGACGTACGAACAGCCTCTCTTCGATGATGAGAACGCTGAATACGTTGAATACGAAGAAATGAAATGAACGGACTTTATTTTGGCAGGGTGAAACGAATGGTGAGTCCGCCACCCAGTGTTTCCTCGGCCAAGATAGTTCCTCCGTGCGCAGTTACCGCGTTTTTCACAATGGCCATACCTAATCCCGTGCCACCCTGTTTGCGTGTCCTACCCTTGTCCACACGATAGAAGCGTTCAAAGATACGAGGCAAATGCTGAGGTTCCACACCCACGCCATTGTCGCTCACATGAAAGACATATTCGTTACTGCTTTCCACGCATGAAACACGGATGGTACTGGCTCCCACCGCATAGAATATGGCATTGTCAACCAAATTTCGGAACACGCCGTACAACAAGTCCCTATCACCATAAACCGTTGTCGGCTTTGGAATGTCCACTTGTGATGTAATGCCTCTTTCATTCAGAGACAAGGAGGCATCCGCCAGGACATCGGAAACCAATTCATTGATGTCCACGGGTTCCCGTTCCAGACTCTGGGTATAATCCTCCTCTGTCAAACGTATCAGCACAGACATGTCCCGAAG
>JAQYEW010000027.1 GCA_028723455.1 Prevotellaceae bacterium | reverse complement strand
CGTTTTTAAACGGCCGTACTGTCAGACATCAGAAAATCATATATTAGTTTTGACCAAAATAAATATATGTTTTGATCAAAACTAATATATGATTTTCTGAAACTATCTGTTTACTTTGAAATCCTCAAATACCAATTCGTGCGGTCATTGAGTTTGGACGCTGCTGGCAGGCGCTTGCTGATGGGGGTACTCAGGCGGGAATTGTCGTTCCACCACAGGGCGCGACGCATGAGGTCATAGAAACGGTTGCCCTCGTAGGCAAGTTCCAAAGCCTGCTCATCCAGAATGGCTTGGTCCACGCTTGCCTGCTCCTTGGCAATCAGCGTCGGGGAGGCATAAGCCTGGCTGTGCCACTCGTGCCACGCATTCTCAAAAGCGGCTATGGCTACGCTACGTGCCTGCATCTTTTCCGCATATTCCTGCTGCATCCCCTCCCAACGTGCCACAGAATCGTTGTAGTTCTTGAGATAGCGTTCATAAGCCTTTTCGTTAATCGCGGAGGCGGCTGTGCCTGCTGCCTCCATCACCAGGCGCCAACGGTCATAACTGATGGCCGCCGCAGAAGGACGATACTTAGAATCGAGTGGCGCGGGTTGCTCGGGAATGGCATTGGCAGCCTCGAAAGGATAGTCCGTGCTGTCGGGCAGCGCCAAGGGCAGATAGTTCTCATTGGCGTAGGCATCGCCCGACCCACGCATGTGAATGCCTATGGTGTTGTAGCCCGTCGTACGACGTGTGCGCGCATAGTAGCTGATGGCATTATTGATAACGACAGGCGAATAACGCTCCGAGACTGTCGTAAACTGTGTGTTGTTGAACTTGAAATAGTTGATGAAAGCCAAATCCTCCTCGCTCTGATAGAAAGGCTTCACCTGATATTCGATTTCCAAATCGCTGAGACCGGTCGTAAGGACGGTTCGTGCGAAACGAGGATAACCGGCATAGTTAAGCGCCTCTGCCATACGCAGGTAAATCTGATATGGCTGGTAGATGACAATGTTGTCGATATAGTGCTTGTAGATAATCTGCATGTCATGCTCTTCAATGCCCTCGTTACGCACTTGGTGAGAATAGTAAGTGCCCAAGCGCAGGTCTCCCACATAATTGTTACGCTTGGCAATTTCGCTGATATTGTCCGGGCTGACCTCTACAAGACGGTTCTCCGAATCGTATCCCACATACTGCTGACGCCCGCTAAGCTCACGCAACTGGGCTGAAGGAACGATGCTGGCAGGCTTAAATGCAGATACATCGCTATAGCAATAAAGCGTGCGCAACTGGTTATAGTTCGCAGAGTTCGAAGCAGAGTCCATAGGAACGGCAGTAACGAACGTGTGGACCACCATGGCATCCGGCGAGAGCAAACGCCCCGAATAGAGTGATGCGGGTGTCCACATAGAACGATAGTTACGCGCAATCAAGGGGTTATTGGCTCCGCGACCACTCCATACGATATAATCGTAATAGTTCTTGGCGGCTTCCTTGGCAGCCGCCTTGTCCTGCGTAAGACAGGCTTTGTAAAGGTTCAGGTCGCCCATCACCAGCTGCGTGGGGAACATGGCCGTGCGCGAGAGGTTGCTCACCTGCGCCACAGCACTGTGGAAGGTAGGCATCTCAATACCGTAGTAGGGTTTCAGGTCCTGGATGAAATAGTCGCAAAGCGCTTGCAGGTCGTACATGGGATATTCCGCAAAGCTGGCCGTCTTGGAAACGATAGGCACGGTTACCAAAGGAACACGGCCATAGACAAGACCCAACTGAAGATAAACCCACGCACGGATACTGTGTACCTGGGCAATCTCCTCCTTGAAGTATTTCTCGTTACGGTTCGCATTTCCGGCAGTGCTGTCCACCATGCTCAGATAAAGGTTGCAGTTGTTGATGACACCATAATAATCCTTGATGCTATTGTAGGCATTGCCGTCCTGCACATCCAGATTGGATAGTTCCTTGAGGTCGCTCGTAGCATTATCGCCAACGCTTACCAAGTCGGCACGCACCTCGCCCAGCAGGTTGGTGCGCACGGCAATGCCCTGCAACTGTTGCAGGATGCCAAGCAAAGAGGTACCCTGATCCGACATCTTGTCCAGTGTCCGGCCATCGGTGTAGATAACGTGGTCGTTACCCATATCCAGCATATCGTCGCAAGAACTGAGGCTTCCCATGGCAAGCGCGCAAGCGGCCAACAGGATAAGGTTCTTTGTAGCTTTCATATCTTATATAAAATATTATCAGGTTAAATTACTTTGCTTAGAGGTTGATTTTCACACCCACATGGAAACTGCGTCCCTGAGACAGCAGGCCCGCATCGATACCCTGCGAGAGCACGCGGTTGGACACGCTGAACTCGGGGTCGGCACCCAGATACTTGGTTACGGTCAGCAGGTTGTTTGCCTGCCCCCAAACGGTAAGTCCCTGGATGTACGTATTGCTGATAGGTAACTTGTAGCTCAAGGTCAGCGTTTTCAGGCGCAGATAGCTGCCGTCCTCGATCCAACGGTCGCTGAAGCGGCCATTGCCCATGGGATCGGCATAGGTAGCCTTGGGAATATCGGTCTGCTGCCCCTCGTAGGTCCAACGACGGAGCATGGCCGTGGTCTGGTTCATGAACCTTGAGCCACTCTCCAACTGCTGGCGGTTGTAGTTGAAGACATCGCCGCCCAAACTATAATTGAAATTCACGTCCAGCGTAATGTTCCTCCAAGAGAGCGAAGTGAAGATGTTGCCATAGATGTCAGGAGTGGCATCGCCGATCACCGTGCGGTCATTATCGTCGATACTGCCATTGTTGTCCAGGTCAACGAAGCGGACATCTCCGGCACCAAAGTACTGCTTCGTTCCCGTTTCGTCGGTAATGTACTTGCCGGCTGCCTTCGCCTCTTCACTGGTGGCATAGACCCCGTGGGTGCGATAGCCATAGAACGTGTTGACGGAACTACCCACCTGACTACGGATGGTGGCTCCGTACAACTCGGTATCAAGGTGAGAAACATTGTCAGAGAGCGAGGTAATACGATTCACATAGTGTCCCATGCTGAAGCCCGCGTTCCATACCCAATCCTTGCGAGCAAGCAGCACGCCATTGACGCTCATGTCAAAACCTTCGTTCTTCAGGGAGCCTGCGTTCGTCCAGTTGGTGGTCAGACCACCCACATAACCTAACTCCTGAAGCATGAGCAAATCCTCGGTCTTGCTGTTGAAATAGTTGAAGCGCACGCCCAAACGATTGTCCAGCGTATTCAGTTCGATGCCGGCATTGAAACGCCTGGTAGTCTCCCACTGCAATTCGGTGTTACCGATATTCTCCAGCGTGAGCACCGCCACCTTGTCCAGGAACATCTTACTGGTCAAATAACTGCGGCTGGCATCATAGATGAAGCTGTCATTACCGCTCATGCCGTAGCCGGCCGTAAGTTTCAGGTAGTTGATACCGCGCACGCCACGCATGAATTTTTCGTTGGAAACAATCCATCCTGCCTGCACACTGGGAAAAACACCCCACACAACGCCTGCGGCCTTAAAGCCTCCCTTCGCCTCGCGTCCGAACTGGCTGTTGGTCTCCACGTTCAAGTCGCCCTGCAAATAGTAGCGGTTCGCCCAATTATAACGTGCCTGCGCATACCATGAAAGGGTTGCCCACGCTTCGTTGGTGCCTTTGGTGGATTTGTGGAGGGTGCTGTTGATCAAGGGTGTCTTGTCGTTGCCCGTATTGTAGCCATGCTGCGTATTGAGGCTGTAGCTTTGGTTGACATAGCGGAAACCGCCCAACAACTGCATGTCATGCCCATGAAAGTTGTTTGCCCACTGGATGCGGGTGTCGCTGTTCACGGTGTTCTGCTTGGCGTACTGGCTGCCAATCTCGTTGTCCATGATATTCTGCAAGGAACTTACATAGTAGCTGGGCACGCCATTCATGGGTACATAGTACTTCTCGTTCGTGTTCAGGGACGTGTAGCTGAACATCTCGCTAATGCTCAGGTTCCTGTTCACCTGGTACTTGGGCATCACGCTCAGGTTGACATAGCTGTTATCGAAATAGTTTTTGTTCTCTGCAGAGCCGTACTTCGCAATGGCCAAGGGATTCGCCAAGGCATAGTTATCGCCACTGACGGCCGCAATTTCCGACAGATAATCCTCGTCGTCGATGTCCAGATGGTTGGTGTTGATACGGTTATTGGCAAAACTGTAAGGGCTGAGCATGGGGCTTTTCGCCAGGGCCAGGAAATTCTGACTGGTAATGCTCTTGCTGTTGTAATCCGTAGGAGCGCCCAAGTCCAGGAGTTTACGTGTCTGGTTCGTATAGGCTGCGTCAAAACGCATAGACAGCTTATCTGCCAACTTGATGTCCGTATTGAAACGAATGTTCAGGCGGTTGAAATTATTTTCGTCCAGCACGCTATTGTCCTTGGTATAGCCCACAGAGAGCATATAGCCGGCCACATCGCCGCCACCCTGGATGCTCAGGCTGTAATTCTGCAACAGGGCTGTCTGATACACCTCTTTGGCCCAATCCGTGTTGTTGTTGTATTTGTTGTACCAATAATACGTAGGGTCAGCATTCAGGAACTTGAAATTCACTGCATTCGTTCCCGTGCTCTGAATCAGGCCCGAGGCATAGTTCTTGTATTGACGACCATTCATCATATCCAAGGTCTTGGGCATCAACTCAACACCCATATTCACGCTGGCCTCTATGCGCGTGGCCTGCGAGGTATTGCGTTTGGTGGTAATCAGGATTACGCCATTGGCACCACGCGCGCCATACAAGGCCGTACCGTTGCTCATGACCTCGACATGGGCCACGTCGGCAGGGTTAATGTTCGTAAGCGCATCGTTATAGTAGCCTCCGTGAATCATTTGGCGGTTGTACTGCTGGTCAATGATAACGCCGTCAATCACGATGAGCGGCTGGGCATTGCTGTTAAGCGAGTTCACGCCCCCGATATTCATGTAATTGCCTACGGCAATGGCACCACTGCGCGCACGGGTATAGACATGGGCGCCCAACTGGCTACCCACTTCGCTGGTAACATTGCGCGCTGCGGAGAACTCCATGCCGCGCGTTGAAACATTATTCGTAATATTCTCGCCACCAGTATAAAAAGCATAGCTCTTGTCGCTCTGCAAGATTATGTCTCTGCCGTTCGCCGCCGTCTCGACACTGACACGCACGGTGTTGTAACCAGGGATCGTAACGCTCAGCGAGTTACAGAAAACAGGCACGTTCAGACTGAAGGTTCCGTCCTCCTCCGTAAGCGTTGAATAGCCGTCATAGCCCACTGCCTGAACCAAGACACCGGCCAAGGGCTGATGTGCCAACTGAGAAACCACGCGACCCTTTACTTCGCGCACATCCAGTTTCTTCTGTACCTTGCGTTCGATCTGCTGTGCCGCATCCGCATCCTCCTGCGCGAACAAGCTAACAGGGCAGATTACGAGAAGAGAGAATATAGAAAGGATTGTCTTTTTCATAACCGATTACTTTTCCTTGTTAGCCAATATGTCGTCATTGATCGCATCAAAATTCATGGCAGCGGCCTTAGCCTCTTCTTCCGTAGCAAAAGGAACAAGGATGAAGCTGTTCAGGCGCAAACGGCTGGTATAGGACCGCCCTTTACGATTGGAACGGCCGTAGGTGCTTACCGTCAGTTTTACGGTAGGCTCCTCCTGGCCATAACTGGCATAGGGAAACTGCACGGCGCTCTGCACCAGAATCGTATCCACCTTTTCCGCAGAACTCACAAAATACTGTGCTTTGTTACCCGTCATGTCAGCATAGTTGGCAATGTCCGGACTAACGGGATTGGGATTCTCGTAATAACGCAGCGTTTTTTCCTGCGCGGGGTTGTTGGGGTTTTGGAAGCCGCCATTGGTATTGGCCACACGATAACCGATACGGTACCATCCGGGCAGGAAGGTTTCCTGGTCAGGAATCGTAACCATATAGATATTGTAATAGCAACCCGAAAGCACCCCATGCAGACGGAAATTCATTTCGGACTGGGCGCTGCTGCTGTTCGACACAACATCCAGATAAGGATAAGTGCGGAACAGCGATGTCATGGTGGGGTCGGCATACAGCTCATATTCCAAGCGCATTACGGTCTGCGTCTCACTCTCCACACCGTTCTTGACTTCCGTCGGGATGATGAAATTACTACTGTAATATGCAAGCAAACTACTACGACTCATGAAGGTTGTATAAGGGGAAATTGCACCCTTCGGATCGACGTACACTGCGCCATTGCTACACTGCTGTCTGTCCAAACCGGCGAAAATGGTTTCCATCGGTTTGTAATAGACATTGGTGCGGGGCAGGCTGCCTTGGAACAGAGAATACATGGTATTGCACAACGAATCCATAGGAGCACGATTGTAGCTGTTCCGCAGGCTGGTATTGAAGAAATTGCCCGAGATGATGCCGGACTTGGCCATGATGTCCTGCAAGGAATCGCGTCCGGCGATATTTTCTGTATAAACAAAATACTTTTTATAGTCATCCAACTGCTTGGCCCATAATTCATTGGTGGGAGCCAGCAAGAGATAGGAACTGTCCTCGCGCTGGATATAGCCATAGCTGTCCAACAGACGGTTCGTAAGGTACACTACCGAATCCAGATACTGGGTCTTGCCATCCACAATGGGACCGGCCACCGAAGCTTTCTCGTCCAGCTCGTATTCGTCGAAACGCTTGATAAAATTCACCAGGCTGTCCATATCGCTATGCTGCTCCAGATATTCACGCACGTTAGGCTCGAAGGGTAAAGGCGCATCAATCTTGTAAAGCATACCGTTCTCTGTGGCTATACCATCGGAAAAAGGCGCACTCTTTAAGGTGCCGGAGGTGGCACTCAAACCTACAAGGTGCATAAATTTGCTGTTCAACATCTTGATGGTGTCGTTCGTGAGGGAGCTTACGGGATGCGAAAACAAACTGATGTGGTTTTGTACGAACTGCGTCATCGCACGATTGTCCTTAAGTTGGCGTCCCTCGGCTTTGTCCTGCTCATAGACGGCGATAATACTGTCCGCCTGAGCGCTGGTAAGACCCTGGGGAGCCCACACCGTGTACTGTTGGTCGGCACGGAGCATATCACTGGCACCTACAGACTGAATGACACGGGCAAAATTACTTAGCGAAGGGTCATCGGCAATACCCGCCAACAAATTCGACTTCGCCCAGGCCGTAGCGGATTGCCGGCCGTAATGCTCGTCCCAAGTGTCCGTACATGACATCCATAAAGCGGGCATGGCAAAGCACAAGCCCAAGGATGCTATTCTGGTATAAGCTTTGAGTTTCATATCTTACTTCTCTTATCGTTTTTTCACAGGATTAGAAATTACATGTCGTCTTCGGCCTTGCCCGCACTCTCCACGCCATATACGCTCTTGGGGACAAGTTCAAAGTAATCAAGCATTACGAGTGCCGTTCCAACAGCCCATACACTCTTGATTCGCACACGGTGCTGAACATTCTCGTCCAGATTGGCCGTTCCCAAAACGTAACGTACAATCGCATGCCCGCCATCCCCACTATTACAGAAATAGCTGCGGTCGGAATAATCATCAGGATGCCCCTCGCCTATAACGTTGTATGCGCTGCGCGGGCCGTGATACCATCCCAAGTTGTGCATATTCTTCTTTGCGGCCTCCAGTTCCTCGGCATCATAGCCATGATTGCCCGTAAGGGGGAACCAACCGGTGCGCGTGATGAAATTGTCGCTACGCATATCAAAGGGGACACCCTGGGGCACACCATCCAGATAGAACTGACAGATGCCACGCGTGGCCATAGCGGTGAATCCAAGACGAATCTGATAAGTGCCGCTGGGCACACTGGGCAGGTTGAACTCAATATCATAGCTATTAACGTCGCTGGCCAGATTGAATTCGTCGCCCTCGTAGCTCCAATACGTGTTATGCTGGCTTTGGAACAAGAAAATACCATCCTCGTTCACCTTGACGTTATCCAAATAGCCATTGGGGAACCAATAGTTGGGCGAGGTAACTGTCTTGTCGGGGTTGTTGGAGTCGGCGATGCGGTTCTGCGTGCGTCCGTCCCGGATATTGTTCGTCATCAGTTCGGGGAACATATAATACATATCCACGCGCATACGCGTATTGAAGACGTCGTCCTTCGTCTTCTGGCCATAATCAACCAGGCCGTTGGTAATATAGTACACACCATTCACGCCTTCGATTTCATAATCCTCGTCCATCTTGCTCAGCACATGAATGCCACGCGTGGTGCTACCACGCTTCATGTCGCCACGATTCAGGTAAATATCGTTCTGAACATCACCGGCCGTTCGGTCGATATAACGCGTCATCGTCAGTTTCTCTACCTTGATGCTCGTCAAACTGTCCAACGTACCGTACCACGTCGTAGGATTGATGAGGGTCTTGTCAATAGAGGTCAGACAAACCAGATTGTCGTACATGGCCTTTGTGTTCAGGATGTTGTAAGCGATCAGGCGGCGCAAGGGACTTGATTTTTCCATCAGTTTGCCGGCGTTGGCGGCATCGTTTACGTCGAGTTGCTCTCCACCGTAAATGCCTCTTGCATAATCATAGAACGACTGCATATCCGTAATCTTATACCGTTTCTGCAATACGGAGTCCGGGCAGACAAAAACGGTAAAACCATAGTTCTTGGTTTCGGGGATATGACAGTAGTCATACTGCGCACCGGAATACACGCTGCGAGGCTCATAGGCATCCGGATTCCAGCTCTCGTCCTTTACACGCTCGCGCATCCAGGCAGATATACCCGTGAGACGCATCGCCTGATTGAAAAGTTTCACACCCGGATTGTCGTCCAACAAGTCGCTGACCACCTGGTTAGAAGAAGAAAGGACGGCAGTAACATGGTGGATGATGCCATTCTCGACAGAATCATTTGCCTCGTTATAGGCGATGTATCCGCTGCGGTTCAAACGGAACGTGGAACGAATATCTTCCTTCCCCTCGATGGCAAGCGTATCCGTGGTGTAGACGGGAAGTCCATCCTCTCCCTGAAACACATAACCTTGCTGCACCTGAAGGTAGCGGTCGTTCATGTTCACGGTGCTCAACGAGTTGCTGCCCACCATGTCCTGCGTATTATATGCCCGGCCATTGAGCAAATGGGTACGGGCAATCGTATCACAGACATCAGCGGGAATATCGCTGACACTGGCGTAGCCGCCCTGCTTAAGAAAAGCAGCCACCGCATCGTTGTCGGGAGCAAAACAAGTGAACTGGCCGTAGGTGGAAATCAAATCCATGAGGTTGACGCCCCTTTGGCTGCCGCTGGCTCGGTTCACAATAGCCACGAACTCGCTGTACTGTGCATTCTCCTTCAGGTAATCGCTCATCATCTGCCCCGTAAAGGTATAGTACTTGTCTGCGGGAATATCGTCAGAACAAGCGTTCAGGGACAAGCCCAGCATGCCACATGCCATCAGCGAAAGCGCTAAAAACAGTTTTCTATGTAGTTTCATCATTGTATATGCTATCAACGTTATCTTGTCGTAGAGAAATTACCCTCATCGCCCTCATCGCCATAATAAGGCTTCTGATTTAGGAGTTTGTTATTCTTAACCTCGGTCTTGTTATAAGGCCAGAAGAGCGATTCGTAGTTTGTGAAAAGATTGGAAGAACTGCCCGAGGTACTCTTGGCACTCACCCGGTAGCGGATATAATCGGTGTTCTTCTGGCGATGACACTGACGCAGGAGGTCAAACCAACGTTTCCCCTCGAACATCAATTCCAGACGGCGCTCCTTCAGCACCAGTTCCCTCATCATCTCCTGGGATGTTACATTCTTCAGCTGTAACTCATAGGTTCTGACCTCCGTGGTTGTCGAACTCTCCATAATGCTCCGGCGATTCACAGCCCAAGTAAGGTAGAATGCGTGTTTCAAATTGTCATCGGGATTACCCTCCGCATCCACACTGCCCAGTTCGCACAAAGCCTCCGCCTGCATCAGCATGACATCGGTCAGCCTGTAGAAAATGAAATTGCGATTCGCATCCAAGAGGTAAGAACCCGCGAACAAGGTGCCCAGGGGCGATGTAACGTTATCATTCTCACTAAGCGAATAAGCAACATACTTTTGAGGATAGCCAATGGAGTACTCGCCCTGTCCCTTTGAAAGCGCAGGGTTATTGATGTTTGTAAAATAACGCACATCACGACGCGTGAAGAACTTACCTACGTTGTTAGACGAAATATCGCTCAGCAAAGCGGGATTCACACCCAAAATGCCCTGGCCGGCATTAGGTTCCACGTCATTCGTTTTTTCCAGAAAGTAGTTGCCAAAGAGATAGGCGAAGGCAGGATTGGCGCTATAAGCCGTGCTTCCCTTGGTATAATTGAACGCCAACTCGAAGATACTTTCAAAGCTATTCTGGTCGCCACCAAAGATACGGTTGAAATCATAACCATAGACGGCCGTAGAACCCGTGCCGGAGAAACAGGGATAAAGAGGATAGCCTACCGTGCTGTATGTATCATTGACATGCTTGAACAGTGAAACATTGTCCGCAGAGAATGAACTGCGATGGCTGTATTCCTCCTGGTACTCCTTCACCTTGGCGTCGATCACGTATTGGGCATACTGCACCGTCTTGGCATAATCGCCGTTCCACAGGCAGAGGTCAGCCAAAAGCGCATAGATGGCATTCTGAGTGATACGGTTCTTCGTGGTGTTATATTCCTGACTCTTGTCATCGGGGAAAGCCTTCAAGGCATCACCTACACAGCCTTCCAAATCCGCAATCAGCGCCGAGACAATGGAATCTCCATTTGAAGGTGCAATATCCTGTACCTCGTCGTCCTTCTCAACGGCATAGGTGTAATATGGCACATCCTTAAAAGCACGCACAAGGTAGAAATAGCTCAGCGAACGCAAAGCCTTCATCTCGGCAATGGTAGCACGCACGTCGCTTTCCGTATATACGGGATCCTTCTCGCTCACCTGAGGAGCACGCTCGATAATCGTATTGCAACGGTTTATCAAGCTATAAAAAGAATTCCAATCGGTATATACATTCGTAGAGAGCAGATTCTCGCGCAGAACACGGTAGATATTGACATTATCCGAAGTCTTGAAGCCCTCGGCAATATTGTCGCTACGCGTCTCGCCCCACATCAGGCAACGCTCAATGAAACCACGGCCCTGCATGCTTACATAAGCACCGGCTACCATTTGGTCTATGTCCTGCTTCTCGTTCCAGAAATTATCCTCAGACACAATGGTCTTTGGCTCGATGTTCAAGAAATCGGAACAGCCGCAGAGCGAAAGACTGACGGCTACTAAGGCCATCGTCTTATGGAGTTTGTTTGACAGTATTTTCATCTTTGTTATGTCCCTAAGGAATTAGAATTCGATATTAAGGCCAAATGTCCACGAACGGCTGCGAGGCGTTTTGGCAGCATCGGTGCTGATACCATATCCTCCGTAGCTGATTTCCGGGTCCACACCGGAGTATTTCGTCAGACAGAACAAGTTGTTGGCACTGGCGTAGAGTTTCAAGCCGCTCATGTGCCATTTTTTAACCAGTTTGTTGTCGAAACTATAGCTCAGCTGTAGATAATTGAGGCGCAGGAAAGTGCCATCCTCAATAAAGCGGTCGCTCACCAGCGTGTTGTAGTTGGGGATGCCCGCACTGCCGTGCCATGCGCGCGGAATACTCGTAACGTCGCCTTCCTTCCTCCAACGATAGTTCACTGCCTGGCTTTGGTTGTTATTGCCAATCATGCTCTCCATATCCAAGCGAGCCAAATTATAGATATCATAATCAATGCGGTAATTGAACTGAGCACCTAAGCGCCAACGTCCATAGTTGAGGGTCAAGCCAAAACCACCCGTCAGCTTAGGCAAGGAATTGCCCAGATAAACGATGTCCAACTCGTTGATTTGTCCGTCATTGTTAACGTCCTCGTACATGGCATCACCACCGTTAAAACGGCCAAGCCCCTGCGGATTATTCTCACTCACGCAGAAAGCCATCTGCTTGGGCAGGCTCTTCTCGTCCAAAACCACCTTACCGTCGGCATTCAGGGCGATGGGATAGGTCATGCCACGGTCGATATTGTCCTGAAGCACGTGCGTACCATTCTTAGCGTCTTCCTTGGCAATACGCTCTGCGGTAGAATAAGCATACTGATAGACTCCCTTGGAACGGAAACCATAGATACTGCCGAAGGGATTGTCAATCTGCACACGTTGCAGTACATCACGGTTCTTCTGAGAAAAATCATTATTCAGATTCTCCAGGATATTGGCATCCATAGAGGTAATGACGTTGCGGTTATTGGCAAAGTTCACGTAGAAATCCAAAGAGAACTTGCCTTTCTTCAAAAGCCGGTTGCCGTTGATATTAAACTCCCAACCCGTGTTCCTCATGCCACCTACATTCTTCACCTCAAGCGAAGAATAACCCGTGCTGCCGGGAATACCGGCTTTAGCCATCAGCATATCGGATGTTTTACGGGAATAAAGATCCAATACGAAACGGATACGGTCATCAAAGAAACCGAGGTCGAAACCTAAATTATAAGAGGAGACGTACTCAGGACCCAGGTTTGTCAACTTCAAACCACTGGAATTCATACTTACCGTGTTCAGATAACGCAGCCCTGTCGTGTACTTGTTCATATACAAATAGTCCTGGCCGGGCTGGTTGCTTACCCTACCCCATCCCGGACGCACCGAGAGCATACTTACCTTGGCTTTTTCGCGAACTGCTTGCATGAAAGGTTCGTCAATGATATTCCAACGGGCAGAAAGTGCGGGAGAATAGACCCAACGGCGGTTGGGGCCAAACTTCGTGGTACCATCCATACGCAAGGTTCCGTCAATCATATAACGGCCTTTCCAAGAATAGTGGGTCGTGTACAAATACGACATACTGCGCCACTGGCCAAATCCGGAACCCATTCCGCCGATGAGGCCACCCGCAGAGGGCGAACTGATACCACTTGGCAAACGAGAGGCGTCCGTACTCTGGCTGCTATTGCTGCCGCTGGTAAGCTCGAAGCGTGCCAGCATTGTCATGAAATGGTCCTCATTCTTAAACTTAGGAACGTAGTTCAGGCTATGACGAGTGGTAAAACTCAAACTCTTTGCACTATAACTGTACGAAGAGTGTGCATCCAATTGGTTAATTGTTTTCAGTTCCTGGGGGTAATCCTTATCGTCGTATTGGTTGCTGACGTTAATGAAAACCATACCGTTATACTTCAACTGGTGCTTTGAATCATCAAGACCCAAAAGCTTGTACTCCAACTCCAATCTGGGAGCCAGATTATAGGTTCGCTGGGTGAACTTCGCCAGATTGGCGCTTGCCAAAAGGTTAGGGTTGTCCTTTTGGTCATCCAATTTCTTCGTGCCGCCAGCAGCATTCTGCAACATATAATAATAGTCGTTGCTTGGCACCCCGTTCTCGTACTCGTAATAGGGCGAAAGATTAGGCATCTTGGTGTAGGCATGAGCCAAAAGGGCATCGTAGTTACGGTCGTTGTCAGTGTATGTAAGCGAGAAATCAGAGATAATCTTTATACGGTCGCTTACATAGTAGTCCAAAGCCATACGTGTCGAGAAACGGTTGAGCACCTGTTTGATAATGGTACCGGTTTCGTGGTCATAGCCGCCACTGAGACGGAACAGTGTTTTCTCGTCACCACCCGTTACACTCAGATAGTGGTTCTGACGCAAACCTGTCTGGCTTACCAAGTCCACCCAA
The DNA here is from genome assembly GCA_028723455.1 of Prevotellaceae bacterium. Taxonomy (GTDB): domain Bacteria; phylum Bacteroidota; class Bacteroidia; order Bacteroidales; family Bacteroidaceae; genus Physcousia. The sequence continues at coordinate 55,353 of JAQYEW010000027.1, read as the reverse complement.
TCCGTATTGTTATCGTACATGTAAGCTTCCGAGAAACCGTCATAGTTATAGTTGAATTCGGGAATATCACCCTCCGTATCGCTCAAATGCGGATTGAAATAGGCCTCCTTCATGAGCATGGTATATTGGTCGCCATTCAGCATCTTGATACCAGCAGGCTGATAGGTGGCGGTCAATTTTCCGGAATAGGACACACGAGCCGGACCACGCTTACCACGTTTGGTTGTAATCTCAATTACACCATTCGCACCACGGGTACCCCAAATTGCCGTTGCCGAAGCATCCTTCAAGACCTTAATGTCCAAGATGTCTTCGGTATTCACTTTCAGCAGCTCGGCAAACTTCTCCTCCGTAGCCGTAGCCACATCGAAATTCGTCTGGTCGATATCCGTTGCAATGTCTCCGTTCACAACAATCAGCGGCTCATTGCTGGTAAGCGTAGAAACCGTAGAGGCACCACGCAGGCGCATCTGCGTTCCCGCGCCCAAATCGCCGCTGTTGGAAACGATGTCCAAACCGGCAATACGTCCCTGCAGAGCCTCATCCACAGAGGTAATGCCTAATCCTTCGAACTCCTTGGCATCCAAGCCCTGATGAGAGAAACTGATTTCGCGTTCAGGGATGGACAGACCACTCGTCTTTACCATCTTCTTGGCAACGACATTAAGCACCTGCATCTCCTTGACATCAGGATGCAAAAGAATCTTATACACCTGTTTGGTAATCGGCTTGATGGTATGAGGCTTCATACCAACGCAGGTGATGACAAGTTTGTTACGCTGGGCATCCTTCACGGTCATGGTAAAATTACCGTTTCCGTCCGAAACGGTGGCATTCACCGTACGGTTGCTGGCATCCACCTCGCGTATCTGAACGCCAGGCAATTCCCCATATTCATCAGAGACACTTCCGCTGACGCGATTTATCTGAGCGAAAGCACTGCCGGCAACTGCCATGAGAGCCAGCACGAGAAAAAATCTAAATGTTTTCATTTGCGATAACGTCTAACGGATTTTCCTGAAGCGTTGGTGTATTTTGCTATAATCTCCTCCACCTTGTTATAATCGTCTGCGCTATACAGCGAGTGGTTGTTGGGGAAGAGGGGGGCGTCAATCTGATGGAGCACGGCAAAAGACGATGTATAGAACTGCGTTGCTGTCTGCAAAGTCGCAGAACCAGTTTTGTTCACACAGAAATAATACTGACGCGCCAAGATATTATTGGTTGTGTTGCTTACGGTACGAACGTTTTGCAGATTATCCCTTACCGTGAGCTGTCCGCCCAAGTTGTAGTTAACAGTAAGTTTCGAGAAACGCTCCGTTTCCGGGTCCAGGCAAGCGGTTTCAAAGGCCTGATTGGAATAGTTGGCGCCCTCTACAAAAACGCTGTTATCCTGAATATGATAGGTAACGAAGTTGTTGACAACGGTCTGCATCTTTTCCAATTCAGCCTTCAGCAACGAATCCTCCTCCAGACTAAGATCTATACTCTTGTCTGCAAGCAGTTCCCTCACGCGCAGGATATTATCGGCCGAGGGCAAACGATGGCTATCGATTAACGCACGGATACTTTGGTTCGTTGGCACATAAATCGTGTAATGATAGTTATTCAAGAGGTTGATGGCCCGATCCATTGTCGGGTGGCCCGCTCCGTCATTATTCATCACGTAAGGCGTTGCGTCCAACAAAGCCGCAAACTCACGGAATACGCCTTTGTATGCGGCCGTATCGTTCAATGCGGCATAAGGGCTGAGCGTGGTGCTCATCAGGGGCTCCTGATCCACAATATAGGTAAAGCCATTACCCTCGTTGCTCTTGTCAAAAGTCTCGGTTACGGGAATAAAGTAGCCACGCTCGTACTGGAAGCTGCCTGCGACGCCCTCCACACGGTTTCCATTCCATTGTACAATAACAGGACCACCGTTACGGGCTTGATAGAACCTACGTCCTGGCGTGAACATACTGGTTGCCAAGGAGCTGTTGATGATATCCTTGAAATGGTTGAAGGCATCATCGCTCTGATTCTCGCTGTTAGGGGAAAGGCTGGACGAAGGCACCTTCGTAGTATAAATGTCATTCGCGATCACGGGGCGTCCCATATCGTCAACCTTGTCCCAATCAACAAGATAAGCATCAGCGGCAATTCGTCCCAAGAGGTTCGTACGGAACTTGTAGGCAACGGAAGTGGGCCGTGCCACAGTTCCCCGATTGCGGGTAACAGGGTCGTAGTAAGTCTGCAGGGCCTTGTCCGTGGGCATAATAAGACTATACTTCGTGCCCATGCTGTTCATATAGGCTTGGAAGCCTTCACCACCAGCAACTCCATTGTCATAAGACACAACGGTATAGAAGAGACCCAAATCCTCGTTGGCACGGACAACGGCAGGATAGAATACACTCAAATACTCCGGCGCAACATATACTTTATTTGTTTTATAGACAATACCGTTGCAAGCCCACAGCACGCTGTCAATATCCGCTTTCTTCACTCCCATCGGCTCCGCAGCCGTATTGTTGATACTGCCAAACTGGCTGGGAATGGCAGCCTTCAAACTCGTAAGCATAACATTGCGCAGCAAAGGCAAAACGACCTCATCTGGAGCATTATCCCAGGCCGTCTGCCCAGGACCTGACGTGGCATAGCGTTCCTGAAGGTCGGAACCATCGCCCTTCAAGTACTCCATCATGGCCTTGTCCGTAGGTACAAGAATCACGGCAGCGTCCTGTTGCCATGTGATATTGCCACCACCGCTGTACAATGTATATAAGTTACGCGCCGGATCATAAGGCAGCACATTGGTTACGCGGTTGCCTCCGTCATTTGCATCATACTGCGACAGCGCATAGCCACCCTGCTGGTCGTTGAAATAACGCCTTACATAAACCGTGTCTTCCGTAGCACGCTGACGTTGGAACTCCGTATTCAGCTCCTCGTCAAAATGAGGATAGCTGAAACGGTTCAGCAAGCGGCTAAAAATCGTAAAGTCGGGATGGTTGGAAATAATCGTCGCCAGATTCTCCAAGGGAACTGGCACGCCATTCGTTACATGAATGTAGCCGTTCTGAGCCGTAATGTCAGCTTCCTTTATGACACGGCCATTGATAAAGGCATCCCCATTGCTTTTAATCTGTCCATTCGTCAGGAATTCAACATCATTGCTCGAAATGTTATTTACCTGCATAAACTTGGGCATGAAATGAATTATCGGAGCCGGGTTGTCGCTATTGAGGATATAAGCATGACTCTTCCCACGCAGACGCTGCCAGTGGTCAACCTGCTTACCGCTGTTCTTCTCGATACGAACAGGATTGATCACCGGAAATTCAACGGCAGACACCAATGGAACGCTATCCATGATATCAACAGAACTACGCCTACGCATACAGGTGCCCTCTGGAGGAAGCTCGGCTCCTGTGCTTGGAATATTACCTAACTGCTCTACCAAATAGGGACTATCTATGATATTCCCTTTAAAGAGCAGTTTCTTTTGCGACTCCGTCAGCGCATCCAGGCTCTTTACTCCCCATGCATTGTTGCGATAGAAGTTTGCCCACTCGGCATCGTCAGCCACAAAAACGGTTTTACTTCCCGTTTTACTCAAGACGGACTCATAGTCCTCATCCTGGGCACGGATAAGCTTGATGGTTTCCGTAAAGTTTCCTCTACGTTCCAGCTCACCCATGATACTCTCCCCCAACCACGAGGGCGTTCCTGTCAGCAGGTCGTCCTCGCAACCCACCAACGTAGAACCCATTAGGCCTATGGCAAAGGAATAACACAGAATACGACGCGTACGACGTTGTATAAAACTGTTTCTCATGATAATACGTGTATTACTACCAGCATTTTTGTTTGTAAGAACGATCGCGTTTCAGTGTATTTAACACACTGTGATGGCAAATGTAAATCTTTTTTTATTTTCCAACAAACTTTAGCGGTACAAAATACACGTAAAATATCAATAACTTTCTTCTATACTGGGGAAGTCGGCGTTTCTGACATCTTGGACATACTGCTTGACGGCATTCTGAATGACCGTGGCCACATCAGCGTAGCGGCGGAGGAACTTAGGGGCAAAGCCTTGATTCATTCCCAGCATGTCCTGCCCCACCAACACCTGGCCATCAGATGCACCCGCACCAATACCGATAACGGGAATGTGCAGCATCTCGCATGCTTTTTTGTTCAAGGCAGCGGGAATCTTCTCCAGAACGACAGCAAAGCAACCTGCCGCCTGTAACATCAGAGCATCATCCAAAAGTTTTTGCGCCTCGGCTTCCTCCTTGGCGCGTAAGCCATAACCTCCGAACTTATTCACGCTTTGGGGTGTCAATCCCAAATGGCCGCAAACGGGTATGCCAGCATGGATGATACCACGTACCGTTTCTATTATTTCCGAACCACCCTCCAACTTTACAGCATCACAACCCGTTTCCTTAACAATGCGAATGGCGTTGCGCACGCCCTCCTCTCGGCTTGCCTGATAGGATCCGAAAGGCATGTCGCAAATCACCAAGGCGTGGCTACATGCCTTGGCAACGCTGCGCCCATAGACGATCATCTCATCAACGGTAATGGGTAACGTGGTCATGTTGCCTTGCATTACATTACTGGCACTGTCGCCAACCAGTATGGCATCCACACCCGCTTGGTCCAACAAGCTTGCCATCGTGTAGTCATAGGCCGTTAGCATGGTTATCTTCTCTCCACGATGTTTCATTTCGATGAACATCTGTGAAGTTACTTTCTTCTTTTCGTCTGACAAATATGCCATTGTGTTACTATTTTTTGTGTAATTATTTATGCTATACGTATTCACTCAATTCCAGCCAGCGCATACTTTTTTCATCCAGTTCCTCTTCCAATTTCGGCAGTCGTTTGCTCATCTGTTCAATCTGCTCCACACTGATGGTACCGCCACTCAGCGCTTCAACGATTTGAGACTTTTCCGCTTCCAGCTGCTCAATCTCTGTCTCTAATTGCTGGAACTCCTGTTTTTCGCGATACGAGAGACGTTTCTTTTCGCGAGGCTGCTGTCGCTGCTCGGTATTCGCCGGAGATATGCTGCCGGTTGACACTGCTTTGTTCTCGGGAAGCGAACTCCACACGCGGTATTGTGTATAGTTTCCGGGAAAGTCCTTCACTTCGCCATCCCCTTGGAATACGAGCAAGTGGTCCACCACCTTATCCATGAAATAACGGTCGTGGCTGATAACAATCACGCAACCCTGAAAGTCCTGAAGATACTCCTCTAACACTTGAAGGGTAACAATATCCAAATCGTTCGTAGGCTCGTCCAACACCAAGAAGTTGGGACTCTGCATCAAGACAAGACACAAATCCAGACGACGACGCTCACCTCCGGAGAGCTTATAAATATAATCCTGTTGCTGCTGAGGCTCGAACATGAAATGCTGGAGGAACTGCATGGCCGTCAGTTGGCGTCCACCCCCCAAGTCCACATATTCCGCTATACGACGCACGGCATCGATAACCTTCATATCCTCGTCAAACTTCGTTCCCTCCTGACTGAAATAGCCGAAACGAACCGTCTCACCAATCACGAAGCGGCCACTGTCCGGCTTAACTTCGCCTAAAAGCATTTTAACGAAAGTACTCTTGCCCGCACCATTGGCTCCTACGATACCCATTTTCTCGAACCTCGAGAAATTATAATAAAAATCCTTAAGGATGATTCTGTCATCAAAGCGCTTGCTCACATACTCCGCCTCAAAGATTTTTGAACCTATATAGCTGCTTTTTATCTGCAAGCGCACACGCCTCTCCTCCATCCGTTGCTTCGCCACCTTTTCCAATTCATAAAAGGCTTCCTCGCGATAGCGGGCCTTATGTCCCCGTGCCTGAGGCATGCGACGCATCCAATCCAATTCCGTACGGTAAAGGTTATTGGCCCGTTGAATCTGAGCGTTCGTGCTCTCCAGACGACTTTGACGTTGCTCCAGATAATAAGCATAATTACCCTTATAACTATATATGGTCTGGTTGTCCAGTTCCAAGATCTGATCGCACACACGGTCCAAGAAATATCGGTCGTGAGTAACCATCAGGAGTGTCATGCACGACCGCGAAAGGAATCCCTCCAGCCACTCGATCATCTTTACATCCAGATGGTTCGTAGGTTCGTCCAGAATCAGCAGATCAGGTTCTACAATCAACACGTTGGCCAGCGACACCCGCTTCAGTTCGCCACCGGAGAGTTGTGAAAGCGGTTGGTCAAGCCTTGTAATATCCAGCTTCGTCAGCACCTGTTTGGCGCGCACACGGTATCTTTGGGCCTCCTCTTCATCCATCCGGTCAAGATTCAGGCTCCAATAGCAAGCATCCAAGACATTCAGTTCCATGGGCAGATGAGACACCTGCTCCAGAAAACCTATCCTAAGCCCATTGCGAAAAACCACGCTTCCTTCGTCATAACTGTCCCCCTTAGCCAGGATATTCAATAAAGTGGTCTTGCCCGTGCCGTTCTTGGCAATCAAACCGATATGCTGACGCTCCGCGACACTGAAAGATATATTCTCAAATAACACCCGCTCTCCGATGCGTCGCGTCAGACCATCCACCTGCAGATATGGGTTTGAAATTGCCATACAGAATTGGTTCTTTTTTTAATAATAGTAAAAACGAAGTGCAAATTTAACCAATTTGCTTGGTAGTTCAAAGAAAAACATCTAACTTCGCAGCATAGAATTATTACGAAGCCCCCATGTGGGTCTTTTTTACAACTATTTTAGCTACATCTTTTTTAGAAAAAACTCATGCATACAAAATCCGAACTGGAGAGCATGGACCCTATGGAATTGGTGGAGTTGTGCAAAAAAATAGGCGCACAAGTTACCGAAGACATTCCCTCTCTTATTTATAATATCATTGATCGCGAATCAGAACTGGAATCTCAACAGCAGCCAGAGCCTGAGAAAAAGCGTCGTGGCCGCCCACGCAAGTCGGACGTTGAGACCGAAAAAGCGGAAAAGGCGACAGCTACAACCAAGCGGAAGAAGTCTGCCAGCCCTCAAAGCCAAGTAAGTTCAAACGAGGAGAACACACCTGAAGCAGAAGACAGTACGGAGCAAACAGAGGGAAAGCCTCTTGCAAAGCCTGCGGAAGCACCTAAAAAGAAACGCGGCCGCCCAAGCAAGACGGAAGCGGAAACCCCTCCTGCCATCGAACAGGCACAGGAAGAGGCCCAAGATTCAAACAACGAAACCAAGTCCACCAATCCCGTTGCATCGTCCGCCGACAACAATGAAGAAGAGTCTGATTTCATTATATTGGAGGACGTACCCGTCATCAACATGCAAGATACGGAGGAGCCTGCCGAATCGGAGGAGAGACTTCAGGCTGCACCCGACATGGAAGAGGTTGTGGAGAAACAAGGTCCGAGACGTCCTCAGCCAATGGTTGAGAAATTCGATTTTGTAGACCTCATCACCAGCGAAGGCGTACTGGAAGTGATGAACGAAGGCTTTGGCTTCCTGCGTTCCAGCGACTACAACTACCTTTCTTCCCCTGATGATGTCTTTGTGCCACAAGCGATGGTACGCAGCCTGGGTTTGAAGACGGGCGACGTTATCAAAGGAGCCATCCGTCCTCCACGCGAAAACGATCACTACTTCGTACTCACATCTATATTACGTGTCAACGGATGCGACCCAAATATCGCTCGGGACCGCAGCCCCTTTGAACATCTGACCCCCCTCTTCCCCGAAGAGAAGTTCACCCTTTGCAAGGGAGATGGCAGCGATTCCATTTCCAGTCGTGTAGTTGACCTCTTCTCGCCTATTGGTAAGGGACAGCGCGCACTGATCGTGGCTCAGCCCAAAACGGGCAAAACCATGCTGATGAAAGATATTGCCAATAGCATTGCCCGCAATCACCCCGAGGCCTATCTGATGATGCTGCTCATCGACGAGCGTCCCGAGGAAGTAACAGACATGGCACGCACTGTGAATGCCGAGGTTATCGCTTCTACGTTCGACGAACCCGCAGAGCGACACGTAAAGATTGCGAATATCGTTTTGGAGAAAGCCAAACGCATGGTAGAATGTGGTCAGGATGTCGTTATCTTCCTGGATAGCATTACACGTCTGGCACGTGCCTACAATACCGTTACACCCGCCAGTGGCAAAGTGCTCACAGGTGGTGTGGATGCCAACGCCATGCACAAGCCTAAGCGTTTCTTCGGTGCCGCCCGTAACATCGAGAATGGTGGCTCGCTAACCATCATTGCCACCGCGCTTACCGACACAGGCAGCAAGATGGATGAGGTGATCTTCGAGGAGTTTAAGGGCACCGGCAATATGGAGTTGCAGTTGGACCGCACACTGGCCAACAAACGTATCTTCCCCGCTGTGAACATCGTCGCCAGCAGCACCCGCCGCGACGACCTGCTGATGGACAAAAGCACACTGGACCGTATGTGGATGCTGCGCAAGGTATTGTCCGACATGAATCCCATCGAGGCCATGAACGAGTTGAACAACCGCATGGCGCGCACCCGCAACAACGAGGAATTCTTGCTTACGCTGAACTCTTAAGTACCCGCCTTCCAAGTTTCGGGCATTTTTCAAAAAGAAGCTACGGAGAGTCCGTAGCTTCTTTTTTTTTATTATCTTTGCAAATGTTAAGGTAAAAAGACACAGAGCAATGTGCAAACGACTGATAATGGCCTTGAGCCTTTTTCCGACCCTATGCTTTTCCATGCCCATAGCAGAAGTAGCCGACAGTCTGGCTCCTGCTGAATTGGAAATGGTAGAAATCGTCAGTTCGCCTAAGGAGTCGGGGCAACTGCAGGCCCAGCCCGTCAGTTCCTCCTCCATCAGCCAGCTACGCAATCATCAGATAAAGACGTTAAAGGACGTAAGCACACTGGTTCCCAATCTCTTCATCCCCAACTATGGCTCGCGCCTTACAAGCTCAATTTATGTCCGAGGCGTAGGTTCACGTTCGGGCACTCCTGCCGTGGCCATGTACGTAGACAACGTACCCTACGCCGACAAGTCCTCGTTTGATTTCAATTTCTATGACATAGAACGTGTGGATGTCTTACGCGGTCCGCAAGCCACCCTCTATGGTCGCAACGCCATGGGAGGCATTATCAAGGTACACACCAAAAACCCTTTCCGCTATCAGGGAACGGACGCCCATCTGTCCTTCAATTCCGGTAACCTCCGCAGGACCGTCAGCCTTACGCACTACCATCGCATCAGCAAGTCCTTTGCCTTCAGCGCGGGTGCATACGCTGAAGGAACCTCCGGCTTTTGGGAAAACACAACCACAGGACGCAGCGTAGACCGCACACACAGCGCAGGCGGACGTATGCGTGGCATCCTCTTGCCCACCAGCAATCTCAAGATGGACTTCTCCGTCAGCTACGACCACAACCGTCAGGCAGCCTATCCTTATTTTTATCTGGGAGCCCAGGAGGGAAGCGAGGAACAATATGCCCAACTCATCGGGAAAATCTCCCAAAACCGCGAGAGCAACTATCGCCGCTCGCTCCTGAACATAGGGGCCAACATCGAGTACCAGGGCCGCGGATGGAAGATGAATGCAATTTCCGGCTATCAGCATCTGCGCGACCGCATGTTCTTAGACCAAGATTTTCTTCGCGCGGACATTTATAGCCTGATGCAGCGCCAACGCCTGCACAGCGCCAGCCAGGAGATTATTTTCCGCAGCCAGCGCACCGGCCGGTGGCAATGGCTTTCAGGCGCCAGTTTGATGGGACAAACCATGAGGACCAATGGTCCCGTAACATTCTACACGGATGGCCTTCGATGGTTGGAGAGCAACATCAACACCAACATGCCCAACATCCAAACCAACGAGCGCATGACCATGATGCGGCTCATGGGATTCGAAAGCATGCAGGTGAATTTCCGGGGCGACCATCTACGCATGGAGGGCATCTACCACACGCCCATGCTGAGCGCAGCCCTCTTTCATCAGATAACCTACAAGCCCGCCGATGCGTTTACACTGACGGCAGGCCTGCGATTGAACTATGAGAATCAGCGCATGCGCTTCGACAGCCCGGCCCACGTGGCTTATGGATTCAGCATGCCCAACAGCAGCAATCCCGCCATGGCCGTTGACCTGCAGGACATGACCTGCGATATCCGGTATAATGGGACGCTACGCCGCAACTACATCCATCTTCTACCCAAGTTGGCTCTGCAATACGACTTCGACGCCAATAACAACGTCTATGCCAGCATAGCCGTGGGACAGCGCTCCGGAGGTTATAATCTCCAAATGTTCAGCGACCTCATACAGGGTGCCATGCGCAAGGAAATGATGAACGGCATCAAAACAGGCTTAGGGAACTACATTGATTACATCGCCGCCGAAGGAGCCAAGGGCAACAACACCTTTCCCCAGACCCTTTGGGATCCCAATCCCAAGGTAGCGGGTGATGAGATTCCCTTCAAGGATTATGTCAAGCAGATGATGGAACGCGGAATGCCCGAAAGCCGACGTCCAACCACGGACCAGGTGGTCTACAAGCCAGAACACTCATGGAACTATGAATTGGGGGCGCATCTGAACCCCACCAACCGATTCATGCTTGATGCGTCTCTGTTTCTAAGCACTATCCACGACCAGCAGATTTCTCGTTTTGCACCCTCGGGACTGGGCCGCATGATGGTGAATGCAGGCAAGAGCTTAAGTTGGGGTGGCGAACTGAGCATGCACTATCGCCCAACTGACCGATGGAACCTCCTTGTCAATTATGGCTTCACACGTGCCACCTTTTTACGTTATGACGACGGAAGCGGCAATAACTATGATGGCAACAATGTTCCTTTCGTGCCTCAGCACACCGTATTTGCGGAAGCCACCTACACCTTACCCCTTCAACACAAGTATCTAAGGAACCTCTCTCTTGGTGTGAACACGAACGGTTACGGTAAACTCTATTGGACCGAAGACAACTTGCATCGCCAGAATTTTCAGGCGCAGTTGGGCGCACGACTCCTGTTGGAAACCCAATGGGGTACGCTGAGCCTTTGGGCTAAAAACCTGACAAATAATGCTTACCACACCTTTTATTTTATCAGTGCCAAACGACAATACGCCCAATACAACGAGCCTCGTCACGTAGGAGCAGACCTCACGATTAGATTCTAAAAAACCAATAAAAACAAACAAAGAATGAAAAAGATTCTCTCCATGCTCGCCTATTTAGGCATGAGCATTCCCGCCATCGCCCAGATGCATGGCAACCTTGTCTTCACCGGTAAATCATCGCTTGGCGTCAAGGGTATGGATGATTCTTGGATCGAGATCGCACAGGACACTCTCATCTTTAAGATGAACGGCATGAACAACGGGGACATCACCCTTCCCACAATGGTCTACACTCCCATGGGAATGACGATGAAAGGATTCACCATTCAAGGGGCTAAATTCACCATGGCCGAGGACCGCACCGTAACCTTCCAGGCGGGACAGGAGTTCACTTGCACCGTCGACGACAACGGAACGGAGAAAACCATCAGCGGCGTCCTGAACAGTGCGTCCTATTCGCACGTTGCCGGCAACGTGTTCTCCGTTGACGTTACCTTCAAATACGGACGCATGCCTATACCTGCCACCTACATCGCCTCCCTGACCTACGACCGCGTTGCCACAGGCATCAAGGACGTAAAGGCCATCGAGCAAGGCGAGCTTACTTACGACCTCCAAGGACGCCTGACCTCCACCAAAGACAAGAAGGGTATCGTTATCAGGAACGGTAAAAAGTTTGTAAAATAAGCCCCTTCGCCAAATATCAGGCTCAAGCGTCAATATGGCATTAGCCTCGAAAGTCCTGTCTGACTTTCGAGGCTGTTTTTTTCTGCAACAACTGTTCCCAAGTCATAATTGATATATTATAAGCCAATTGTTGCGTTTTTGAAAGAAAAAATGTAACTTTGCTTACCGGACAATAAATCTATTCCCAAAATCATGAAAAGAAAAACCCTATTTTCGATGCTGTGTCTGGCACCGTTGGCTGCTTTTGGCCAACTAAGCCTCAACACACAACACCTAAGCAACCCGGAGAATGAACCACTGCCTGTGCATCCCGTTCCCAACGAGCGACAAATCATGTGGAACGAGACGGAATTTTATGCTTTCTTCCATTATGGCATGAACACGTACACGGGCAGGGAATGGGGCAATGGCGACGAACCGGAAAGCCTTTTCGCCCCCACACAGGCACCCGACCCAAGGCAATGGCTCGAGGCCGCGAAAGCAGCGGGCATGAAAGGTGGCATTGCCGTCGTTAAACATCATGACGGATTCTGCCTCTGGCCCACGGAAACCACCACGCACAATGTTACGCGGTCTGGCAACGGATTCGGCAGGGAGACGAATATTCCCCGCGACTTTGCCAAGGCAGCCAAAGAACTTGGCATGAAATATGGTTTTTACGTTTCTCCTTGGGACCGCAACTCGGCGTTTTACGGACAGGACAATTATGTTACAGATGTCTTCCTACGCCAGTGTGCCGAATTGACAAAATATGGCAATGACCAATTCGAGATGTGGTTCGACGGAGCCAATGGTGGCGACGGCTACTATGGTGGAGCCGGCGGCACACGCAGCATCGATGCCAGCATTTACTATGACATACCCAACTTGCGCGACTCTGTGCATCGTGTGTTGCCCGACTGTGTCATGTGGGGCGTGGGCGGTGAGGCCCGCTGGATCGGCAACGAAGCAGGCTTTGCCGGCGAAACGAACTGGTCCATGATTGATTATGCAAGCAACGACAACGACCGGAACGCCCTGAATTCGGGAATGGAGAATGGTTGGTACTGGGAACCCGGCGAAAGCGATGCCAAAGCAACTGATGCCGGTTGGTTCTGGCACGAAGGAGAGTCGGTGATGAGCGCAGAGCGCTTGTTCCAGATGTATCTGGAAACCGTAGGGCGCAATGCCACACTCATTCTTAATTGCCCTCCCGACAAGCGTGGCATGCTGCCCACTGCCACAACGAATACACTCAGGCAACTGGGTATCATGCTCAACAACAGATTGGGAGATGATCGCAATCTGGCGACACAGGCCACCATCGAGGCTAACACCACACGAAGCAACGGCGCAACAAAGACATACGCCGCGTCCAACCTCACAGATGCGGACAAGAACACCTATTGGGCTGCTCCTGACGGCGAAAAGTCAGCACAGATCACACTGCGCTGGGACAGTCCAAAGACGCTCCGCTACGTTATGCTCCAAGAGCCCATCCGCTTAGGGCAACGCATCAAGGCTTTCCGCATTGAAACCAGCACGGACGGTACAAACTGGACACCACGCGGTGGCAACATCGCACAGACCACCGTCGGCTACAAGCGAATCATCCCCCTGAACGGCAGCACATCGGCAAGTTACAGCACGGGCTACAGCGCCCAATACCTCCGGATAACCATCCTTGACAGCCGTGCCTGTCCCTTAATGAACAACATCAGTGTCTTCTAACCATTCCAACCACCCCGTCAAACAAATCTTTTCAAAATGAAAAAAACACACAGATACCTTCAGGCCGTTGCCTTATTAAGTGTGCAAAGCATGCTTTGGAGCACGGTTTGCGCACAAACCATCACCTTCGACACCAACGATTTCAAATCCGTTTCCGTCTATGACGGCTGGAGCGACAGTCCTCTGCGCGACGGGCGCATAAGTCCGGCCGTACAGGTGATTGACAATCACCTGACGGCGGCAGACCCGGAAACCGGCCTGCAACCCAATACCACCGCAAAGATTGTCGGTTTCCAGCGTTCTCGCTACGGCAGCAATCTTGCGGGCTTGCGCGTAGACCTGAAGGAGACGTTCCGCCTGACCAAAGAGCCACGCTACGTCCACGTGATGATAAACCGCCCTGTTTCTGATAGCCGCATGATGCTCATCACCTTAGGCAAGCGCAGCGAACGCGCCGGTCAGAGCGCCGAGGTGGAGCAGACATGGAGCTTATACAAAGCCAACACCAAGGCCAACGGATGGGTGGACGCTGTCTTTGAAATCAAAGGTTTCAGTTATGCCGACCCCACCAAAAACGGCATAGACATCCATTCGCTTGTGATATGTCCCGACGTGGCCGACCGCAGCAATCTAAGCGAGGACTTCGCCTGCTACATCGACCAGATAGAAATCACCGACAGCAACACGCCTCGTTTCGCTACCGGCAATTACACACTAAGCTTTGAAGAGAACCATGCCAACAGCCGCACGGACCGCCATCTCAACAGTGTCAGCCTAAGCGTGGGAACAAACCTTTACACCCTGCCCACAGATGCCGGCCGTATCTATAACAACCTCATCAGCAGCCAGGCCCCCATCAGCGTGAACGCAGGGCAGAAAATCACTCCCAGCGTGAACTATACGGGCACATGGATGGGGGCTTTTGCCTATGTCGACTGGAACCAAGACGGCAAATTCTCTTTTGACGTAAACACAGACGGCACGCCGGCTGCCAACAGCGAAATAGTAAGCTACAACGGTGGCAACGTAAACAACACCTGGCGCAACAGCTTGGGAGAGGACGTAGGCAATGGCAACCGCGTTGCCAACCAATTACCGGCCTTCACCGTCCCCCAGACAACCAAGCCCGGCATCTACCGCATGCGCTTTAAGGTAGACTGGAGCACATTGGACCCTGCCGGTAACAGCACCAGCAACAACCTGATAACCGCCAACGGCGGCGGCATTGCCGACGTAGTGCTGAACGTGCGTTCCAGCGAAACATTAGTGAACGCCAGCCAGCTGAACGGGGACATCGTGGTCGCTTCCACGAGCCAAGCAGTGAGCAATCTGACAATGCACAGTAACAGTCCGCTACGCATCAGGATGATGCCCGCCCCCGGGTTTACCCACAACGGCATTCGCATTACCTATGGCTACCATCTTTCGGGCGACTCGCTGCTGAACGACAATCCACAATTCTTTACCGCAACCATTCCCGCCACGGCGTTTGTTGACAACGAACTGACGCTTCCCGACGAATTCATGGGCTATGGGGAAGTGCGTCTGGAAGGACTGATGGTGCAGGAAAACATCGTGGAATTGGACGACCATGCGGTAGAGCACGACCGCATTTCCACGCTCGAACTGAACGGAACCGGCATCAGTCTGGCAAATCGCAGCTACACCCTTACGGACAATAGCCACTCACTGCAAGACTTCACCCAGGAACGTATGGTGGGTTTTACGCACGGTCAGGAACTTCAGCCCAGCATTCCTGGCCAGCTGTACATTGATTACAACCGCGACGGGCACTTCAGCCAAGCGACAGAGCGACATACGGGCGTACTTCCCACCCATGTGGAAGGTATCTTTCGCGCCCTGTGGCAGACGGAGCAATATCAGTTCCTCTTTCTTGTCAACCTGCATGCACCCAAGACAAAAGTGATCAGCGACATCACCCACGGCCGTTTCATCAGCCGTTTGAAATACGTCAACGGGCAAGCGCTCACGACTAAGGGCGTACCCGTAGCAACGGATGCCTACAAGTTTCTGGGCCTCATTGCCCAGCCTCTGCAATCCGGTTATCAGATTAACGGGAAAGCCCGTGTTCGCTATGGACACAATCTGGATGGAGCACAACAGTCGGGGGGCATCACCCAATGGTTTGAAGAGGAAATGGAGATTGGCTCAGACAGCCGCCTGAACATAGGTTACAACAACATGTTTGGAACAGTGCGTATTCTGGCTGCATTCGAGCCAACCGAGGCCGCCACAACGCAACAGGTGTTCGCGGATGAATTCAACGGGACAAGCATTGACGACAGCAAGTGGAGCGTACGCCAGCGCGGCAACGCAACGTGGGCACGATTCATCAGTTCAGACCCCAACGTAACCTTCGTGCAGGACGGATCGCTGGTGTGCCAGGCACGCAAAAACGTGTTCGACCCTACGGACAAAGTGCCCACGCTGTCAGGAATGCGCGAGAGCGCCAAATCCTATGCGCTCCTGCATGGTTATGTGGAGGCGCGCGTACTGACCAAGCCCCATGTAGGAAACTTTCCCGCCTTTTGGATGATGCCCATGGACATGACCGGCGGTTGGCCTACCTGTGGCGAGATTGACATTTGGGAGACCATCGACGAACGCAACAGTTCGTGGCATACCGTTCACAGTAATTGGACCTACAATCTGAAAAAAAACGGCCAACCTCGGTCCACGTTCGAATTTGCGTGTACCCAGGACGGCGAATGGCACACCTACGGTTTGCTGAAAGAAGCCGACAAGCTGACCTGGTACGTAGACGGTGAGGAGGTTTTTTCTTATGCCAAGAGTACAAACCAGAGTGATTTAGGGCAAGGTCAATGGCCCTACGACAAAGCCTTCCACCTTATCTTAAACCAAAGCGTAGGCCGTGGAGAGTGGGCGGCGCATTACGATCCCGATTTTGTTTACGAGACACGCTTCGATTGGGTACGTGCCTATGAACTCTCTCCCCTCAACGATGTGGAACACGTGAAAGCCGGCTTCACAGCCCAACCTCCGATTTATGACCTCTGCGGCCGCCCCACCAGAGGAAAAACCAAAGGACTCTACGTACAAAACGGACGCAAGTTCATTGTTAAGTAAGACTCATATATTAAGGAAGCAAGACAGTAAGCGCCAAATAGTGCTTACTGTCTTGCCGAACCAGCGAACTTGCTTATCATACTTTATTGAAGTCGTGAAGAACCGACTTCTTTTCTCAAACAAAAGAGATGATTGCCGGGGATCGAATTGTAAAGACGCAGCGTAGGAATGAACCCAGTATTTCGTTGCCCGCCCCGCCGGAAGTTGGAATGTCTCAGAGAAATTCAAAGTAGCATCCTTAACCAGCGCATATAAGTAAGATCCAGTTGGGCATCTTTTTAAAAGGAGTTTCTTGTGATGAGGGCATAAATTTTCGTCGGTTTTATTTCCGGCGACCCCTTGAAAGAAATATAATCATTGATCTTTTTCTCTCCGGGTATCATTCATTCATCTTTGGGACGGCTTACATTCGATGTAAGGCCAAGGAAGGTACACAAAAAAAGAAGAAAATAACTATCATATAAGAATCATCCAAATTAAATTTTTGTTTTGATCTGATTAAATGTGTCTTTTGTCGAAAAATACCATAATAAGAAAAAAAACGAAAAATTTGGGGGTTTATTATAATTTTCCGTATCTTTGCAAAATGACCTGTTTTTAGTACTCTAAGTCCATGAAAGGAAGATTTATATTTTCTATTAAGTCTCTACTCGTATATGTAGCTTTAGGTATCAGTCCTTTAGCGTATGCTCAGGAAGACTTTCCGGATTGGAAAGACATTCGTCGTCCCGAATGTTTCATCCATTTCGACACTCCGGCGTACACCCCCGGCGGACCACGCTACATAGGCAGCCAAGCGACGGCACCCATGAAAGCACAGGGAAGTCCCCATGTGCCGGTCATCCTGGTGCAGTTTGCCGACACGAAATTCATCACTCCCAGCAGCGACGCATCCGAAATCAACACCCACTACACGGCATTTTTCAATGGCGACGCGCAAGGCAACCCCATTGATGGAAACAGCCACTCGGTCAAAGGATATTTTGCGGAACAAAGCGACAATATCTTCCAGCCCCACTTCACCGTCATCGGCCCCGTAACCCTGGACAACAACACGGCCTATTACGGTGCCAACAACGCCAGCAACACAAGCAAAGACCTTAAAATCAATGAATTCTATTCCCAGGCTATTCAGAAAGCCCAGGAGGTAGGTTTTACCACATGGAACGATTTTGACAACAATGCGGATGGTGTCGTGGATATGGTGTTCTTCCTCTACGCCGGTCTGGGCGAGAACAACAGCAAAGTTACAACCGACATCTGGCCCAAGGAGAGCACTGCACGCATCACAGTGGGCGGCATCACCTTTGCCGGATACGGCTGCGTTGCCGAACGGCTGGTGGCCGGCCGTGAGAATGGTGTCATCACATCTACGCGTCCCGACGGCATCGGAACTTTCTGTCACGAAATGAGCCACGCCATCGGGCTGCCCGACTTCTATGACACGAAGAGTAACCCCGACGGCGACGCCATGGACATACTGAGCCTGATGGACTACGGGGCTTATATCAACAACAACAAGAATCCTTGCGGCTACACGGCCTATGAGCGCGACTTCATGGGATGGCGTCCTTTGGAGACACTCACGGAACCCTGTCTGCTTACCCTTGAACCCATCAGTCGGGGCGGCAAGGGCTACAAGATTGTGAACCCGGAAAACGCAAACGAATACTACACCTTAGAGAACCGCCAAGCCTTTGGCGCAGATGCCGTGTTGGCACGTCGCAGCCACGGACTGCAAATCCTGCACGTCGATTATCAGGCAACCCGCTGGAACGCCAACACCGTGAACCGCATGCAAAACCACCAGTGCATGACATTCATTCCGGCCAACAACAACTACAACACCGTCGGACGCCCCGGCACCACACAAAATGCGTGGATAGCCGCCATGCAGGGCTGGCTGTGGCCCGGCGACCAGTTGAATTATAACCTGACAGATGAGACCACTCCCGCCGCCACCGTTTTCACCGCCCGTCAGTTTATGGGACAACCCATCCGTAACATCATGGAGCACAGCGACGGAACCGTTACGCTATGCTTCCGTACCAACGGACAGCTGTCCGCACCCGTCATCAGTCCCGTAGACACCGAAGATGGCTTTGCGGTAACCGTTGTGGAGAACGCCACAAAATACGAATTGGAAGTGTACGAGGGCGACGTGCTCCTGCAACAGTTCAGCGGGTCCTCCATCGCCTTCATGCTGTCTGATCTGCCGCAGGAGCGTAACCTCAGACTGAGAGCACGCGCACTGGCAGACAGTCCAGAAGATTACCTCACCAGTCCATGGAGTGATTGGTTTGAACTCAACACCACGGGCATAAATGCCCAGCGAATTAAAGACAATCCCACAATCATATACAACCTTCATGGCGAACGGGTGCTCCCCCACGCCCTGACGAAAGGAATCTACATTATAAAAGGCAATAAAATTATCATTTAATAATTTCTAAAATCATTTACTAACAAAACATGAAGAGATTTTTTTCTCTGGCAGCAGCCATCATGATGGCTGCCAGCCTTTTTGCCGTCCCCGCCAAGCGCATAACGCGCACCTTTACTTTGGCCGATGGCAAGCAGATTACAGCCACTTTGGCGGGTGACGAACACGGACATTATTGGAAGGGTACAAATGGGATTCGCTACGAACTGAAGAGCGACGGCACACTCAGCCCTATCGTTGACAGCGTAGCAAGAAAAGCACGCGCTCAGAAACGCATACAAGCAAAAAACACACGCCGTGCGCAACGCATACAGAAGATGCGTAAATCCAAAGCACTGAGTGGTAACAAGAAGGGACTTGTCATCCTTGTGAATTTTACCGACACAAAGTTCACCTTTGCCCAGAGCAATCTGAAAGACGCCTTCAGCAAAGAGGGGTACAAGAATGAGGTACCCGGGATTGGCACATTGGGAATTGGCTCCGTGCGTGATTATTTCCTGGCACAGAGCTATAACAAACTGGACATCGACTTTAACGTTGTTGGCCCCGTCAACCTGAGCAAGAGCATGGCCAGCTATGGTGCGGACAATGGTGGTAAAGGCGAAGATGCTGACGCCGCCGGTATGGTCGTTGAAGCTATCGACCTGGTAGATAGCCAGGTGAACTTCAAAGACTATGACTGGGACGGCGACGGCGAGGTAGAACAGGTGTATGTCATCTATGCCGGTTATGGCCAGGCACAGGGTGCGCCCGCCAACACCATTTGGCCCCACGAATGGGATCTGGAGTCTGCAAAGAAGGGTCCACTCACGAGGGATGGCGTAAAAATCAATACCTATGCGTGCAGCAACGAACTGATGGGCAGCGGTCTGAATGACAAGGATGACTTCAGGGATGCTAATGGCAAACCCGTTTTGGACGGCATCGGCACCGCCTGCCACGAGTTCAGCCACTGCTTGGGATTCCCCGACAGCTACGATACCGAAGACAAAGACGGAGTAAACTATGGAATGGGTTCATGGGACCTGATGTGCAGCGGCTCATACAACGGCATGAGCTACATCCCCGCCGGCTATAACAGCTACCAGCGTAAGGAAGCAGGATGGTTGACACCCACGGAGCTGACCACCTTCACAGAGGTAAGCGCCCTGCCTGCCCTTTCTTCCCAGGCACAGGCTTACATTATCTACAACCAAAAGAACAGGGACGAGTATTACCTTCTGGAGAATCGACAGGCTGAGGATTGGGATAG
Source organism: Prevotellaceae bacterium (assembly GCA_028723455.1). Classification (GTDB taxonomy): domain Bacteria; phylum Bacteroidota; class Bacteroidia; order Bacteroidales; family Bacteroidaceae; genus Physcousia. The sequence goes on along the minus strand of JAQYEW010000027.1, from coordinate 35,062 downwards.
CGAACTGGAGGCCGCAGGCATGCTCGTGCTTCACTTGGACTATGATGCCGACGTTTGGATGCAGAACGAGGTGAACAACACCGAAACGCGCCAGCGCATGACCATTATTCCCGCTGATGGGAAAGCCTCTGAGGACAGCGAGGGAGAAGACACATGGCCCCAGACCGGCAAGACGGAACTGACAAACACCAGCAGCCCCGCCGCCATCCTGTACAATGAGAACAGCGATGGCAGGATGTTCCTGAACTTCCCCATCCGCGACATCAAACAGAATGAAGACGGAACCATCAGCTTTGTTGCCGGAAACAAGAACATCGCTACACCCGTAGCCCTGGATGCCACCAATGTAACTCCCACAAGCTTTACCGCCAACTGGCAGCAAGCAGAGGGCGCAACGAAATACCGCGTTGTCGTAACTGAGAAGAATGATAATCCGGTTATCACAACCATCATCAACGAGGACTTCAACAAGCTAAAAGCAGATAAGGACGGCAGCACCGACCTGGCCTCTCAACTGGACAGCTACACCACCATGCCCGGATGGACAGGCACGAAGGTGTACGTTGGAGCTTTGGGTACTAAAATCGGCACCGGCAAGGTGGCTGGTGAACTGGCAACGCCCTCATTCAAAACCACAGGCAATACAAGTGTTACCATCACTGCCGCATCTTGGGTGAATAGCTCAGGCGATGCAGACGGTGGCACACTGACCGTTTCCATTGCAGGCAAGACCATTGGTGAGATTCCCTTGGACAAGGACTTGGCTACACGTACCTTTTATTTCGAGGGAGACGGTAGCGAGATGAAGATTGAGATGAAGGCTACCAAGCGCGCATACATTGCCGCAGTGAAAGTGGAGAAAGGCGGCAACAAGACCGTTGAGCAGATTGTTGAAGGCACCAGCGCAACATTCACAGAACTTGACGCAACGAAGACCTACACCTACGTGGTATATGCCCTGGAGGGCAGCTACAGCAGCCCCGCCAGCAATATCATCATCGTTGGCCAGACCAACGCTATCCACGGCATCGAGGCACAAGGCAAGGGCAGTGCACTTTACGACCTGAACGGCAGACGTATCAGCGGTCGTCCCGCACAAGGCCTCTACATCCTGAACGGCAAGAAAGTAGTGATTAAGTAATCGCTTATAAACATCTATCAGGGGAGTCTTCACGCGAAGGCTCCCCTTTTTTGTTGTTATCCGTCAAGGGCAAGAAAAAGAGGTTCACAATTACTTGCGAACCTCTCCGGAGAGCCGATAGGGGGACTCGAACCCCCGACCCACGCATTACGAATGCGTTGCTCTACCAACTGAGCCATATCGGCGATAACCGAGTGCAAAATTAAAACAAAAGGTCGAAACAGCCAAATAAACCCTTGCGTTTTTTGTCCTTTCAACAAAATATTCTATCTTTATACCCTGAAAAAAACAAACAAGAATTCCAAATATGCAGATATTCTTCGTCAGCCTGATTATTGTGGGCATGTTCGTAAGTCTGGTAATGGACCGCATGCGTCCGGGACTCATCCTCTTTTCCGCTGTCATACTGATGATGCTCCTTGGCATCATCTCGCCCGGCGAGGCCATTGCCGGTTTCTCGAACAAAGGTATGATAACGGTTGCCATGCTCTATCTGGTAAGCGAGGGAGTACGCAAAAGCGGCGTTCTCGAGCGTATCATCTTTTCCCTGCTTCCCACAAAGAAAATCAGTGTGGAACAAAGCAATCTTCGCTTTCTGCCCATTGTAAGCAGCCTTTCAGCCTTCCTCAACAACACACCCGTCGTGGTTATCTTTGCACCCATGATTAAAAACTGGGCCAGGAAGATGCACCTGCCACCTTCAAAATTCCTGATTCCCCTGAGCTACGCTACCATCTTGGGAGGCATGACAACCTTGATAGGAACCAGCACCAACCTCGTTGTTGACGGCATGATCCAGGATAGCCTGCAAAGCGGACTAATCAACGTTCAGACCGGCGGCCATACGTTAGGTATGTTTGAACTTAGTCGTGTTGGCCTGTTCATCTGTCTGACCGGTCTGTTCTATCTGGTCATGATTGCCCCCATGCTGCTGCCGGACCATCGCGAAGGCGGAGAAGAAGAGGAGGAAACCAACAAACATCTGCCTCCCGGAATGATGCTCATGGAGGTTATGATTACGCCCCGTTTCCCCGGCATCAATCGCACCTTGCGCGACTTTGACTTTTATCGCCATTATGGTGCCAATGTGAAGGCCATCCGGCGTAGCGGACAACCCTTGAGGGGCGATTTTATGAATACACGCCTTACAAAAGAGGACACACTGATCGTAGAGGCCGATGAAAGTTTTTACACCGCATGGAAAGACAGTCGCGTCTTCCTTATGATCAACAAGCTGGGAGAGGTGGAAGTGCCCATGGGTTCGCGCAAGAAATGGCTGACCCTGGTGCTTGTTGTATTGATGATTCTGGGGGCCACTGTAGGAGAACTGCCTGCCGTCAGTGCCCTGCTTCCCAACCTTCAAGTGGATATGTTCTTCTGTGCTGCCGTAACCACCGTGATTATGGCATGGACAGGCATATTCTCTCCGCGCCGCTATACGAAGTTCATCTCTTGGGACGTACTCATAACCATCGCCTGTGCCTTTGCCATCAGCCGCGGCATGACGAACAGCGGTTTTGCGGACATGGTGGGCGAGCGTATCGTTGACCTGGCACAAATGGCGCGCCACAGCGAACGCGGCATCTACATCATGCTGGCGGCACTATATCTGATTACAAACCTATTCACTGAACTTATTACCAACAACGCCGCGGCAGCCCTGGCCTTCCCATTGGCACTAAGCATAAGCAGCACATTGGGCATGGACCCCACACCCTTCTTTATTTGCATTTGCTTTGCCGCCAGTGCGTCTTTCAGTACGCCTATCGGGTACCAGACCAACCTCATTGTTCAGGGCATGGGTGGTTACAAGTTCCAGGATTTCTTGAAAGTGGGTCTGCCACTGAACCTCATCGTCTTCCTGCTCAGCGTATTCCTGATTCCTCTGTTCTACTGAATCAGTCTGCCTGCTGCGTAGACTTACGCACACGGCTGAGTGTCTCCGGTGTCATTTGCAAGAAACTGGCAATATGGACCATCGGGGCACGCAGGACGATTTCACGATGGGTGCGCATAAGGCGCATATAACGTTCGGCAGCGTTCTCGAAACGTTGGCTGTCGGCATGCTCCTGACTGCTCATCAGCGCATGCTCCAGCACCTTGCGGTAGAAAAGTTCAATCTCGGAATTCTGCATCATGGCCACGTGCAGTTCCTCGTAAGGTAAAGCATAGACCAGACTGGTTTCCAAAGCCTCCACCATCAGCTTACTTGGTTCCTGCTTCAGGAAACTTTCGATACAGAAGCAGATACGGCCCTCGAAACTGAAGTGTTCCGTTACGTCCTTGCCATTCTTGTAATAATATTGGCGCACCATGCCTTTGTGAACATAAAACATACTTGGACACACCTGTCCCTCGTGAACCAAGGTTTCACCCTTCACCACCTTGATAGGCGTAAGTAAGCGAGCCAGGGCCTCGACACCCATGGGGGAAAGTCTGCAATAGATGTTAGCCATATCGCGTGCAATGTCCCGCGTATGAATCACTGTCTGTGGCATAGTCTCTGGTTTTTCTATGGTAGGTTATTCGTGCGCTAAGCGCTGTTAATCCAATTTAAGCACTGCAAGAAAGGCCTTTTGGGGAACTTCCACGTTGCCAATCTGCTTCATGCGTTTCTTACCCTTCTTCTGCTTTTCCAATAGTTTACGTTTACGGCTCACATCGCCGCCGTAGCACTTGGCCAAAACGTCTTTGCGGAGCTGCTTTACAGTTTCACGGGCAATAATCTTTCCGCCTATGGCTGCCTGAATGGCAATATCAAACTGCTGACGGGGCAACAGCTCTTTCAGCTTTTCGCACATCCGACGTCCGAAGGTCTCCGCATTGTCCACATGCGTCAGCGTGCTCAAGGCATCCACAGGCTCACCGTTCAACAGGATATCCAACTTCACCAGTCTGCTGGGGCGAAAGCCGTCCTGATGGTAATCGAACGAAGCGTAGCCCTTGGAAATACTCTTCAGCTTGTCGTAGAAATCAATCACAATCTCACCCAAAGGCATCCGATACTGCAACTCCACCCGGTTGCCGCTGATGTAGTCCTGCTTGATGAGTTCGCCGCGCTTTCCCAGACAGAGCGTCATGATGGGGCCTATGAAATTCGTGGTCGTAATGACCGAGGCATGAATGTAAGGCTCCTCCACATGGTCTATGAGCGTCTGGTCGGGCATACCGGCGGGGTTATGTACCTCCTGCATCACACCATGTTTGTCATAAATCCGGTACGATACGTTGGGCACGGTTGTAATAACGTCCATATTGAATTCGCGATCCAGGCGCTCCTGCACAATTTCCATGTGCAGCAAGCCCAAGAAGCCACAACGGAAACCAAAGCCCAAGGCAACAGAGCTTTCGGGCTGGAACGTCAGACTGGCATCATTGAGCTGCAATTTCTCAAGGCTGGCGCGCAGGTTTTCAAAATCTTCCGTCTCGATGGGATAAACACCCGCAAACACCATGGGCTTTACCTCCTCAAAGCCCGCGATGGCCTCTTTGCAAGGATTCTCCGTGGTGGTCAGCGTATCGCCCACCTTCACTTCCGTTGCCGTCTTGATACCACTCACGATATAACCGACGTTGCCGCAGGTCAATTCCTTCGTGGACACCATATCCATCTTCAACACGCCGATCTCATCCGCCTTGTATTCCTTCCCCGTATTGATAAACTTCACGCTCTGGCCACTTTTCAGACTGCCATTGACAATCTTGAAATAAGCGATGATGCCACGGAAGCTATTGAACACACTGTCGAACACCAACGCCTGCAAGGGAGCCTCTGGATTGCCTTTGGGAGCAGGAATACGTTCCACGACGGCCTTCAAAATATCCTCAACGCCCATACCCGTCTTGCCGCTGGCACGGATGATGTCCTTGCGGTCGCAACCGATAAGGTCAACGATTTCATCCTCCACTTCCTCGGGCATGGCATTCGGCATATCGCATTTATTGACAATGGGAATGATCTCCAGATTGTGGTCAATGGCCATGTACAGGTTCGAGATGGTCTGCGCCTGCACCCCCTGCGTAGCGTCCACAATCAGCAACGCACCTTCGCAGGCGGCAATGCTACGGCTCACCTCGTACGAGAAATCGACGTGGCCCGGAGTGTCAATCAGGTTGAGGATATATTTTTCTCCATTCAGTTCGTATGCCATCTGAATGGCATGACTCTTGATTGTAATGCCACGCTCCTTCTCCAAATCCATATCATCCAGCATTTGCCCTCCCGTAACCTGAATGGTCTGGGTGTACTCCAGCAGGCGGTCCGCCAGGGTGCTCTTACCATGGTCGATGTGGGCTATGATACAGAAATTGCGTATGTTCTTTTGCATGGATGTATGAATCTAAACTTTTTGAATTGTTATTTGCCAATTTTCTTCAATCTACAAAGATAAGGAAAGCCTTAAAGATGACAAAACCGAACACTTATATTTTTACCGCTTCCTTTCCTAAAAAAGCGGAAAAACGAACCTAATGTTGTATAGGCCAAAGGAAAGACCTATATTTGTAGTCTTGAAACGCAGATTGTGACAGCCTGCCGCTGGCAAGCCTCCTCCGAAAGGACAGAGACGAGCGAGAGGAAAGTCCGGGCAACACAGAGGGTGTCCGCTCCCTAATATAGGAGTGATTCGCGAGGGTCAGTGCCGTGCAGAAGAAAAGAACCGCCCACGGTTCTGTGTGCCGCCAGGCATGCTGCCGAGGGTAAGGGTGAGAAGGTGGGGTAAGAGCCCACCAGGCCATTGGCGACAATGGTGCTGTGCCGACCGGAAGTTGAAAGTTCATGTAAACCGGCGCTTGAGGGTAGCCCCCTGCCCGATTGCCGGAGGGTAGAACGATAGAGGCCGCTGGCAACAGCGGTCGTGGATAAATGACAGGCGCCATGCACGGTCCATCAGGTTCGTTGGCATGGTTACAGAACCCGGCTTACAGTCAATCTGCGTTTCTTTTTTGAAACATCACAACGCAATGATAACAGCCAAGCAGATAGGAAATTTCTTTCAAGAGGACATTTGGACGACGGACGAACGTCTGCTGAGCCCTGCCCCCCGTTTGGCGCTTTGGACGCTGCGTCGGCTGGTGATTACCATCAAATGCTTCGACCAGAACAATCTTCCCAATTTCGCCTCTGCGCTGACGTACAACTGCCTGCTGGCCTTGGTCCCCATCCTGAGCATTATCTTCGCCATCGCACGCGGCTTTGGCCTGGGCAATGAAATCGAGCAGAGGATGCGGGAAAACATCAGTGCCGGCAGCAATCAGCACACCAGCGAAATAGTCTTGAATTTCGTGGACCGATACATCGACCACACACATAGCGGCGTATTTTTGGGTGCCGGCCTTCTGTTTCTGGTCTTTACGGTTACGAACTTGAGCAGCAGCATCGAAAGCGCATTCAACACCATTTGGCACGTGCCCACCTCGCGCAACATCTATCGGCGTGTGTTTGACTATACGGCCATCTTCTTTTTCTTTCCCCTGCTTATCATCGTAACCTCCGGTTTCAGCGTCATCCTGTCCACCGTCGCCGGCCAGTATGCCGACTTTATCGTCATCTCCGGCACGATGAAATTCATCATGCGCTACTCCCCCCTCCTGTTGGCAGCCCTGGCCTTCACGGCACTCTTCAAGTACATGCCCAACACGAACGTAAGATGGCGCCACGTATTGGCTCCTGGCCTGCTGGCCGGCATCCTGTTCCAGGTGTTGCAATTCCTTTATTTTAAGTATCAGTTCGAGCTTTCCAGCTACAACGCCATCTATGGCTCCTTTGCAGCCCTGCCCTTATTCATGCTTTGGATGCAGTTCTCGTGGTATATTTGCCTCTTCTGCGGCCAGCTCTGCTATGCCTCCCAGCATGGCGACGATTATCTCTTCACGCATGACATTCGCAATCTCTCCCGCGCCAACCACGATGCGGTATGCCTCCTGCTCATGCGCCGGATATGCGAGCGCTTTGCGGAAGGGGAAACTCCCTACAGCGTGCAATCCTTGGCACAGGACACCCACCTGCCCGAGACATTGGTCAGCGGACTTGTTGCGGAAATGACACAAGCCAAGTTGCTCTGCGAAATATACAACACGGAAGGGACGGAAAGCTGTTATCAGCCCGCGACAGACCTGAGCAGGCTAACCGCCAACCATATCATCCGGCAACTTGACGAAAACGGCACGGGACACCTTTCCTATCTCTGGACAAAGGGCAACACGGAATGGCACAACATCCTGCATCTGCGCCGGGATGCCTGTCTCAAAGACGGGGACAAGCCCATGGCCGGAACAGAAAAAACATAAGACCCTATGCGCCAAAACTATCGGAAGATACTTACCTTGGAGGATTGCCTGGAACTATTTGAAACCCACCGGGACAAACATATCAAACGCACGGCATTTCAAGGAATCACCATACCCCAGGAGGCACTCAACTACACCTTCAGGGGTTGTCTTTTCATTGGATGCAAAATGCCTCACGGGCTAAAGTGCAAACTTGCGGACAGCCTTGTCTTTCCCAATATGGGCGAGCTGTTCACATTCCGCAGCACCCTCTATACCTCTGACGACCTCTACGACAACTATCAGGCAGGCCAGCCCGAAAGCATGAAGTCTTGTTACGACCAACGCGTTTACAAGCATTACCTGGAATTCGGCAAACGGAGTACGGACATCAAGGAAACCCTGGCCCGCACACTGCACGACCATAGCATCAGCAGCGCCCTGCACGAGTTTCTATCGGCTTATAAGGAAACGGATGTCGTGGGCGTTATGGGCGGCCATGCCATCGCACGCAACGACCCTCGCTTCGCCACCGTAGCCAGCATGGCAAAAGCTCTCACCGAACGCGGCAAACTCATGATAAGCGGAGGCGGACCGGGCGCTATGGAAGCCACCCACTTAGGCGCATGGATGGCCGGGCGCAGCGATACGGAACTACAGGAAGCCCTAAGCCTGCTGTCCGAGGCGGCGGAGTTTACCGACCCTCTCTGGCTGGAAGCGGCGCTGAAAGTGCGCGGGCGATTCCCGCAAAACACCTATTACAGCGTGGGCATCCCCACCTGGCTTTATGGACATGAGCCCGCCACACCGTTAGCCACACACATCGCAAAATACTTTGACAACAGCATCCGCGAGGACGGCATCCTGACGCTGGCGATGGGCGGCATCGTTTTCACGCCCGGCAGTGCCGGCACCATGCAGGAAATCTTCCAAGAGGCGGTACAAAACCACTATCTCAGTTTCGGTTATTCCAGTCCGATGATCTTCTTAGGCACAGATTATTGGACGCGTGAAATGCCCGTCTATCCGCTGATTCAGGACCTTGTAGAGCGGGGAAAATACAGAAACCTCATCTTGGACATCACGGACGACAACGACAAAATCGTTGATGATCTGGTGAGCTGGACGCCCAGCATCTAATTGGTCCGACCATCCCTGTTTGGAGGTGCCTCATCACCAGGCAACGAAACATCGGCTTGGTTTTCCCCGTATTCGCAAAATCAGAATGAAAGCAAAACAAAGGGTTTTTACCCAAAATGATATTTCCGAAAGTTGTACGAAGATTTCTCTTTTAGAGAACCGAGAAGCATTCCGAAAGCGTTTTCAGAGGATTTCCGAAGCTGAAAACGAAACATATAGATGATTCAAACCAATCAAATATATGTTTTGGAGATTTCTTATATATGTTTTTGATGAAATACCTGATTCGATTTTGCCCAGAAAAGGGCTTTTCACGTGTTAATTGAGGAACGCCCAATGCCAGAGGACAACATAAACGACTGAATACCAGCACCTGTTAAAACACGAAAATTCGGAAAGAATGTCAGGCTCAGCCGCAAGGAACGGCGTCAAGAACAATTTTGGAAAGTCAGAATGTAAGCGAAAATCAGGGAAAAGATGACAAAAAGAAAGGCGGGTCTTGCGGCTATGAACACCAGGAAAAAATGTTCAACCGCAAGACCCGCCTAATAATCTACACAGGAGAAATCAAACGACACCCTGCGCCATCATGGCCTTGGCCACCTTCATGAAGCCGGCGATGTTGGCGCCCTTCACGTAGTTGATATAGCCGTCAGGCTCCGTGCCGTAGGTTACGCACTGCGCATGGATGGCACTCATGATCTGGTGCAGCTTCTGGTCCACTTCCTCCGCGCTCCAACTGATGTGCATGGCGTTCTGGCTCATCTCCAGACAACTGGTGGCAACGCCGCCTGCGTTCACGGCCTTACCGGGAGCGTACAGCATCTTGGCACCAACGAAGGCGTCAATAGCCTCGGGCGTGCAGCCCATGTTGCTGATTTCACCCACACACTGAACGCCGTTGGCAATCAGGAGTCTGGCATCCTCGCCATCCAGCTCGTTCTGTGTGGCGCAGCACAAGGCGATGTCGCACTTCACCTCCCAGGGTTTCCGGCCCGCAACGAAGGTTGCGCCGGGGAACTCGTCGGCATAGGGCTGGCAGATGTCATTGCCGCTGTTGCGCAACTCCAGCATATAGTCGATCTTTTCGCCACAGATGCCGTCGGGGTCATAGATATAACCGTCGGGACCGCTGATGGCAACCACCTTGGCTCCTAATTGTGTGGCTTTCGTTACAGCACCCCAGGCCACATTGCCGAAACCGCTCACAGCCACCGTCTTGCCCTTGATGTCGATGCCACGTGTCTGCAACATCTGGTTGACAAAATAGAGGCCGCCAAAGCCCGTAGCCTCGGGACGGATCAGGCTGCCGCCATAAGAGAGCCCCTTGCCCGTAAGCACACCGCTCCAATCGCGGGTAAGTTTCTTGTACTGACCAAAAAGATAGCCGATTTCACGTGCACCCACACCGATATCGCCGGCGGGAATGTCAATCTCGGGACCAATATGTCTGTAAAGCTCACTCATGAAGGCCTGACAGAAACGCATGATTTCGGCATCGCTCTTTCCGCGGGGGCTGAAATCGCTACCGCCTTTGCCACCTCCCATCGGCAGGGTTGTAAGGGCGTTCTTGAAGGTCTGCTCAAAGCCCAGGAACTTGAGGATAGAGAGATTCACACTCGCATGGAAACGAAGACCGCCCTTGTAGGGGCCGATGGCGCTGTTGAACTGCACACGATAGCCCAGATTCACCTGAATCTCGCCCTTGTCGTCCACCCAAGGCACACGGAAGGTGATGATACGCTCCGGCTCGACAAGGCGCTCGATAAGCTTCGCTTTCTCGAACTCGGGGTGCTGGTTGTACACCTCCTCGATGCTCATTAGCACTTCGCTTACGGCCTGCAGGTACTCTTTCTCGCCAGGGTGCTTGGCCTCCAGCTGTTGCATGATTTTCTTAATGTCCATGGTTGTAAGATTTAGTATTTGGTTATACTTACGTTTTGTTGTTGTAATATGGGACAAATATAGGATTTATTCCGATACAACGTACGCGGAAGAGCAAAAAAAATGCTGTCTTATGACATTTTGCCACAAAACAGCATTATTCGGGGGTTCTGCCGCCTGCTTAAGCCTCAGGTGCCAGATTGGTGTAAACGGTCTGCACGTCGTCGAAATCCTCCAACTTAGCCACCATCTTGTCAATGGTCTCACGCTCCTCGGCTGTAACGGCCTTGGTGTCGTTGGGGATATAGGTGAACTCGCCGCCAACGTCCTCGTAGCCGTCAGCCTCCAGTTTCTTCTGGATCTCGTTGTAGCTGGAGGGTGCGCCATAGATGGTAACTGTGCCCTCTTCTTCGTCGATGTCGAAGTCCTCGTCCATACCGTAATCAATCATTTCCAGTACGAAATCATCCATATCCATACCGGGCTTCTGCTTGAAAGTGAACACGCACTTGTGGTCGAAGAGGAAAGAAAGGCTGCCCGTGGTGCCCATGTTGCCGGAGAACTTATTAAATACGCTGCGCACATCGGCCACGGTACGCGTGGTGTTGTCCGTAAGCGTGTCCACCAGAATGGCAACGCCGTGGGGGCCATATCCTTCGTAGGTAACGCTCTTGTAGTCGCTCTGGTCCTTGCCCATCGCGTTCTTGATGGCGCGGTCGATGTTGTCCTTGGGCATGTTCTCGCGCTTGCAGACAGCGATGACGCTACGCAGCGCGGGGTTATTCTCGGGTTCGGGACCGCCTGCCTTTACTGCAATGGCAATCTGCTTGCCCAGACGCGTAAATGTCTTGGCCATGTGGCCCCAACGTTTCATCTTGGCTGCTTTGCGGTATTCAAATGCTCTTCCCATTGTTTTTGTATGATATTTTTATGTTTTTGTTATGATTAACGCAATTCGGCATGTAGTTGCGTGGTCAGGTTCTTGATGAGTTTCTGCATGATGGCGTCAATGGCCTTGTCGTTCAGGGTCTTGGTGCTGTCCTGCAAGGTGAAGTTCACCGCATAGCTCTTCTTGCCCTCGGGCAGTTTGTCGCCCTCGTACACGTCGAACAAGCGCACCTCCTTCAGCAGTTTCTTCTCTGCAGCGTAGGCAATCTGTTCGATTTGAGTGAACTCCACGTGCTTGTCCAAGAGCAGGGCCAGATCGCGGCTGACGGCCGGGAACTTGCTGATTTCGCTGAACAACACCTTGGTGTTCTTGATTGCCTTCATCAGCAGGGTCCAATTCAGCTCCGCAAAATAAACGGGCTGCTGCACGCCACAGCGTTTCAATGCCTTCGTACTAACGATGCCCAGTTCCGCAAGCGTCTTTCCGCCACGGTTCTGGATTACGAGGCTCTTGGAATAGAGGTCGCTCTTGCCCTGAGCGAACACCAAAGCACCAAAAGGCACGCCGATACGCTGAAGGATATTCAGCACGTGGGCTTTAAGTTCGTAGAAGGTAGTATCCTCGTCGGCATGTATCCAGCTGCCGCTGACACGCTTGCCCGTTACCCAAAGTCCCAAGTGCAGTTCCTCGCTGTAGGGATCCAGGATGTGCCTGATCACCTCTGAGTCCCGGCTGCTGCTCTCGGCGGTAATGCCGGCATCGCGACGCTCCGCATGATAATAATAGGTGTTGCCGAACTCGAACATGAATTGGTTGGGCATACGGTGGCTGATATTGCGCGCAATGCTGTCCAGTCCGCCGAAAAGGAGGGTCTGGCGCAGGGTGTTCAGTTCCTGGCTCAGAGGATTCAGCAGTTGGACGCAATTCTCTTGCTTCAGCGCCTCAAGGTCTTCGTACAGCGCACCACGTTGCAGGCTGTTGTTCAGGATTTCACGGAAACCGGCGCCCACCAGCTGCTCGCTTACCAGGTTTTGCAGCTTGTAACTGTTGTCCGCATCGCTCTTCACGTTGAGCGAACTGTTGAGCTGTGAACCCAACTCGATATTGTTGTAACCGTAGATGCGCAGAATGTCCTCGACAACATCGCAAGGACGCTGCACGTCCACACGGTAAGCGGGTACCTGCAAAGTCAAATCCTCATCACTCTCCGATACAATCTGCATCTCCATCGTGCGGACAATGCTCTTGATGGTTTCCTTGCCGATCTGCTTGCCAATGAGCCTGAAAGCATAATCGTAGTTAAGCTCAACGGTAAAGTGATGGGGTACTTCGCGCGCCACAACGTCCTTCACCTGCATGCTCACCTTGGCGCCGGCCAGTTCCTTTGCCATCAAAGCCGCCTGCTGAATGGCATACAGTTGGCCTGCGGGGTCAATGCCACGCTCGAAACGGAAGGAAGCATCGGTGCTGAGACCGTGCCGGCGTGCGCTCTTGCGAATCCAAGTGGGGTTGAAATAAGCACTCTCCAGCACCACGTTGCGCGTGGTGTCGTAGGTGCCGCTGCCCTTGCCGCCGAACACACCGGCGATGCACATAGGCTCCTCGGCATTACAGATGGCCAGGTCGTACTGACTGAGTTTATGCTCCTCGCCATCCAAAGTGATGAAAGGTGTGCCCTCGGGCAGAGTCTTTACCACAATCTTGCGGCCAGCAACCATATCTGCGTCGAAGCAGTGAAGAGGCTGTCCATAGGCCATCATGATGTAATTGGTTATATCCACGATGTTATTGATGGGGCGCAGACCGATGGTGGTAAGGCGGTTCTTCAGCCACTCGGGGCTTTCCTTCACCTCACAGTCCGTCAGGCTAAGGGCAACATAGTGTGCGCAAGCCTCGCCGTTCTCCACCACCACATCAATATTCAGGTCCTCGTTATCCACTTGGAAAGCCTCGGCGGAGGGGCGGTGCAGACGGGTCTCGTAGCCATGCTGCACAAGATAGGCATACAGGTCGCGCGCTACGCCATAGTGGCTGCAAGCATCGGCACGATTGGCGGTAATGTCCACCTCTATCACGTAATCGCTCTCCAGATTGTAATATTGGGCGGCGGGCATACCTACGGGCGTATCCTCAGGCAGAACGATGATGCCGTCGTGGCTTGTACCCACGCCAATCTCGTCCTCGGCACAGATCATTCCGTTGCTCTCCAGACCGCGCAGCTTGCTCTTCTTGATGGTGAACTCCTGGTCGCCGTCATAGAGCTTGGTGCCCAAGGTGGCTACCATTACCTTCTGACCGGCAGCCACGTTCGCAGCGCCGCAGACGATCTGCGTAGGTTCGCCCTCGCCCAGATCCACATGACACACGTGCATGTGGTCGCTATTGGGGTGAGGCACGCAGCTGAGCACATGACCCACCTGGATACCCTTCAGGCCTCCGCGGATGCTTTGCACCTCTTCGATGCCGTCCACTTCCAAACCAATGCTGGTAAGGGCGTCGGCCACTTGCTGTGCGCTAAGGTCGAAACTGACATAGTCCTTCAACCATTTATAGGATATATTCATGACAATATGTGTTTATTCAACAAAAATCCTTGCAAAGTTACAAGTTTTTTGCGGAAAGACAAAGGGATGAACTCATTAGTTCAGCCAAACGTTCCAAGTAGTGTGCGTCAACCGCATCAAAGGTGTTTAATTCTTTACTGTCAATGTCCAAGACGGCCACCACCCTGCCCGATTGGAACAAGGGCACTACGATTTCGCTGCGCGACAGGCTGCTGCAAGCGATGTGCCCTGGAAACTGGTCCACGTCGGGCACGATAATTGTCTTTGCCTGCTCCCAAGCCGTGCCGCACACGCCACGCCCGCGGCGGATACGTGTACAAGCCAGCGGCCCCTGAAAGGGACCCAACACCAGTTCTTCCCCTTGAACACGGTAAAAGCCCGTCCACCAATGACGGAAAGTGTCCGCAAGCATCGCGCTTACATTGGCCATATTAGCGACAAGGTCCGGTTCATCCTCTATCACGCTCGCTATCTGGGGCAGGAGGGTTTCGTACATATCCTCCTTCGTGCCCTGCGAAACAATCAGTTCTTCTGCCATACAATTTACTTAGAAAGGAACATCATTATCCATCGGTGGGAGGTTCAGATTCAGCGAACCGGCCTCGGCATGTATGGCATCAATCTGCGCCTGGTCAATGCTCGACATAAAGGTCTGCTCTCCGGGAACGGGAATACTGTTGGCGGCGTTCAGGTTCTCGAAGCGGGCATAGTCAGCATGGAAACGCAACACGGCCGTACCAACGGCACCACTACGATGCTTGGCAATTATCAACTCTGCCTTTCCGCGCATATCCACACCATTTTCCTCCGGCAACTTGTAATACTCCGGACGATGGATAAAGCATACCATATCGGCATCCTGTTCGATGGCTCCCGATTCGCGCAGGTCGCTCAACTGAGGGCGTTTGCCTTGCGAACCCTCGCGATTCTCCGTCGCACGGTTCAGCTGGCTCAGGGCGATGATGGGAATGTTCAGTTCCTTGGCCAGCGCCTTCAGGTTGCGGCTGATGGTGCTCACCTCTTCCTGACGGTTGCCGAAACTCATGCCCGAGGCATTCATCAGCTGGAGATAGTCAATCATTATCATCTTCACACCATGTTCTCGTACCAGGCGGCGCGCCTTTGTGCGTAACTCGAAGATGGAAAGAGAAGGTGTGTCGTCCACAAACACGGGCGCATCAATCAACTGGTTGACGCGATTGTCCAGCTGTTCCCATTCATATTTTTCCAACTGTCCGCTCTTGATCTTATCACCCTTGATATCACAAACGTTCTGAATCAGGCGGTTCACAAGCTGCACATTGCTCATCTCCAAGGAGAACATGGCCACGGGGATACGCTGGTCCACCGCCATGTTCTTCACCATGCTCAGCACAAAAGCCGTCTTACCCATCGCAGGACGAGCCGCAATGATGATAAGGTCGCTCTTCTGCCATCCGTTCGTCATCTTGTCCACTTTCTCAAAGCCCGAAGGCAGACCGCTCAAGCCGCCTTCGTTCTGAGCCGCCAGTTTTATCTGCTCGATGGCTTGGGTAATGACTGGATTTATCTGAGAATAAGATTTAGTCTGCGTCTGTTGGGTCAGTTCAAAGAGATGCCCCTCGGCGAAGTTCATCAGATCGGCAACGTCCGTAGTCTCGTCAAAGGCATCGTGAATAAGTCTGCTGGCATAGGTTATCAGCTGGCGGGCCTGATACTTTTGCAGGATAATCTTCGCTTGGTACTCGATGTGCGCACTTGTAATCACATCCTGCGCCAGTTTGGCCACGTAATAAGCACCGCCAGCTTCCTCCAGCGTGCCTTGTGATTCCATGTATTGGGGCACAGTCAGCACGTCCACAGGCCGTTGGTTTACGCTCAACGACTGAACCGCCTCGTAAATCAACTGATGGCGGTGGTCATAGAACATGTCGGGCTTCAGGAAAGAGCTCACTTGGCTATAGGCATCCTGCTCGATAAGAAGCGCACCCAAAACAGCCTCCTCAAAGTCAAGCTGCTGCGGCTGCTTGTGTCCAAAGGCATCCGTTTGGGGCACCTCCACTATCTTTTCGCTTCTTTTGCGGCCGCGTGAGCCTGCTGAAGATGTTGGCATAATTTATATAATGTACGGATTACAGAGAATATGGAGTACAAAAGTACAAAACACTTTCGACATTTTTTGCTTCTGAGACAAAAAAGTGTTATCTTTGCTCGGTAGAAAGCATTAACGAAAACAAACGAAACACGGACTCATGAAGAAGATTTTCCTGATCGCGCTTATTGCCACATTGGCACTGAGCAACAACGTACAGGCACAGAGCAAGCGTGCCGCACGCGTGAAGTATGTACTGGAGAACATGGACATTGATGGTGCGCAGCAGAAAAAACTGAAACCCCTGCTGGAGAAATATTTAGAAGAGAAGAAGGTACAGACCGCCCCCTACGAGGACATGAAGGACGACCTGAAGCCCAAGATTGAGGCTGGAAGCCTTTCCGACAAGCAGGCTGACAAGCTTCTGAAGCTCAAATGGGAAGCGGACCAGAAGGAACTGAACCTGAAGAAGCAGTACGAAGTGAAGTTCCGCACCGTTCTTTCTGCTTCCAAGACCTATCGGTGCTTCGATTTGCTGAACGACAAAAAGAGCAAATACTTAGGCACGAAGGAATGAAAGAAAAGATCGCGCTTTGGATTGGCGTCATGCGACCTAAGACACTCACGGGGGCTATGGCTCCCGTGATGCTTTCCTTGGCTGCTGCTTATCACGACGGCCATTGGCAATGGGTGCCAGCCTTGCTGTGTTTGGGCTTTGCCCTCCTGATGCAAATGGCAGCCAATGCCGTGAACGATTTGGTGGACGGCCTGAAAGGGAGAGATGGCAGCAACCGCCTTGGCCCTCAGCGCGCATTAAGTGCGGGCTTGGTTACCGCCCGCCAACTGAAACGCGCCATTGCGATTCTGTTCTTTCTGGCAGCATTGTGTGGCTTGCCCCTGATTTATTATGGCGGCCCTTGGATGCTGGTTGTGGGTTTGACATGCGCTGCATTTTGCGTCCTTTACAGCACCCTGCTGGCGCAGTTAGGCTTGGGCGACCTTCTCGTCATTCTTTTCTTTGGCCTGGTCCCCGTTACGCTTACCTATTATCTGCAAACGGGTACAATCACCTTTTCTGTTCTTTTACTGTCCTTGGGCATGGGTCTGGCAACGGACGTGCTGCTGGTGGTCAACAACTACCGCGACATTCATGAGGACCGCGCCAACGGCAAGCGTACGCTTTGTGTGCTCTTGGGCGAACGCGGAAGCCTGCGGCTCTATCTTTTTTTGGGCATTGCAGCCAGCCTGCTGGCAGGATACGCCCTGTATCTGATGCACGTATTCCCATGGATTGTTGCGGTTTATCTTTGGTGTCATGGGGTATATTTCATCCTGCTGCGGCGCATGCCGCATACCCCCGCCATGAACGAAGCCCTCGGCAATGCTTCGCGCAACATTTTTCTTTACGCACTGCTCATCACCGCTGTCTTGCTGGTTCGCTGAACCGAAAGCGCAAGACGAGCAACGCAAACAATAACAAAAACAACTTAACAACCAAACAATAATGGCAACTACTGACGACAAAAAGATCATCTTTTCGATGGTCGGCGTAAGCAAAACCATCCAACAGACCCAGAAGCAGGTACTCAAGGACATCTATCTCAGCTTCTTCTACGGTGCCAAAATCGGCATCATCGGTCTCAACGGCTCCGGTAAGAGTACGTTGATGAAAATCATCGCCGGACTGGACCAGCAATACCAGGGCGAAGTGGTGTTCTCTCCCGGCTACAGCGTAGGTTATCTGCCTCAGGAACCCCACCTGGACGACGAAAAAACAGTCCTGGAAGTGGTAAAAGAGGGTGTGCAGTCCGTTGTGGACGCACTGGCGGAATACGAAGAAATCAACCAAAAATTCGGCTTGGAGGAATATTACAGCGACGAAAACAAGATGAACCAGCTGTTTGCCCGTCAGGGCGAACTACAGGACATCATTGACGCTACCGACGCATGGAATCTGGATAGCCGTTTGGAACGCGCGATGGATGCCTTGCATTGTCCTCCCGCCAACCAGAAATGTGGTGTGCTCTCGGGTGGCGAGCGCCGTCGTGTAGCCCTTTGCCGCCTGTTGTTGCAGAAGCCCGACGTACTCTTGCTGGACGAGCCTACCAACCACTTGGACGCCGAGAGCATCGACTGGCTGGAGCAACACTTGCAGCAATACGAGGGCACCGTAATCTGCGTTACCCACGACCGCTACTTCCTGGACGACGTGGCAGGTTGGATTTTGGAGTTGGACCGTGGCGAGGGCATTCCCTGGCAAGGCAACTACTCCAGCTGGCTGGAACAGAAGACCAAACGCATGGCACAAGAGGAAAAGGTGGCCAGCAAGCGCCGCAAGACCTTGGAGCGAGAGCTGGAATGGGTGCGTATGGCACCTAAGGCCCGTCAGGCCAAGGGCAAGGCCCGCTTGAACAACTATGACAAGATGCTGAACGAGGAGCAGAAAGAACGCGAGGAGAAACTGGAGATTTTCATCCCCAACGGTCCGCGTCTGGGCAACAAGGTCATCGAGGCACACAATGTAAACAAGGCCTATGGCGAGCGTGAACTTATCAAGAACCTGAACTTTATGTTGCCCCCCAACGGCATTGTGGGCGTGATTGGTCCCAACGGAGCGGGCAAAACGACCCTGTTCCGCATGATCATGGGACTGGAAACAGCCGACAGCGGTACCTTTGAAGTGGGCGAAACCGTGAAGCTAAGCTATGTGGACCAAAGCCACCACGACATCAAGCCCGAGGAAACCGTGTATCAGGTAATCTCCGGTGGCAACGAACTCATCCGCATGGGCGGTCGCGACATTAACGCCCGCGCCTATCTCTCTCGCTTTAATTTCACAGGTGCCGACCAGGAAAAGAAATGCGGCGTACTCTCGGGCGGTGAGCGCAACCGCCTCCACCTGGCCATCGCCTTGAAGCAAGAGGGCAATGTCCTGCTGCTCGACGAGCCAACGAACGACATCGACGTGAACACCCTGCGTGCCTTGGAGGAAGGTCTGGAAGGCTTTGCCGGTTGCGCAGTTGTCATCAGCCACGACCGTTGGTTCCTGGACCGTATCTGCACCCACATACTTGCCTACGAAGGCGATGGACAGGTGTATTGGTTCGAAGGCTCGTACAGCGACTACGAAGTGAACAAATGCAAGCGTTTAGGCATCGAAGAACCGAAGCGCGTGCGCTATCGCAAGCTGACCGACGATTGATTTCCAAACAGTCCGGCAGATGAAAAGCTTCAGGTTATTATGTGCATGGCTGCTGGCATCGGCAGCCATGGCACAAAACTATCCTATCCAGCCCGTCCCTTTCACGGCCGTGAAGGTTGCGCCGGCATCCTTTTGGGGTCAGCGCCTACGGGCCAGCCGGGAAGTAACCATCCCCTTGGCGTTCAGCAAATGCGAGAGCGAGGGCAGATACACCAATTTCAGCAATGCCCGCCAACACCTCTTGGATTCCACCAAGACCTTCAAAGTAGGTGGCTACAGTTTTGATGACACCGATGTCTACAAGACGTTAGAGGGTGCCGCCTATCTGATGCAGACCTATCCCGACAAACGCTTGGACGCCTATTGCGACAGCGTTATCGCCGTCGTGGCCGGTGCACAGGAACCCGACGGCTATCTCTACACGGCACGTACGCAAAATCCGACGTATCCCCACGCATGGGCTGGTTCCAAACGATGGAGCAAGGTAGAGGACCTGAGTCATGAGCTTTACAACCTTGGTCATCTGTGCGAGGCTGCCGTGGCGCATTACCATGCTACGGGCAGGCGCAATCTTCTGGACGTATGCATCAAGTATGCCAACTGCGTGGCACGCGAGGTGGGCGACCGTCCCGGACAGAGCTGCGTGGTACCCGGACACCAGATTGCGGAAATGGGGCTTGCCAAGCTATACACAGCCACAGGCGACCAAAGATACCTCGACCTGGCCAAGTTCTTCCTGGACAAGCGCGGATATACGACCATCCGAACGGAGTACAGCCAAAGCCACAAGCCTGTTCTGGAACAGGACGAGGCCGTAGGACACGCCGTGCGTGCCGGATATATGTACGCGGGTATGGCCGATGTGGCGGCGCTCACGGGCGATACCGCCTACATTCATGCTATCGACCGTATCTGGGAGAATATCATGAACAAGAAGTATTACATCACGGGCGGCGTGGGAGCCACGGCACATGGCGAAGCCTTTGGTGCGAATTATGAATTGCCCAACATGAGTGCCTATTGCGAGACTTGTGCTGCCATCGCACAGGTCTATCTCAACTACCGCCTCTTCCTGCTGCACGGCGATGCCAAATACTACGACGCCCTGGAGCGCACCTTATATAATGGTGTCATCAGCGGCATCAGTATCGACGGCGGACGCTTCTTCTACCCCAATCCCCTTCAAAGCATGGGACAGCACCAGCGACAACCTTGGTTCGGATGTGCCTGCTGCCCCAGCAATGCCGCCCGTTTCATGCCGTCGCTGCCTCAGTACATCTATGCTGTCAAGGGACACTCACTTTTCGTCAACCTCTATGCAAGCAACGAAGCCCGGGTGAAGGTGAACGGCCGTCAACTGACGGTGAAGCAAGAAACCCGGTATCCGTGGGACGGCGATGTACTGATAAGCATCGCCAAGGGCAACGGCCGCTTCGCCCTCCGTTTGCGTATCCCGGGTTGGGTGCGCGGACAGGTTGCACCGGGCACACTCTACCGTTTTGCCGACGGGAAATCCCTGCATTACAGTGTCCGACTGAACGGTAAACCCGTGGAAGCCGAACTTGTGAACGGATATTTCATCATCGACCGCAAATGGGAACAGGGAGACCGTGTCAGCCTTCACCTTGACATGGAACCTCGCATCGTAAAGGCCAGCCCGTTGGTGGCAGCCAACAAAGGCAGGGTAGAGATTGAACGCGGCCCGCTTGTCTATTGCGCCGAATGGCCCGACAACAGTTGCGACGTACTAAACGTCCTGCTCAATCAGGAGCCTAAATTCACCCTTGGCACAACGGAGATTGCGAATACCGCCGTCCAAACCCTCACCACCGACGCCCAGACGTTGCGCTTCGACACCCAAGGACGCCTTGCCACACAGGACGAACGCCTCGTCCTCATCCCCTATTATGCCTGGGCTCACCGTGGCAACGGCAACATGGCCGTCTGGCTGCCCATCGACCTGAACGCCACCACGCCTGCCCTGCCGCCCACCATTGCCAGCAGCAGCCATGTTTCCGCCAGTGCCGAACGCCTACCGGCCCTTTCTGCAATCAACGACCGCTTGATACCTGCTGACGAGGCTGACCGTTCTGTGCCCTACACCCATTGGTGGCCCAAGCAAAACAGCACGGAATGGCTCTGCTACGAATTCAAGGAAGCCCAAAGCGTAAGCACAAGCACCGTCTATTGGTTTGACGACAGTCCCTGGGGCGGATGTACTGTCCCCAAGCATTGGAAACTGTATTACAGGGACGGGGAAGGGCATTGGCAACCCGTCCGAAACACTACGGACTATCCCTGCCTCAAGGGCGTACCCTGCACCGTGCAGTTCACTCCCGTACTCACCAAAGCCCTGAAACTGGAATTTCAACAACCCGAGCAGAAAAGTTGCGGAATTTATGAGTGGAGCGTGAAATAAGTGCTGACAAAGCGGTAAAGACACACGACGTATTGGGAAAAGCGTTGTAAAAAATGGTATAAATGTAAGATGAACCGTTTTTTACAGCGCTTTTTCATGCCTCGGAAAAATAAACATATTACATTTGCAGTGCAATTGCAAAAACAAAACACACTTTTAAAAACCTAAAAATTGAAAAAGATGAAAAAGATTTTTGCTATGGTGGCTTTCGCAGCCGCAACGATGACTGCAAGTGCACAAGTGTACGTAGGCGGTAGCCTTGGTCTTTGGCGTGATTGGGACAAGAACGTAACCCAGTTGGAGATTGCTCCCGAGGTGGGCTACAATCTCTCTGACAAATGGGATCTCGGTACCGAAGTAGGCTTTGCTCACACCTATAACGATGGCTTGAAAGTGAATGGCTTCACCATCGCCCCCTATGCCCGCTGGACCTTCGCCAAGTTCGACCGCGTCAACCTCTTCCTCCAGCCTACCGCACAATGGGGAATGGCCAAGGTAGTAGATGGAGGCGATGCCCAGAACTTTTGGGCAGTAGGTGTAAAGCCCGGTTTGTCCGTTGAATTGACAGACAAGCTGAACTTTGTGGCTCACGTTGGTTTCCTGGGCTATCGCGACAGCGACGATGGCATTAACTATTGGAGCAGCAAAGGCGCCGGTTTCAAATTAGATGGCAATGCCCTCCAGTTCGGCATCAACTACAATTTCTAAGAAACGATAACTTTTCCTTTTTCAACGTAGGATACAACACGCAAAACAGGCGATTGTATCCTATGTTTTTTTACCACGAAAAAAAATAGCAACAAGCCGATTACCAATCAGGGGGAGTTAACAACTCCCCCTTTTTTGTGTCTTATTGACTCCTTGCCTGAAAGGAAACAAAAGTCACCGGAAATAAGTATTTGACGGATGTTTGATTTCACTATTTTTAAGTATTGCAAACCGAAAAGATTAAAACTACCTTTGCAACGTCAAAACAACATCAAAAATGGCAAAGGTAAAAAAAGCATTGATGGCACTGACACTGATTGCCGTCAGTACGACAGCCACAGCACAATGGAACCAAGACAGCACGGAATACGACACCTTTCGCCGATTCCGTTTGGGAGGCTATGGCGAAGTGCTGGCACAATTCAAGGATTATGGCATCAATCGCTTTTATGGAGGATCGGACGGTAACGCCAAGATCAGGCGCAATACCATCTCCATTCCCCGTTTTGTAATCGCCGGCGACTACAAATTCAACAAGCATTGGATGCTGGGCACCGAGATTGAGTTTGAGGCAGGAGGTACTGGAAGTGCGCTGGAACTGGAAAACACCGAGAACGGGGAATACGAAACCGAGCTGGAGAAAGGCGGCGAAGTGGCACTGGAACAATTCCACATCACCTACCGCCTGAACAAACATTTTATGATACGTGCCGGACACATGATTGTCCCCATCGGACAAAACAACGCCCATCACGAACCCATCCTATACTTCGGCACTGTGCGCCCCGAGGGTGAAACCGGCATCATCCCCAACACTTGGCACGAAACGGGTCTCAGCATCCTGGGTCAGTTTGGAAAGCGATGGGCATCGTTCGACTACGAGGCGATGGTGATAGCCGGTCTCAATGCCAATGGTTTCGACCGCGGCACGTGGGTAGCAGGCGGCAAGCAGGGTTTCTTTGAGGCGGACAATTTCACCTCTCCGGCCTATGCGGCGCGCATTCATTACAAAGGCATTCCGGGTCTGCGTCTGGGAGCAAGCATTTATTACCTACATAATGCAGCCGCCAATGCCGACAAACCACAGACTTACAATTTCGACGTACCCGTAACGCTTTGGAGCATCGACGCACTCTATCAGAACCGTTACCTTACGGCTCGCGGTAATATCCTGAGTGGGCATGTAGGCAACAGCGAACTGCTGAGCCAACGCAATACCCGCCAAAGCAACAAATCGCCCTACTCCCGCCTTACGCCCATCGCCAAGCGGGCTGTAAGCTATGGCATGGAAGCGGGCTTGCGACTCAAAAGTTTCACAACCAATGCCAAGATGCCAGACCTGATTCCTTTTGCCCGGTTTGAATATTACAACGCCCAGGAGCAGATGGCCGGCAATCTGATCGCCGACAATCGCCTAAAGACCGCCATGTGGGTGGCTGGCTTGAACTATCGCCCCCTACCTTATTTGGTCGTTAAGGCAGACTATACCACGCGCCGCATTGGTAACGGGAATTACAACCGAGAAAACGAATTTGCCCTGGCCATAGCCTTCACGGGATGGTTCTTTAAGAAATAGGATGGAAATAACAACTTAAATTACAAAACCAAATGAAGAAACAGTACACGACACTCTTGGCGGCAGCCCTGACGATGGGCCTGACACTGACGGCATGCAAAGACGACAACAAAGTAACGCCCACCGTGCCCGAAGGTCTTGCTGACATCGAATTCCTGGAGGAGAACACGAGTGTTACGACAGCCAACAGTAAAAACTGGGGCGCATATAGCGTACAGGTGGCACACCTCTTGTCGAAAGACGCAACAGAGCTGGAGCAGGCATGGAAAAACAGATACCGCAACGGCACTGCTTTCGCCGAAATATTCAAGAACCCCACCACGGGTTCAGCCTACACCAGCTACATCAACTGTGCGGAACAGATCATTGACGGTTGTGTGGACATTGCCAACGAAGTGGGTACGGCCAAGATTGGCGAACCACGCGATTATTGGGAGAAAGGAAAGTACCAGCAAGCCGTATATGCCGTAGAGTCGTGGTACAGCTTTCACTCCATTGAGGATTACAGCAACAACATTCTCTCTATTCAGAATGCCATCAACGGCCAGCGTTCCAACACACCTGCCACACACAGTCTGGCAGCCTACATGCAGAAAAACAACAACGCGCTTTACAGCACACTACAGGCCAGCATCACCGCAGCCTACAACGCTATCGAGAACATGGCAGCACCTTTCCGCGCGCACATCGGAAGCAGTTCCGTACTTGTTGCCATGGATGCATGCGCTAAACTTAACGAGATTTTAGACCGACAGGTAAAAGGCTATATGAGTCAGATTCCCGAAAGCGAACTGAAGCTCATCATCGAACAATATGTGGATGCCGTCGTGCTGCCTACTTACGAGGATCTGGCCAAAGAGAACCAGACGCTGCTGACCCGTGTCAAAGAACTGAATGCTGCCCTACAAAGCGGCAACAAAGCGGACATTGACAAATCTTTCGAGGCTGCCGCACTGCAATGGATGACGGCACGCCGTCCCTGGGAAACCAGTGAGGCATTCCTCTTCGGTCCTGTTGACGAATTGGGTCTGGACCCCAACATGGACTCCTGGCCGCTTGATGTAAACGCCCTACGTACGATGCTGAATAACGGCAACTTCACAGGTACAGAATATGGAGAAGGTGCCAACCAAGAGACCGTTGAGGCAGCACAAAACGTGCGTGGCTTCCATACGCTGGAATTCCTGCTCTTCAAACAGGGCAAGCCACGCACCTTGGAGGAATAAATATTTTTGAAGCCATAATACGTTACAATAAATGATTGTTTTGGATCTGGAGACCCTATCCCCTCGGGGGAGTGGTCTCCATTTCGCTAAGACAATGAGCCATTCATGAGAAAAAGCAATTTGTTATTCACCTTCGCCTTGGCGATAACACTCTGTGCTTGCGACACAGAAGACGGCATACGCATGCAGGACATTGAAGTGCCGGAGGGCTATGCCTTGAGTGCGGGCACCAGCACGGTGTTTGTAAACTCCAGCTTTGCCTACGACACGGACGCTCCCTGGGTGGCTGAAATCCCTGCTATCGCCAAGCGTTTTACAACGGGCGACCGTCTCTACGACAATCCTATTTCCTCAGAAGGTGGGCTGGGACCCGTTTATGCAGGATACAGTTGTGGCTCCTGCCATCGCAATGCGGGCATTACGAAACCTTCTCTGTGGACACAAACAGGCACAGACCCTGACGGGACACCCGTCTATGGCAGCGGACATCATGGTTTCAGCTCCATGCTGGTATACATTACGCGCAAAAACGGTGCCTTTTTCCAGAACTACGGACGCGTTCTACACGACCAAACCATTTATGGCGTTACTCCCGAGGGCAAACTGGAAGTTCGTTATAAATACGAACAATTCAGATTCCCCGACGGCGATTCCTACGAGCTGGCACTACCTCAATACACCATCACGGACTGGTACGCCAATTACGGCAACACCCAGGAAGAAATCCGTCCTGAGAATCTTTTTGTAACCGTACGTATGCCACGTCGCCACGTCGGACTGGGGCAAATGATGGCACTGGACCGTAACGAAATTGAACAGTTGGCTGCACGCAGCAATTATCCCGAATACGGCATCCGCGGCCGTGCCAATTACATCACAGAACGCGGTATGCGCCAACTGGGACTGAGCGGACAGAAAGCACAACATGCCGACCTTACCGTGGAACTAGGATACTCCAGCGACATGGGCGTTACGAACAGCCGCTTCCCCGAAGAAATATCCGAAGGACAAAAACAAATCTACGAAGCGGGTATGATGGGCTACGGCCTGCGCAGCCTGGAGGTAAGCACGCGCGATATGGAGGACGTGGATTTTTATCTTCACGGCTTGGGCGTTCCCGCCCGTCGCTTAGGCCGTACGGCGCAAAAAGAACAATACAAGGGGAAAGAAATAACGGAGCGCCAACTGATTGCACAAGGTGAAAAGAACTTTTATCAGGCCGCCTGCCATCTGTGCCATGTACCCACCCTGCACACACGTCCCGAAGGAGCCACCCTGCTCAACGGCACACAACTGCCATGGTTAGGCCAGCAGACCATACACCCCTACAGCGATTTCCTGCTTCACGACATGGGATCGGAAATCATGGGCGTGGGGTTGAACGACAACTATGTCAGTGGTCTGGCTCGCGGATGCGACTGGCGCACGGCACCCCTGTGGGGCGTGGGGATGCAAGAGAAAGTGAACGCACATACCTATCTCCTGCACGACGGACGCGCACGCAACTTTACCGAGGCCATCATGTGGCACGGAGGCGAGGGCGAAGCCTCAAAAAACATCTTTGCCCGTATGCACCGCGACGACCGGCGCGCACTCATCAAATTCCTGGAAAGCCTATAATGAAATCAGAAGAAAAGAAAACAATGAAACATATCCTCCTGGCTGCCCTGATGGGCACGATGCCCCTGATGGCACAAAACACAGAGCAACCTGATTCCAACCACATCGACATGGAGAACGGTGTGCTTGGCATCGCCGACAACCGTGGTTTTACGCTGCAAAGCAAGGATTGCAAGTTCATCTTCAAACCCTATCTCTTCCTGCAAACACGTGGCAGCTATAACTATTATGACAACGAGGGTCTGGACAAAGCCTATAACCAAGACAATGTTCACAACAGTGGCTTCTCCATGCCCTATGCCATTCTGGGATTTACGGGAAAAACCTTTGGGAAACTGGACTATAACCTCTCTATCAATGCGGCGGCAACGGGCGGCAACGTCCTGCAACAAGCGTGGATAGATTATAAATTTCAGGACGCTTTACGTCTGCGCGCCGGTAAGTTCAAGACACCCTTCACCCATGCCTATCTAACGACCTTGGGCGAAACTCTCTTTCCCTCGCTCCCCACTTCACTCACAGCCTCCTGCATCATGCCCTATTCGCTGAACGCCGTTACGCCCAACATCGGCACGGGCTTTGACATGGGTGTGCAGCTACACGGCAGTTTCGCCCTCAACAGACAACGTTCCCAAGGCTGGCGAATGGGTTATGAATTAGGTCTGTGGAACGGAACGGGCAGCAACGTCAACATCGCCTCCAAAACACTCTCTGACGATTGGCACATCCCCTCGCTGCTCTATGCAGGACGCATCACCTTCATGCCGTGGGGCCGCATGCCATTGACGCAAGGAAACCGCCACATGCTGCGCGGACATCACATGTTGCTGGGATTGAGCGGTGGCCTCAACGTTGAGGCTGAAAGCGAAAGCACCAACGACAGCCGAATGGGAGTGGAATTTGCCATGCTGTACAACCGTTGGTATGTGGCAGCAGAGGGTTATTGGATGCACGTTGGTTTTACCAAGCGACAGAAATCAAACCGCACCTTCAATTACTGGGGAGCATACGCACAAGCAGGCTATTTCATTACGCCTACATGGCAAATGGGTCTGCGTTATGATTTCATGGACCGCAACGGAAGCAGCGAGGATGGTTTCCTGAATATGCCTGCCGTGGTATGCAACTACTACATACCACGCACCAACCTCAAACTAAGTGCCATGTACCAATTTACGGGGCGTTACGGACACAAGACCCAACTGGACCGGGACAATGACGACCTGGGAATCACAACACACAGCGCCTGCGTACAGTTGCAGTATAGCTTCTAAGAAACAACAACGAGGCGTATGAAGATATTACATATCATGATGTCGCTCCTCTGCCTGGCATCCTGCGACAGCGGAGACATTGAGGAACATTCCGTCAACATACAAAGTAACGGACGCACCGTGAAGCTGACAACCACGCTGACGGGTACCCAGGCTCTTCGCGATGCGGGGTATAGCCTTGCTTTGGCCGGCTATGAAAACGAAAACAATCATGCCGTCATGCAACGCACCATCCCGGCAAGCGACGGCGAACAGCAGGTGGAACTGGTGATGAGCAACATCACGTCCGGAATTTCCACCGTAGAACTCTGCGTAACCAACAGCTTGCGACGCCGCTATCTGAGTCTTCACACCATCCAAATGTCAATGTACGAGGATGCCACACCCACGGACACTATCTACATGCGCCTGGGAAAGATGGATGTCAGCCTCATAGGCGCCCTGCAAGAAGGGGTCTTCGATAAAGCATGTATCATGTGTCATGGTGGCAACGGACGCACGGCAGCACAGCTTGACTTAACCCGAGGGCGCACCTATGCCAGCCTTGTTAACCAAAACAGCACAACCCTACCAGACTTTAAACGCGTAAAACGGGGTGATGCGGACAACTCGCTACTCAATATCATCCTGAACGAAGGCGGAGAAAACATCCTGAGATACAACCATACCGAAGTGCTCTCCAGCCAGTTCAAGGAGAATGTGAATGAGGTACGCCAACTGTTGCGCCAGTGGATTGGCTCTTTGGAAGAAAATTTGTAACTTTGCATCCATGACTGACAACTGTACTTATAATCATCTTCACCTCAGTGATCTGGGCGTTACGGCACAGATAGCTGCATTTGCTCCCGACAACGGAGTGGCAGAATGGCACATCATGCTTCATGTTGACCCGCGCGGCGAACTTTTCCCCATGCAGATGCGACGCATCTATGATGCCGAGGACCAACTGCTCCAAACGCCGGCATTCGAGGGTGCAAAATATGTGATGAAGCGATATTTCCTCTCGGACAGCACCAACCAGCAGCCATTGATGCGAGAGGAGCCTGACGTTAGCCTCAGCATCATCCAGCAGCAACCCCTGGACGGCAGCAAGATTGCCGTATGGCTCTACCTGCAACGTGGCACAGCCATCCGGAAAGAAAGCGAAACCGTCGTGGTCGGACATAATGGATACGAACATCTTTGGCGCATGGGTATGACCTGTACCAACGGGGGCAGCTTCTCGCAAACCATGCAAATCCTGGAAGGCTACGAAGAGGAATTGCGTGGTTTTAATGCCACCATCGAAGCCAACTGCGTACGAACCTGGTTCTTCGTGCGCGATGTCGATACGCAATACAACGGACTCGTCGTGGCGCGCCGCGAGAACTTCATCCGCGAGGGGCTGACGGACCAGACGCACTACATCGCAAGCACAGGCATTGGCGGAAATCCCGCTGAGGTCAAGGCCTTGGTTCAAATGGGCGCCTATGCCATCAAGGGCATACAACCCGCCCAGCTGCGTTACCTCTATGCACCGACTCATTTGAACCCCACTTATGAATATGGAGTTACCTTTGAGCGCGGCACATCTGTAGAATACGGCGACCGCGCACATATCTTTATTTCGGGAACCGCCAGCATCAACAACAAGGGTGAAGTGGTTCACGTGGGCGACGTTGTCCGGCAAACGCGTCGGATGTGGGAAAATGTGGAAAAACTGCTTGAGGAAGCTGAAGCAAGCTATGACGATGTCATGCAAATCATCGTCTATCTGCGCGACACAGCAGACTACACGGTAATACAGCAGATGTTCCGGGAGCGTTTTCCCGCTATCCCGACAGTTTTCACTTTGGCACCCGTATGCCGCCCCACATGGCTTATCGAAATGGAATGTATAGCCATCAAGCAACGCAAGCATCCTGAGTTCCCCGATTTATGACGTGATGAAAAAGCTGTCTTTCGCACTTATGGGAGTCGTGGCGGTTGTCATTGCCGTATCAACAATATTGCCCAATAGCGAAACCATCTATGGCTCTCTGTGGTTCAAACTGCTATGGGGAGCCATCGTCGTATGTGGCACAGCCGTCATGCTCAAAGCCCGCCTATGGCAACGCCCGGCCGTCTTCCTGCTCCACCTGAGCTTTATCGTCATTCTCCTGGGTGCGCTCATCACCTCCCTGACCTCGCACCGCGGCACGCTGCATCTGCGGCAAGGCGTACCCACGGACGGTTATGTCTGTCAGAACCAACTGTTACACCTGCCCGAATATATCCGGCTGGACAGCTTTTACATCGTTCGCTATCCCGGAACACAAGCTCCACAGGACTATGTGAGCCTGATATCATCCGAGGGAAAAAGTTATCGTATCAGCATGAATAAGATTGCACGCATACATGGCTACCGGCTCTATCAGACCAGTTATGACGAAGACTTGCAAGGGAGCATCCTTACGGTTAATTACGACCCCTATGGCACACCCGTAACCTATGCGGGATATACCCTCTTTCTGATCAGTTTCCTCCTGACCCTGATAAAGCCCAAACGAAAGTATTGTGCCCTGATTGCCTTGCTCGTGGTGTCTGCTGCCACTGCCAACAACTCTTTACCCGTCATTCCGCGCCACCAAGCCGACTCGCTGGAACAGCAGACAGTGATATGGAACAACCGAACCGTACCCTTTGGCGTAGTGGCTCACGACTTCATGCAAAAAGTGTATGGCAAGCCTAACTTTCAAGGCTTAACACCCACGCAGGCCGTAGTAAGCTGGACGCTGGCACCAAAAGCATGGAACGCACAACCGCTCATCAAGGAAAAAGGCAAAGGATACCGCTGCCTCAATGATTTCATTGATTACAGCCAAGCGACGCCCGTCCTACGTGGCATGGGACAAAATGCGGCCACGGATGAAAAAGTAGCGCTCATCCTCATGCTTCAAAACGGCACACTAACGCAAACACCCACGGCGGACGCAGCCAAACTGAGCACAACGCGCATACAGGCAGAACTGCTCAACGTGCGCATGCCGTGGAGCATCATCGGTGTTGCGATCTGTGCGCTGTCTCTGCTTGCTTCTTTCATACGACGCATACCCAAGCGTCCTATACTTGCGTCCTCACTGGCCTTCCTGATCTTTCATTTCGGATTACGATGGTACTTAAGCGGACACATTCCATTAAGCAATACCTACGAAACCCTGCACTTCGTAGCACTATGCCTGGTGGCTTATGCCACAATAAAAATAAAGGAATCATGGACAGCGCTCCTGGCTGCCATCGCTGCACTATTCGTTGCTTGGCTTGTGGACCGCAATCCGCAGATCACGCCTTTGATGCCTATCCTGCACTCTCCGTGGCTTAGTGCCCACGTGAGTATCATCATGCTTTCCTATGCCCTCCTTGTGCTCAGTTTCTTCCGTCGTCAGTTGCTGCGTGTGGCTGTTGGCCTATTAGCCATCGGCATCTTTCTGGGAGCCGTATGGGCCAACGTGTCATGGGGAGCCTACTGGACATGGGACCCCAAGGAAAGTTGGGCGCTAATCACACTGATAGCATACAGTATCCCGCTACACACGGAAAGCCTGCCTTGGTTCCGTTCCATACGCAATTACCGTCTCTACAGCCTTTTGTGTCTGGCCGCACTACTGATGACTTACTTTGGAGTCAACTACCTGCTTGGTGGCATGCACAGCTACGCTTAATCAAAGATAAGCTCTCCGAAAAACTCCGGACGATGAAAATCGGGCTTATCGACGGCAATCTTGTTCCATGAAAGGAAGTGCGGTTTCGCTGTCAAATCGCCACACTTATAAAAGTTAGCGCGCATACGTAGCCCGCTATATGGACGTATTTCATGAAGGAAAAAAGCGGAAAAGGGGATAATCAATGCTACTTCCCATGAACCTTGAGAGGTTTTCTCCTGAAAAGGAACACTGCCTAAACTGCTCCAACGCTTTATTTGGTGCAGTATATCCTGTGGAGCAGACTTACGTTCATGACGGTCTTTACCATAACGAACAAGGGCAGAACCAATGCAGTTAAACTCCATATTATAATAGCCCGTATCCCCCACTGGAGCAGAGAAAAACTCAACACAACTATCTTCCCACACACGCCCGTTATCCTCGGACGTAACGGCTCTCACTGTATCCTCAGCTACACGATAATGAAGGAGCAATGAGCTATCCGTATAGGCTATACGGAAATGAACATTAGGGGCATAGGGAAAATCCTTCGCCCAATTTACTTCTGCTATTGATTCATAAGCAACAGAAGACGCATCAAGTAACGATACAACCTCTTGGGCCTCAGTTACATCAGCATTAAGGCGCTTAACAATTAAAGTATTCATTGATAATAATCTGTTTTGATGGATTGAGAGAACAAAAATAAAGAATAAAAAATGAGAAACAAAAAGAGAAAGCTACAAAAACGACGTATGAATCAGAAATCATAGTTAGAAGAGCATCATAAAACAACAGCGAACGTTAACGGGCGTTGCATTTCTAACAAATGATGTTAAATTAACGGGGGTTGCGAAAGTTTTCTATATCGAAAGATTTAGAAATGGAAATAATGACATTAATATTGCAACATCAATCTAAACAAAAAATACTATGAAGAAAAAATATAACACCTTAACCAAAGTTGAATTCCAGATTATGTCAATCCTTTGGGACATCAATCATTCAGCATGTGGGCGCGATATTCTTGAAAGATACGAAGATCCCAAACCCATTTACACAACGCTTGCGACTTACATGAAGATACTATATGAGAAAGGATTCGTAGATTTCTTCAAAAAAGAAGGCGAGGGAAAAACGCAATGGTATATCGCAAAAGTGAGTAGGAAAGAATACACGCGCATGACAATGGAAAGCGTAAAGAAAGATTTCTTTGGAAATAGCCTTAAATCCATGTTCTGCTACTTTGTAAAAGAAGAAAACCTCACGCCCGAGGATATACAAGAACTACTGGCTTCACTTAATGAAGAGGAGGATAATATATGACAACACTCATGATATACAGCATTAAGTCAGCGATTATCATTGCCCTGCTTTATATTCCCTATAGTCTAATGCTGGGAAAAGAGAAGCTATTCAGCTTTAACAGAAAAATATTGCTTTGTATATTAGTATGTTCTCTCATATTACCACTACTGAATCTCTCTTACTTATCCCTTGACAAACATCCTGTAGTCCATACGGCACAATATCAAATGATAGAGATAGGCATACCGATAAAGCAACAAAATGCGTCAAACACAGGTAGCACAAGCCAAAGTAGCACTCTGTCATGGTTTACACTTTTAAGCATACTCTACCTTACAGGAATGCTTTCGATATTGATACTACGAGTAATTCAATTTCATCGCATGAGAAAGCAGATCCGTGGCGGTACACTTTGGAAAGAGAACGAAAACGGCATAACAACATACTGCCACCTGGAAGATGTAAATCCATTCAGTTGGATGAACAACATAGTAATCAGCAATAAAGATTATGAAGCCAACGGAAGAGAAATCATTTTACATGAGAAAGGACATATACTCTCACACCACTCCTACGATATCATACTCCTGACAATCGTTGAGATCGTACAGTGGTGGAACCCTCTCATCTATCTACTAAGAACAAGTCTGCATGATGTTCACGAGTACGAAGCAGATGATTACGTCCTAAGCACGGGCATCACACTTCGGGCATACACCACCCTACTGATAAAGAAGGCTATTAGCATAAGTCCCTATACCTTTGCAAACCAATTCAATCATTGTCAAACAAAAAAAAGAATCAAAATGATGAACAAAGAACAAACAAATCCATGGAAGCGTGGCAAGGCTTTGTACGTTTTCCCAGTTGCATTTTTAGCACTTTGTGCCTTTGCAACGCCCAAATTTACTGAACCTACAAAAAACGCAGGTATGCCGAGCTGCATTGAATCATCAACCTCTAAGTTAATGATTACTGAAGCGTCCAGTCCGAATCCAAGTTCAAAAGATAAGATCGATCGACCGGCAGAATATCCTGGAGGAGAGGCGAAACTAATGGAGTATCTCATACGCAATATCAAATATCCTGATATAGCAACTTCTACGAGTATTCAAGGGAAAGTCATGGTTAGATTTATCGTTGAGGAAGATGGAACACTTAGCCACTTTGAGACAACCTTCAATGATAATAAGTTCAAAGCAAGCCAGAATGAAACCACAGTTACAGCCTACCAGAAGGAGGATTTGGAAAAACTCACGGATAGCGAGAAGATAGCATTAGCCGAGAAAGCGCTCCGTGCAGCAGCTGTTCGTGTACTCAAAGCGACAAAGAAATGGAATCCTGCAATTGAACACGGCAAGAAAGTACGCTCTAACGTAATCGTTCCTATTACTTTCAAACTAAGTTCAGAAAAGAGCCATATCCACGGCTACGCTACTGGCATTCAGCAGGACAAGTAGCGAAAGCTATTTTATGAGAACAAAAAGAAGGGAGCCAAGTTCTGTTGAACTCGGCTCCCTCGCTGAAAAAACGGCGGCTACCTACTCTCCCACGGGTATGCAGTACCATCGGCGCGGGCGGGCTTAACTTCTCTGTTCGGAATGGGAAGAGGTGGAACCCCGCCGCCATAGCCACCTGAAATAAGTCTGACACAGTCCACAAGCAAAAGCGTATCGCAAATACGCATACAAGACACATTGAAGCTGAAAGTATATCCAATGCAGTCCGGGAAAGCGTTCGGGCAATTAGTAGTGCTCGGCTTTGACGTCGCCGTCTTTACACCTGCACCCTATCAACGTCGTAGTCTACGACGACCCTCAAAGGAGATCTCATCTTGCGGCCGGCTTCGTGCTTAGATGCTTTCAGCGCTTATCCGATCCAGACTTAGATACCCAGCGGTGCTCCTGGCGGAACAACTGGTAGACCAGAGGTCTGTCCAACACGGTCCTCTCGTACTAGTGTCAGATCCGCGCAAATCTCCTGCGCCCACGATAGATAGAGACCGAACTGTCTCACGACGTTCTGAACCCAGCTCGCGTGCCACTTTAATGGGCGAACAGCCCAACCCTTGGGACCTTCTCCAGCCCCAGGATGTGACGAGCCGACATCGA
>JAQYEW010000026.1 GCA_028723455.1 Prevotellaceae bacterium | reverse complement strand
ACATCAAGGCGGTATGTGCTGAATATCTATACCTGTAACAATGCCTATGCGGATGTATTCAAGACTGATTTTGGATAATGCCTACAACTTATGGATATGATACTGCGTATTGTCTCAAGTCGCATTGTGGGGTAAGGGGATGTTGTGGGCAGAAGTGCGTGTTTCAGCCTCAATTTATCTGCTAATCAGTAATGAGAGGACGTGTACACGCAAGAAGGACGTGGAAGGGCTTAGTTGCGGATTTGAGGTTAACCATTTTCTGAGTTTTCGGCACTTACGCACAAAATATAGCGAGGGGGATGGGGAATCTCGGTTTTTCTTTGTATTTTTGCCCCGTCTGTCGTTGACCCCAAAAAACCGTACGACGCGACAACAACTTTAAAGGATAAATGAATACATGAAGGTAATCGACCTTATCAACGACCATCAGCGCACACCCTTCAGCTTTGAAGTGCTTCCCCCACTCAAGGGCACGGGCACCGACGTGCTGTTCCGCTCCATAGAACGCCTGGCGGAGTTCCAACCCAAGTACATCAATATCACCACCCACCGCAGCGAATACGTGTACCACGAGGTGGAGGGCGGACTGATGCAGCGCCAACGCCTGCGCCGCCGCCCCGGAACGATAGCCGTCAGTGCGGCCATCCGGCAACGCTTCGGCGTGAAGGTGGTGCCTCATCTGGTGTGCTCGGGCTTCACGCGCGAGGACCTGGAGTACCAGCTCATCGACCTCCAGCTCCTGGGCATCGACGAGCTGCTCATCATGCGTGGCGACAAGGCACGCGACGAACAGCGTTTCCAGCCCACGGGCGACGGTCCCGCCCACGCCACCGAACTGATTGAGCAGGTGAACCGCTTCAACGAGGGCTTCTTCTGGGACGGCAGCCCCATCAAGCAACCCGGCAAGGGATTCCACTACGCCGTGGCCTGCTATCCCGAGAAACACGAGGAGGCGGCCAACCTGAAGGCTGACATGGAGTACCTGAAGATGAAGCAGGACCTGGGGGCGCAGTATGCCGTAACGCAGATGTTCTTTGACAACGACACCTTCTACCGCTTCCGCGACAAGGCGCGCGAGATGGGCATCACCCTGCCCCTGATCCCGGGCATCAAGCCCCTGGGCAAACTGTCCCAGCTGAGCGTAGTGCCCAAGACCTTCCACTGCGACCTGCCCGAGACATTCTATGCCGAAGCGCGCAAGTGCCGCACGGACGAGGAGCTGCGCCAGGTGGGCATCGAATGGGCTACGGAGCAATGCCGCGACCTCCTGAAGCATGGCGGCGTACCCAGCCTGCATTTCTTCACCGTGGGCGCCGTGGACAGCGTGTGCGAGATTGCCAAGCGCATCTATTAAGACGAAGCAAGGCATGGGAGACGGGAAAGGGAACATCGGGCTGGTGCTGGAAGGCGGAGGCATGCGTGGCATGTTCACCTGCGGCGTGCTGGACGTGATGATGCGCGAGGGACTGGACAGGCACATCGGGGGCATAGTGGGCGTGAGCGCCGGCGCCACCTTCGGGTGCAACATCAAGAGCCGCCAGATAGGGCGCGCCCTGCGCTACAACCAACGCTTCGCCGCCGACGCACGCTACATGGGGCTGCACTCGTGGCTGAGCACGGGAAGCATCTTGCACCCCGAGTTCGCCTACCATACCGTGCCCACACAGCTGGACGTTTTCGACACGGAAACCTTCGAGCGAAACCCCATGGACTTCCACCTCGTATGCACCGACGTGCTGACGGCCAAGCCCGTCTACCACCGCGTACGGGAGGTCAATTACGAAGAACTGGAATGGATACGCGCCACGTCCAGCCTGCCCGTGGTGTCGCGCCCCGTGGAGCTGGAGGGGCGCAAACTGCTGGACGGCGGACTGTCGGACAGCATCCCCCTCCAATATTTCCAACAACAGGGCTACGAGCGCAATGTGGTGGTGCTGACGCAACCGCGCGGCTTCCGAAAAAAAGCCTCGCGTGTGGGCTGTCTGTGGCACCTGCTGCTGCCGCGCTATCCCCGTGTGGCGCGCCTGCTGCGCAATCGCCCCGAACGCTACAACGCCCAGCTGGACTACCTGCAGGCGCAGGAACTGCTGGGCAATACCCTTGTGATCTGTCCTTCCCAGCCCATCCGCATCAGCCGCCTGGAGAGCAACCCCGCCCTGCTGCAACAAGCTTATGACCTGGGCATCCGCGAGGCGAAGCGCATGCTGCCCCAACTGAAACATTTCCTACAAGCCTGACACGTCGCATGGAAGCACTGACGCTCTACGAACTGAACCTGATGGTGCAGCAGGCCATCGAAACGCAAGCCCCCGAAGTGGCGTGGGTGGCGGGCGAACTGGCCGAAGGGCGCACCATGGGCAACGGACATTTCTACGGCGAAATGGTGGAGAAAGACCCGGGCACAGACGCCGTCATCGCCCGTGCCCGCCTGACCTGCTGGGCGAACCAGTGGCAAGGGCTGCGCCAGTATTTCATGGACGAGACCGGACAGGACCTGCGCCCCGGCATGAGTCTTATGCTGGAGGTAAGGCCCACGTTTCATCCGCAATACGGTTTCAGCCTGCAGATCCAGGACATCCGGCCCGAGTTCACCCTGGGCGGACAACAGATGAAACGCCGGCAAATCCTGAACCAGCTGGAACAGGACGGCATCCTGCACGACAACCGGGAACTTACGCTGCCCCCCTTGGTGCAGCGCATCGCCGTGGTAAGCGCAGCCTCTGCAGCAGGCTGGGGCGATTTCCGGAACCAGCTGCTGCATAACGCCGCAGGGCTGCACTTTCACGTCCGGCTGTTTCCCGCCGTCATGCAAGGGCGCCATGTGCCCGAAAGCGTGATGCAAGCCCTGTCGCAGATTGAGGAAGAACACGAGGCATGGGATGCGGTATGCCTGATCCGCGGCGGCGGCGCACAAACGGACCTGAGCGATTTCGACTCCTATCCCCTGGCGGCATACGTGGCACAGTTTCCCTTGCCCGTCATCACGGGCATCGGACACGAACGCGACGAAACGGTGCTGGACCATGTGGCGCACACCCACCTGAAAACGCCCACCGCCGTGGCTGCCTTCCTGGTGAGCCGCATGGAGGGCGAACTGCAAAAAGTCCTGGACCTGCAACAGCGTATCCCGCAGGCCGCACGCCTGGCGCTGGCACATGAGCACCGCAGGCTGAGCCTCATCACACAACGGCTGCCACAGGCCGTAAGCCAACGCACGCAGCGCGAACGCAGCCGCCACGAGCGCTGCGCCATGCGGCTGAGCTTCGCAACGCGCCATCGCATGGAACGCGAGCGACACCGCCAGGAACTCCTCGGCCAGCGCATCCAGGCGCTGGACCCCACCCTGGCCCTGAAACGAGGCTATGCCATCCTCCGCCAAGAGGGCGGAATCGTTACGCAAGCGGCATTGCTGGACAGAAACAAAGCCCTGGAAATTCAGATGCAGGACGGAACCATACGGATTGATAACACCCAAGAACAATGAACTACGAAGAAGCCATGCAGCGCCTGGAGCAGATCGCCGACCAGATGGAGCGCGGAGAAACCGGCATAGACAAAATGGCGGCATTGCTTCAGGAAGCCCAAAAGCTCCTGAAACAATGCCGCCGACAACTCACTGACGCCGAGGCGCAGTGCAATACCCTGTTGGGCGAGAACGCCAACGAGGGGGAATAGACGCTTATTTCTTTTTCAACTGCTGCAGGCCGGCCTTCACGTTGGCCTTGACGGCATTGCTGGACAGCGTGGCGCCCGTAACGCCGTCCACTTCGGCCTTGAGGGCTTTCTTTACCGTCATGCCGTCCCAAGCGCCCAGCAGCTGCTGGCGCACCATCTGGAAATGTTTTGGTGTCTCGCGGTTGCGCAAGGCCTCAATCCTGACAATCTTGTTCTTGTGAACAAAAATATTCAGGGGCGTAGGGCCGCGGTAGCCACGCACGTTCTGCGTGAGCGATGTGGTGTTGATGACGGTGGTATCGCCCCGTTGGGAAATGGCCTGCTGCGCCTGTGCGGTGCTTGCGGCCAAGAGCAGCAAGCCCAGAATTAGTTGTTTCATCTTTTTACCTTTAATGTGTTGTCTCGGCAAAGATAAATAAATGATTTATCATTTCCCGTGATTTTAAAATCCTTAACTTTTCGGGGGCTTACAACGAGAGCGTCAAGCCCTCGTCGGCCAATAGAGTATGGGGGAATTCCGCCTGGGCCTCGCTTAAAAGCAAATGTTCAAGCTGAGGTGTGTTGATGCGCGCGCTGAAATGACCAATGCAAAGGCGGCGGGCATGGGCCATGCGCGCTATGCGCCCTGCCTCGGAGGCAGTGCTGTGATAAGTTTGCTTCGCCCGAAAGAGGTCGGCCTGAAGAAAAGTGGCCTCGTGATAAAGCAAATCGACCCCCTGCAACAAAGGTGCCAGGTCGTCCTTGACACGCGTATCGCTGACGTAAGCCCAGGAACGCGTGGGCGAAGGGGGCGTGGTGAGGCGTTCGTTGGGCACGAGGGTGCCGTCGGGCAGCGTCCAGTCCGCGCCGGCCTTGATGCTGTTGAGGGCAAAAAGGGGGATGTCGTAGGCATCCGTCACGCTGCGGTTGATGTGTCGCTGACCCTCGCGCTCGCGGAAGAGATAGCCACAGGTGGGAACGCGGTGGTTCAGCGGCAGGGAATAGACCTGGAGCGAACGGTCCTCGTAGACAAGGGTGTGGACGGTGGTATCCACGGCATGAAAGAGCACGGGGAAGGTGAGCTGCTGACAGAAAACGCTGAGCGTGGCGTCCAGAAAAGGCTGCAATTCCCGGGGGCCGTGAATGTGCAGCTGGGCGCTGCGTCCCAAAAGCCCCATCGTGGAAACCAAGCCCGGAAGGCCGAAGCAGTGGTCGCCGTGGACATGGGAGATGAAAATATGCCCCAGGCGGTTCATGTGCAAGCCCTGGCGCGCCAGACGCGTCTGCGTGCCCTCTCCGCAATCCACCATAAAGAGCTTGCCACGCATCCCAAGCACTTGCGAGGCAGGCAGATGACGTCCCAGGGGATTGGCCGATCCGCATCCCAGAATATGCACTTTGAATTCTTCCATATCGCTAAGGTAAGGAAAAAATCCGGGCAGGAAAAATTCGGGCAAAAAAAAAGCCCCGCCGAAATGAATCGGCGGGGCAAATGTGCTCACTGTTCTTCAGAATTGCCACCAATGGCGTTTCTTCTTGGGTGCGGACTGCTGGCGCTGGAGGTATTCCACGATGTTCTGTCTGGTGCTTACCAGGTCATAGATGGTTCCCCAATCCAACATGCCGCCCACGTTGCGGTCGTCGATGAAGAGGTCGGCACGCAGCTTGACGCTGTAACGCGCCGTGTCCAACTCTTCCTCGTCAAAGTTTTTGTTGACGGAATAGAACTCCAAGCCATGTTCCGTACACCATTGCACGGCTTCGTCCAGGAGTCTTCCGTTGCGCACCGTCCATAGGATGAGTTGATGACCCTCGCGCATGAGCATCTTCAAGGTCTGCACGGCAAAGGGTATCTCCCTACCGATGTCGGGATAGCGGTTCTCGACGATTGTGCCGTCGAAGTCTACTGCAATCGTCATAATCTTAGGTTTTTACTTCGCGTAGCTTACGCTGCGGGTTTCACGAATAACGGTTATCTTCACCTGACCGGGATAGGTCATCTCGTTCTGGATACGTGTGGCAATGTCGTTCGAGAGCATTTCCGTCTGCTTGTCGTCAATCTTGTCGCTGCCGACGATGACGCGCAACTCACGACCGGCCTGGATGGCGTAGGTCTTCGTAACGCCGGGATAGCTCATGGCGATGTTCTCGAGATCCTTCAGGCGCTTGATGTAAGCCTCAACAATCTCGCGACGCGCTCCGGGACGTGCACCGCTGATGGCATCACACACCTGCACGATGGGGGCAATGAGTGTTTCCATCTCCATCTCGTCGTGGTGGGCGCCGATGGCGTTGCAGATATCGGGCTTCTCCTTGTATTTTTCGGCCAACTTGGCGCCATAGAGTGCGTGGGGCATCTCAGGCTCCTCGTCGGGCACCTTGCCAATATCGTGCAACAGACCGGCACGCTTGGCTTTCTTGGCGTTCAAGCCCAGTTCGCTGGCCATAACGGCAGCCAGGTTGGCTGTCTCGCGGGCATGCTGCAAGAGGTTCTGGCCGTAAGAACTGCGGTACTTCATCTTGCCCACCAGGCGCACCAGTTCGGGGTGCAGGCCGTGGATGCCGAGGTCGATGGTGGTACGCTTGCCTGTCTCCAGGATTTCCTCGTCCACCTGCTTCTTCACCTTGGCCACAACCTCCTCGATACGTGCGGGGTGGATGCGGCCGTCGCTTACCAGCTGATGCAAAGAGAGGCGGCAAATCTCACGGCGAACGGGGTCGAATCCGCTGATAACGATGGCCTCGGGCGTGTCGTCAACAACGATTTCCGTACCCGTAGCGGCCTCTAAGGCGCGGATGTTGCGTCCCTCGCGACCGATGACGCGACCCTTCACGTCGTCGTTGTCGATATGGAACACCGTAACGCTGTTCTCGATGGCCGCCTCCGTGGCTACGCGCTGTATGCTTTGGATGACGATCTTCTTGGCCTCCTTGGTGGCGGTCATGCGTGCGTCGTCCATGATGTCGTTGATATAAGCCTGGGCGTGGGTGCGTGCCTCGTCCTTCAGGCTTTCAATCAGGCGCTCGCGTGCCTCGTCGGCGCTCAGTCCGCTGATTTGTTCCAACTGGGTGCGTTCCTTCTCCGCCAGGCTCTCCTCGCGCTCTTGCAGTTCGGTCTCGCGCTGCTCCAGCAGGTTCTGCTGGCTCTCCAGACGCTGGCTCTTCGTCTCCACCTCCTGTTTGCGGCGGTTCAACTCGTCCTGGCGCTGGTTCAGACTCTGCTCGCGCTGCTTGATGCGATTCTCGCCTTGCTGAATCTGGTGGTTACGCTGCTGTACTTCCTTCTCCAGTTCCGCCTTCTTGTTCAGGAATTTCTCCTTCACCTCCAGCAGTTTCTGTTGTTTGATCACCTCCGCCTCTTTCTGGGCTTCGGCTTTCAGCCGCTTGCGCTGCGCAGGCAGGGTAACGCGGAAAAGGTACCACGCACCTGCGGCAACAATGGCCAGTGCCACAACGGCTCCGATAATAATCGATGTCATTTAGTATATATGTGTTTAAGTAAAAAAAATAACGCATCCAATCCCGCTGTCATGTGCCCCTCTACTCGCTGGTATGCCATCCTCGTGTCAGACATCCAGCCCAGAAGGTACATTGCCGAATCGGTGCGTCGTGGTTTAGGTTCTCCCTTGTGTAGCTTATTCCCCCAGATGGTTCTCCAGTTCGCCAAGCAATCCTTGGAGCGCGTTGGTCCAGGGGGTAGCGTCGAATTTCTCCTCATTCTGCTTCAGCTGCAACGCCACGTCCAGGAGAGTCATCATGAGATAAGTCTCGTTGGTCTGCGTAGGATAGCGGTCGGCATAAAAGCGCAGGCGTTCGTTGATGAGTTTCTCCGCCTCACGGTATGCGAACTCATCGCTCCGGCGGATGGTCATCGGAAAGGAACGCGCGCCTATCTTGAGTGTTATGTTCAGTTGATCGCTCATGTCTGTGTACTTTTTTATTTAGCTTGCAGCAGAGCGATACATTCATCCACTTGTCGCACCAGACTGTTCAGGCGACGGTGGGCGGCGCGTTGGTCCGCCTCCGTAAGCTCCATCGTCTTGGCAATCTTCAGTGTGGCATATT
Source organism: Prevotellaceae bacterium (assembly GCA_028723455.1). GTDB lineage: Bacteria > Bacteroidota > Bacteroidia > Bacteroidales > Bacteroidaceae > Physcousia. Next base: position 20,209 of record JAQYEW010000026.1, on the reverse strand, counting down.
GTTCTCCCGCCTCTTTGAGCTGCTGTTCCAGCCGGACAATACGCTCCTGACGCTGCTCCACCTGCTGTTCCAGTGTGGCGCAGCGCTGCTGTAGCCGCTTATCCTGAAGCATAAGCTGGCGTACACGCGTTAGTACGTTGTTCAGCAGGGACTGTTCCTCGGCGGTCATCTTCCAAGTATGCCTGTTCTTCTTCGGTACAAATTTAATACTATATTTTTGGCTTTGCAAGAAAATGGGGAAAAAGTTTCCCCCGGCCTTACTCCGCAACGTTCTTAGGCTCTTTCTTTGCCAGCAGCAAGAGGGTGGCCGCATACGTCTGCACCCAGTCCTCGCTGTAGCCCAGGCGCTGCACGGCCTTGCGCACGGCGGCCACGCTCTGGCGCATGGCACTGTCGCCGTAAGTGCCTGTGGTCAGGATCTCGTGTACCGCCTTGTATGTCATCCGCTTCAGCGCCTTTCGGAAGAACGAGGGCAAACGCAGTTTCCACTGCATGAGCTGACCCGTTGCCATCATCAGATGCTGGCTGAAGTCCTGAAAAATGAGGAAATAGGGCTGCACGTCCTGGATGGTGCGGCAGCGTTTCTTGATGCTTTGGTCCACCTCCCTGAAAAACTCATAGTTCAGGCCGTACATTTCCTGGAGCATGGATGCGGCACGTTTTTTCTCGCCCATCCCCAGCCGGTTGTTCACCGTCGCCACCTTCAGCGTTTGCTTGAAGGCACGCAGGTCCGGCAGGGCGGCAAGATTGGAGATTCCCAGCTGGGCAGCCATCGTAGCCTGGTAATACACACGGATAAGGTACATGAAATCCTCCATGCCTCCGGGCTTGTTCTGCTGCCCTTGGTTATCTTTCTTTCCAAAGAGTTTGCTTAACAACGTCATTATTCAATGGTTTGGTTATGTTCGTTCGATTCTTTTGTGCCGAGGCATCCCCACAACGCTTTGAGGAGGATACAGATATCCAGATAGATGGTCCATTGCTCGGCGTAGGCTATCTCCTGCTTCACGCCCGCCTCTCCGCTCAAGGCGTTCACCTGCGACCACGAAAACACGCCTGGTTTCGCACTGTGGCGCATCAAAAGTCTGTCGCAGATTTCACGGTATCGCTCCCTTTGCTCCAAGGCATGAGGGCGAGGGCCTACGAAACTCATATCGCCCTTCAGGACGCAAAACAGCTGGGGCAGACCGTCGAGACGCAGACGGCGCAACAGTTCGCCCAAGGGGAAAGGAGCCGCTTCGGCATCCCCGTAAAAATGCCGGGTACGGAAGCCGTAGCATGAGAATATTCTGCCGTCCAAGCCACTGCGCCGCTGGCTTACGAAGACAGGGCCGGGGCTTTGCAGCTTCATCAAGAGGAAGACAAAGAAATAGATGATGGGGAAAAAGGTAAGCAAGCACACCAGACTCAGAAAGATATCAAAGGTGCGTTTGACAAAACGGTTGCCAAAAGCCTCCAAGGGCAACGGGCGCTCAAGGAATATCCAGGCTTCACCCGAACGATGGGGCGAAACAGGGAATCCCTCCGCAAAACTGAAATTAGGCACGATGCTGAACGGCACGCCCTGCCGTGCACATAGCACAGCCAATGCGCTGCCGTGCGCGTCCATTGCCCCCTGGGGGAAATAGACCACGGAACAGCCTTCGTGCTCGGACAGGTATTGCGCCACGCCCTCCTGGCTATAGGGGTGGTACAACTGACGTGGCACGGCACCGGCATCCATAGCGAAGACCGCCTGCGACCGCTCCCCGCCATCGCGCTTGAGCATACTGACAAGCAATGTGTTATCTGCGTGTGGACAGACAAAGACCTGCTGGCCGGCTTTTGCGAAAACACGTCCCCAAAGGACACTTTCCAAAACACGAGAGAGCAAGAGGACGAAGAATAAGACCGTACCGAAGGCACACAGATAGGTACGTGAGACTTGCTCCTCGCGTATCAACAAGATCCAAGTGCAGGACATAAGCGACAGGAGCACTGTCCTGCCCAAAACGCGCCGGAGAATATGGTCGAAGCGCGCCAGCACAGGAGGCAGCCACAGCGCACACAGCACATAGCTCACCGCCACGGCAAGCAAAACGGCACGAAATCCCTCGCCAAGCATGCTTTGCGGATCGGCGCTTGCAAAGTACTGTTCGCATCCCCACAAGCACAAAGCCGCCAGCAAGATGTCGATCAGCGTGATGACCCACGGCGTTGTACGCGATTCCCCTATGTTTTGTCCGTTCATCCTATGAATCTCGGTGTTATTGATGATTTTGTGCAAAAGTAATTAAACTTTCCATATTTTTAGGCACGGCGTACTCAAAAAGTTTTCAGTACAGCGTGCTTACCTCGGCACCTTGATAGTAGTGTTGCAGAATCTCGCCATAGGTAAAGCCCTTGCTGCCCATGACGGCAGCACCTATCTGGCACATGCCCACGCCGTGTCCCCAGCCTGCGCCGTGCAGGACGAATTGCTGCGGAACGCCGGAAACGGGATGCTGGGCATCCACCACGAAAGCACTGCTCAGCAGGTGCGTGGGACTCAGCACACGGCGTATCTCCAGTTCCTTGCCGATGACGAAGGAACGCTCCGAACCGCGGATGCGCAGTTTCACCAGATGGCCGCTGCGCCCGCGCTCCACAGGTTCCAAAGCAAGGATGTCGCCCAGGTGCAGGTCCATCTTTTCCGCCAACAGCTGCTGCAGGTCCGCCTGCGTCAGCGTGTGTGTCCAGCGATAGAACTGCGTCGTCTCCCGGTCGTAATCGTTCAGCACGGTGCTTAGTATGGCTTCATCCGTGGTGTTGCAGGCACTTTCGGGACTCGTCATCACCCACTGGCGCATGGCCGCCTCGTCGCTCAGGTCGGGCACGGCGGTGCGTGGCGCCGGCGCATGCACGGGCACATCACGCAGGGCCGTCAGATAGGCACGCGGCTCGCTCTCCCAACAATTCTCGTAATCGTTCGTTACGCCGCCGCAGCATTTCGCGAAACGTGCGTCGCACACCTCGCCGTCGAACGTCAGCACACGTCCGGCAGTGTCCTCCACCGCCTTGCTCACGGCTTCGCTCGTAGCACGCGTAACGCCTTGGTAGCGCTGGCAATGGTCGTCGGCACAGACATCGAAGATGGTATGCTCCTCCTGGTCGTGCCAGCGGATGCTTTCCTCCTCCGTGCGCTTGAACTGGAAGAAGGCATGCTCGGTACCCTGCTGCCGTCGCTGCATCTGTGCCATCAGCCACGAACGGCTGATCACTGCGCTGGCCTTCAGGAACTCGGGCGGACAGGTGGCCTTCATCTCGCTGCTTATCACACTCTTCAGGTATTGCTCGACGGGCAGCTTGTTGATGACAACAATCTTTTCCTCCGCCACTACCAGGCGCAGCTTGCCTTGAAAGGTCTGTTCCTCCTGGCGTTGCCAATGGAACTGCTTGCCTATCGTTACGCCGCGCAGGGTGAACGTGCTATCGGCACTCAAGGGACGCAGCGTGAGTTCGCTGTAGGCCTGGCCTTGCCAATTCAGTCCGTTCTCGTCCAACGTTACCTCTTGTTCGCCCGTGATGCTCTCGCCTTTCAAGCGGTATACGCCATTGAGACGGAAACTGACGCGCTCGGCACTCAAGATGCCCACGCTCACCTCGGGTGATGGCGTAGCGGGCGATGGCTCCGGCAGAGGCGCGGCAAGGTGTCCGGGCGTTGGCTCCACGTTCTCTTGAATCTTCGCGATGACGGGTTGCAATGCTTCCGCACTCAGGCTTACCTCGCGCAGGATGTTGGCGGCCTGCTCCGCCGTCATGCTTCGGAAATCCTGTTCCTGAGGCGTTATCAACAAACCGCCCATGTCCAACGCCCCTGGACTGACCATAGGCGTGGGATAGCATGCGGGACGATGGCGCTTGCGGGGGAAAATGAGCGTAACGAGTTCATCCTCGCGGCCTGCCGTGCGTTTCTGTCGCCAGCAGATGGCGTTCATGCGAGGTTCCGGTTCGCCCGCCACGACAGGCAGGGCTTCATAGAGCCGCTTGCAAAGCACGTCGTCGTTCTCCGTAGGTCCGCTAAGGATGACGAACACGGGGCACACCCACGAGTTCAGGAGATACAGCCCGTTCTTTTCGCCTTCCCTGCCCATTTGCTCTTCCATTTCCATTTCCTGTTGCGAGGTCAGGGGATAGAGCTTCTGCATCTGTGGTTCATACATCGTCCAGTCGCGTTCCAAGGGCAGCTGTCCGCGTTCGCCCGCCTGCAAATGGCAATGGTCGGGACAGGAGGCGCCACTGCCGGCGCCGTTATAGAAGATGATATGTTCGCCCATGCCCCACGCCAAACGGCGCAGGGTAGCAAAGTGGCTGTAAATCTGCTGCGGCTGGTGCTTGCGCGTAATGATGGTCAGGTGGCCGGGAAGAATGGGGAAAGGATTCACCAAGATCTGGTAATGCTTTTCCACAGGCAGGTCGTGCTGCTGCGCAGGGCGGTTATGCTCGCACAGGAAGCAGGGACGCTGCGCAATGCTCTCCTTATCTATCTTGCTGCCCGTACTCACGATGCGCGCGGGATTCCATTGCACAGCCAGCGTGGCATCGCCTAAAGCAAGTTCCCTGCGCTCTGCCTGCGCCAGCTGTTCGTAACGTTCCGCCGCCTCTTGCCATTGTGCCAGTTCGCGCCGGTGGAAAGCACGCACCTCCTTTTCGCTGACGCTGTGGCTCCATTGCTTCATCATGCGCTGGCGGGCCTCCACCTCCATGCTGCGCAGGAAGTCCTTGTAATGGTTGTTGCGGTTCACGGCTTCTGCCTCCAGGGCTGCGTCGCTGTTGCCTTCCCACCGGCGGCAGAGGTACAGCTCGTCGTAGATGCGCGAGATGCGGTATGTACGACTGAGCATAAGCCCCAAGGCATAGTCCTCGCCATAGCTGGTGTTGGGTATCTGGCGCTGGCGCAGGATGGGCGTATAGAAGGCGCGCGGAGCACCCAGCCCGTTGATGCGCAAGGCGTTGTTGCGACCGTTATTGTCCGTCCACTCGCGGTGGTCTATCAATCCCGGGGGAAGCGTTTCCAGTTGGAAGTTGCACATGCGGTACGAACCGATCACCATGGCGGCACCTTCCTCGTGAAACTTGTCCACGATGCGCTGCAGCGTGTCAGGCCCGCTGTACAGGTCGTCGCTGTCCAGCTGCACGGCGAAGCGTCCGCAACGCCCGTCATGAACCGCCAGATTCCAACAGCCGCCGATGCCCAGGTCCTTTTGCGTAGGGCGCAGGATAACAAGGCGCGACGCGCCCAGCTCGGTTTGCAAAGCGTCCAGCAGCTCGCCGGTACCGTCCGTGCTGTGGTTGTCGATGACAATAATATTATAGGCGAAGGTGGTCTGCTGCGTTGCGGCAGAGCGCACGGCATCGGCAATGGTGCTCACACGGTTGCGCACGGGAATGATGACGCTGGCTTCCGGTCCTTGCCAGGCCGCGTCGAACTTCACGCGGCTGTACTCCCCGGCACTCAGATAGGCACCGATGGCACGCAGATGGCGCGTGGCGGCACGCTCCATTTCCTTTTGGCGCGACTGGTTGCGGGGATCCACGTAGTCGAACTGCTTCTCGCCGCTCTTACGCAGATCCGTCTCCACCTCTGTATATAGGTATTCCCCGATGTGCACAGGCAGCATCTCAAGGCTCAGATAGAGACGCAGGTCGTAAAGTCCGGCATGCTGATAGCTGTGCAGCCGCGCTTGCTCGAAATACCGCTTTAGCAGACTGGTGCGGATTACCAACAGGCTGCCCATTTGGAAATCGTCGCGGATGCTTCCCTTCTGGTAATCGATGAGGGGCTGGCGCTTCAAGCCCTCCGCCGTAGCGATGTAGTGGTCGGCATAGAGCAACGAAGCACCGCTGTCCTCCGCCACACACAGGATGCGGTGCAGGGCCTGATAGCCCAGCTGCAAGGGCAGCGACTTCGTATATATAATGGTATAGGGGGCTTCGGCCTTTTGAGCCACGGCCTGCAAAACGCACGTCGAAAAAGGCGCTTCGTCCATGGGATGAACGGCGTTCACCAGCTGTTGCGATTGCAGCATGGCGATGGTCTCGTGGGCCTGTCGGCTGACAAAACAGTCGAACATCGGTTGAATATCCAACATAGGTCTTTGTTTTTTATCCTTTATATATAATAAATGGTGGATTAAAGTGTAAAGTTACGAAAAAAAATGCCATATCCGCCTCCTTTTGCGAAATAGTTTTCATCATCGTTTTGTTTTCTCTTCGCTTTACCTTATCTTTGCAAAGTTTAGACAACTATTAAATCAATATCACTTATGGCAACACCCCATAACAACGCACCCGAAGGCGCGTTCGCAAAAACGGTTCTGATGCCCGGAGACCCCCTCCGCGCCAAGTTTGTGGCTGACAACTTTCTGGAAGATGTCGTACAGGTGAACACCGTACGCAACTGCTGGGGCTTTACCGGCACTTACAAAGGGCACCGCATCAGCGTGCAGGCCAGTGGCATGGGCATCCCCAGCATGTGTATCTACTGCCACGAACTCTACACCGAGTACGGCGTGGAGAACATCATCCGTATCGGCAGCGCAGGCAGCTATACCGACCGACTCAAGGTCATGGACGTAGTGCTGGCTGACAGCGCATACAGCGAGAGCAGCTTCGCACGTGTGCTCAACGGCTATCAGGACAGCCTCACCTACCCCACCAAAGAACTTAACGACACCATCCTGCGCGTTGCAGAGCAAGAGAACATCCCCTGCAAACTGGGACGCATCCACTCCGCCGACGTATTCTATACCGACGAAAGCCAGGGCACCTTCCGTGAACTGGCAGAGCGCACGGGTTCGGAATGTGTGGAGATGGAGAGCTTCGGACTCTTCCACGTGGCCAACACGCTGGGCAAGCGGGCTGCCACCCTGCTCACCATCTCTGACAGCTTTGTCAGCGAGGAGAACCTCACGGCCGAAGAGCGCCAGGAGAGCTTCCGCACCATGATGCGTCTGGCTCTGGAAAGTGCCGTGGCCATGGACAAATAAGTATGGAAACCTTTTTCTTTTTGGCAGCGGCGGTGTTCACTTTCATCGCCGCTGCCATTCATCTGTACATTTGCTGCCTCGAACTGCCCCTCTTCGGCAGCCCGAAATTCCGGAAGACGTTCAAGACAAAACCTGAACACCACGACCTGCTGCGCGCCCCGTTCAACAACCTTGGTGTCTATAACGGAGCCATTGGCACGCTCACGCTCGTGGGGTTGTGCCTGATGCTACTGGCAACACCCACGGAGGGCGGCTCCCCCGCCGGCTTTCTCTTGGGACTGGGACTGGGCATGACCACCTTTGGCCTGTGCGTGATGCTTATTGCGGGCAACTACCTCTTCCTCACAGCCCCCGACAAGCGGCGTGCGGCGCTCGTTCAGGCCTTGCCTCCCTTGCTGGCCTTATGCGCCTGGGTGGCTTGGCTGTGATGTTGCCCCGTTCGCTTGGCCAAAATGTTTTTTTTTCCTACCTTTGGGGGCAAGAACGTTAAGGTACTTTTTTTACTATGAACGAACTTGCCCTCAAGTACGGGTGCAACCCGAATCAGAAGCCTTCTCGCATCTACATGGAAGAAGGCGAGTTACCCATCACCGTCCTCAACGGCCGCCCGGGATATATCAATTTCCTGGATGCCCTGAACGCCTGGCAACTGGTGAGCGAACTACGCACGGCCACGGGCCTGCCTGCCGCTGCCAGCTTCAAGCACGTCAGTCCCGCCGGCGCCGCAGTGGGGCTGCCGCTGAGCGATACGCTGAGCAAGATCTATTTCGTGGACGACGCTCCCCTGCCCCTCACGCCCATCGCTACGGCCTATGCCCGGGCACGCGGCGCAGACCGCATGAGCTCCTACGGCGATTTCATCGCCCTGAGCGACACCTGCGACGAGAGCACGGCACGCCTCATTAACCGCGAAGTGAGCGACGGCGTCATCGCACCCGACTACACCCCCGAGGCGTTGGAGGTGCTCAAGAACAAACGCAAGGGAACGTACAACGTCCTGCAGATCGACCCTGCCTACCGTCCCGCGCCACTCGAGCGCAAACAGGTCTTCGGCATCACCTTCGAGCAAGGACGCAACGAGGTGGACCTCAGCGACCCCACACTCTTTGAGAACATTCCTACCCAAAACAAAACCTTTACGCCCGAGGCGCGCCGCGACCTCATGATTGCCCTCATCACGCTTAAATACACCCAGAGCAACAGCGTATGCTACGCCAAGGACGGCCAGGCCATAGGCATCGGCGCAGGACAGCAGAGCCGTATCCACTGCACACGTCTGGCAGGACAGAAAGCGGACATCTGGTGGCTCAGACAACATCCCAAAGTGATGGCGCTGCCCTTCATACCCGGCATACGGCGCGCCGACCGCGACAACACCATCGACATATTCATCGGTCCCGAGCACGACGACGTGCTGCGCGATGGCGAATGGCAGAAATTCTTCACGGAACGTCCCGAAGCCCTCACACAAGCGGAGATACAGGACTGGCTCAAGCAGAACACGGACGTAAGCCTGGCCAGCGACGCCTTCTTCCCCTTCGGCGACAATATCGAGCGCGCCCATAAGAGCGGTGTGCAATACGTGGCGCAGGCCGGCGGCAGCGTGCGCGACGACCACGTCATCGACACCTGCGACAAATATGGCATCGCCATGGCATTCACAGGCGTGCGCCTGTTCCATCACTAATAAAGAACCACTCAATGAGCAATTTCGGAGGAGATGATATTGATGCCGTCATCCAGGGCGGTATCACCTTTCGCGGGGGTAGCAAAAGCAAACCACGCAAGGACAACGGGGCGAAGGTGAAAACCAAAGCCAAAAAGAAACAATACATTACGGGCTCGCACGGCAGCGGGGCAGCCAAAATGAAGGCTGACATCCGCCGGAAAAGAGCGGCGCGCCCCTCGCAACGCAAGGGATAAGCCTCCCTGGAAACAAAGCGCGAAGGCAGTCATCCAAGAAACATGGATGACTGCCTTCGCGCTTTTCCTTTATCCGCCTACGCCCCCTTAGATATGCGTGCGGCGATAGTATTCTTTGATCAGGCGCTCGCCCTCCTCGCTCAGGCGGTCGCCATTGAAATGGCGCGCCAAAAACTCGTCCACGGCGGCGCGGATCACATCCTGACGGTCCACCTTGCTGGTCCAGTGAATCTGCTCGATGGCCTCGTTATGCCGCTCCTCCAGAAACAGGAGCTTGCCTCCCTCGCGGGGAATGATGCTCTGGGGCTTGGCACGCCGGCGCTGCGGCTGCGCGGGTTCCTGCGGCTGCACAATGGGCGGGAACTGCTGGCCGGACATCTGATATATCTCGCGGGTACGCTCGCCCATCTCCTGAGAGAGCGAACTGATCGTATTACTGGGTCTTGGCATCTTCGTATGTTATAGGTTAGGACATGCTTTGGTTCTTGAGAAACTCCTCGTGTGCGCTGGCCGAACGCTGGCCCCATTCGCGGGGCACCCACGTCTTGCGACGCGGCATGTGGTTCGTCAGGTACTCCGCCAGTCGCATATAATCGTCGGCGGCGGTGCTGTCGGCGGCAAATTCGTAAAGGCTCATCTGGTCCTTCGGGGCCTCGTTGCATTTGGCACACTTGCGGATAGGCACGGGAAAGACGGGAGCCGCCTGTCCCTGGAAGAAATCGCGCACCTCCATGCCCATGCGTGTCTTCTCGAACTGCGTCAGCAGATAGCCCATCATCTCGATGTGCTTGCCCATACCCTCGTTGATCGCCTGGATGATGTTGATCACGGCATCCTTGCCCTGAACACTGTACAGGTCCGCCCTCACGGGAATAATCACCCCGTCGCTGGCGGCAATGGCGTTCTTGTTGATGATGCTCGTACAGCCCGGCGCACAGTCAATTAGCACGTAATCGTAGGCATGGCGCACCAGCTCCAGACGCTTCGAGAGATAATTCTCACGCGCCACCTTGTCCGCCAGCCAGGTGTTCAGCTCGTCGATACGCACCGCAGAAGGGATATAGTCCAACCCCGGATAACGCTCATAGACCGGAGGCGCCAACTTCTCGTCCAGCATCCAATCGTAAAGCGTCGTTACGTCCGGCGCATAACTGGTCTTGTCCATCGTTACCGTCAGGTTGCACTGCTTGTCGCTGTCTACCAGCAAGACCTTGTAGCCCAAAAGCCACAAGGCCGTGCCCAGGTTCATCGTTGTCGTTGTCTTTGACACGCCACCCTTGTCGTTTATTATAGCTATGATTTTTGCCATATCCATCGCAAATTTAAGCCCTTTACTGATAATGTACGTGCAAAGATAATCCTTTTTCAAATATAACCCAAATTTATGGAATATGTTTTATATACGAATATCCCATATATACGGTATAGCAAAAACTACTTCTGCGCCAAAGTCCAGCCGGCGATTACCTCGCCCATCACGGCGGGAACGCCATTCTCCACACGGCTCATCGCCATCACCAGGGGAATCATCTGATTGGCGTCGTCGGACTTCAGACGTGTGTCGGCCGTCATGCCCGTAATGCCGACGACCCTGCTGATATAGACACAGGTCAGATTCTCCTGTGGGGGTGCCCAGCGATGTATCACCTGCTCCAGCGTGCCGCACTTGTGCCGGTCGATATAGGTGCGCAGCAGCAGGAAGGCGGCACGGTAACCGTAAGCGGGCGAGATGAACTGCACAAACTCACGGTCGGTCTGCCGGGCGCGCATCCCCTGCCAGCGGCTCTGCCCATGACGAATATTCAGCGGATTGCGGTTGCGCAAACCGCGTGGCATCATACGCACCGTTACCATACGCCCAGATAGATCATCATCAACAACATCGTGTTAGCTCCCAAAGCCGCCAAAAGGGCGGACAACACCTGAAGGACAAATTGCCACCAGGCTTTCATGTTTTCCTTTTTCATCGTTAGATTATTTTTACTTTTACTTGTTCATTAAACTGCTTCTCAATCGCAAGTTAGCTCGCGCCGAATCAGCACGGAGAGACGAGTGGCTTGCGGAAGGCGGCAAGCACCCTTTCGCTTACCGCCTCCACAAAATGGTTTACTCGCCGTCAGCGCCCTCGCCTACGACACCCGTGCCACCGCTGCCGCCCGTGTTCTCAGGCACGGCAGGAACAACACCCAAACTGGTGTTCAGCTTCTCCTTCTCCGCCTTCTTGTCCTGTGCCTGCTTCTTGAGGCTGGTTACATAGGTGAACGTGGCGTCCTGCTTCAGATTGCGGAACTCCGCACCCGGCAACCAAACCACATGCACGCCCTTGATGTTGTTCGCCGTGAAATTGGTTACGTCCTCCACGCCCTCGCTGGACAAACCGATGCGGAAGCGGCCCAGGTCGCCCAACTCTACGATGCGCCCCTGCAAGAGCTGCTCGCGCATGCACTGCACGGCCTTCGTAAGCACACCCTCCACGACGCTGCGGTCAAACACGCTCCCATGCTCGGCAATGTGGTTGCTGAAGGCACGCAGCGAAACGGTACCTGCACTTTGGGCACGGGCATAAGCCAACTTCGCACCCGACTTCATAAGACGATTTTCTCTCGCGGTCAAACTGTAATGAATAGCCATAATCTTTTCTGTTTTAAATTGGTTGTTTTGTTCTTTTTGATTCTCTCGTTAAGCTTAACAAGTGCAAAGGTATAACGGCACAAAACCTTACTGTCCGTTTAGCGCACTTTAGGTTCTTTCAATAACGACGAACATGCTTCCCAATCATTCAAGACAGTAAAGAAACATATTATATATATATATAAGGTGTAACACATAACTCATATTTACATATATATGGGATATATCCAGCAGACGAAAAAGACAACATATACAAATATTCCATATATATAAATATTACACAAAACATATACAATATATCCAACAAACATACCTAATAAGAATATACGAAATATATGCAATATACAGAAGAAACAGAGGCAATCTATTCAACGGGCAAAATGATACCAAAGAAACAAACATAAAATATTCCTTATATACTACATATACTAAATATTTAGAATATTCATATATTTCATAATTACAACATATATATAATATGTAAATATATTTATATATAGTATATACTTATAGAAGACGCAACAAGGCAAGCAGAAAATCACAAGCAACAAAACCTGAACGCTAAGCATGGCAAAAGGAAGGAGACGTAACAACACCCGCAAGCAAGCAAAAAGTCCGTCAGAACGCAAAAGAAAGGGCAAAAACAGGGGGTTAGATAATACAAAGACAATTTCGAAACATAAAAACAGGCTTTTTTCTCAAATAACAACAAAAGCGCCGAAGCAAACAACCAAATAACCAAGAAAATAAAATATATTAAATATACAAAGTATCTCGATATATTAAATATACGAATTATTTGTATATAATAAATATATTTATATATAATAAATACAGAATATAGCAAATATACACCATCAAAAAACGGCAAAAAAATCGAACAAATGGGAAGAAACAAATATCAAAATAAACAACCCACTCCTGCTTTTGTATATTTCATATATGTATTAAACAACAGATATACGAAAAAACGGGAAATACAATATATAAAGTATTAATCATATATACAAATATTAAACATATGTAGATATATTGGATATATACATATAAAATGCAATAAAGAAAAAAAGAAAATGTAAAAAAACAAACATAAAGAAGAAAGAAAAGAGACCAGACTGCGCGCAAATATAATAAACGGAAGAATGAGAGGAAAACAAAACGGAAGGATGAATGTACATAGAACGAACTTGAACATAAACACAAAGAAGAAAAAAAGAATGAAAAACCGAGAAAAGAGGAAGGTTACTTTCTCCTCAACTCGAAAGGGGGTTCTTCGCAATGCATAGTGGGTAAAGTTGCAAGAGAAGGTGGGATTATCCACAAGGAGAGGTGGGATAACTTGCAACTGATGCAATGTAAAACGCTTAAAAACAATCCTTTACGGTACGAGTAATATAATAATATAATCTACATTTATATATATTGAATAAAGCATTTATCAAGAATATATAAATATGGAATTTTAAATATATTAGTTCTCCGTAAGTATCTAAAATACAATCTTTTGTTGCTACATTCTTGCGTAGAAGCCCACTTTGATTTGAGGAGAAGGTTACTTCTATCTGCGAATAACACCACCTTTATTTGCGAATAATCCCACTTCTTGTTGCGGAAAATCCCCTTTTGTTGTTTTTTTGCCCTGTTTTCATGATAAATCATAGCCCTACCCCACCCTGTTTTCTGTCATTTAGCATCACGAGGCTGCCTGGTCTACTTCTGTTCAAACCCTTGTTTTTCAACCAGAAGTTACCATCTCCTCAATTTGAGGATTAGGTAACTTTTTCTAATCTCTTGTAATTCAGTTGTATAATATCTTTTCTTGCTTTTTCTTATGCTTCAATCTTGGTTGCTACATGTTTATTTTTCGTTTCCGTCCTGTTACGCTGCATGATTCGTATCCTATTTCCTATATATATATAAGGTAACCTTCTCCGCAATTCAGAGGTTACTTTCTTCTCAATTCTTTTTCTTCCACTGTGTTTTGATGTCATTTAGTTCTGTTTACCTTTGGGTTTTTAACTCGTTATTTTTGTCCTTTTATGCTTCATTCGGAGGTTTTTTTCTGGGATAAGAAGTTCTCTTTTATTTATCTGACCCTGTTCCGTATTGTATGTCATTTTCTTACATTTATTCTGCGGAGAAGGTAACCTTTCACTTGAGAAGAAAGTAACCTTGTTGTTGAGGAAAAGGTTACATTTCGTTGAGGACTTCCCCATCTTATTTTGAGGAAAAAGGTATCTCTGTAAATACCATATATCTGGAATATTTTTGTAAGTTGTTCAAAAAAAGTTTATTAGCATGCTAAAAAAACAGGCTTTTCCATGCTTGTTATAAAAAAGCTTTTATGTAATTTTGTATCAGTTTTTATAAGAATGCTCAAATGGCAGAAGCAAAAAAGAAGAGCAAGGTGGATCTTGTGAACCCGAAGAACGAACTTATCCGTCAGTTGCCGGACAGCGATTATATAAAGAATCCGCTGGTCTACTCTCAGATACGTGGCGACTTCAGTCTCATTCAGACCAATGTGCTCGTGGCCATAGCCACAACGATGCAGTCGCGCATCAATTCTAAATTCAGGAACGGCACGATGGGTCCTCTCTTTACCCCGGAGGAGCTGTCGCACGGCAAGATAACTTTCGAGGTCCCTCTCAGTTCCCTGGGCGTGAAGACCAAGGAATACGCCAGTGTGCATGAAAGTTGCAAGGCACTTACGAAGTTGGACACCACCTATACCTATGTTGATGACAGCGGTGAGAAGCGTACGCGCACCAGCGTCATTTTCACGGACGTCGACGTGCCTACCTACACGACCACCACGGGCCAGCAACGCCGTGTAGGCAATATCCGTATAGATATGAACGCCAGTGTCGCGGAGCAGATATTCAATACCAGCGGCGCGTACGTCGAGCATTTGGAGGGTATCGTCCGCTTGTGTCGCAGCCCGCGCACTCCCCGCCTCTATATCTATCTGGCGGCGTGGAAGCGTCAGCAGATGTGCACGCTTAATTATTTGGCTTTGAAAGAGTTCTTGGGTGTGCTCACCTATAATCGCGACCGAACGAAAGTTGTTTCCGACAAGTGTGGCACGTGGGCGGTTTTCCATCGCGACGTGCTGGATCCCGCGAAGCGCGAGATGAAAAAACTGGCGGATCAGGGCAAGGTGGAGTTTTATTTTGATTATGATGCCGTGTACCACAACGGTCGCAAGCGTGGCAACCCCGACTGCGTCCGCTTTATGCTCTACCCCGCCGAGGGACATTTGCAGGCGGAGGCTGTTGAGGAGAAAGTTACTTCTTCCTCAACAAAAGGCCCTACCCCGGCCCAGCTGGCGCGTTTTGCGCTTTTTTCCGAGGCGGTGCTTGAGAGTTGCGGTTCGCATTTCCATGATGTCTTCTTCGCCCCCTGTTCACTGAACCGTATCGAGGAGAGCGAGGGTGCCGTTTATGTTTTCGTGAACGTTCCCAGCCGTTTCGTTGCGGAACAATGGGAGCAGCAGGGAATCAACCTTTGGCGTCCCTTACTCACTACCTTTGGCAAGCAAGCTAAATTACAGTATAATATTTTGGACTAACGGATGCACTGACAATGAAAAAATACGATATATCAAAAATACCTCAGAAAGACCGTATATATAATATAGACGAGAAATCCGATATACTTCTCAAGTGGCGCGAGGCCGCGATGTTCAACAGGAACGAATCAGGCAAAAACCTGACTACTACGGAGCAATACCCGTTGAAAATGAAGATTTTGGTGCTTGATTTGGACGGCACATTGACGAACGACGCGAAGGAGATAACGCCCCGTACGATGGAAGCGTTGATGGAGGCGCAGCGTCGCGGCGTGGTGGTGGTCTTGGCCAGCGGACGGCCCACCTACGGCATTGTACCATTGGCGGAGCAGCTCCGTTTGTCCGATTATGGTGGTTACATCCTTTCTTATAATGGTGGCGAGGTCATCGATTGCAAGCATAAGAAAATTCTCTTTGCCCAGACGATGACGGACGCAGCCCTTGACGCGGCCTTTCGTATGGCGAGGGAGCGCGGGCATGCCGTGTTGAGTTATCGCGACGCTGAAATCCTGGCTACGGATGCCGATGATTGTTATGTGCTTGAGGAGAGCCGTATCAATCGCATGGCGGTGCGTGGGGTGGGGGAGCGCTTGTTGGGCGAACTTCCGGCTGATACGGTCAAGTTGTTGGCGACGGGCGATCCTGAGGACTTGGCAACTTCCGAGCGTGAACTGTCCGTGCTTTTGGCTCCCTATGGGGTGTGGGTATATCGTTCTGCGCCCTTCTTCTTGGAGATGGTGCCTCAGGGCATTGACAAGGCGGAGAGTCTGAAGCGTTTGCTTCAGCATTTGGGTCTGGATGCCGCCGAGATGGTTAGCGTGGGCGATGGCGGTAATGACATCAGCATGTTACGTTTGGCCGGTGCAGGCGTGGCAATGCAGAATGCGCCCGACCATGTGAAGGAGGCTGCGGATTGGGTATGCCCCATGGACAATAACCACGACGGTGTGGCGGAGGTGATTGCCCGATATTTCGGATAGTCAGGCTATTCTGAAAATACGGAATATGTGGGATACTTTGTATATATGGATATATGAAAAATACGGGATATGGCTGATATTTGGCCTATTTTGATTTTTCAGCCGTTTTTTCGCCTTGATTAAAAATGTCCTTTTCTGAAAGATATTCAGCCTTTTAGGCGGAAATTAAGCCCCGATTTCTGGGCTTAATTTTTTTTGGCTTGGGGGAGAGTGGAATCTGTAGGGTGTTTTCTGGGGCTGGTGGCTGGTTTTTTTTGCGTGCCGCGCTGGTCGAGGCGTGCGGCGGTCATGGTATTTGGGTAGGAAACGTTCGCAGAACGCCTTGGTGAGCTGTATCAGCACATCACTCTTGCGGTAGAAGAACAGTCCTGAATACACTGTGTGTTTGCGCAGTACGCCGGGTATTCCATCCTGTGTAGCGCTTCAGCCGGATTTTTTCGGGTCGGGCATGATCGGGTTTTCTGCTTTGTTTTTACATGGATTTACAAAGATACGCAGCTTATTTTACCTATTATTAAGTATTGTAAGAGTCGTTGTTTTCACCTACTTTTGCACCGCAAAACACTAAAAAAACAAAAATAATGAAAAATTTTTTAATTTTCTTGATGGCTTGTTTGTTCTGTTCGCCTGTCTTGGCGCAGCAGACGGATGCGATGCTCTTCGGCGACGTGAAGAGTAAGACGACGGGGGAACACCTTCCCTACGCCGTTATCAGAGTAAAGGGAACGCACTTACAGACTACGGCCGATGCCAGCGGTCATTTCAAGTTGGCTCACCTTCCCTTGGGGAAGCAGATTGTTACGGCTTCGCTTGAGGGTTATCAGGAGCAGCGCATTGAGGTGCGCATGGAGCGTGGAAAAGCCGCCGATGTATATTTCCTGTTGGCGGATGACATCCTGAACATGGAGCAGATAGTGGTTACCGGCACGCGCACGCAGCATTACGTCAAGAACGTGCCGGTTCGCACGGAGGTCATCACCTCCGAAGCCTTCAAGAGCAAGAACGCGCAGAACGTGTACGAGGCGTTGGAGGGCGTTTCCGGCGTGCGTGTGGAGCAGCAGTGCCAGTTCTGCAATTTCTCCATGGTGCGCATGCAGGGCTTGGGTGCGGAGCATACGCAGGTGCTGATTGACGGCGAACCCATTTATTCCGGTTTGGCGGGCGTCTATGGTTTGCAGCAGATGGGCACGACGGACCTGGACCGTATCGAGATTGTGAAGGGTGCTGGCTCGGCCCTGTACGGCAGCAGTGCCGTTGCGGGTGCCATCAACCTGATTTCCAAGGAGCCAACCTTTGAGCCTTCCGTCAAGGGCGACGTGCAGTTCGGCAACTGGGGACACAGGAGCTACAACGCCTCTGGCTCCATGCGTGTGGGCCGTGTGGGCTTCTCGGCGTTTGCGCAGCGTGTGGAGGCGGATGCCGTGGATGCCACGCAAGAGGGCTTGACGCGCAAGGAGGTGAATAAGAAGGACGGCGTATCGGACCGTGTGGAGAGCAAGCTGAATAACTTTGGTTTTGGCACCTATTTCTATAGTCCCTTTGCCAAGAGGGACAAGTTGGTGATCCGCGGCAAGGCCATGCAGGAGGACCGTCTGGGCGGCACGCTGAAGGACGATGTCTATCTGAACCCCTTTACCGAGGGTACGGAGAACATCAACACCAACCGCTTGACCTCCGAACTGGCTTATACCCTGCCCATCGGGCTGCGTTCGGAACTGAACTATTCCGCCGCCTACGTACATCACAAGCGCAGGGCCACGAACGACACCTTCCTGGGCGACTACATGAAGACTCACGGAGGCGCGGCCCCCGACGTGCAGGCGATGCGTCCTTACCTGGCGCGCGAGAACACGTTCACCACCTCGCTCACCTTCGGCAGCCAGCTGGGTCATCACAACCTGCTGATAGGCGCGCAGGCTTATTTCTCGAAATTGCGCGAGACGGGACTGTACTGCATTAAGGACGACAAGTCCGCCTATTTCGGCGAAAGCTATACCTCTCTGGGCAAGAAACACGCGACGGAGTTCGGTTTCTTCGTTCAGGACGAGTGGAATATCCTTCCCAACCTGTCCGTGGTTCCCGGCGTCCGTCTGGACACGCACAATTCCGGCGAGGAATATGCGTCGGACAAGACCGTCTTTGACAGCGCATTCCCCAAGACGGATTTCAACGAGACGAGCGTCAGCCCCCGTCTGGCGCTGAAGTACGAAGTGTCTCCCTCCCTCATCCTGCGCGCCAATTTCGGTACGGGCTTCCGCGCCCCTTACGGTTTCAGCGAGGATCTGCACCTGTGCTCCGGTTCGCCCCGCGTATGGAAATCCTCAGACCTGAAAGCGGAGAAGTCCATGAGTTTCAACCTCTCGGCCGACTATTACGGCAAGAACTACCAGTTGAGCGCCAACCTCTTCCGCACGAATCTGAAGAACAAGATCGAGTTTTCGGATGCCGGCGAGGATGTGCGCCGCCTGGGCTACACCTATCAGTGGCAGAACATCGACGACGCCTACGTCCAGGGCGTGGAGCTGAGCGTCAAGTACAATCCCGCGCGCAACGTGAAGCTGGGTGTGAACTGGACCTTCAACCAAGGCAAGTACGACCACCGTCGCGCCGATTGGCTGGACAGGCTGGAGCTGATGAAGGGGGAGTCCGCCGATGTCGTGAAGCGTTACGAGCAGTATGCCAAGGACAGCAGGAACGTGTCCCGCTTCCCCGCGATGACCGGCGATTTCGTTGCGGAATACACGCCCGGCACCTGGTCCTTCTCGCTGACGGGTTCTTTGCAGGGCAGGATGTATATCGACTATACCTTTGACGGCAATACCGACCTGGAGATCGCCCAGAACTCAAAGATCAAGAAAACCGATACCTTCACCACCTGGAACCTGCGTGTGGCCAAGAAGTTCCGCCATTTCACTCTCTATGCCGGCGGCAAGAACATCTTCAGCTACATCCAGGACGAGAAACACCTGGACGATGCGGCCTTCATGTATGCTCCTGTCTATGGCGCGACATGGTACGGCGGCGTAAGCGTGAGTCTGTAGCACAGGCGAGGCATTCAATCAAACGGACATGGGCTTGGGGAAATAGCATTTCTTTTTCCCCAAGCCCATGTCCGTTTGATTGAATAATTTGCTTTTTACGATGAAATCGGGGATTTTGTGGGGTAGGGGAGATGTTCAGGCATCGTTTTTTACCGAAAAATCCGATTTTCTTACCAAAATGCCCCGCTCTCTATGAATCTTCTTGATAATTTTGTACGCTGAAAGAAAAGTCTTTTGAAAATATTATTTAATTCCATAAATCATGAACAAAAAGTTCTTACCCTTCGTTCTGCTCTCGGGCCTGCTTTTGGCCTCTTGTTCGGGGAACGAAAACGAGGTTGGGGGCAAGGCCACGATGAAGCTGGCCCTCACAACCGACACAGAGTTCAGCACGACGCGCGCCATTGACGAGGCGGCTTATGCCGACATCAACAATTACACCGTTACGCTCTATCGCGGCACCCAGCAGGTGGCCAGTGCCCTATACAAGGACTGGAATCTGGCTTACGAGGTGGAGCCGGGCGTGCAGTACACCCTGCGTGCCAGCTACGGCACGGAGTCTGCCGCCAGCTATGTCAATGTGCTTTGCGAGGGCGAGGAAACCTTCAGTGTGCAGAGTGGCACGACAAAGACCCTTTCGTTCCAGTGCAAGCCCAAGGCTGCGAAGGTTACTGTCAACTATCAGGACAGCGCCGACGGCTTGTATGCCGCCAACTACGGCGGCACCGACGTTACGGTGAAGACCAAGCACATGTCCACGGCCTGGATCATGAACGAGGAAACCGTGGACAAGGAGCTTTTCATCAAGGCCGACCAGAACGAGCCGGTAACCTTGGGCTTCAGCGTCAAGGACAAGGAAGGCCGTGTGATTGCCGAGAAGAGCAAGACCATCACGCGCAACGTGAATCCCCAGACCTGGCTGAAGATCACCATCAAGCCCGAGTCCAACAGCATCGAGGGCGGTAAGTTCGGCATCAACGTAACCATCAATGACCAGCTCACGGAGCAGGTGGTGAACATCGAGTTGCCCAACACCGTTTTCAACTAAACCACAAC
>JAQYEW010000025.1 GCA_028723455.1 Prevotellaceae bacterium | reverse complement strand
ATTCAAGGGAATTGCCACTGACGGAAAAGGAACTATGGGTTGGTGTCATGGCTTTAAGCTCCACCTTGCGTGCAATGACAGAGGCGAGATAATAGCGTTTGTACTTACTGGTGCAAATGTCAGCGACAAGGACCCGAATGTGTTCAAGGTTCTTGCTAAACGACTGTATGGCAAGCTGTTCGCTGACAAAGGCTATATTTCACAGAAGCTGTTTGACTCCCTCTTTGAGGATGCTAAATTATTACCTCTATTGAGGTAAAACACTCATAAATCGCTCATGTTAAGCTATTCTGAATATTTGGGCAGAATTTTACTATAAAGAATAGCACACGGCAATATAAAATAATAAAAGCAGATTGCAAGCCTGTATAAGGTTATGCAATCTGCTTTGATGTTTTAAAAGGTCAGGAAAATGCTTTCACTAACCTCTTGTATAAATCTATTAGATGCTTTCGCTCCAATCCTCAGCTGCCTTGCGAACGTATGACTGATAACGACGCTTAGCGCTCTTCTCAGTCTCTTGGAAGAGATCGTCTGCCTTGTCTGGCACGGCCTTCTTCAATGAAGAGAAGCGGACCTCACCCATGAGGTAATCCTGGAACTTATCCCACTGCGGAGCCTTTGAATCGAGAGTGAATGGGTTCTTGCCTTCCTTGGCGAGTTCAGGGTTGAAACGCCAGAGGTGCCAGTAACCACATTCAACGGCAAGAGCCTCCTCATGCTGCGAGCGACCCATGTTACGTTTGTCGGCCTTTGAGCCCTTGATACCGTGGTTGATACATGGAGCATAAGCTATGACAAGTGATGGGCCTGGATAAGCCTCAGCCTCACGAATGGCCTTCAATGTCTGAGCATTGTCTGCTCCCATTGCAACCTGGGCCACATAGATGTAACCATAAGTTGTCTCCATCAAGCCAAGGTCCTTCTTGGTGACTCTCTTGCCGCTTGCAGCGAACTGAGCGATAGCACCGAGAGGTGTAGACTTTGATGACTGGCCACCAGTGTTTGAGTAAACCTCAGTGTCGAGAACGAGGATATTCACGTCCTCACCAGTAGACAACACGTGATCAAGACCACCGTAGCCGATGTCGTAAGAAGCACCATCGCCACCGATAATCCACTGACTGCGCTTTACGAGGTAATGGTCGAGAGTCTTCAGCTCCTTAGCGCACTCGCAACCTGCGGCAGCGTCACGCTCGATAAGAGGCTTCAGCACTGCGGCCGCAGCCTTAGAGCCTTCAGCGTCGTTCTGGTTATCAATCCATTGCTGTGCAGCCTGCTTGAAGTCATCGGCCGTATGCTCGTTCTCCATCTTTTGCTGGAGCAGGAGAGTGATGCGCTTCTTCATCTTCTTGTTGGCAAGCGTCATACCAAGACCGAACTCGCAGAAGTCCTCAAACAGTGAGTTGTTGAATGCAGGACCCTGACCCTTGTCATTGGTGCAGTAAGGAGTAGAAGGCACGGAAGCGGAATAGATTGAAGAGCAACCTGTAGCGTTGGCGATCATCTCACGGTCACCGAAGAGTTGAGAGATGAGCTTGACATAAGGAGTCTCACCGCAACCAGAGCATGCGCCAGAGAACTCGAAGAGAGGCTGGGCAAACTGAGAGTTCTTAGGACTCTGCTTGATGTCTACCAAAGACTGCTTTGACTTGACGTTCTTAACGAGATACTCCCAATTGGCAACTTCCTTCTTCATGTTCTCATCATCGACATTGAAAGGAACCATCTTCAGAGCCTTCTCACCCTTCTTGCCTGGACATACATCGACGCAGTTGCCGCAACCAAGACAGTCGAGCACGGAAGTCTGGATACGGAATTGCATGCCCTTGAGCTGCTTTGGAGCAAGCATGTTGATTGTGGCGTCGTTGAAGTCGGCAGCTTCCTTCTCGTCCAAGACGAACGGACGGATGCAAGAGTGAGGACAGCAGAACGCACACTTGTTACACTGTATACAGTTCTCTGGGTTCCATTCCGGAACGAAAGCCTCAACACCACGCTTATCGTAAGCAGCAGTGCCACACTGCCATGTGCCATCAGTGGTGCCGAACTTCACGAAGTCGGAAACCTTCAACAGGTCACCAGCCTGAGCGTTCATTGGGCGGACAATCTCCTTTACAAATGCGGGAGCGTCATCCTCAACCTTGGCATCGTCTGGCAGTGAAACCCATGCCGGGTCAACGGCAAGTTCCTTGTACTCGCCACCACGGTCAACGGCGGCATAGTTCTTGTCAACGACATCCTGTCCCTTCTTGCCATAAGACTTAACGATGAATGCCTTCATCTGCTCGACGGCGAGATCGATTGGAATAACCTCCGTGATACGGAAGAACGCGGACTGCAGGATAGTGTTGGTGCGGTTGCCCAAGCCAATCTCCTGGCCAATCTTTGTGGCGTTGATGTAATAAACCTTGATGTTGTGCTTAGCGAAGTAGCGCTTAACCTTGTTAGGAATGAAGTTCAACAGCTCATCGCCATCAAAGATGGTATTGAGAAGGAATGTACCGCCATCGCGAAGGCCACGTGTCACGTCATACATGTTCAGGTAAGCCTGAACGTGGCAAGCCACGAAGTTAGGCGTGTTAACCTGATAAGCTGAGTGGATAGGCTCGTCGCCGAAACGAAGGTGAGAGCATGTGAAACCACCCGACTTCTTAGAGTCGTAAGAGAAGTAAGCCTGGCAATACTTATTGGTGTTGTTACCGATAATCTGCACAGAGTTCTTGTTGGCACCGACTGTACCATCTGAGCCCAAGCCATAGAACTTAGCCTCGAACAAGCTGTCGCCGCCCATTGGAATCTCGGGAACCTCTGGCAGGCTGGTAAACGTAACGTCATCAACGATGCCAACAGTGAAATGGTTCTTAGGAGTAGGAAGCTCCAGGTTGTTGAACACAGACACGATCTTTGCAGGTGTGGTGTCGCTTGATCCAAGACCGTAACGGCCGCCAACGATCAAAGGCTTGCGTGGATCGTCATAGAGGGCGCTCTTCACGTCGAGGTAGAGAGGTTCTCCCTCAGCTCCAGGCTCCTTTGTGCGGTCGAGCACGGCGATGCGCTTCACGGTGTCAGGAATAGCCTTGCGGATGGCCTCTACGCTGAATGGGCGATAGAGGTGCACGGCAACCATACCAACCTTCTTGCCCTGCTTTGTGAGGTAGTCGATAGCCTCACGAGCTGGCTCTGTGGCAGAACCCATGAGCACGATGACATTCTCAGCGTCAGGAGCACCATAGTAGTTGAAGAGGTGATACTCCCTGCCCGTGATCTTTGATACCTCGGCGAGGTGCTTCTCCACGATCTCAGGCACGGCTTCATAATACTTGTTGCAAGCCTCACGATGAGTGAAGAATGTCTCAGGGTTCTCTGCGGTACCACGCGTGTCAGGACGCTCTGGGCTCATGGCGCGGTCACGGAATCTCTTAATCCACTCAGGGTTAACGAGAGGACGGATATCCTCCATGTCCATCTCCTCAATCTTGTGGTACTCATGAGAAGTACGGAAGCCGTCAAAGAAGTTGATGAATGGCACCGAGCTCTCAAGTGTGGAAAGGTAAGGCACGGCAGAGAGATCCATAACCTCCTGTACAGAGCCTGAGCAGAACATAGCGAAGCCTGTCTGACGGCATGCCATCACATCTTGGTGATCGCCAAAGATACACAATGAGTGAGATGCCAGCGTACGAGCTGAAACGTTGAATACGCAAGGAAGCAGCTCACCAGCGATCTTGTACATGTTAGGGATCATCAACAGGAGACCCTGCGAAGCCGTGTATGTGCTTGTGAGGGCACCAGCTTGCAAAGATCCGTGCACGGCACCTGCGGCACCGCCCTCTGACTCCATCTCCTGGACGGAAACAGTCTGACCAAAGAGATTTTTGCGACCCTTAGCTGCCCATTCATCCACATGCTCTGCCATTGGAGAGGATGGGGTGATAGGGTAAATGGCAGCAACCTCAGTGAACATGTAGCTCACATGAGCAGCGGCGGTATTACCATCGACCGTCACAAATTTCTTTTTTTTATCCATATTACTACAATAGAAATTAATGTTGTTGTATAATATCTTGTTTTTTAATGTTTTATTGAGTCTTGCTTAATATAAGAAGCCAAACAGCCACAAGGGTATCTGGTTGTCGTGTCCCACTTCCATGTTGTATCTCGCATACCACGTTCCCTTATTGAACCTTGTCTTCGTGGTTGACTTGGCATCACACACCTTAAACCTTTGCGCTCCGTCAATCATGTAGCTCTGTGGCTTGTCGCCTTGGTTCACCACGTGGTCTTTCCACATTGTGTTAACAAAAAATGTCTCCATCAGCTCTTGCTGAACCACCGTTATAGGGTAAATGGCATACATGAGGTTAGGGTTATGCATCATCACCTTCGCCGGCTTCTTTGGAAAGTCCATGTCGGGGTAGTAAATCATGTTAAGCAGACGGGCATCCGTGAGATACTTTATATAGTTCATCACCGTCGCTCGGCTCGTGTTTATTTGTTGAGCCAACTGACTGACATTTGGTGCTATAGGCCCTTCCATGGCAAGAAGATAGAACAGCTTTTTTATCTTAGATAAGTATTTCAGTTCTATCTGCTTGATAATGAGTATGTCCACCTCTGTCATCATGTTCATAGTCTTCAACAAGTTTTCCGAGAAGTTGCGCTGTTCAAGGAAGAAAGGGTAGAAGCCGTGATGCAGATAATCGCTAAAATAATTCATAGGGTTGACTATCGGCAACACATTCTTAACTATGTGCTCATGGTTGTTTAATATCTCATCCAGCGTATATGGCCGGAAAGTTGTCCCCGCGGTGAGATTCAAGTATTCACGAAACGAGAAGCCTCTGAGATAATAAAAGTCCAAGATGTCCTTTATTGCAGGATAGTCTGTTTTCAACCGCATTACACTGGACCCAGTGAAAACTATTCTCAACTCAGGATAAAGGTCGTAACATTTTCTAAGCTCTTGGCTCCAATTGGTTTGCTTGAATATTTGGTCGAGCAACAATACCCGTCCGCCATTGCGAACAAACTCGCCTGCGAAGTCAGATATGCCATTGCCTTGAAAATAAAAGTTGTTCATGTTCACGTAAAGGCACTGGCGATTGTCCTTCCCGAATTTTTCCTTAGCATACTCAAGCAGGAAAGTGGTCTTTCCTACGCCACGGGTGCCTTTTATGCCAATAAGCCGATGACTCCAATCGATTTCATCCATTAGGCTACGGCGTACCGTAGCGTTGGTGTGATCGATGAGATAGGCGTGTGTCCTAAAGAAAGATTCCATCAACTCCATATGCGTACGTTTGCGATTGCAAAGATACAAGTATTTTTATTTTTTGCAAAGTCTACATTGCAAGACTTGTGTTTTTTAGTTTTTTTTTAATGATGTAAGCCTTGCCACGTGTCTTTAGCTTAATAGATACGTTCCTTTCCTCCACAAAGGTTATAGAATTCGAGAATCTCTCTTGCGGAAGATTCATAGTCGTTAGTCAGGATACAACGGTATGTGTATTCTCCTTCCCAAAGATCCTGCACACCATCCATCCGTTTCTGTCTTTGAATCACAAGTCGGTATGCTTTACCCTTCCACTTATCAACAAGGATTGAGTTCAATTCGAACTCAATGCCATTGGTTTCCTCAATCTTCCAGCCTCTGAGAGCAAACATGTCATTGTTAGAGCGAACTGCAGCGGTTGGCACGGATGTAGAAAGACTTGCAATGCTTCCCAACCTCTTCCACTATTTCTTCAGAGCAAGACCCACAGTCTGCCCTGAAGCGGTTGGCTGCAATGTTGTTGCGTTCAAACCTCTCAAAGAACCTCCTCAGCGTATCCTTCTGATGGAAACGAACATTTGTGTTGCCTTCGCTATTCTCAATGCCGACAATCAAGTCGCCAATAACCGCCACGCCGGGGCGATAACCAAGGAACTTCTTGTATGTAGGCTTTGCATCATACTTCTCAGTCTCTATGAACAGATGGTCGAAGTCGACATCATACATTTCACCCTCTTTCAGTTGGCCAGACGCAAACATACAATTGAGCAGTAAAGTATTGAGAGTGTCAGCCGTATTGAAATCGTAGTTCTTACCCGTATCTGACGTGTATGAAATGTTTTCTTGCGTCAGCTCCTTTATGGCTCTGAGAATAGTGTCAGAGCTACAAGTGCGAAGTGTCGGATGAAGCGAGAGATGGTTCATCAAATGAGTAATGACATCCTCTACAGATGACAATGTGGAGTCAAATTGCTCCATGATTGGAAATATTCCTCCAAAAGGAGTGAGTTTCTAAGATTTAATTTGTATTTTTGCCATGTCTATCGTCGGATTCTCTTGTTTATTTTGCAACACTAAGATAAGTGAATTCTTCGACATGACAAAATCCTGGGCCGCTCGGCTCTGCCGCTTAGCTAGTCTAAGAACTTTTTGTTGCTCAGGTACTTAAAAAGTTTAATTTATAATAGCGTTGCGGAATTAAGGCTAAAAAATAATAACAGATGAAAGAAATAGTTGTTACATTTAGTTTTATATGTATTTGTTTATTTTCCAATGCACAGGAAAGTAATCAACTGAACAAAATGATAATAGAAAGTTTACGTTCATATATGAGTTACAATTCGGAACTGCGAAAAAAAGAGTGTGCAGATTGCGAAAAATACAATACATATATTTGTAGAGACGGATTACCTTCAAATTTTCCTTATGACAGTTTGCCAAATGTTACTTTCTTTTCTGTTGATTTTTTTCGAGTATATTCCAATCACTTGAAAAAACAGTTACAAAAAGGAATAGACGTATTGTTTGTTTCTTTTAAACTAAAAAACAATCAGTTACAAGTTTCGATAACAAGTAAGAGTGTCAAATTGATGAATAAAAAGGCAATAGTCGTAGGTTTAAGTAATTGGTGTAATTGTTTTTACGAGTATTCTTGCGAAAAACAGGAATGGGAATTAAAAGAAAATAAATTTGGAGGTATCTAAAAACACCTACATAAACACTACTGTCCAAAGAAATTTTGGTGAAGATACAAATTTAGGGCTGACACTTCTCCCGAGGTATCAGCCCTTTTTGTTACCTTTGCTTTTGCATCAAAACCCAGATGACATGAGCAAAAGTACACATTTCTTCGGACAGCCGACGCAATACTACGGAGGAATGGATAAAGCGTCTGAGAATCATCGATTCCACTACGATAACCCTATTCTCTAACGTCATCTTCAAGGGCGTGGGACGGCATCCCAAGACGGGAAAGAAGAAATGCCTCAAGTACGAGGTGTTGGCAGACTGCATGGATATGAAAGGGGAGGGACAGATGGAATATCGTGAGCAGGTGGCAGATAGAGTCTCTTTTCAAGCAGATAAAGCAGAACTTCCCGCTACGCTACTTTTACGGAGAGAGCGCCAACGCCAGCAAGATACAAATATGGGGCACGCTCATTGCCAATCTATTGCTCTCCCTGCTTCAAAGTTCCCTGGAAAGGCGGTGGAGTTTCTCCGGGCTGGCAACCATGGTGCGCATTGTGCTGATGGAATACCGTGAGCAGGTGGTGGTGTTCAGGAAGGGCGGTATCAGCCATATTGCGCGTATCATCACCTATGCGGACATCAAGAAGGGCAAGATGCCGAGGTTGGTATCGTTGCTTACCAACGACTTCGACATGCCCATGGAGACAATCGTAGCCATCTACCGCCGCAGGTGGCAGATAGAGTCTCTTTTCAAGCAGATAAAGCAGAACTTCCCGCTACGCTACTTTTACGGAGAGAGCGCCAACGCCATCAAGATACAAATATGGGTCACGCTCATTGCCAATCTATTGCTCTCCCTGCTTCAAAGTTCCCTGGAAAGGCGGTGGAGTTTCTCCGGGCTGGCAACCATGGTGCGCATTGTGCTGATGGAATACCTCAACATGAATAATTTCTTCAACATGCCGGACGCCGACATGAAAATCATGCTTGAAGCGGCGGCTGAACCGCCACCGGAGGCAACAGAAAATGGCTAAGGGGGGCTTGTCATTGACTTGCCATCATCCCAACTGTTGTATCTCAATGAGTTGGGATGAGGGTTGCTATGTTTTGCGGACAGTAATAAAATTATAATCGGTACTTGGTAGAAAAAAGAGAAAGATATTTGTACGTTGTGTATTTTTTCATAACTTCGTGATTGGTAGTTCTAAGTATTACGATGATGTCAATGACCCACAAATACAACGGCAAGGAACTTGAGACCCGCAACGGCCTGAACCTCTACGACTACGGCGCACGCCTGTACGACCCCCTCACCGGCCTGTTCACGAGCATCGACCCCTTGTGCGAGAGGTACTATCACGTCAGTCCCTATGCTTATTGCATGGGGAATCCAGTGAAGTACGTTGATCCAGATGGGAGAGAAACCCATGTGACTC
This sequence comes from Prevotellaceae bacterium, assembly GCA_028723455.1. Taxonomy (GTDB): domain Bacteria; phylum Bacteroidota; class Bacteroidia; order Bacteroidales; family Bacteroidaceae; genus Physcousia. Next base: position 42,598 of record JAQYEW010000025.1, on the reverse strand, counting down.
AAAAAAAAGATGGCACCTTTGTTGTTATAGGTGGGGTGTTGAACAGAGATAGAAATATCTACATTTATTCCCGGAACAAGAATGGGGAATATACATTAAGAGGACAAACTATTGGAATAACCACTTCTACAACTTCTTTTTATAATGCAGATGCCAATGACGGTACCGGAGCTTGGTCTATAGGTAGTATAATAAATCCCAACGACAAAAGTGGAATTAACTTTTTAGGTAAGATGTTTGATAACATTCCAGCAATGATTGACGATTATATGGCAAATGCAGGCAATGGTAGAAAATATGATTTTAAAGTGACAAATGGAGCGGATAAACCTATTTCTGGAATTGACACTTATCGAGGTATGCCAATTGGTGAGACACGAAACGGACAAACAATTTTTAGTTCTGCTCGTGATATTGGAAACATTGCTGCTGGTTATGTCGCTGGTGCAAATGGTATGTCGTGGAAAATGTCAAGAATGGCATTTGACACCTATCAATCAAAAGTAAACGGAGATCCAAGCATAGAAAGTATATCAACGAGAAACGCAGAGTATTATGGATGGAGAATAGGTAGTTACGTAAAAAATAACACACCCCTTCAAAAATCAAACAATTTATTACGAAGTCTTTGGAATTGGATGACAAAATAAGAGACAAAAATGAAGAGGAATTTTTTTATAGTGCTTTTCTTGTTGGCTGTTATGTCAGTTATGGTATGTCTATGTATTTCTCGTAGTTATCAAAAAGAGACAACTTTTTATTTCCCACAGATAAGAGCCTACATGAAGGTGTATAAACCCCTATTGGATGAATATGGGTATATTGGTTTCAGCAGAGACGGTGTTTTTCCGTTTTCTGAAAATAGTGATTTTGTGCGCGTTTACAAATCAGATATAAGTTTACTTCATTTTATTTTTAATCCTTCGGATAACAAAGTCATTTACGTTGTTGATAGGTGGAATAACGCTAAAATCAATCAGTCTAATTTTATGATAGAAAAAATCAGCCAAACAGATACTGTTTTTTATGAGCAGTCAAGTATTGGGGGAGTTTCTATCCAAGTGTTGAAGTCTCAGTCTTTTGAAGTTTTTATTGAGGGCGATTTGCAGACAGTATATTATGTGGACTACAGTGTTTGTGAAAGTCCAATAAGAGCAAGACCAATTTGTAAATAGATTAAGGATTTTTGTCAAAATGAGAATTATAATAAATATAGTCGCGTTCGTCGCGTTTATTATGCAATCTATTTCTTTTGTGTTTAATGCCTTAATCCAAAAGAAACCAGAGTGTTATACTGAAACGTTGTATAGTGTATTTTTGTTGACAGCGTATGTGTGTTCATTACTATCTGTTTGGATATTTGTTTTCATGTATAACTTTAATTTTAGCTTGCTAAGAAAGAAATATGTGTTCTTTTTCTTGTTAATGATTGTTTTACTTGGGTGTTATATTCATTTGATGCAGTTGTTTGTTATACAAGATTTCATCATCACGTCCTGTTTCATGTTATTATTTGATTGTTATGTCATTGCCAAGGTGTTACCTTCCTGTTTTAAAAAAGAACATAATGAGCTATCCAAATGAAGAAAGATATAGAAACAGTAGATTATCTTACATCTACATTCGGCATATCATTACATGTGGTATCAGGCACTTATGGTGGAGATAGAACTTTATACGAAATATTGAAAGAAAAAAAACATCCCGTTGAGAGTGATTTGTATTACTTGCAACAAAAGATACTTAACTGTCATAATATCAAATGAATATTACAAATTATCATCGAAGGGATTTACGAATTTTGGGAAGGAGGGGATGACTGATGGTACAAGTTTAGAAGAAGAATTTAACGTCAACTAATTCACACTCGTTTGTATGCTATGGATGCCGAGTACATTGCAAATGTCAGGATAGAATATAACCTGATAAATCAGGGAGACACTCTTTGGGGGCGATTGTCTACATCCGATACGCATTGCGCTAACGTCTACTCTACACAAGTATATTTGCATCGTAAGGCCAAGAGAAGGAATAGAGTCCTTTGCTTGTTTTACAATAATGGTACAAAGAAGAATACGTCAAGCAAAGGGATTGAATATTCCAACTTTTAATATTTTCTTCCTGCGTCTATACTCCGCCACATATAGTATTGGGAGTTAAATCCAAAAAACGTTTCTCATACAAAGAACCGCTTCCTGGACCCTACGACCCTCCATTTTGGTTTTTCATGTATAATAGGGAAACAGGAAGAATTGAACTCATAGGAACGGATTACTATTATTTCTTATTTGGATGGTAAGTATTAGGGGTTTTGGAGAACATATATCGGGCCACAAAAATTAAGAGTAAGATTTTGTTCATCAACGAGGTGTTTCTTCTATCAAGCGTTCTACCAGCCGGGGGATGCCGTACTGGTTCAGGTCTTCGTGTCTTACCCAAATATAATCGGAGGGTAAAGCGGGTTTTTGGGTGCATGAAAGGGTATAGCAATCGGCGTGCAGCACTTGATGCGTGAGCACGTGTTTCACGTCATGGCGCACCAATACAGCCTCCTGTGCCCAAAGAGGCAACCGGGGGGATGCGTCGATGGGGACTTCTGTCAGAAAGGGTTCCCATAGTCCTTGCCAGATGTCGCCCGCACTGCGCCTATGAATGGCGATGCAGCCGTTGTGGCTGACGAGTATGTAGATAAGCCGGCGATGGCGTATTTTTATTTTCCCTTGTTTGACGGGCAACGTGTTTGCCGTACCGTCGTGGGCAGCCTGACAGGTGGTTAGCAGTGGGCAAGCGGTACAGTCGGGTGCGTTGGGCGTGCATTGCAGGGCGCCGAAATCCATGATGGCCTGGTTGTAGGCGGAGGCTTGCGCAGGCGGCAGCAGTTCTTGTGCCAGGGATTGGAAGAGGCGTTGTCCTTGGGTGGTGTCAATGGGCGTGTCGATACCGAAGTGGCGTGAAAGCACCCGATAGACATTGCCGTCGACCACGGCATGCGGGAGGTCGAAGGCAAAGCTGGCAATGGCTGCCGCAGTGTAAGGCCCTACGCCTTTCAGGCCGAGAATCTCCTTGTAGGTATCGGGGAAATGTCCCAGTGCGGCTATCTGACGGGCCGCCGCATGGAGGTTGCGTGCCCGGCTGTAATAGCCCAAGCCTTGCCACATACGCAGCACTTCGTCCTCTGTGGCCTTGGCCAGCTGTTCCACCGTAGGCCACGCTTGCATGAAACGGTGCCAGTAGTCCGTACCCTGTACAATGCGTGTCTGTTGCAGGATAATCTCGCTAAGCCAGATGGCATAGGGGTCGCGCGTTTGCCGCCAAGGCAAGTCGCGTCCATGACGGGCGTACCAGTGAAGCAGCGTTGCCGCAAAAGTCATCCCATGATCCATCGCAAGACAAAGGGTGTTAGGATGGCTGTGAAGATGCCGTTCAGCGTCAGCCCCAGACCCGCATAGGCACCCACCTTGCGGTGGTATTCCATGGCGGCGCTGGTGCCCACGGCGTGCGAGGCGGTGCCCATGCTCAGTCCTTGGGCGATGGGGCTATGCACACGTCCTTTGCGCAATACCGTGAAACCGAACACCGCCCCCAACAGACCCGTAATGACAACCACGGCAGCAGTAAGCGAGGGTATGCCGCCTGTGGCAGCACTTACCTCCATGGCGATGGGTGTCGTTACGCTTTTCGGAGCCAGGGACAGCACAATCTCCGGCGGTGCGCCCATCCATTTGGATATCAGTACCACGCTCACCAATCCGGTTACGCATCCCGCCAGTTGACTTAGCAGGATAGGCATCAGCTGGCGACGGATGACCCTTAGCTGTTGATACAGGGGAACGCCCAAGGCTACGACTGCGGGTTGCAGCCAGAAGGAGATGTAGTCGCCCCCTTGCTGATAAGTAGCATATTTGACGCCTGTCAGTTCCAGCAAGCATATAAGGATGGCGATCGTAAGCAGGATGGGATTCAGGAGCACCCATCCCGTACGCCGCAGCAGGGTTTTGGACATCCAAAAGAAGCCAAAGGTGATGGCAATCAGGAAGTATTTGTTTTCCAGAAACTCTTTGATCATCCTTTATTCTTATTTTGCAGTGCGTCGGACAATTTGGTGTACCCATCCCGTTACTACCAGCACGATGAGGGTGCTGGCAATGGTGCTGACCACAATGGGCCAGCAGGATGCCTTGATAACGCCGAAGTGCAGCATAAGGCCAACGCCGGCAGGCACGAAGAAAAAGCCGATGTTCGCCACCAGAAAATCACTCATGCCCTGTACCCAACTGAGCTTGACCCATCCCAGTTCCAGGAGAAGGGTAAGCACCAGCATGCCCACCACACTGGCGGGCAAGGGTATGCCGCTAAGGTGAACAATCAGTTCGCCCACGGCCAGGCATCCGAAGAGGATGGCGCATTGTCGGATCATTTGTACATCATTTCGTAATACTTCTCGTACTCGCCGCTGGTTACGTTGTCCATCCACGCCTGGTTGTCCAGGTACCAGCGCACGGTCTTCTCGATGCCTTCCTCGAATTGCAGGCTGGGCTCCCAACCCAATTCGCGTTGCAGCTTGCTGCTGTCGATGGCATAGCGTGCGTCATGGCCCAGGCGGTCCGTAACATAGGTGATGAGGTCCATGTCCTCGCCCTCTTGCCGCCCCAGCAATCGGTCCACCGTATTGATGACCACCTTGATGATGTCGATGTTCTTCCATTCGTTGAAACCACCGATGTTGTAGGTCTCTGCCACCCGTCCTTTGTGGAAGATGAGGTCGATGGCGCGTGCGTGGTCCTCGACAAAGAGCCAGTCGCGCACGTTCTCGCCCTTGCCATAAACGGGTAGGGGCTTGCGGTGGCGGATATTGTTGATGAAGAGAGGTATCAGTTTTTCGGGGAACTGATAGGGCCCGTAGTTGTTCGAGCAGTTCGTAACGATGGTGGGCATGCCATAGGTGTCGTGGAAAGCGCGCACGAAATGGTCGCTGGAGGCTTTGGAAGCGCTGTAAGGGCTGTGGGGATTATACTTTGTGGTCTCCAAGAAAAATTCGTCGCCATAGGCTAAGTGATGCTCTGTGGAACTGGCCGTCGTGGAGAACGGAGGCTCGATTCCCTCGGGATGGTTCATTGTCAGGGCGCCATACACCTCGTCAGTGGAGATGTGGTAGAAACGTTTGCCCTCGTATCTTTCGGGCAGGCTCTCCCAATACAGCTTGGCCGCCTGTAGGAGGCTCAGCGTACCCATGACGTTGGTGCGGGCGAAGGTGAAGGGGTCCTTGATGGAGCGGTCCACGTGGCTCTCTGCGGCCAGATGTATGATGCCGTCGATACGCTCGTCCTGCATCAGCCGGTAAAAGGCATCGAAATCACAGATGTCCATGCGGACAAACTTGTAGTTTGGTTTGTCCTCGATATCCTTCAGGTTGGCCAGGTTGCCGGCATAGGTCAGCTTGTCCAGGTTGATGATGTTGTACTCGGGGTATTTGTTCACAAACAGGCGCACCACGTGGCTTCCGATGAAGCCTGCGCCACCGGTGATGACGATATTCTTCATGTGTGTTTATTCAGGATAGTTCAGGTTAGATGCTGTTGCATGTTCCAGTTGGTCTACAAAACGCGCCGCCTCCCACCGCGCCATGGGCAGGTCGTGCAGCAGATAGTTGCCGCAGTCGCGTGCGGAGGCTCCGGGCACTTCGTCCTGGAAGTCGGCCACGAATCGGAAGGTGCGCTTCACCAAATCCAACACGTCGCGGCTCTCTATGTCTCCCTTTACCAGCAGGTAGCAGCCCGTAAGGCAGCCCATAGGGCCGAAATAAACGATGCGGCCGCCCCATTCCTTGTCGTTGCGCAGATAGGTGGCCGCCAGATGCTCGATGGTATGCAGGGCGCCGATACCCAAGGCAGGCTCGCGGTTGGGTTCCTTCATGCGGATGTCCAGGGTGGTTACCACCTCCGTGCCCACAAGGTCCTTGCGGCTGACATAAATACCGCGCAGGAGACGCGTGTGGTCTATCATAAAACTGGGAATCTTGTCCATATCAAAGTAATAATTGTGTTCTGTTCATGCGAAGGTAAAGCTTTTTTCCATATCTTCGCAGTAATAAACACTTAAATTTATGAAAGGAATCGTATTGGCAGGCGGTAGCGGCACGCGCCTCTATCCCATTACGAAGGGTGTCAGCAAGCAGATGCTGCCCATCTTCGACAAACCCATGATTTACTATCCCGTCAGTGTGCTGATGATGGCCGGCATCCGCGACATTCTGATTATCAGTACGCCTCACGACCTTCCCGCTTTCCGGCGTCTCTTGGGCGATGGCACAGATTTCGGGGTCAATTTCCAATATGCCGAGCAACCCTCGCCCGACGGACTGGCGCAGGCATTCATCATCGGCCGCGACTTCATTGGCGACGACACGGCCTGTCTGGTGCTGGGTGATAATATCTTCCACGGAGCGGGCTTCACGGGACTGCTGAAGGAAGCCGTGCGTGCTGCCAAGGAAGACGGCAAAGCCACCGTCTTCGGCTATCATGTTACCGACCCCGAACGCTATGGCGTGGCCGAATTTGACAAGGAGGGCAACTGCCTGAGCATTGAAGAAAAGCCGAAACAGCCCAAGAGCAATTATGCCGTCGTGGGACTTTATTTCTATCCGAACCGCGTCGTGGATGTAGCCGCGCACATCAAACCCTCGGAACGCGGCGAGCTGGAGATCACGACCGTCAACCAGCAGTTCCTGAGCGACGGGCAGCTGAAGGTGGCTACCTTGGGACGTGGCTTTGCCTGGTTGGATACGGGTACGCACGACAGTCTGAGCGAGGCTTCCACCTATATCGAGGTGTTGGAGAAACGTCAGGGAGTGAAGGTGGCTTGTCTGGAGGAAATCGCTTTCCGCCAAGGATGGATCGATGCCGCCCGGCTGGTGGAATTGGCGGAACCCATGAAGAAAAACCAATACGGACAGTATCTCCTAAAGCTGGCCAATCAATGAATATCCTTGTAACCGGCGGTAACGGCCAGCTGGGTAACGAGATGCAGATCGTTGCCCGGCAGAGTAGAGACAGATACGTTTTCACCGATGTTTGCGAGGGATACGCCCGCCTGGACATCACGGACGCAGATGCCGTGCGCCAATTCGTAAGACGCGAAAACATCCAATGTGTTGTGAACTGCGCCGCATGGACCAATGTCGATGCGGCCGAGACGGCAGGCCCTGTCGTGGAGACCCTCAATGCCACCGCGCCGGAAATATTGGCGCAGTGCATGAAGGAGGTGGACGGACTCCTGATACATATCAGCACGGACTATGTCTTTGGCGGCGACCCCTACAACACGCCCTGCAAGGAAGAGCAGACAGGCACGCCCACGGGGGTGTATGGCCTGACGAAGCTGCATGGCGAACAGCGCATCCAGGCAACGGGATGTAAGCATCTCATCATCCGCACGGCGTGGCTTTACAGCGAGTTCGGCAAGAACTTCGTCAAGACAATGCTCAACCTGACGGCGACGAAGCCCCAACTGAAGGTGGTCTTTGACCAGTGTGGCACGCCCACCTATGCCCTCGACCTGGCCCAAGCCATCTTTGACATCATCGAGCAGCGCAAGTACGAAGGCCACAGCGGCGTTTTCCATTACAGCAACGAGGGCGTATGTTCGTGGTATGATTTCACGAAGATGATCGCGCATTATGCCGGACACGCGGCGTGCGACATACAGCCTTGCCACAGCGATGAATTTCCCAGTCCCGTGCGTCGGCCGGCGTACAGCGTGCTGGACAAGACGAAGATCAAGCAGACCTTCGGCCTTGCCATTCCCTATTGGGCGGACAGTCTGAAACTGTGTGTGGAAAAACTGAAACCATCACTCCAAAACATACGACCTTGACACGGATTCTTCTTATCTATACGGGCGGCACCATCGGTATGGGCCGCAACGAACTTACGGGAGCCTTGGAGCCGCTGGACTTCAACCATCTCCTGGAGGCCATGCCCGAGATGCGTCATATACGCGCCCAGGTGGAGGTCTATCAGTTCAACCCTGCCATTGACAGCAGCGATATGGACCACACCCAATGGGAACGCCTGGCGGCCATTATCCGGGACAACTATGATACGCACGACGGATTCGTGATCCTTCATGGGACGGACACGATGGCCTACACGGCCTCTGCCCTCAGCTTTATGCTGCAAAACCTGACAAAGCCCGTCATACTTACGGGCAGCCAGTTGCCGATGGGCGTGCTTCGCACAGACGGCAAGGAAAATGTCGTAACCAGTATCGAGCTGGCCATGGCGTGCGACAGTCAGGGCCGGCCGAGAGTTCCCGAAGTGTGCATCTATTTCAGCGGCCGCCTGCTGCGTGGCAACCGCGCCACCAAAATCAATGCCGACGGCTTTGTGGCTTTCGACTCGTTCAACTATCCCCACTTGTGTGATGCCGGTGTCGATTTCCGTTTTCGCGACCACCATATCCTGAAACCCCAATGGGACAAACCCATTAAGGTGCATGCGGAGATGAATCCCCATGTCATCGTATTCAGTCTTTTCCCCGGTATCCAGCCTTGTGTCGTCCGCCAAATACTTTCTACGCCCGGCTTGCGGGGCGTGGTGATGCGCACCTATGGCAGTGGCAATGCGCCGCAGTACGAATGGATGACGCAGATGTTGGCGGATGCCGTGGCGCGCGATGTCGTTGTGGTGAATATCAGCCAGTGCCTCAGCGGCACCGTGTCCATGGACCGCTACGACAGCGGTTTCAACTTAAAATCCTTGGGAATCATCAGCGGGGTTGACAGCACGGTGGAGGCTGCCGTAACCAAGCTCATGCACCTCTGCGCCATTTATAGCGACAATCCCGAGGCCATTCGCAGCCACATGCAACGTCCTTTGGCCGGGGAATACAGCGTATGACTTGTGTGAGTTCGACGAAACCATAAAATAGGCGGAGAATAGATAGAAACTAATATCATTCTCCGCCTTGTCATTGATTATTGTTTTATCATCAGTTCTCCGTCCGTATCCTCTTTCAAGGTAAGCATGTAAATATTAGAGTTCTCCGTTGGCTTTATTTTCTTCTCTTTACACCCAATGGAATCTATATAAATCGCATTGGTTCCCAGGAAGTCTTTTTCCCCGGAAATCAGCTTGTAGAAAAATCTTATCTTGGTTCTTTTATTTTTAAAGCTAATGGTAACATCAGCATGTCCATACCCTTCGGTCTTCTCCGGATTATATTTCATTGAGGACGTATTAGGGAGTTCCGCATTAAAGTCTAATACCTTTCTTCCATTATGATTTGCAAGTCTTAAAGGTATTTCCTTCTTACTTTCGTTTCCATATACAGAGACTACTTTTTTTGATAAAATATCCTTGCAATCATATTCTCCTCCTTCCTGTTTCTCAATAGAAAGAAATACATTATTGCCTAATGTGGATGCTGTTGCAGGATTATAATCGGCCTCCGAGGTACAGGATGATAACCCTAAAATCATAATGGAAATACTAATGATGGTTTTCATGAACGGGTTTTTCATAATGTTTCATACGTTTTATTTGGTTGAAGCGTCAACTGATTCTCATGTATTTGCAAAAATATGAGAATTGAGAATAATCACCAAATTTTTATATAGAAGAAAAATAATTCTTATATAGTTGTTTTTTCCGTGTCATCACGAAGGCTCGTCGTCCTCAATACCCAGACGGGAAAGTGCCTTGAGGGTGTTGTCCATTTGAAAACCTCGTCCGAGTGCGAAGCGGATGAGTTTTCCCCTGCGCTCGTACTCGGAACGGGCTTTGACGCTTTTCGCCTTGGCGTGCAGCAAGGCCACAAGGGTGTCGAGCTGGTCCTGGTGGGGCAGTTCGTTGACGACGGTCTTCCTTATGGACGAGGCGATGCCCATTTTGCGCAATTCCATGTCGATCCGCACGGGTCCCCAGTGATTGTATTGGAATTTGTCATGGGCATAGGCACGCGCAAAACGTGCTTCGTCGATGTAGCGTTCCTCCACCAATCTCTCAAGAATACGTTCCTGTGCATCGTCTCCGATGCCCCATTGTTCTAATTTCTTTCGTATTTTGCTTGTGCACTGTTCGCTTTGGCTGCATAGGGCGGCAGCGCGTGCCAAGGCCTGTTCCTCTGTTATCTCTTTCTTCATTCTGCTTTGTGGGCTTGTAGGATTCTTGGTGCGTCGTAGCGGTCGTTATGAATGGAAATGCCGATGAAACCGTGGTTTTTGAATACCTCTGCTGTCTCTTGGGACAGGAACCGGTTGATTTCTACGGCAACCGTTCCGCCGGGTCTTAGGTGCGTTTGCGCATAGCGTGCGATGGCTTTGTAGAATCTGAGGGCATCGTTGTCGGGCACGAAGAGGGCCAGATGAGGCTCGTGCTCCAGGACATTTGCCTCCATCCCCGATTTTTCGCACTCGCGGACATAGGGCGGATTGCTGACGATGATGTCCCATCGGCGGTTTTGCGGAGTGGGGTTCAGCAGGTCGTCCGACAAAAAGTCCACCGTGGCTCCCAACCGCTTTGCGTTTGCGCGGGCAATGTCCAGCGCTTCGGGACTGATGTCCGTTGCTGTTATCCGTGCCTGATTCCCCAACGCCAAAGCCAGGGAGACAGCAATACATCCGCTGCCTGTGCAAAGGTCCAGGATGCTGCTTTGTGCTGCCTGTCTCATGTGCAGCACAAGGTTTGCAAGGTCCTCCGTTTCGGGTCGGGGTATCAGGCATCCGGGGCGCACTTGGAAGGTGTGTCCCATAAACTGCGCTTGCCCCAGAATGTATTGTACCGGCTCGTGGAGAAGCAGGCGCCGGATAATATTCTCGAGCCTGGCGAGGCTTTCTGCCGACAAATGCTTATCTTTGCCCAACAGAATGTCGGTTTGCGAGAGGTTGAAACCATCCTCCATCACGATGCGCGCCAAAGCGCGCGCTTCGCCGGCGGGGTAGGCGGACTGAAGCCGACGGGATATTTCTGACAACAGATTCATAGGTGCAAACGTAAGCAAAAAAGAGCAGATGGAGAAGAGCGAACAGCAAAAAGTGGACGAGATGTACATGCGTCGTGCCATACAGTTGGCGCGCTGTGGCAGTGCGGGCGCCGCACCGAATCCTATGGTGGGCGCTGTCATTGTGGCTCGGGGGCGTATCATTGGCGAGGGATTTCACCGTCGCTGTGGCGGCCCGCATGCCGAGGTGAATGCTGTGCGCAGCGTGCGCGAGCCGGAACTGCTGCCCGAAAGCACGATCTACGTAAGTCTGGAGCCGTGCGCCCATTATGGCAAGACGCCGCCTTGCGCAGACCTGATTGTGGAGCAGCGGATACCGCGTATTGTGGTGGGTTGCAGGGACAGCTTTGACAAAGTGGACGGCAAGGGAATCCGTAGGCTGCGGAATGCGGGTCGCGAGGTGGTTGTGGGCGTGCTGGAGGAGGAGTGTCTGGAACTCAACCGCACCTTCTTCACCTTTCATTCCAAACAACGTCCTTACGTACTCTTGAAATGGGCGCAAACCAGCGATGGATTCGTGGATTTTTGTCGTCAGCAGGGCGACGGGAAAGCGGCATTGCGTTTGAGTACGCCCCTTACCCAAACCCTGATGCACGCCCTGCGGGCGAAGAGTGATGCCATACTGATAGGCGGCCGCACGGCTTTGCTGGACAACCCCTCGCTTACGACGCGCCTCTATCCCGGCGCTTCGCCTGTGCGTGTCGTGCTTGACACGCACGGCACCTTGCCTCGCGACCTGCACGTTTTCACGGACGGGCTGCCCACGCTCGTGTACGGCAACGAGCCTCTTTCGGAAATACTGCATGATCTGCATGGCAAAGGCATCCAACGGCTGATGGTGGAGGGAGGCGCACACACCCTGCAACGCTTCCTGTCCGAGGGGCTGTGGGACGAGGTGCGCGTGGAAGTGTCTCCCTTGAAAATCGGCGGGGGAGTCCTGTCGCCCGCTTTGCCCGGAGGCTTGGATTACGAGGAGGAAACGATAGACGGGAACCGCATCCTGCACGGATTTAGCAAGCTCTAACGTTATGATTTAATTGGTATAAAAAACCTTAAGCGTTTCCTTATGCCAAATAATTGTTGTACTTTTGCGTTTACTTTGATATATTAAGGTAAGAGTGCGCTTTCGGGCGTACAGGCTTTGCGCAACGAAGAATAAAAACGGATGAAGAAACTAACTCCCATAATGCTGGCGCTGCTGGCTTTTTCGCTTTTCCTGGGTTCGTGCAAGAACGACGAGACAACAGTTACGTATTCTGATGACTGCTACATCTCCAGTGTCTCGCTGAGCAACCTGCGTCTTGTGCATCACGTCAAGGACAGCAAGGGACAGGACAGCAGCTACGTTACCACCTATGTGGCTTCCGCATTTCCCATGACCATCAATCAGCGCACGGGCGTTATTGAAAACAAGGACAGCCTGCCTTTCCATACGGTGGCTAACCGGGTGCTGATGACCGCCGGCTATACCTCTGCGCTGGTATGGCGCAAAGCCCTGGGCGAAGCGTCTCAGGATACGACTTGGCATGTCTTCAGTTCCAAGGACTCGCTGGACCTCAGTACGCCCATCGAGCTTGCCGCCGTTGCTTCCAATGGCGTGAACCTGCGTAAATACACGCTGAAAGTAAATATCCATCAGCAGCGCGGCGATTCTACCGTGTGGGACGTTGCAGAGCCTTTGGAGGCCGCAGCCACAGGTGCGGATGTCAGGCTTATTGTCAAGGACAAGCTGTTGATGGCCCTCTATAACGACGCTGCGGGCATGCTGCATACGGCAGTACGTGCCGCCCAACGCACGGCCGCATGGGCGGACCATACGACAAGCCTTGCCAACGCCTTGCCCCAGACCGTGCAGCTGTTGGACGGCAAGCTCTATCTGAGCACCTCTGACGGACAAGTGATGCAGAGCACAAACGGCATTACCTGGCAGGCCGGCGATTTCGCAGGACAGGAAGGCTTGCGCTTGGTGGGCGCTGGCGAAGCACGTCTTTATGCCATCTGCCAAGGACAACTGTTGAGTAGCGACGGAACGGCATGGGTACAGGAAAGGCTGGACGACGACGCGGCCAACCTGCCTCAGCAGGAAGTGCGGAGCGTGGCTTACAGTCAGGAGAGCGGTGTGCACCGTATGATTTTGTATGGAGAGCGTCAGGGCGAGATCGTTGTCTGGGGCAAGGCATGGGGCACACAGCCCGAGGAGCAGGAGCCGTGGATGTATTATACCTACAATGGCTCGCTTGCCAAACGTCTGCCTGCCTTGCAGCAGCTGAACGTCATCGCTTATGACGATGCCTTGGTAGCTTTGGGCGGAGCCGGTGCGGACGGAACGACGAAAGCCCTCGCGCAAGCCTTGCGCAGCCCCGACCATGGCGTTTCATGGACCACCTATGAGCAGGGTGATTTGAATATCGACGCTGCATTGCAGACCGCGGCACAAGGTGCGCGCTATATTGACGTGGCGGTGGACGAGAACAACTTCCTGTGGGTAATGGTGGATGGCCGCTTGTGGCGCGGCCGTATCAACCGTCTGGGCTTTCAGCAACGCTAATCCCCCAACACTATAGATTCCGATTCAAGATGCGCACACTCATTCTTATCTTCTTGCTCTTGCCCCTTGGCCTGCGGGCCCAGGAAGACGAGTACCGCATGGAGATAGGCGGCGCCTTGGGTACGGACTTCTATTTGGGTGATGTGAACAGTACCCCCTTCCGCAAGCCGGGTGTGATGGCGGGCTTTCTGCTGCGCCGCAACTTCAATCCCCGCATGGGCGTGAAGGCAAACCTGGCTTTTGGAACGTTGAGGGGAGACTCCGGCGCGCGCTTTCTTCCTTCGGACGCAGCAACGCCGGGCGCACAGGGCGGCCTGCCCGCCAGTGTAAGTTTCAAGCGCAGTGTCCTGGATATGGGCGCCCAGTTTGAATTGAACCTCTTGGGCTACGGCTTGGGACATGAGTACCAGGGCGTGAAGCGATGGTCGCCCTACCTGACAATGGGTTTGGGCCTGACGCTGGCCATGGGAGGCAACAGCAAGGCGGCGGCCGGACTGAATGTGCCCTTGGGCATGGGCGTGAAGTACAAATGGAAGCCGCGTGTCAACGTGGGTGCGGAATGGACATTCCGCTTTACCACAACGGACGCCTTGGACGTCATGGGCGGTCAGCCTACGCTGAGCCATCCCTTCGGAATCCAAAGTTCGGGTTTCAAGAACAAGGATGCGTACAGTTTTTTGATGTTCTTCCTTACCTACGACATCAGTCCCAAATGCAAGGAATGTCATAATAACAAGTAAACAGAGACGACACACTATAATATAATATGGAAAAGACCAACGGACAGATAGACCTCGCACGCGTGCCGCAACACGTGGCGATCATCATGGACGGAAACGGCCGCTGGGCGCAAAGCAAGGGCTTGCCCCGATCGGCCGGGCATGCCGAGGGCGTGGAGACCGTGAAACGCATCACCACCGAGGCCACACGGCTGGGCATCAAATATCTCACCCTTTACACCTTCAGTACGGAGAACTGGAACCGGCCCGCTGCCGAGATTTCTGCCTTGATGAGTCTGATACTGGACCATCTTGAGGAGGAGATCTTTATGAAGAACAACGTGCGCTTCCGTGTTATCGGTGATCGTGCGCGACTGCCTCAGGACGTGCAACAGCGCCTGGCTGAAACCGAGGAGCGCACGTGCCGGAACGATAAGATGACCATGGTGGTTGCCCTGAGCTACAGCAGCCGATGGGAATTGACGTGCGTTGCCCGGCAGATTGCCCGCGAAGCCGTTGCAGGAACGCTTCGTCCCGAGGATATCAGCGAAAACACAATTCAGGAGCGTCTGGCCACCCATTTCATGCCCGACCCCGACCTGCTGATCCGTACGGGCGGCGAGGAACGAATTTCAAACTACCTCCTGTGGCAGTGTGCATATAGCGAGTTTTACTTTTGCGACACTTTCTGGCCCGATTTCAACGAGGCTGAGTTGCAGGAGGCCATCCTGAGTTACCAGCACCGCCAGCGTCGCTATGGCAAGACGGGCGACCAGGTGGAGGATGAACAGGGAGTAAAGAACGATTAAGATTATAGCGTCCAAAAAGATAAAGAATGAAGCGATACGCATTTCTATTGGCTCTATGTTGTGTTTTCCTGTCTGGCCTTCAGGCACAGATAACGCAGCGTGATACCGACCCCGTCGTTGATTATAGCCGCACGCCCCATCAGTATTATCTTGGTGATATTACCGTGAGCGGCGTGAAGAACTATGACGATTTCCTGCTCATCGGTCTTAGCGGGCTGCAGAAAGGACAGCGCATAACGATTCCCGGCGACGAGATTACGGCGGCCATCAAGCGTTATTGGCGCCACGGGCTGTTCAGCAACGTGCAGATCCGTGTGGACAGCATCGTGCGCGACTCGGCTTATCTGCATATCGAGCTGACCCAGCGGCCACGCATCTCTGAGATTCGTTACAACGGTGTCAAGAAAAGCGAGAAGGACGACCTGGAGAACAGGCTGGGTCTGGTGCGCGAGAACCAGATGACACCCAATGCAGCGGACCGTGCCAAGACCCTTGCCAAGAGGTATTTCGACGAGAAGGGTTACAAGAATGCCGAGATTACCATCACCCAGACCGACGACGCCTCGAAGCCCGACCGCGTGATTGTGGACGTGAACGTGGACAAGAAGAGCAAGGTAAAGGTGAACCGGATTTTCATTACGGGCAACGACAACCTTCCCGAAAAAGCAGTCAAGGGCAGTCTTTTGAAGAAGAGCGTCCTGAAGATGTACTCCAAGAAGGGAGGAATGGGTTCCTGGTTCCGCAGCAAGAAGTTCACGGACAAGAAATACGCCGAAGCCAAGGAGAATCTTGTAAGCAAGTATGGCGAGTTGGGCTTCCGCGACGCCTATGTGGTTAGCGACAGCGTTGTGCCCTTTGACGAGAAGAGCGTGGATATCTACCTCAACGTGGACGAGGGGCGTAAATATTATGTGCGTAACATCAACTGGGTGGGCAATACGCTCTACAAGACCGACGACCTGAACGCCATCCTGCGCATGAAGCGCGGCGATGTCTATAACCAGAAGCACATGAACGACCGCCTGAGCGGCGACGAGGATGCCATCGGCAACCTCTATTACAACAATGGTTATGTGTTCTACCAGTTGGAGCCAACCGAGGTGGCCGTTGAAGGCGACAGCATCGATCTGGAGATGCGTATCTACGAGGGAACGCAGGCCCATATCGGACATGTGCGCATCTTCGGTAACGACCGTGTCTATGAGCATGTGGTGCGTCGCGAACTGCGTAACAAACCCGGCGACCTCTTCTCGAAGGAGAGCCTGGAGCGTTCGTACCGTGAAATTGCCTCCATGGGCAATTTCGACCCCGAGCACATCGACCCCAAGGTGGAGCCAAATCCTGTTGACGGAACGGTTGACATCAACTGGGGCCTGACGCCCAAGAGCAATGACCAGATTGAGTTTTCGCTGGGTTACGGCCAGCAGGGCGTGATTGGAAAGATCGGCTTGAAATTCTCGAACTTCAGCATCGCCAACCTCTTTAACAAGAACGGCCTGCGCCGCGGTGTGATGCCTCAGGGCAACGGAGAGACGTTCAGCATCAGCGGCCAGACCAACGGACAGTATTATCAGGCCTACAGCGTCAGCTACATGAATCCCTGGTTCGGGGGAAAACGTCCCAATTCGCTTAGCGTCAGCGCGTTCTTCTCGAAGTCGACCGATGTCAGCGAGCGTTATTACAACAGTGCCTGGGCCAACAGCTACAACAACTATCTCTATGGCTATGGCAACGGCTATGGCAGCAACAACTATTACGAGAACTTCTATGACCCCGACAAGTACGTCAAGATCTGGGGAGCCAGTATCGGATGGGGCAAGCGACTGCGTTGGCCGGACGACTACTTCCAACTCTCGGCCGACCTTTCCTATACGCGTTACGACCTGAAGAGCTGGAAGTATTTCCTGATCAGCAACGGTGTCAGCAATAACCTGGCCATCAACTTCGCTTTGCAGCGCAACAGCACAGACAACAATATCTTCCCCCGCAGGGGCAGTGAGTTCTCTTTCACCGTGGGCCTGACACCTCCTTACAGCCTGTTCGACGGCAAGGACTACAAGAACCTGGCGAACAACAGCAACGACAGCCATTACCAGGACCAGTTGCAGGAAAAGTACCGCTGGATTGAATACCACAAGTGGAAGTTCCGCAGCCGCACCTTCACGCCGCTTACAAAGGGTTCGAAGTGTCTGGTCTTGATGACACGTGTCGAGTTCGGACTCCTGGGACATTACAACAGCCATAAGAAGAGTCCGTTCGAGACCTTCTATGTGGGTGGTGACGGCACCTCGGGCTACAGTTCCAACTATGGTACGGAGACCATCGGCCTTCGCGGTTACGACAACGGATCGCTTACGCCCGGCGGCTATCGCGGCTATGCCTACAACCGTTTCACGCTGGAGCTTCGCTATCCCCTGATGTTGGGCAACAGCACCAATCTTTATGCCTTGGCCTTTGTGGAGGGGGGTAATGCCTGGAACGACATCAAGGATTTCAATCCTCTGAACATGAAACGCAGTGCCGGTGTGGGCGCACGTATCTTCCTGCCTATGGTGGGCCTCTTGGGTATCGACTGGGCTTATGGCTTCGACAAGGTTTTCGGGTCCAAGACCTATGGCGGCAGCCAGTTCCACTTCATTCTGGGACAGGAGTTCTAATGTATGGTACTAATTTTAAATCACGAAAATAGCAATCAGAATGAAAAAACTATTCCTAATGCTGTTGGTGGCTCTGGGAGCCGCTACGGCCGACGCACAGAAGTTTGCGCTTGTGGATATGGAATATATCTTGAAAAATATTCCGGCCTACGAACGTGCCAATGAACAGCTGACCCAGGTCTCCAAGAAATGGCAGGCCGAGGTGGAGGCCCTGAACACAGAGGCCCAGAACATGTACAAGGACTATCGCAACCAGGCCGTTTTCCTGAGCGACGAACAGAAGGCCAAGAAAGAAGAGGCGATCGTTGCCAAGGAAAAAGAGGCCAGCGAACTCAAGCGCAAGTATTTCGGCCCCGAGGGTGAGCTCTTCAAGAAGCGTGAGAGCCTGATGACCCCCATTCAGGACGAGATTTATAATGTCGTCAAGGACATCTGCGAACTCAAGGGTATTTCCCTCGTCTTGGACCGCGCCAGCGAGGCAGGCATCATCTTCGCCTCGCCCAAGGCGGATATTTCAAACGAGGTGCTTTCAAAACTGGGTTACAACTAAGCGATAAAACAACAAAATAACTAAATAACAACAAAGAAACGAATGAAAAAGATTTTTGTAATGCTGCTGATGGCAGCCTGCACCACGGTAGTTGGCGCACAGGTTAAGTTCGCCCATTTCAACAGTGCAGACATCCTGCAGAACATGACGGAGTTCAAGACCGCTCAGGAAGAGATGCAGAAGCTGAGCGCCCAGTACCAGGAAGAATACACCCGTCTGATGAAGGAGTACCAGACCAAGGGCGAGGAGTTCCAGAAACTGCAACAGGAGGGCAAGACCGCCCAGGCCATTCTTCAGAGCAAGGCAGCAGACCTTCAGAAGATGGAGGAGAGCATCCAGAATTTCGCTCAAAGCAGCCAGCAGGACCTGCAACAGCAGGAGGCACAGAAGATGGAAGCCCTGAACACGAAGGTGATGGCAGCCGTGAAGAAGGTGGCCGAGGCGGGCGGTTACGTTTATGTTCTGGACCTGAGCATGTGCCAGCGCCTGAACACCCCCGTAGCCTTTGTCAACAGCGCCCAGAGCACCGACATCAGCGCGCAGCTGAAGAACGAGCTGGGCGTAAAGTAAAATCCCATTCAAATTCAAAACGAGCATGAAAAGAAAGATTCTGCTGCTGCTCGTGGCCCTGCCTTTGGCGGCCATGGCGCAGATTAAGATTGGCTATCTCAGTTACGAGAAAGTTTTGAGGCAGATGCCCGAGCATGCTCAGGCCGAGCAATGGCTGGAGAATCTCAAGGCACAGTACACGCAGGAGGCCCAGCGCGGCGACGAGGAATTTCAGCGTAAGTTCGCCGAGTTCCTTCAAGGCCAGAAGGATTTTCCCCAGAATATCATGCTCAAGCGCCAGGCCGAACTGCAAAGTTTGATGGACAACGGCATCAAGTTCCGTCAGGAAGCCGAGCAGTTGGTGGAGAAGGCTCGCAAGGAAATGATGGCCGAGGTAAGGGCGAAGTTGAATGTGGCCATCGAGGCCGTGGGCATCGCGGGCGGCTATGCTTGCGTGCTGAACACGGACGGCGATGCCGCTCCTTTCCTCAACCCTGCGCTCAGCCACGACGTTACGAACGAGGTGCTCGCTCGCTTGGGCATCGGCCAGGCAGCGGCATCAGTTTCCCCCGCCCAGCAATGAATCTTGGACTCAGTTACCACGGCCCCATAGGCGTTTTCGACAGCGGCTATGGGGGCCTTACTATTTTACGTCGCCTGCAGGCGCTGATGCCGCAGTACGATTATGTCTATCTGGGCGACAACGCGCGCGCTCCCTATGGCACGCGCAGTTTTCAGGTGGTCTATGAGTTTACGCTCCAGGCCGTGCGCAAGCTCTTTCACATGGGTTGCCCCCTGGTGGTGTTGGGCTGCAATACAGCCTCGGCCAAGGCCTTGCGTACCATTCAGCAGGTCGACCTTCCGCGTATTGATGCCTCGCGCCGTGTCTTGGGCATCATCCGCCCCACGGCGGAGTGCATAGGGCAGCTTACCCAAACGCGCCACGTCGGTATCATGGCCACGCCCGGCACCATCCGCAGCAATACCTATGCCTTGGAGATTGCCAAGCAGTACCCCGACATACAAGTTTCCGGCCAGGCCTGCCCTATGTGGGTGCCTTTGGTGGAGAACGGAGAGTACGACCAGCCCGGAGCGGATTATTTTGTGCGGAAATATGTGGATGCCCTGATGTGTTCGGACCCACAGATTGACACCATTATTCTTGGGTGCACCCATTATCCCTTGCTGTTGGATAAAATCCGGCAAGCCGTGCCCGCAGGCGTTCAGCTGATGTCTCAGGGCGACTATGTGGCCCGGTCGCTGGAGGATTACCTCCGTCGGCATCCCGAGATGCAGCGTCGGCTGACGCAGGGTGCCCAAGTACGCTACCTGACAACCGAAGACCCGGAGAGTTTCAAGGACGCAGCCGCCATGTTCCTCTCTCATCCCGTGGTAGCCGAGCGCATCGTTTTAGGCTGACAAAGAAAATCAAAAGGTCCCAGATTCACATCTGAGACCTTTTGATTTTCCCTTAACTAAGAGAATACTTTAATTAACCCTTTATTATTTCGACATTGCAAAGGTATATATTGTTTTCCTTACAACCAAGCAAATAGTGTCATAAAAACGTTACCAAGTGATTATTTAACATTCATTAGCACTTTACGTAGAAATTCGGGTGTATAAAAACGCTACCTTTGTAGCACTAAATCAATCAACACATCTAAAATAATTAAGGAGGGAATACCATGACCCAAGAAGAATTGCGTGCGATAATCGCACATTTCGACATCAACGGAAGCGTTTCAGAGATCAAGCCTCTGGGCGAAGGCCTTATCAATGACACCTATAAGGTAGTTACCACCGAGCAGGATGCTCCTGACTATGTCCTGCAGCGTGTGAACGAGAATGTGTTTCCTGACGTGGATATGGTGATGCGCAACATCAAGGCCGTAACCACCCACATCCGCAAGAAACTGGAGGAGCAGGGCGAGGATGACATCGACCGCAAGGTGTTGCGTTTTGTTCCCTTGAAGGAGGATGCCGAGCGCCTGTACGCCGTTGTCGACGGGAAATACTGGCGTTTGATGGTCTTTGTTCCCGACGCCGTTACGAAACAGGCCGTAAACGCCGAGAGCAGCCGTGCCGCTGGTCTTGCTTTCGGCAAGTTCCAGGCCATGCTTGCCGACCTTCCCGTGCAGCTGGGCGAGACCATCAAGGATTTCCATAATATGGAGTTCCGTCTTCAGCAGCTGAAGGAAGCCATTGCCAAGGATGCCATGGGGCGTGTCAAGGAGCCTCAGGTGCAGCAGATGCTGCGCGAGATCGAGAAGCGCGAGTACGAGATGTGTAAGGCCGAGCGTATGGGGCGCGAGGGCGTGCTGCCCAAGCGCGTCTGCCACTGCGACACGAAGGTGAACAACATGATGTTCGACAAGCGCGACAATGTACTTTGCGTCATCGACCTGGATACCGTCATGCCCAACTTCGTATTCTCGGATTATGGCGATTTCCTGCGTACGGGTGCCAACTTCGTTTCGGAGGACGACCCCGACATGCGTGCCGTAGGTTTCAATATGGAGATTTTCAAAGCCTTTACGGAGGGCTATCTGGAGAGCGCGAAAGGTTTCCTGACACCTGTGGAGGTGGAAAACCTGCCCTATGCGGCTTCTCTCTTCCCCTACATGCAGTGCGTGCGTTTCCTGTGGGATTACCTCAGCGGCGACAAGTACTGGAAGGTGCAGTATCCCCAGCACAACTATATCCGTGCCAACAACCAGCTGCATTTGCTCCTGAGCATTGAGGAGCATCTGCCCGAGATGAAAGAATTTGTGGCTCGCTGCGTGCAATAGGCGAGTCCGCACAGGTATCATTTAAAAAGAGAAAATGGCAAGTTACGCATTTATCAGTTCCTTCCGCAAGCATATTACTTCCAGTGTGCTGCTGCTGGTGGCGACCCTGCTCGCGCTGGTAGTGGCCAACGGCCCTTTTGGCGATGATTTCCGTGCGCTGTGGCAGCTGCCCATGAGCTTGAGCATCGGTGATTTCAATTTCTTCTCCCATGGCGGCCACGTGATGTCGCTGGGCGATGTCATCAATGATTTCCTGATGGCGGTATTCTTCCTCAGTGTGGGCTTGGAAATTAAGCGTGAGGTACTGTGTGGCGAACTGTCATCTCTGCGCCGCGCACTGGCTCCGGTAATCGGAGCCATTGGCGGCATGCTGATGCCCGTTGTGGTGTATCTGCTTGTCAGTCCTTCGGATCCCGTCATGGAGCGTGGCATGGCCATCCCTATGGCCACGGACATCGCCTTCTCCCTGGGCTGCCTGAGCGTGTTCAGCAGGCGCTGCCCGACATCCCTGAAGGTGTTCCTGGCCGCCTTGGCCGTGGCGGACGATTTGGGGGGTATCCTGGTGATTGCCGTGAAGTACAGCGAACACTTGAATCTGGAGTATCTGGCCCTTGTCCTGGCCTGCCTGGTGGTGCTGATGATCGGCAACCGCCGTATGGTGCGCACCAAGCTGTTCTATCTCAGCATGGGCCTGATACTCTGGTATGCCATGTTGAACAGCGGCATCCATGCCACCATTTCGGGCGTTGTGCTTGCCATGTGCGTGCCGGCCGGTGTGGACCGTGGGGCGCGTTTCTATCTGCGCCGTATCAGCGAGCATATGAAGCAGTTCCCCGTAATCGAGGTTACGCGCGCCGACCGCAAGAAGGCCGTCGTGCTGAATCCCAAGCAGGTGAATGCGCTCAAGAGCATCGAAAGCGCCAGCGACCATCTGATCAGCGTTTTGCAGGACCTGGAGGACTCGCTGCGCACGCCTATCAACTACTACATCATCCCCCTTTTCGCCTTGGCCAATGCGGGCGTGCAGATTGAGGCGGAGAGCCTGACGAGCCTCTTCTCCGGTGTGGGGCTGGCTGTCTTCCTGGGTCTGTGGGTAGGCAAGTTCGTGGGCGTGTTCAGTTTCTCCTGGATCTGCATCAAATTGCGCATCATCGAGATGCCCCGCCATGCGACGTGGCCCGTTTTAGCAAGCGTATGTATGATATGCGGCATCGGTTTCACGGTAGCCATGTTCATGGCGAACCTCGCCTTCCATGGCGGTGCGCACGAGGAGTTGCTGAACGATGCCAAGCTGGGTATTTTGGCAGGCAGTCTGGCCAGTGCGCTTGTGGGCAGCCTGATGCTGAACCTTACCCTTCCCTCTGAAGAGGAGATGGCCGCGCTGAAGGCGCAGGACCGCGCCGCTGCGGTCTGAAAAACCGTTTCGGGAAACCCCTTTGGAAACTATATATATGTTTTGCGGAAAACATATATATAGTTTCATCCAAACATATATGTGATTTTTAAAAACATATATATAAGTCTATTATTTGAGCAACAGACGAAATCATAGGATGTATGACAGTCAGCAACGATTATAGCAGGACC
Organism: Prevotellaceae bacterium; assembly: GCA_028723455.1. Lineage (GTDB taxonomy): Bacteria > Bacteroidota > Bacteroidia > Bacteroidales > Bacteroidaceae > Physcousia. The sequence goes on along the minus strand of JAQYEW010000025.1, from coordinate 19,389 downwards.
AAACTGGCCTGTTACCTCGGTTTTGTAACGCAGGCAATTGTAGCCAATTTCCCTCCGCTTTTGTTCTTGGTTTTTCATCGGGAGTATGAGATTCCGATAGCGAGGCTGGCGCTGATACCGGCCGTGTTTTACATTGTTCAGTTGGTTACAGACCTTCTGTGCGCGAAATTCAGGAACATCAACTATCGGCGCAGTATTATCATTTCGGAGATAACCTCGGCCCTGGGTCTTGCCGGCTTGGCTTTTCTGCCCCAGCATTTTCCGGATCCCATGATGGGGATCCTTGTCTGCGTATGCGTGTATGCCGTTGGAAGCGGACTTATAGAGGTGCTGTGCAGCCCCATTATAGAGGCTTGTCCTTTCCCGAACAAGGAGGGCATGATGAGCCTGCTGCATTCCTTCTACTGCTGGGGCGCTGTCGGGGTGATATTGGGTTCTACACTTTTCTTCGCGATCTTTGGAACCGGAAATTGGAGGGTCTTGGCTTTCCTATGGACTTTGATACCCCTCTATAACATTCTCAATTTTGCCACTTGCCCTATTGACCCTATTGTGCAGGACGCAGAGAGCATGAGCATGGGACAGCTGCTCCGCAACAAGTCGTTCTGGGTTTTCCTGCTTCTGATGGTGGCGGCGGGAGCCTCTGAGAGCACCATGGCGCAATGGACATCGGCATTTGCCGAAGCGTCCTTGGGCGTGGACAAGGCCGTCGGCGACTTGGCCGGCCCTTGCGGCTTTGCCTTCTGTATGGGTCTGGGGCGTCTTTGGTATGGCCGGAAAGGCCAAAGCCTTGACCTGGTTTCCTACATGACAGGAGCGGGAATCTTGTGTTTTGCCGCCTATCTGACGGTTTCCTTGTCCCCAGTCCCGCTCGTCAGCCTGGCAGGGTGTATGATTAGTGGTCTGGCCGTAGGTATCATGTGGCCCGGTTCAATCAGCATTACGTCGGCAAGAATTCCGCAAGGTGGCACGGCGCTGTTTGCTCTCTTGGCATTAGCGGGGGATGCGGGCGGAACCTTCGGCCCGTCATTGGTGGGTCTTTGCGTAGGATCGGGTGATAGCGATATCCAAGGCGGTATCCTTGCGGCCACTGTCTTCCCTGTTCTTTTGGTTCTTTGCCTGCTTGTCATTCGCGGCAAAAGGAAGTAAGGAGCAATGTCGGCCTGGTAACTTCTATCCGCTTCTCAGGATGCGCAGCATCCCCCGGTCGATGACCATTTGGAAGCCGCCGGAGGAGGGCGGCGTGAGCGCTTGCGGGGCGGTAAGTCCGCGCTCGTAAAGGGTGAGCGCCAGGATGCCCATGTTGCGGCGCAGGTTGATTTCCACCACGGGATGCAGCCGCCCGTCCGCCAGTCGCATCATGTCGATGCCCAAGGGACCGGTGTAGCCCAGCAGGGGGAGGTGCGCTTGGTGATAGGCTACCAAGCTGCGCAGCAGACCCTCGTCCGCCCCAATGCGTTGCAGTTGTTCCGCCTGGCCGGCCACCAACTGTCCGCCGTACTGTCCGCTGTCATCGGTTTGGAACACGCTGTAACCCAGAAATTGCACTTCGCCCTCGGGATGGACAAAGAATTCCATGGCGAAATCCACGGCCTTGTCCCCGTAGAAACGGTCCGAGAGGATACTGCCCTGCGTCCGCAGGATGCGCAGGATGCGTGCTTCCATGTCGGGCGTAATCGTCCCGTCCTGTGCCACGAGGATGCCTTTCCCGCTGCTGCTCCAGGGAGACTTCAGGATGACGGGCGAGGACGCGTGGCCCGGGGCGGTGGTGTGCATGGTCATTTCCTGTCCGACGAGCCTTCCGTGCCAGTCGTCGGCGTGGAGCAGCCGCCGGATGTAGTCGCAGGCCGTGGCGCGCGAGCTCAGGTTGCGGTGGTGTTCCAGCCACGCTTTGTCGGGCAGTTCGTGGGGGCTGACACCCATTTTTAGGTAGCGTTGCCGTGTGTTGAGGCTCCATCCCCAAGGACCCTCGTCCCAAAAGCGGGCGATGGATCGGAGGTCGGCCTCCATGCGCTGGATGTTGCGTGGTGGCGTATAGTTCCCGACGTTGGCAGCCAGTGCCAGGTCGTTGCTGGGATTGAACAGGGGAGGCAGCATGTGCGGTCAGTTTTTTTTAGTCGCGTGCGTCTTTGTGGCGCAGGTAGCGGACGCTCTCGCGCAGGATTTTGGCCTTGGCAACCCAAAGCAGGCCGATGTAGAGGATGGCGGCCACCGTCATCTTTACCATCAGGCTGAGCCATGCTTGGGCAATGGGCAGCGTTACCCACCAGGCCGCTGCCATGACTCCGATGGAGAGCAGCAGAAAGGGCAGGATGTCGCGTAAGAGGGCGTCTGTCCATCGCAGCCCGATGAGCCGATGGGCCCACCATTGCCATACCGCCAGCCAGAGGACGTTGATGGCGATGAAGAAAAGCACCATCATCTCGATGCCCAAGGGGCGGAGCAGGATAAGCCCCAGCCATATCAGCGTACACAGGGCGACGGTGGAGAAGAAATTCACGCCGCTGCGCCCCATGGAGATGGTGAGCTGGGCGTAGAGCGTGGAGACCGGCACAAAAGCGCCGTAGACGCAGAGTAGGGACATCAGACGTGCGCTGGAGAGCCATTTCGTGCCACTGATAACATAGAGGAAGTCATGTGCGACAAGGCTCAGCCCCAGCATGGCGGGAAAACTGACAAAGCATACGAAGCGCAGCATCTTGCGGAACACGTTGCGGTAGCGCTCCTGGTCGGCACGCACCTGTGTCAGTACGGGTTGCGCCACGCCGGACACCATGCCGTTCACCGTATTCGCCCCCATGTCCGTCCACTTGCGTGCCTGGGAATAGGTGCCCACGCTTTGGTCGCCATAGAAACGCCCCAAAAGCACGCTGAACACGTGGGCGTTGAGCGTGTTGAAAAGGTTCGTCAGGAGCAGTTTGCTGCTGAACCCGAAAAGCCTGAATGCGGGACGCAGGTCGATATGCAGCGTGGGACGCCAGGGACTGAAGTACCAGTTCATGAGGCTGATGACAAGGATGAAGAGCACGGTCTGCGTGGCCAGGCTCCAATAGCCGTAGCCCTGCCAGGCCATCCATACGTTCACCGACGAGCTGACCAGCATGGCCACCATGACGATGATGGCGGATTCGCGGTTCTTCATGTTGATGAACATCCAGGCACGCTGCACACAGCCCCACGAGCTGAAGAAAAATCCTAAGAAGAGATAGCGGGAGAGCCACAGGAGCGAGGGGTCGTTGTAGAACCACACGATAAGCGGTGCCGAGAAGAACAGGATGATGTAGAGGATGGCGGACATGCCGATGTTGAACCAGAACACGGCGTTGTAGTCGCGGTGCGTAGGGCGTTCCAGATTACACAAGGCCTGGGTGAATCCGCTTTCCTGCAAGGTGCTGGCTATCTGCGTGAAAATGGTGAGCATGGCCACCTTGCCGTAATCCACCTGCGTAAGCAGATTCATCAGCACGACCCCAAACAAAGCGCCCAACAGTTGCATGGAACCATTGTTCACCACACCCCACATCAGTCCGCGGGCTGTGCGTTGGCGTAGGGACGTGGAGGATGATTCCGGGGTGTTTTTTTCTTCTATAGTGTTCATAATGTGCAAAAATACAAAGAAAAACGCTTTCATGTTTTTTTTACAGGGTCATAATTCGGAAAGAAACGTTTTTTTTACTAACTTTGGCGTTGGACAAGCTTTGAGAGCAATAATCATACCTATTATATCAATATGGAGAAAATACAAGAGCTCACGGAGAAAATCTATCGTGAGGGTGTAGAAAAAGGCCGGGCAGAGGCTGAGCGTATTATCGAGGCTGCCAAAGAGGAAGCCCAGCAGATTTTGGAGGCCGCAAGGCAGCAGGCCGAAACCGTGCAGCAGCAGGCGAGGAAGCAGGCCGAGGAAACGGACGCCAACACGCGTAACGAACTGCGTCTTTTTATCAGCCAAGCCCTGAATGCCCTGAAGAGCGAGATTACGAATGTATTATCGGACCAAGTGGTGTCGGACAGCGTTCAAAAGATGACCGCCGACAGCGATTTCCTCAAGAAGTTCGCCTTGGGACTGGCTTCGAAATGGGCGGAGAGCGAACCCGTTACCATCAGCACCGGCGATGCCGAGGGACTGAAAGCCTATTTTGCCAAGGAAGCCAAGGATATCCTGGACAAAGGCGTGAAGATTGAGCAGGTGAACAATATCAAGACTCTCTTCACCATCGCCCCTCAGGACGGCAGTTACAAAGTGGAGTTCGGCAAGGAGCAGTTCGAGAGTTATTTCAAGGCTTTCCTGCGTCCGCAGTTGGTGGAAATGCTGTTTTAGAACGAATGAATTATTATTATCTAATGGCCGGCGCGCCCGAACTCAGGCTCTCTGATGTTCAGACTGCGCTTACGCTGGAGGATTTTCGCGCGCAGCTGGACGAACAGTTGTCCGGCCGGGACAAAGCCTTGTTGGACGAATGGTGTTTCCTGGAACAGGATTACCGCAACGTGGCCGCCCTGCTGGAGGATGCCGGGGCGGAACTGCCCTTTGCGGGCTGCCTGAACCGTTCGGAGCTGGAAGGCCTGATCGCCTGTGCCCGCGACGAGGACTACAAGGCGCAGGGGCGTGTGCAGAAGCAACTGGTGGATTTCGTGCGTCAGTACGACGCGCATCATCAGGACGAGGGCTTCTTTGCCCACGACGTTGCGCTGTATCGCTTTCTCAGCCATGCCGCCCGCCATTGCCCCAACAGGATGATGCGCCGGTGGTTCACGCTGAACCTGAACGTGAACAACGTGCTCACCGCCCTCCTGGCCAAGCGCCACGGATGGGATGCGGCGCGTTACGTGATGGGCGAGGGCGAGGTGCAGGATACCATCCGCGCGCATGCCGCAGAGCCTGACCTGGGCTTGAGCTTTGAATTGGAGTATATGCACCAGCTTTCCCGGATTGTCCAAGAAGACGACCCCGTGGAAAAGGAACGCATGATTGACGCCTTGCGCTGGACATGGCTGGAGGACACCACCTTCTTTACCACCTTTGGTATCGAGAACGTGTTCTCGTATCTTGTGCGCCTGGGTATCAAGGCACGCTGGGCCGGACTGGATGTGGAGCAGGGCAGAAAGCGATTCGAGGAAATCATCGACAACCTCCGCGGAGAGGCCCGTGTGCCCCAGGAGTTCGTGCGATAAGTATCCCCCCAATAGAAACAAAAACCAAACAAGCAAAATACAATGACAAAAGGAACTGTTAGTGGCGTTGTCTCCAACATGGTCACGATCCGTGTGGACGGACCCGTGCTGCAGGGAGAGATATGCTATATCACCACGGGTGGCGACCGCCTGATGGCCGAGGTGATTAAGATTAACGGAGAAGACGCCTATGTCCAGGTGTTTGAAAGCACCCGCGGACTGAAGGTAGGCTCCACAGCCGAGTTCACCGGCCACATGCTGGAGATTCAGCTGGGTCCCGGCATGCTGAGCAAGAACTACGATGGTCTTCAGAACGACCTGGATAAGATGGAGGGTGTCTTTCTGAAGCGTGGCCAGTACACCGAGCCTTTGGATGCCGGGAAACTGTGGCACTTCGTGCCTTTGGCCAAGGCGGGCGACCGCGTTGAGGCCAGCGACTGGCTGGGCCAGGTGGACGAGAACCACCAGCCTTTGAAGATCATGGCTCCCTTCGGCCTGAAGGGCGTTGCCACGGTGAAGCAGGTGGTTGCCGAGGGCGATTATAAGATTCACGATACCGTAGCCGTCCTGACGGATGCCGAGGGCAACGATATTCCTGTGGATATGGTGCAGACCTGGCCCGTGAAGTTGGCCATGACGAACTACAAGCAAAAGCCACGTCCCTTCAAGCTCCTTGAAACGGGTGTGCGCACGATTGATACCTTCAACCCCATCGTGGAGGGCGGTACGGGCTTCATTCCCGGTCCCTTCGGAACGGGTAAGACGGTGTTGCAGCACGCCATCTCCAAGCAGGCGGAGGCAGACATCGTGATCATCGCGGCCTGTGGCGAGCGCGCCAACGAGGTGGTGGAGATCTTCACCGAGTTCCCCGAACTGGTGGACCCCCATACCGGCCGCAAACTGATGGAGCGTACCATCATCATCGCCAATACCAGTAACATGCCCGTGGCAGCCCGTGAGGCTTCCGTGTACACCGCCATGACGATGGCCGAATACTATCGTTCGATGGGTTTGCGCGTCCTGCTGATGGCCGACTCCACGAGCCGTTGGGCACAGGCCTTGCGCGAGATGTCGAACCGTATGGAGGAATTGCCCGGACCCGATGCCTTCCCCATGGACCTGGGTGCCCTGATTTCAAACTTCTATGGCCGTGCGGGCTATGTCTATCTGAATAATGGCGAGGTAGGCTCCGTAACCTTCCTGGGAACGGTGTCGCCTGCCGGTGGTAACCTGAAGGAACCCGTAACGGAGAACACCAAGAAGGTGGCCCGTTGTTTCTATGCACTGGAGCAGGAGCGTGCCGACAAGAAGCGTTACCCCGCCGTGAACCCCATTGATTCCTACAGCAAGTACCTGGAGTACCCCGAGTTCGCCGCCTATATCAAGGAGCACATCAACGAGCAGTGGATTCCCAAGGTGCTGAAACTCAGAACGCGCATGCAGCGTGGTAAGGAGATTGCCGAGCAGATCAATATCTTGGGCGACGACGGTGTGCCCGTAGAGTATCACGTAACCTTCTGGAAGAGTGAGGTGATCGACTTCGTGATTCTGCAACAGGATGCCTTTGACGAAGTGGATGCCGTAACGCCCCTGGAGCGTCAGGAGGAGATTCTGAACCTTGTTACCCGCATTTGCGACAAGAAGGATTATGATTTCGATACCTTCCAGGATGTCGTGGACTTCTTCAAGAAACTTATCAACCTCTGCAAGCAGATGAACTACAGTGTATTCCGCAGCGAACAGTACGAGGACTATATGAAACAAGTGGAGGAGATGATCTCGACTCCAGCGAAATAACGAAGACAATGGCAACAGCATTTCAAAAAGTATATACAAAGATCAGCCAGGTAACCAAAGCCACGTGCTCGCTTAAGGCCAAGGGCGTGGGCAACGAGGAACTGGCTTTCATCGACGGCCGTCTGGCACAGGTGGTGAAGATACAAGGCGAGGACGTTACGCTGCAGGTGTTCGAGGGCACGGGCGGCATTCCCACGAATGCCGAAGTGGTGTTCATGGGCAAGGCTCCCTCGCTGAAGGTAAGCGACCAGTTGGCCGGACGTTTCTTTAACGCCTATGGCCAGCCCATCGACGGCGGACCGGAAATCGAGGGCAAGGAAGTGGAGACGGGCGGCCCCAGCGTGAACCCCGTGCGCCGCCAGCAGCCCAGCGAGCTTATCGCCACCGGCATCTCGGGTATCGACCTCAACAACACCCTTGTTACGGGTCAGAAGATTCCTTTCTTTGCCGACCCCGACCAGCCCTTCAACGAGGTGATGGCCATGATTGCCCTGCGCGCCAAGTGCGACAAGATTATCCTGGGCGGTATGGGTATGACCAACGACGACTATTATTTCTTCCGCAACACCTTCTCGAACGCGGGTGCGCTGGACCGTATCATCTCCTTCATCAACACCACCGAGGACCCCGCCGTGGAACGCCTCCTGATTCCCGACATGGCGCTTACGGCCGCCGAGTACTTCGCTGTCGAGAAGCACGAGACCGTGATGGTGCTGCTGACGGACATGACCTCCTATGCCGACTCCCTCTCCATCGTGTCGAACCGTATGGACCAGATTCCTTCCAAGGACTCTATGCCCGGTTCGCTGTATAGCGACTTGGCGAAAATCTACGAGAAGGCGGTGCAGTTCCCCGAAAGCGCGGGCGGCGGCAGCATCACCATCATCGCCGTTACCACGCTGAGCGGTGGCGACATCACGCACGCCGTGCCTGATAACACGGGTTATATCACGGAGGGCCAGCTTTATCTGCGCCGCGACAGCAGCGTGGGCAAGGTGATTATCGACCCCTTCCGTTCGCTGTCCCGCCTGAAACAGCTTGTGGCCGGCAAGAAGACCCGCAAGGACCACTCCCAGGTGATGAATGCGGCCATCCGCCTTTATGCCGATGCGGCCAACGCCAAAACCAAGCACGAGAACGGTTTCGACCTGACGGACTATGACCAGCGTTGCATGCAGTTCGCCCGCGACTATGCCGAGGAAATCCTTGCCATCGACGTGAACCAGGATACGGAGGAAATGTTGGATGTGGCTTGGAAGCTCTTCCGCAAGTACTTCAAGCTGGAGGAAGTGAATATCAAGAAGGAGTTCACGGATCAGTACTGGGATGCGTGATTCCGTTGTTTCGTGATTACGTAAAGAACGATGATAAAATTTCAATATAACAAGACATCGCTTCAGCAGATCGAGAAAGACCTGAAGATGCGCAAGCGCACCCTGCCCATCATCAAGAGCAAGGAAACTGCGCTTCGCCTTGAGGTGAAGAGATGCAAGGAGGAGGCTGATGTGCTGGAACGCAAGCTGGAGGAGCAGATCGCAGGCTACGAACGGATGTATGCCCTGTGGGGCGAGTTCGATGCCAGCCTGGTGAGCCTGCACGACGTGGAACTGGGTGTGAAGAAGATTGCCGGCGTGCGTGTGCCCGTGCTTCAGAACATCGAGCTTAGCGTCAAGCCCTTCGGTCTCTTTAGCGCGCCTAAGTGGTATTTCGATGGCATCAGCTTGCTGCAGGGCTTGGCCAAGACGGCCGTAGAGCGAGAGTTCGTCTTTGCTAAGCTGAATCTCCTGGAGCATGCGCGCAAGAAGACCACCCAGAAGGTGAACCTCTTCGAGAAGGTGCAGATTCCCGGCTACGAGGAAGCGGTGCGTAAGATCAAGCGCTTCATGGAGGACGAAGAGAACCTCTCGAAGAGCAGCCAGAAGATACTGAAATCGCTTCAGGAGAAGCGTAGAAAGGAGGATGAGGCATGATTGAGAAAATGAAAAAGCTCACCTTCTTGGTGACGAACAAGGAATACGACGGCTTTATCCAAAGCGTGCGTGATTTGGGCGTGGTGCATATCGACCAGTTGCAGCAGGGAGCCACCAGTCCCGAGCTGTCCGAAGCGATGCAGCGCGAGAAACGTTACGAGGCGGCCCTGTCAGCCCTGGAGAAAGACGTGGCGGCCTATGCCAAGGACACGATGAGCAGCAATGAACCCAGCACCTGTCCCGAGCGTACGCCCGGTGAAACCCTGGAGCGCGTGGAGCAGCTGCTGGCCTTGGAACAGACGTTGGAGGGCGAGCGCACGGAACTTGCTGCCCTCATTGTGCAACTCCTGCCCTGGGGCGAATTCCAGCCCGCCGCCGTTCAGGCCCTGGCACAGCGTATAGGATACGAGATCCAGTTCTTCCATTGCCCCGCGAAATATTTCAAGGAGGAATGGCGTCAGGACTATTTCGCCACCGTCGTGAGCGAAAGCGATGACGAGGTCTTCTTCCTGACCTTCAGCAAAGAAGTACCCTTGATTCAGGCCAAGCGTGTGAGTATGCCCGCACAGAGTCTGGGCGAGTTCCAGCTGCGCTTGCGTGAGGTGGAGGAGCGTCAGTCCAAGGTGCGCCACGAACTCGTGCTTATTGACAAGCAGCAGAGCGACCTCCTGAGACAAGGCAAGCGCGAGGCAGCGGGAGATATCCGTCTGTCGCAGGTTCACCTGAGCGACGAGCGCGTGGCCGGCGACCAACTGCGTTTGCTGCGCGGATGGGTGTTGGACGAGCGCAAGGACGCCCTCTTGCAGTACCTGGAGGAAGCGCACATCTTCTACGAAATGGAAGAGCCCAAGTTCGAGGACGACGTGCCCGTCTCCTTGCGCGAGGACCGCTATTCGCGTCTCTTCCTGCCTATCCTGAAGATGTACTCCCTGCCCAATTACCACGAGATAGACCCCACCATGTTCTTTGCCCCCTTCTTCATGCTTTTCTTCGGCTTGTGTCTGGGCGATGGCGGCTATGGCCTGTTGGTAATGCTGCTCAGCCTCTATGTCTTGCTGCGTGGCGGACAGAAGTTCAAGGACTATGCCCGTTTGGGTCTTTGGCTGGGCGGTGCCACCTTGGTGTGCGGCTTGGCTACGGGTACGGTGTTCGGTATCGACCTCAGCCAGCAATCGTGGGCGTTCCTGGCTCCCGTGAAGCCCTATTTCATCAGCGACGGCGGCGTAGGCCCCATCTTCGGCTACAGTCCCATGATGGTTGTCAGCGTGATGTTGGGTCTTGTGCAGGTGCTCTTAGGCATGGGCCTTAAGGGCGCAAAGCTGTGGAAGAATTACGGTTTCCCCTATGCCGTGGGCACGTTCTCGTGGCTTGTGGCCTTGTTGGCCGGTGTCTTGCTCTATGGATTGCCGGTGTGTGGGGTGGAGCTTCCTTTGGCGGTGCAGTATGCGCTTAGTGCCGTGATAGCCGTCAGCTGTGTGGGCATCTTCCTTTATAACAGTCCCGGGGCTTACAAGCGTCCCCTGCTGGGTCCCTTGATGAACATCGGCGGCGGTGCCTACAGTGTCTATTCCATGGCTACGGGGCTTTTGGGCGACCTGTTGAGCTACATCCGCCTCTTTGCCCTCGGTCTGACGGGCGGTGTGCTGGGCGGTGTGTTCAATTCATTGGCCATTGACATGACCTCCGGCTTGCCCTGGTTCGTCCGTTGGCTGCCCCTGTGCCTGATACTGCTGTTCGGCCACGGTATTACCCTCGGCCTGAGCCTTATCAGCGCCTTTGTTCACCCCATGCGCCTGATCTTCGTGGAGTTCTTCAAGAACGCCAGTTTCGATGGTGGAGGCCGTGCCTACAATCCCTTTATGCGGGTTGAGGAGTCGAACGAGGAATAACCAAGAAATATTAACAACAAAATCAAATAACAATTATGGAAGTATTATTAGCTTATCTGGGCGTTGCCCTTTGTGTGATTCTCTCTGGTGTGGGCAGTGCCTACGGTGTTACTATCTCGGGCAGTGCCGCCATCGGTGCCTTCAAGAAGAAGCCCGATTCGGCGGGTGCCTACATCGGTCTGTGCGCGCTGCCCTCTTCTCAGGGTCTGTACGGTTTCGTAGGTTTCTTCATGCTCAAGAGCCTGATTACGCCCGAGATTAGCATGCTCGCTGCAAGCGCCATCTTCTCTGTGGGTCTTACTGCGGGTGTCGTTTGTCTGTTCAGCTCCATCCGTCAGGCCAAGGTTTGCGCCGATGGTATCAACGCGATCGGCAACGGCCACAACGCTTTCGGTACCACCATGGTGTTGGCCGTGTTCCCCGAGCTTTACGCCATTCTGGCGCTCTTGGTGCTCATTCTGACCTCAACATCCCTCTAATCAAGCCCGCCTACAATGATGAAAAGCCCGTTCTTTGCTAAGAACGGGCTTTTTTGTGTCCACCGGACATTTAAAACAGACAAAAATTGTTTTGTTCAATTAAAAGATATATATTTGTAGCATACAATTCATTTCATTAACCTCTTAACAACCCATTTATGCTAAAAGAATTACGCTATTTTTTGACGACGCTGGTCTTGGCCGTATGCGCGACGACAGCGTTGGCCGTGGATGTTACCGTAAACTTCACGGCGGGAACAGACATGGGCTCTTCAACAGCCTCAACAGCACCGGACAAGGTTGAGAAGGAAGGTGTTGTCATTGACTGCTCCAAAGCAGCGCTTGGCAGGACGGACAACTACCGTTTCTATGCCAACAGCACATTCACCGTATCCGCCCCCGGCAACATTACGAAGATTGTCTTCACGTCCATGATGGGTTACCAGGATTTCTCTCTGGGGGAAGGTGCCACAGGAACGCTCACCCAAGAGGGTGATGTCTACACCTGGGTAGGCGACGAGAAGAGTGTGGCCTTCAAGACAACCAAGCAGTCCCGTGCCCTGAAGATTGAGGTTACCTACACCTCTCCGGATGCAGATGCCATTGCGGCTCCCACCATCACTCCTGCCGGCGGCACCTATTTCGCGCCCCAAACGGTTACGATTGCCGGTCAGGAGGGCGCCACCCTGCAATATGCGTTGGGCGAAGGCGAGTTCCAGACCTACACCGAGCCTTTCCTGGTGAGCGAGACCACCACCGTCAGGGCCAAGCAGCTTGTGGATGGCAAGGAAAGCCTTTTGGCTACCGTGAACATTGTCATCGCTGCCACCTACACCACCTTGGCCGACCTGAACGCTGCGGCCTCCACCAAGGCTCCCGTAAAGGTTGTGCTTCCCGAGGTCGGCTGGCTGGTAAGTTATGTGAACGACAAGAACGCCTACCTGACCGACGGAGCCAAGGCCATTCTGCTCTACAATGGCAAGGAGGCCTTCACCCTGAAGGCCGGCGACCGCGTGAAGGGCGAATTTCAGGGCGAGGTGATGCTCTACAACGGACTGCCCGAAGTGAGTGTCTCTGAACTGGCTTTGCAGACCCTGAGCGAGGGCAATGCCGTTAGTCCTCTTGTCGTTGACGCTGCCGCCTTGGCAGCCAACTTCTTTGACTATGCCAATATGCTGGTAACCATTAAGGGTGCCGTCTTTAGCCAGGACGTGGCCATTGCAGGCAAACGTGAAAATGTCAGCTTCACCGCTGGCGGCAAAGACTTTGTTCTGCGCAACAACTTCTTGCTTAACCTCAACGCTACGGCTGGTGAATATATCCTGACGGCCATTGCAGGCAGTATCTACAGCGGCGCACAACAGCTCTATCCCATCAGCGAGAACTGCTTTACGAAGATGGTGGTTTCCGAGGCGGAGTATCTGATTCAGAACGTGGAGAACGGTGGCTACCTGGGAGGCGGCAACGCCTGGGGTACCAATGCGTCCACCCTCGGCAAGCCTCAGTGGCTGCGCCTTGTGGCTTTGGCCGACGGCACTTATCATCTGGACAGCCACCAAAGCAACGGCGGCAACGCCCATTTCCTGAACGCAGCCGGCTGGATGGATAATGCCAGCCCCGTTGCCCTTACCCTCACCAAACTCGAGGACGGCACCTTTACAATCAGCCATGGTACCAACTTCCTGACCGCAGGTGCGCTGGGAGCCAGCATCAACATGACGGGTGCAGACGGCACCGTGCCCGCCGCCCAATGGCGATTGCTGACCATGGCCGATGTGCTTCAGGCACAAAGCCTGGCTACCGCGGAGGCTCCCGTGGACGTTACCGCTCTCGTTTACAACCCCGAGATGAAACGCAACCTGAATCAGGACGTGGAGGGTCTGAACAGTTGGGTCGTGAAGAGTTTTGACGGCGCAGCCAACGCCCAGAACTTTAATTGGGGCAGTGGAGGAAACAACGCCAATCTGGCTGAAAGCTACCACAGCACCAACGGCTTCAAGGCCAGCCAGACGCTGGAGAACCTGAAACCGGGCGTTTACGGCTTCAGTGCGCACGCTTTCTATCGCCAGGACGGCACGGACAACGACCACCTGCCCGTGATGTTCGCCAATGAAGAGCAAACCGTTCTGCCTCTGCGCAGCGGCACGGAGAACAGCATGGTCGCAGCCTATGCCTCGTTCCTTCAGGGCAACTACAAGACAGAGGAACTCTATGTCCAAGTGGCAGAGGGCGGAACCCTGACCATCGGTTTCCAGAACGAGAACACCAACATGTGGAACATCTTCGGCGAACTTACCCTGCGCTACTTCGGCGCGGAGGCCGACGTTAATGCGCTCAAGAACGGTGCTCTCCTGAGTGAACTGGCAGCGGAGCAGCAACTCGCCCGCGAGAACGTGAAAAACGAGGTTGCCAGCCAGGCCAGCATCACCAGACTCAATGAAGCCCTTGCCGCCAGCGAGAGCGTGGAGCAGACGAAGGAAGCCCTGACGGCCGCCCTTGAAGCACTGAAGGCTGCCAATGCCGCCGTGCGCCTGAGTGCCGAGCAGAAGACGGGTATCGAGGGCATGAAACAGCTCCTGGCCTCCACCAACGTTTATACCGCCGAGGCTGCCGCCGCTTATCAGGCCGACATTGACGCCAAGGAAGCCGCTTGGGAGGCTGGTACGCTGGAGGGCACTGTTCAGAACCCCTATGGCGTTTACGGATGGCACAGTGTCAATACCTACGACGACCTCCTGCTTTCCGCTTGGAGCATCAACGACGTAAAGGCCGAGGAATTCGCTACCGCCCTGCACATCAATACCTGGAGCAACGAGGGCGAGAGCGACGGCTCAGACTTCAAGACTCCCTTCTACGAATACTGGATTGCCGATGCCAACAGCCTTGAGCCGGCAGTCCTGACGGCTAAGGTAGAGGGTGTGGCTCCTGGCGTCTATAACATTACCGCCGATGTCCGTGTGCGCATCAAGAACGGGGCTGATACAGCGACCGGCATCTCCCTGAACGGTACAGACGTATGCGCTGGCGAGCAGGTGGGCGAGAGCCAGTTCCGTCTCCTCAAGGGTGCACAGGCCGTGGCCACCGTGGGCGAGGACGGCATCCTGAGAATCACCTTTGATGTCGCCGCCGATAACACTGTCAGCTGGCTGAGCTTCCAGAATGTGAAGTATGTGCTGGACCCCATTGCTACCGGTATCAGCGGCGTTGAGCGTGGCGTGGTTCGCAGCCACCGATTCACCCTCTCCGGTACACGTGCCCGGAAGCATACCCGTGGCATTGTGATTGAGAACGGCAGGAAAGTAACGCTGAAGTAAGCACGTCCGAACAGGACAATAACCAACAAGCCGGACCTCCATTCGAAGGTCCGGCTTGCTGTTTCTCGAAGGACTTTGCGGCTACAGTTTCCCCCCGAAGGCCAGGTCGCCCGCATCGCCCAGTCCGGGAACGATGTAGCTGTGTTCGTTCAATTCCGGGTCTATGGCGGCACACCACAGGGTGATGTCCTTGCGGTCGCCATACACCGTTTTCAGGTGGTCCACACCCTGTTGGCTGGCGATTACGGCGGCCAGATGCGTGTGCTTGGGTTTGCCCTTGGTGCAGAAAGCCTCCAAGGCCAGTTCCATGCTTTCGCCCGTTGCCAGCATGGGGTCTACCAGCATCAGGGTGCGCCCGTTCAGTGCGGGCGTGGCAATGTAGTCAATGCGCACGTCCACCTGGCGGCATTCCTTGTCCCTGTAGTAACGGTAGGCTGACACGAAGGCATTGTCCGCCTGGTCGAAATAATTCAGGAAGCCGGCGTGCAGGGGCAGCCCGGCGCGGAACACTGTGGCCACTACGATGGGGTCGGTGGGCATGAGCACGGAAGCCGTGCCCAAGGGGGTCGTGATGTCTTTGGGGGCATAGGACAGCCGTTTGCTGATTTCGTAGGCCATCACCTCGCCAACGCGCTCCAGGTTGCGGCGGAAACGCATCCGGTCGTTTTGAACATTGACGTTGCGCAGCTCGCTTACGAATTGGTTCATGATAGTGCCTTGAAGACTGAGGTCAATAATTTCCATAGATATTTAATAGACTGTTTTGAGCGCAAAGTTATGTCAAAGGAAAGAAAAATCAAAGCCATTCGGGAGATAAATGGTTAATATACCGTAAAGCTGTATGATTGTTAAAAAAAACTTGTCTTACATATTGTAAGTGTCGTAGAAATTCAGTAATTTTGCAAGGTCTAAAACAGACAACTTTCACTTTGGAAAAAGATTGTAAAACTTTATTATAAACATCAAAGACAATGGCAAATTTAGATTTGACACAGTACGGCATTACCGGTTCAACCGTGATTGCCCACAATCCTTCTTATGAGCGCCTGTTCGAGGAAGAGACCAAGGCTGGCCTCGAGGGTTACGAGAAGGGTCAGGTTACCGAGCTTGGTGCAGTAAACGTAATGACCGGTATCTACACGGGCCGCTCTCCCAAGGATAAGTTCATCGTTGACGACGCTCAGAGCCACGACAAGGTATGGTGGACCAGTGATGAGTACAAGAATGACAACAAGCCCATGAGCGAAGAGGCTTGGGCCGTTGTCCAGGATATCGCCAAGAAGGAGCTGAGCAACAAGCAGCTGTACGTGGTAGACGCATTCTGCGGTGCCAACGCCGCTACCCGTCTGTCAGTTCGTGTAATCGTTGAGGTTGCATGGCAGGCTCACTTCGTAACCAACATGTTCATCCGCCCCACAGCCGAGGAGCTGGAGAACTTCAAGCCCGACTTCGTAATCTACAACGCTTCTAAGGCTAAGGTGGAGAACTACAAGGAGCTGGGTCTGAACTCAGAGACTTGCGTAGCCTTCAACACCACCACCCGTGAGCAGGTGATCATCAACACCTGGTACGGCGGCGAGATGAAGAAGGGTATGTTCTCTATGCAGAACTACTATCTGCCCCTGCAGGGCATCGCTTCTATGCACTGCTCCGCAAACTGCGACATGAACGGCGAGAACACCGCCATCTTCTTCGGTCTCTCAGGTACGGGTAAGACCACGCTGAGCACCGACCCCAAGCGTCGCCTGATTGGTGACGACGAGCACGGCTGGGACGACGAGGGTATCTTCAACCTCGAGGGTGGCTGCTATGCAAAGGTTATCAACCTGAGCAAGGAGAACGAGCCCGACATCTATGCCGCCATCAAGCGTAACGCCCTGTTGGAGAACGTTACCGTTGACGAGAACGGCAAGATTGACTTCAGCGACGGCAGCAAGACGGAGAACACCCGCGTAAGCTACCCCATCGACCACATCGCCAACATCCAGCCCGGTGGCAGCGCACCCGCAGCCAAGAACGTTATCTTCCTGTCGGCTGACGCATTCGGCGTATTGCCTCCCGTTAGCATCCTGACTCCCGAGCAGACCCAGTACTACTTCCTGAGCGGCTTCACCGCTAAGTTGGCAGGTACCGAGCGTGGCATCACCGAGCCCACTCCCACCTTCAGCGCTTGCTTCGGCCAGGCCTTCCTGGAGTTGCACCCCACAAAGTATGCTGAGGAACTGGTGAAGAAGATGAACAAGAGCGGTGCCAAGGCTTACTTGGTGAACACCGGTTGGAACGGTACCGGCAAGCGTATCTCCATCCCCGATACGCGCGGTATCATCGACGCTATCCTGGATGGCAGCATCCTGAAGGCTGAGACCAAGAAGATCCCCATGTTCGACTTCGAGGTTCCCACCTCTCTGCCCAACGTTCATGACGAGATTCTGGATCCCCGCAACACCTACGCTGACCCCGCTCAGTGGGAGGAGAAGGCCAAGGATCTGGCAGCCCGCTTCATCAAGAACTTTACCAAGTACACCACCAACGAGGCTGGTAAGGCTCTCGTTGCCGCTGGTCCCAAGCTCTGATAATCCTACTCCGTTAGGTTTTTACAGCCTCCTTCCCCATACGGGAAGGGGGCTTTTTTTATGTATTTTTAGTGAAAAGCCAATCTTTGCGTAATGGTATTTTCCGTAACTTTGTATTCGTTATGAGAAAACTATCCTTATCACTGATTATGCTGCTGCTGTGCCTGGGAGCCTGGGCACAGATACAAAGCCCCGTCAGCTTCACCGTGTCGAAGCGCGCGCTGGGCGAAAACGAGTTAGAAGTTGTCTTCTCTGCCCGTATTGCACGAGGATGGCACGTATATGGCCCGGACATTGCCGAGGGAGGCCCTACGAAGGCCGAGGTAACCCTGGAAAAGCAGGAGGGTGTGAAGCCTGTGGGCGGTCTGAAGGTCGTGGGCAAGCTGCACCGCGGCATGGATCCCCTCTTCGGCATGGAGGTCAGCTATCTGGAAAATCAGGCTACACTTGTGCAGCGTTACCGTATCACGGCAGCCAAGTACAACGTGCAGGGCTACCTCACCTACGGCGCTTGCGACGACCGCAACTGCCTTCCCCCTACGGATGTCGAGTTTTCGTTTGCCGGCGATGGGCCCAAGCAGGAAGCAAATGCTGCGGAGCCTGCCGTGGAGCCTTCCGACAAACCACAACCCGCAGATTCGGTGGCTGCGGAGCCTGCTATCCAGGCGCCGGCGGACAGCGCGCTTGCGGCTCCCTCCGTGGCTCAAAGCGATTGGTGGAAACCCATGATCGGGGAGTTGCAGGCACTCAATAGCGCGGCAGGTACCGGCCACGGCGCGGAGTATGGCCTCTTGACCATCTTCCTGCTGGGTCTTTTGGGCGGTCTGGCCGCCTTGGTAACGCCCTGCGTATGGCCCATTATCCCCATGACCGTGAGTTTCTTCCTGAAACGTTCCAAGGACAACCGCGCCAAGGCTGTCCGTGATGCGCTCACCTATGGGCTGAGCATTGTGGTCATCTATGTAGGCCTGGGCTTGCTGGTGTCCGCTACCCTCGGTGCCAGCGCACTCAATGATCTGGCTACGAACGCCGTCTTCAACATCTTCTTCTTCCTGATGCTTGTGGTCTTCGGTGCCAGTTTCCTGGGTGGTTTCGAGATTACCCTGCCCAGTTCGTGGAGCAATGCCGTGGACAGCAAGGCTGGCAAGACAACGGGCCTCTTGAGTATTTTCCTCATGGCCTTTACGCTCACCCTTGTAAGTTTCAGCTGTACGGGTCCCATCATCGGATTCCTGTTGGTGGAGGTAAGCGCCAACGCCAGCTACGTGGCTCCGGCCATGGGCATGCTGGGCTTTGCCGTTGCCCTGGCGCTGCCTTTCACCCTCTTCGCCCTTTTCCCCCAGGTGATGAAGAAAGCCCCCAAGAGCGGCAACTGGATGAATTGCGTCAAGGTGTGCCTGGGCTTCCTGGAACTGGCCTTCGCCCTGAAATTCCTCTCTGTGGCGGATCTCGCTTACGGCTGGCATATCCTGGACCGCGAGGTCTTCCTGGCCCTTTGGATTGTGCTCTTCGCCCTCTTGGGCGCTTATCTCGTGGGCTGGATCCGTTTCCCTCACGACGAGGACGAGTATGACGATATGGGCCAGGTGGTTGTGAACCCCCGTACCGGCGTTATCCGTTTCTTCATGGCCCTCCTGAGCTTTGCCTTCGCCATGTACATGGTGCCCGGACTGTGGGGTGCGCCCGTCAAGGCCGTCAGCGCCTTTGCGCCTCCCATGAGCACCCAGGACTTTAAGTTGGGCGAGACGGAAAGCGGCAAGCATTTCTATGATTATGAAGAGGGCATGGCCTATGCCCGTGAGCATAAGATGCCCGTTCTGCTCGACTTTACCGGCTACGGTTGTGTCAACTGTCGCAAGATGGAGGCCGCCGTCTGGACCGACAGCAAGGTGCAGGAACTGATTACCGGGAAATATGTCCTCATCTCCCTCTATATCGACGAGAAGAAGTCCCTGCCCGAAACGCTTGTCGTAGAGGAAAACGGGCAGCAGCGCAAGCTGCGCACGGTGGGCGACAAATGGAGCTATCTTCAGCGCGTGAAGTTCGGCGCCAACGCCCAGCCCTTCTATGTCCTTTTAGACAACGAGGGCCGTCCCTTGACCCGCAGCTACAGCTTCGACGAAAACGTGGATGCCTACGTCCGTTGGCTACAGGAGGGTCTGAAGAAGTATGAGGAGTAGAGAGTGGTGAGTAGA
>JAQYEW010000024.1 GCA_028723455.1 Prevotellaceae bacterium | reverse complement strand
CTATGTATCCACCGGCTATGTCAACAGCATGGTCACCTGTGGAACCGCCAGCGGCCAGATTTCCTCCAGCGTTCCCAGTAGCCAAGAACCCAAAGAAGACAACCAGTCTAATTTTGGCAAGGGCTATGACTGGCAAACCTGGCAAGAAGGCTATATTAATGTAAAAATAGACGACAAGTGGGTCCTTTTCCAAAATATTGCCATGGACAGCAACTTGATTCCAGAAGGGGTCGCCCATTTTAAGGGGAAAGTATTAGAGGCAGAAGAAGATCGACTTTTGGTCCAAGCCACAGAAATAGACGATGCCTTTTTCTTCTATAAAAAGATATTTACAAAACCCTTGGCCCTTTCTATTGAAAACCTGAAAAATGCTAAAGACGGATATGTGACAACAGAAGGTCTGGAAGGAAAAGAAGTGGAAGTTTGGTTTGATGGGCAAGTGAGCAACTACGAACCAGAAACTTCTCAGCCCATTGAATTGGGAGATATTTATAAGATTGAAGTGGTGGATGAGTAGGAGTTTTTATTTAAAATTTAATTTTAAGCATCTACGCTTGTAGGTGCTTTTTTTGTGGGAAATTTTAGGAGGAAAATTAAGGGTTAAGCTGAAAGAAAGATGGGTTTTCCAAAGATAGAGGACTAGTGGAAAAGAAATCCATTGAATAAGGAGAGAAAGAATGAACGATTTGTGGATACGCCTTGAAAAGGTTCTCTTTTTGATATAAACTTTGACTAGAGGAATAAATGTCATGAAGGATGATGGAAAAAGGGACTTATTTTAAAGTAATAAAGATTGAAGAAAGTCACAGGGAGGCTATATGTGGTATTTTTTAAAGACAGAAATTCCCAAAGAATTTAATTTTGACCATTCCCTTAAGGATTTTTTTGAAAGAGGAATAGAGGGCTTGGTTCGGGAGAATATTCAGAATTCTAACTTTAAAATCGTATAAAGGAATTGGAAACGTAATTGACGATTGACCAAAAGTAGAGCTGGAATAATCTTAAATTTAATAAGAAGACGGAAGAGCTTTAATTAAAGATAGTCTCGATGTGATGACTAAAATTAGGAGAGTTAAACTTGATTAGAGAGATACAAAAATTTGAACCAGAATATTTTGAGCTTGAAAAAACAACGGTTTGGAGCTTTCCTGATAGAGGGAGTTGGGCAACACATGATGCAAAATGGAGGGGGAATTGGACCCCGTATGTTCCAAGAAATATTTTATTGAGATATTCAGAGGAGGGGGATTATGTATTAGATCAGTTTGTAGGATCTGGTACTAGTTTAGTGGAAGCAAAGCTATTGAACCGTAATATGCTAGGTTTGGATGTAAACGAAACTGCTCTTAAAATGTGCGAAGAAAAGATCAATTTTCAGTACAAATATGATCCGAAAATTGTGATAAGAAAAGGAGATGCGAGAAATTTATTTTTTTTAAAAGATAATTCGATTGATCTTATTTGCACTCATCCACCTTATGCGGATATAATAAAATATAGTGATAAAATAGAAAACGACCTATCGTTACTAGAGATGGATGATTTTTTACATGAAATGTACAGAGTAGCAGAAGAATCTTATCGCGTGTTAAAGAAAAATAAATTTTGTGCTATTTTAATGGGAGATATACGAAAAAAAGGTCATGTTCAGCCACTAGGCTTTTCTGTGATGAATACCTTTATAAAAGCAGGCTTTGTTGTAAAAGAAATTATTTTAAAAGAACAACACAATTGTAAGAAAACCAAATTTTGGCAAAAAAAGAGCGTAAAGCATAATTTCTTATTACTTGCACACGAGTATTTATTTGTTTTTAGAAAGCCTTAATATTCTGTTAAGATATATATATAATATTGTATCTATAGGTTATAGATTTTGTATTTGAGTGCTGTAAGAAGGAGGATTGTAAGAATGAAAAACATCATGTTGGCCCCCATATTGAAGTGGGTTGGGGGTAAACGTCAACTTTTAACAACAATAAATTCTCTATTACCTGAAAAAATAACAACATATGTAGAGCCTTTTGTAGGTGGAGGGGCTTTATTATTTGATTTACAGCCTAAGAGGGCTATTATAAATGATTTGAATGAAGATCTGATAAATGTCTATAAGGTTGTAAAAAACAATCCAGAGGAACTTTTGAAACTATTAGAAGAACATAATGAAAAGAATAATGAAGAATATTATTATAAAATCAGAGCCCTAGATAGAATGGATGATTATGATTCTATGAGTGATGTTGAAAAGGCATCTAGAATTATTTATCTTAATAAAACTTGTTTTAATGGTCTGTTTAGGGTTAATCAAGCGGGACAATTTAATAGTCCCTATGGTAGATATAAAAATCCTAATATTATTAATAAACCTGTAATTTTAGCTATGTCTAAATATTTCAACAAAAATGATATTAAAATATTAAATGGTGACTATAAAGAAGCTTTGAAAAACTTAAGAAAGGGTGCTTTTATTTATTTTGATCCTCCCTATTTACCGATATCGTCCTCTTCAAGTTTTACTGGATATACAGAAAATGGTTTTAATGAACAAAATCAAAAAGACCTTAAAGATGAATGTGATAGATTGAATAATCGAGGAATTAATTTTTTATTATCAAATTCAGATCACCCTCTAATTAGAGACTTATACAAGGACTATGAAATAATCACGGTAAAGGCAAGGCGGTCCATCAACTCAAAAGGAAATAAGCGTGGAGAAATTAATGAAGTGTTGGTGAGAAATTATGACTAAGATAAGTGCAAATGATGCGTGGAAAAAACTTTTTGATAAATATAATATAGTTAATGAGGTCCAAAATAAAGGCTTTTTTAATATAACAGCGGATCAAATTAAAGAATTTAAGGAGCCTAGGCTCATGGCAAAATGGGACAGCTCAGAATCTCTTCCAAGTGCCTTAAGGTCAAATAAAATAAATATATTACCAACAGCAAGAGGAAGTTATGTACTGAGTGACTTTAAGTTGTATCAAGAAATTCCAGAATTTGTAGAAGATGTTACAAAAATGCAAAAGGTTAACATCCCGAATTTTTTTGAAAGCATCGATATTGAAAACATTACTTCCGAATCAAATGCCATCAATGTATTGATGATATCTCCTATTTTAGAAAATTTTTTAAATGAGGAAGATAACTTTGCGACATTTAATGGAAGGATGGGAACAGGAGAGTTTAATTTTTCAGTTGATAGGATTTCAAGAGAACCCTTAAAAATTGATGTGAAAAATGCACAATGTGAAATAGATGCTGGATTAGAAAATAACAATTCTGTAGTTATAATAGAGGCTAAAAATGTAATACATCCAGATTTTCATGTTCGTCAACTATACTATCCATATAGACTTTGGAAAAATAAGGTAAAGAAGCCTATACGGCTTATATTTTCTATATATTCTAACCAAATATTTAGGTTGCTAGAATATAGATTTAAAGAATTAAATGATTATTCATCT
>JAQYEW010000023.1 GCA_028723455.1 Prevotellaceae bacterium | reverse complement strand
TTTGGAGATTCAGGGCATCTATGTTACGGTTCAATTTGACAATCTCGGCATACTGCTGATTGATGGTTTCCCGCATCAGCCGCATCTCTTCCGTCATGTCTTGCAATACTTTTGATATATCCGTAACTTGCTCTTTCATAGGTATGAAGGTAAGAAAAATATCTCAAATACACAAGAAAAACAAGCGATTTGTGATAGCCTTTTTATAAGATTTTTGAAGAGAAAGTATTGACTGGTCACTACCGCTGAATAGTTACGCTTTAATAGCCAATGGTTGTATTTTATTTCTCATAATTTAATTATAGAATTAAATCGCCAGCAAATCTCTTTTTTTGCATTCAGCAAGCACCCGGGAAGCGTCTTGCCTTGCAGGAGGCGACGCGTAGGGATGTGTAGGGTTGTGATTTTGCGAAAGGCTGTCCTTAGTTCGTCAGCCAACGCTTGCTGCGCAGGGCTTGCGGGGCTGGGGCTTAACAGTTCCATGTCAAGATTGCCATCCGCCGTTTCAAAGACATGAATCATGAAGGCGGTATCTTCTGCAGGTAGCGAGTTTTCAGGAAGGTTGCGGTTGACATCGTATGCCAGAAGGGTAAGTTCTTGCCGTTCAATGTCCCGCTGATTGCGCCCGTCGCCATCCAGCGTTTGGAAAAGTTCGGGACGCAAATCCATCACCCATTCTCTTAGCGTCGGTTTGCGTGTGGCATTGTTCTTCTCTTCGTACGGAACGGATTGCGCAATCCCGTTCCTCACGACCCATTCGGGATAGGACTTCTCTGCCACCCACATACCTGCTTGACGGGAAGGAAACAAGGCTATGTATAAAGTATCTGAAACCCAACGGGCAGGTACTGCGAGTTCTCCCTGCGCAGTGTTGAGTTTGCCGTATTTCCTGCTTAGTTTCTTGCCCCATTGCAAGGTTGCGGTGGAGTCATTGCACCCCACCCAGCATAAAGTGGCATTGGGGTGGTCGGAAATCATTCCGCCTGAAATTGGTTTGAATTGCCCCGTTTCTTCCGTATAGAAAGCCCATTCCGAGGCAGGCAGCACAAACCCTTGTGGCGTACGCAAAGAGGGGGATTCAAGGATGAATCGTGTCTTGCTGCGTGCCAGTCTGTCAAATACCAGTAGGGATGTTGTGTCGTTCTCTTTGGCCAGTTCTTTTATTTGCTGCGCAGACAAAACACCAGCATCTTTTATCTGTGCCGAGAGTTCGGTGCCACACAGGTTAGCAAGAACCGCCAAGACCATGAATTTCTTGATCATGACATAATAGCGATTTGGAGCTTGATATGGCAAAGATACGAAAATAGTTGTTTGTCAACCAAATATCTGTTGTGTTTTCTAATGATTATTTCGTATCTTTGCATTGTTCAGATTCATCAAGAATACCATGCGCGAATCATAAATCTACGCAGTATCGGAATCGTCCGATTTAGGGACGCAACCGCCCTTGTTGGTCTGGAGCGCAATATATTCAGAGATAAAAACATGAAAAAGAGTTTGGTAACGATAATGCTTCTCGCTCTGACGATAGCGGCGGAGGGACAGGCAGAGACTATTGATACGGCTCGGTTCGTGGCCGTGTACGATTATGAGTGTAGAACGCTGGACGACGAGGAAGCACCCGTCACAGACAGAATGCAGGTCGTGGTGCAGGTGGGAGAGGCGGTAACGAAGTCAATACCGTACTCACTCTACCCTCGGACAGACGAGAAAACAAAAGCGGATGCCGTGGCTGGATTTCAGGAAGCGTACATGCACATGCCGACGGTGTGGATAGGCCTTCCCGATGGTAAGACAACCGTGCGCGAGTATATCTTCCCACATGTGTTTGAGGGCAGTGAAGAAACACCCGAAATCTCATGGACGCTGACAGAAGACACCCTGACCCTCAGTGGGTACCTTTGCCAACAGGCCTCTGCTACGTATCGGGGCGTAGCGTGGCATGTGTACTATACCGAGGAGATTCCGTCATCAGCAGGGCCTTGGCGGCTGCGTGGTCTGCCTGGTTTGATAGTAAAGGCCGAAAGCGATGCGCACACGTTCCGCCTTGCGGAACTGAGACGTGAGGCTTCGCCCATCACTGCACCGGAGAAAAGCCCCGATGTCCAGCGAATGAAATATGCCAAACTTTTGAAGCATAAGAACGAGATCTATGGCAACCGCCAATACGCCAAGAATCCTACTTACTATGTATCCGACCTCATGCACAGCATCACGGATATCTTTGTATTCAAACACAACGACCAACAGCTTGTTTTCGCAAATGGCGGCCATCCGTTGCTGACCAAGGCGCATGCTTACAAGCCCCTTGAGTCAGAATAAGACAAGAGATGAGTCGCCTCCTATACATTATAATGTTATTTACGGCGTTGGCCGCACGGGCATCGGCACAGGTGAAGATAACGGGACGGGTGACGAATCTTCAGAACAGGCCGGTGAGCGGTGTTATCGTAAAACTGGTGAACGGCACGAAGACGCTGGCATTCACCTGCAGCAATGCGCAGGGCGAGTATGCGGTAGAGTTGAAGAGCGCACCCAGTGGGGAGGTGTCGTTGCAGTTCACCCATATCAGCTATGAAAAGGAGTCGGAAGGGCTTAGGCTTCAGGAGAAGGTGACGAAGGTAGATATGGCGCTGACTCCAAAGACCATCAGCATGAAGGAGGTAACGGTGAAATCCGACCCACTGCGTCAACGGGGCGACACGCTGAGCCATAACCTCGCGTCGTTCCTCGGCAAGGGTGATGTTACGCTGGAGGACGGACTGAAGCGGCTGCCGGGCGTGGACGTGGCAAAGAGCGGCGCTATCAGTTACATGGGAAAGCCCATCTCGCAGTTCAATATCGAGGGGCTGGATCTGCTGGGTGGCAAATACAATCTGGCCACGAGGAACATCCCGGCGGACTATGTATCGAATGTGGAGATAGTGCGCAACCACCACAGCCGACGGGTGGAGCGAGACGTGCCGAGCGACGAGGTGTCGATGAACATTAGGCTGTCGAAGAAGGCGAAGTTCAAGCCTTTCGGACAGGAGGAGGCAGGTGTGGGCTTTATGGAAAACGGTAACGACCGCCTGCAAGGCCTGCTCGGTATGACGGGCATGATGTTCACAGACAAGTTCCAGACCATCTGCTCGCTGAAGGGCTGCAACTATAAGGACTTCGCACGGGCCGACATGACGGACCACTTCGGCGGCTCGGACATGGACACCCCCGCCGTCAGTCTGTTCGGCGGCTTCGATGGCGGTTCGCCTCCACAGGGCGAATATCTCTATCAGCGTAACGGCATGGCGACGCTCAACGGCATCCATAAACTGGACTCAGCCACAACAGTGAGGATGAACGCCGATTACAGCTATCACCGCGCCACGCACGACATCAGCCGGAGTAGTACGTATCTTGCCGGCACGGGCGATTACGTGAGTGTGAACGAACAGATCGCGCCGCTCTCGAAGATACATCTGCCCAAACTGACGATGAACTACTTGAAGAACGCTGACCGCATGTATTTCAGCGAGAGGTTTGCGGTTAAGGGAAAGTTTGAGCAAAACGAGGGGGATGTGGCCGCTGACGGGTTGCTGGTGAAGCAACGGAGGAGGACATCGTCTTTTGAGATGGGCAACGAATTGTACTGGATGGGCAGAACGGAGAAGGACACTCGCCGTCATGTCAATGCAACGGTGTCGTTCAAGCGGACACCGACGCTGCGCTTGTCCTTCGTCAATGACGGACAGAGTTTCTGGCAGACGGCACAGTCGTCAACGCTCTCGATGAATGTCGGCTCGTCGTTCAATATCCCTATTGGCAAGGCGTTTCGGCTCGCTTTGCCCGTTAGAGTCGATGCCATGTATGACGATTTGGAGACCAACCGCATGGCGACGGGTGAGGTCAATCATATCAAGGGCTGGTCATTCACGCCCAGTGTCAATCCCGGTTTCGAGATTCATTCGCGCAACCGCCGCTTCTATCTGCGTGCCGGCCTTGGTGCCGCATTGAAAGGGCTATACTACAACAAGATGAACTATACGAAGCCTGTGCTCAATCCCTCGACGGGCATCAGCTACAGTTTTTCCGCCAATAGCAAGCTACAGTTTTCGACGGGCTACACGACGCAGATTGGTGATATGATGATGCTGCTGACGGAGCCGATGCAGGTGGACTACCGCACAGTACGCACCTCGTCGGGCATCATCGGCGAGTCGGACTCGTGGCATACGTCGGGTGAATGGAAGTGGCAACTGCCTATGCAGTACTTCACACTGAATCTCGCCGCCAACCACAACGAGAGCAAGCGCAACACGCTCTACTCACAGAGCATCAGCGGCATTGGCATCAGCAGCAGTGCCCTGCATCGCGATACCCGCAGCCGCTCCACCAACTTCTCTGTAAGTAGCACAAAGAACTTTCCGGCCTTATTCGCCAAGATTGCTGTAGATGTCGGTTATGGCTTCGGTAGTGGCGGGCAGGCCGTAAACGAAACCGTCGTCAAGATCCGTTCAAACAACTACAGCCTTCATGGCGACGTCTCCCTGACACCCCTCCGATGGCTCGAACTGCACTACGATATCCGTTATGGCCGGACACGTTCCCGCTACTCCGACGAAAGCAACGCCGTTTCCTCCCTTACTCATAGCGGTGCCGTTCACATCTTCCCAGTAGCCCCATTGGACCTCTCGTTGAACTATGACTATGTGCGCCGTCAGATTACCGCTGACCGGTACAAGCATATGTCCCTCTTCAACGCTTCGGCACAGTACAAATGGAAGCAGTGCGTCCTCCGTATTGAGCTGACCAATCTGTTGAATCAGCGTAGTTATTCCTACACCGTGTTCGACGGCATCAACACTTACAGTTATGACTACGGTCTGTGCGGCCGTACCGTCATGCTTAGGGCCACCTTCAGGTTGTGAAAGGCGGCTTGTCGGGATGGCAAAAAAGGTGTGTCCTCAAGGGCCGGCTGATGATACGCAACTTTACCAAGCAACCACAAGGTTTCTTCACCAGAATGGCTGTAAAAGTCGCTGCTTTCACAATCTTGCAGTATTTAAATTTCTTTATTATAAGGTTATCGGACAAGTAGAATACGCTTTAATTAAATTCAACTAACGGGTGCCCCATAAACTCTGATGTGGATTTTCTTGGTCTTCACATAATTCTAATGACTTTACTGCAATGAAGCTTTGCAGGCGTCTAAAATTGGGGAGTATTATAATATAATCTCCTTAGCCTCATGTAATCCCCAAGAAGTTACTCATACGTTCAATACATCGTTTCTTTTGACTAAGATTAGGATGAACATACAGATTGAGTGTTGTTGCCACATTCGAGTGTCCAAGTATGACACTGACTGTTTTATAATCACATTGACTTTCAATGCATCGGGTCGCAAATGTGTGTCTAAGCCCGTGAAAGACCAGATGAGGAATATTCAACCGCTTTAGCAATCTGCTAAAATAATCACGGTATGATCGCGGCTCTTTAGATTGAACAGAAGTTCCAACAACATATGTAGCTTGGGACTGTTTTCTGACAACTCTCAAAGACTGAAGAAGTTGTTTGGAGATAGGTATCTCACGGCAGGAGTTTTTTGTTTTGGGAGAAGAGTGAATCCTTTCAGTCGTTTTCGATTCGCAGTTGTATATTCTACCAACCGTATGCCTCACAGTGATTGTTTTCTGTACAAAATCTACATCTTCCCATTTTAAAGCACATACTTCACCAATTCTCATTCCCGTGCATAGAGCTAACAAAACACCGATGTTTTGCGGAGTAGGCTGTTCTATCAAATGACACATCAATATCCTTTGATGATTCAAGGATAAGGTTGGCAATAATCTGTTTCCCGTATCGGTAGGATATTTGATATCCCATTCTTCAAAAGGAAAAATCCCGTGCTTGTTCCCATACTTGACAACGGATTTAAGTACCGCCACCATATCTCTGACTGTTTTCTTTGCCAGCCCTTCAACGCATTTGTTTATCACAAATTGCTGAACATCACTTTCTGTTATTGTTTCCATCGCACCGAATTGTGGCAATAGATGGGTTTGTAACGTAAGCAGATAAGCGCATAGGGTGGAATGTTTCACTATCGGTCGTTTCGCATTACACCAAATTTCGGCAATTTCTTGAAATGTTTTTTTCTTGTTCATATTTTGAGAGAGTTTATTGATGTAGCCCTCTCAATATAATACACTTTTATTTATTTCCTTTCGAACGGTTATGGGTTTTGCAAAGCATTTCGCAGTTTTTTATGTTGGTTGTCCCTCCTTTGCTCCATGCCGTCACGTGGTCGGCATCCATTTCCGACAACTTGTAGATACGGGTTCTGTTGGCATTGTCTCCCAAAGCACAGAGCGGACAGTTGGAAATGCCCATTTTCTCAGCTTGTTCTGTCTGTCGTTTGTATGCGGTTCTTTTGGTTGATTCTTCAAAGATGCGGATGTCGAGCAATTTTTTTTCTATTTCCCCACCCAATACATATTCGTAGATATTGCGGGAACACCTCACGCTCTCGTCAACTTGTAAGGCTTTTATCCGACTCGTCACGTAGTCGATACTGTAGGGCGTGGTGTGATATGTTTCATACAGCCGTCCCCATTCCAGTCCGCACATATCATGTTCAACCATTGTAAAGGTTGATGATATCCAATCAATCACTGAGCGAAAATAACTTTCCAATTCCCCCGTAACAATATCGTGCCGGTGTTGGCTCATATAAGCATCCACGCTCATCCCTTTGCTGTTGCAAATCCATTTGAGAGCTTCCGCCAAATAATCCTGTCGTTTTACATCACCTTTGATATAATGGCTCCATTTTTGCGTTTCGGCATTTTGCGAATTACTGAACACACGCTTGGCTGCGTTGACAAACTTGCCCGAATAGATGGCGTTGAGCAATTCTTGCTCTTTTAACGGAATACCTACAATGTTGATGGTCTTGA
The DNA here is from genome assembly GCA_028723455.1 of Prevotellaceae bacterium. Lineage (GTDB taxonomy): Bacteria > Bacteroidota > Bacteroidia > Bacteroidales > Bacteroidaceae > Physcousia. Next base: position 23,988 of record JAQYEW010000023.1, on the reverse strand, counting down.
ACCACTCCTTTATCTCTTTTTCCTCCCCTTCACATTCATAGATAAGCAACGGTGATTGCAGGATGCGTTGGCGTTGTTCTTCCGGCAGTCCCGAAAAGTATTGAACGTTGTCGGCTTCATCCTTAATAGCAAATTTCCCTGTAACGAAACGTCCGAAAGAAGTGATACGCTGTTGTCCGTCAAGCACCTCGAACCTTCCGTCCGCAGTGCGGTTGAAATAGATTAGTCCGATAGGATAGCCTTTCAGCAACGATTCTATTACCGCTACATCACGTTTGCCGTCGTTGTAGATGTAGTGACGTTGAAATTCGGGCTGAATGGTGAGTTGTCCGTCCAAACCAAACAAACCTTTCCCTTCCAGTTCATTATATGTAAACCCCTTGCAAAGGTCTGCCACCGTCCATTCTGTATGTAATATTGTCTTCATATATATAGATAGGCATTTTACGGTTACTGTTTATTTTCTTCACTCTCATGTGGTGGATTAAGAGTAATTCCTGTCTTGGCATTTAGTGAACTAATGACTGCCTTGCCTGTTTTTGCTTCCAATTCCATACGGGCGTTTCGGGCAATCTCTCCACCCGCTTCCGCCACATCCATATGCTCTTTAAAGGTTTCGGGATTCTTGCTTTCCGATATCTCCTTGGTGGAAAGTTCTGCTAAAATATTCATCACCAACTCCTTGTTGGTCATATTGTCGCGCAGGTTCTCTTTCTTCAAGCCTTTGAAATGCTTATATTCCTTGGCGGTCATGTCGCTCCAAGTCTGATAGATTATATCGGTCAGCGTGGCAAACTGTATTCCTTCTTTCAGCCCATGACGCTTCCATTCGTCCGTAAGGTCTTTACGTATCTCTATGGATTTGAGCCGTTGGTTAATCCAATTGTCTGAATACCCCAATCGTTTATAGTCCATCAGTGCTTGATTAATGGATAGTTCGGGGTCTTGCATTTGGTCAAGACGTTCCGCAGCTACTTGTGCCATCCACTGTTTGAATGGTTCTGCTTTGGGTGAAGGAATGGATTGAATAAGGCGGAGAAGTTGCTGAGTATCGGCTACATCGGTCAAATACATTTTTCCGTCGGCCGATTCCATTTTCAGTTGACTACAATTTGTAGTCAACTCGCTTCCTTCCTTTTTAAGGCGCGTTTTCAAAACACTCCAATATTTACGTGGATTAGGGCTGTCGGTTAAGACAGCCACCACATCTACTATCGAGAAGTACCATTTTTCTTCTTTATCGTCCCAAATGGTTCGGACTTTCTTTGCTTCGAAAAGCTTGATGGCATTATGCTGGGTCATGAAATTATGTTTTTAATTCTTAGTATTAAGTTGAAATCTTAGGGATAGATAGATATATCGAAAACAATCCCAATCGTGGAAAACGATTCACTATTGATAACCGTGAAATATATGCAAGAGTTCTCGTTAGATTTATATTATGTGACTGATAAAGATTCGTTTATATACTCTATCTGAATGGACAAGGGGTTGTGCAATATGACTATCTGGTATCCATAAACCATTTGAAAAGCCTTTGCCTTCACTTTCTGTAGCCCCTAAGATTTCAAATTGTTCCGGACAATACTTAATCAAAAAAGAAATAGGAACTCCCATAACTCCTTTATAATCTGATGGTATTGCATCTGTAAAAGGCACTTCGATGGCATCATAATTATCATAGTGGTCGTAAGCTGTTTTGCCTTTCAATTCCTTATGCTTAGAGTAGCGTAAATTATCAGCCATCGTCATGAGTGGAATAGGCTCATGACGACGACCATGTTCTATACTTGTAAACCAACAAGAATTGCCTAATCGAGTGTAATTGCCTACGTATCCCAATCGTGCCGCTTTTGCTCTGTCTTTCTCATCAATTTTAGCCCCTTTAGGAACACCAAATACCATATCATTTCCGTTTCCCGTTGCACCAAGCCATACTTTATTATCTTTAATCAGTGGGAACACTTCTTTATATGTAATAGCATTCATGTTACCTATTACAGCAAACTTCTTTCCACCCTCTATTATCCATGCCAAGAAATCACGGAACAAAGAAAAAGGCGGATTGGTTATAATGAAGTCCGCCTCATTACGCAAATCGGTGACTTCTTTACTACGAAAATCTCCGTCCCCCTCCATATATTCCCATTCAAGGTCATCGATATTAATGCGACCATCCCCGCTGTGGTCATGGTCAAGAATGAATATCTTCCCTTTCACTTGCGCTTTGGCAGGGTCGAATTGGGGAGCATCTTGTTCGAATAATGAAGGTAGATAAGGGGTTTTGTACTTTTTGCTATCCGGTGCATAGCTGGTAGAAATAAGTTTTTTCAATCCCAACTCATCAAACTTAGCCGCAAAGTATCGGGTAAAGTTACTCCATTCGGGGTCATCGCAAGGCAACAGCACCGTCTTTCCTCGAAATACATCGGGATCGTATTCAAGGTAAGCATTCATCTCAATCTCAATGTCATGAAACTGTGTATAGAACTCATCGTTCTTCGCTGCCTTAGCTTCTTTTAGATTCGTATTCGCCATATTGTTTGTTCTTTTATTTCGTTGGGTATAAGAAGCGTTCGCACATCCACATTCAATATCTCCGCTATCTTGTACAATACAGTTATTGACAGTTTAACTCTATTTGTGGCATATAGGTTAACCGTATTGAACCCTTTCCCAAGCCGTTTAGCCAATTCAGTTTGACTAATGCCTTTCTCAATCAAGACTTCTCTTATCCTCTTCTTTACAATATCTTCTTAATATGATTGCAAAAGTACATATTTTTATTGGGTAATCAGTAGCCCTATCAAAAATATAATATTACCTTTGTGCCAAACGAGGACAAAAGGACTTGAAATGAACAAACTAAAGCAGAATGCTGCAAATATAACGCTTGCTAAATCATTACCTCAAAATCGGGTAATTCACCCCAAGCCCTTATTCTAAGGCAAGAAGAAAAAACAGAATTAGTGAAATATTTTGGATGGCAGACGATAGGCTTATCGGACCTATAGCCACCTTCAGGTTGTGAAAGGCGGCTTGTCGGGATGGCAAAATGATGTAAAAAGTGTTGTTTTCCAGTCATTTTGATATTTTGTATACGATTCTTCCAGAGTCCATTCCAGAGGGAAAAGCAGTCAATTAGAGGGATTTTTCAGTTCAAATATCTGTTTGGTGAGAAACAAGTATTTGATTGGGATGAATTAACGATATGTTTTTAGAAAATTATATCATTGTTTTGGACAGTTTGCAGCGTTTTTCTGCATGTCAAAACCCCGTATTTGGGGGCTTGAAACACGTATTTTGGGTGTGTTCCAAATTTAAAAACGCTGAAAATCAGTAATTAGAAAAATCGGGAAATCAAGGGCGGGGGAGCGCGTTTTTTCGGGGAATCCTACAAAACGGCGTATGGGAAAATGCAAGAAGTAAGCATTTCTTCGTTTCCGCTTACTTTTTGGTTTTCTTGCTTTCCGCCGTCGTCGGGTTGCCGGATACGTGCTCGTTGTCCGGACATTTTTTTGTTGTGTCTGCGGATAAGTGTTCCTTTCACATTGCTTAAAGGTTATTTTTTGGCGAGGTAGGGGAAAAGCCCTACCTTTGCCCCGTGAATAAAATCAGAAGTAAAGACGAGCTGCTCACGCTTTTGCGTGAGGGAGAACAGCTGCTTAGGAAGGAGAAACTTAGTTTGGTGCTTTTGCTTAGTCTGCCCGCCATGTTAGGGCAGCTGAGCATTATCGCCATGCAATACATTGATGCCATGATGGTGGGCCGGCTGGGCGCACAGGCATCGGCGGCCATCGGTGTGGTCAGCACCAGTACCTGGCTCTTCGGCGGCATTTGTGCCACCTTGGGATCGGGCTTCTGTGTGCTCGTTGCCCATCGTGTGGGGGCGGAGGACCGCGACGGCGCGCGCGATGTCTTGCGTCAGGCGCTCTTGCTTAGTGTGGGGTTTGCCCTTGTTGTCAGTGCCCTGTGCGTGGCTGTGCATCCCTACCTGCCCCTGTGGCTGGGTGCCGAGGCCGATGTGGCAGCGTTGGCCTCCGGTTATTTCTTGGTGTGGGCGCTCACGCTGCCTGTGATGCAGCTGCTGTATCTGAGCAACGGCATGTTGCGCAGCAGCGGTAATATGCTGGTTCCCGGGATGTTGGGGGTGTTGATGTGCCTGCTGGATGTGGTGTTCAACTCCCTGTTCATCCCTCGATGGGGCGTTACGGGCGCAGCCTTGGCAACGTCGCTGGCTGGCGGTTCGGTAGCTTTTTCCTCCTTGGCCTATCTGCTTTTCCGCAGCAAGGACCTGAAACTGTGGCATCATCCGGGACATCTGCGCCTGGACAGCCGGATCATCCGCAAATCACTTAACATCAGTGCGCCCATGATGCTGGAGCACGCCATTTTCTGTGCGGCGCAGATTGCCAGTACGATTATCGTTGCCGATCTGGGTACGGTGGCCATAGCCGCCAATGCCTTTGGCATCGTTGTCGAGAGCCTTTGTTACATGCCGGGCTATGGAATCGGCGAGGCTGCCACCACGCTTATCGGCCAAAGCTATGGCGCGCGCCGTGGCGACCTGATACGTTCGTTTTCCAGACTTACCATCGTGCTGGGCGTTGCCGTGATGTCGCTTCTGGGAGTTGTGATGTATGTCTTTGCGCCGGAGTTGATGGCCTACATGACGCCCGATACGGCCGTGCAGGAGCAGAGCGTGATCGCCCTGCGCATTGAGGCCTTTGCCGAGCCTATGTACGCCGCCAGCATCATCGTCTACAGCATCTTTGTGGGTCTGGGTGATACGAAAATCCCCAGCATCATGAACCTGTGCACCATTTGGCTCGTGCGTATTCCCTTGGCCTACGTGCTCAGCAGGTCGATGGGATTCCCCGGCGTGTGGGTGGCCATGGCCGTGGAGCTGACCGTGCGCGGAGTGATCTTCCTGGTGCGCATGCGCCTGAAGAGAATCGACCAGATACAATTTTCAAATCAAATAGAATCAAAATGACAAGAATCAGCAATCAGGAATTCGGCGGTGAACGCCCCTTATATGCGCAACACGATCTGGAGTTGCAAAACGTAACCATCCATGTGGGCGAAAGCTCGCTGAAGGAAACCTCGGACATCCACGCCACGGACTGCCGTTTCGAGGGCAAGTATGTCTTTTGGGAGTGCAGGGACTTCTCTGCAACGCACTGTACCTTCGCTGACACGGCGCGCTCCAGCCTTTGGTACAGCCGGAACGGCACGCTGAAGGACTGCACCGTGGACGCGCCCAAGATGTTCCGGCGCATGACGGGCATCCGTCTGCAGAACTGCACCTTCAGCGATGCGCAGGAAACGTTGTGGGATTGCGACGACGTGGTCATCGACCGATGTACCGTGAAGCATGCCGACTATTTGGGTATGCACACCAACAACGTGCGCATCAGCGACTATCATCAGGACGGCAACTATGGCTTCCAGTACAGCAAGCACGTGGAAATCCGCAATTCCGTCCTGAACTCAAAGGATGCGTTGTGGGAAAGCGAGGACGTAACGATCTATGACAGTGAAATCAACGGCGAGTATCTGGCCTGGTACAGCAAGAACCTGCGCCTGGTGCGCTGCCACATCACCGGCGAGCAGCCCCTGTGCTATTGCGAGAATCTGGTGCTGGAGGACTGCACCTTTGGCGACGACACCATCCTGGCCTTTGAATACAGCACCGTAGAGGCAACCATCAAGGGCGATGTGCCCAGCATCAAGAACCCCACCAGCGGACACATCCGTGTGGAGGGCAAGATAGGCGAGATCATTATCGACGGAAATCAGAAACAACCCGCCAGCTGCGAAATCACGCAGCAGACAAAGTAAAAACAGATTTGACCATGTACAACTTCGACCAAGTGATCAACCGCCGCGGCACGAATTCCGTAAAATGGGATTCGGCGGCGGACGGCGTGCTGCCCCTGTGGGTGGCGGATATGGACTTCGCCACAGCCCCCTGCGTGCAGGAGGCCGTGCAGCGACGCGCCCAACATCCCGTGTTTGGCTATGTGCGTGTGCCCGACAGCTATTACGAGGCCGTTATACGGTGGTTCGCGCGCCGGCATCAGTTTACCATGCAGCGCGACTGGATCATCTACACCAGCGGCGTGGTGCCTGCCATCAGTGCCATTATTCAGGCGCTGACACGACCGGGAGACAAGGTGCTGGTGCAGACCCCTGTCTATAATTGTTTCTTTTCCAGCATCCGCAACAGCGGCTGCCAACTGGCGGACAGCCCGCTCGTGCTGCACGAAAACCGCTACGAGATAGACTTCGAGGACTTCGAGCGCAAGGCGCAAGACCCTGCGGTCAGGCTCTTCCTCTTGTGCAACCCCCATAACCCTGCGGGGCGTGCATGGACGCAGTCGGAATTGCAACGTCTGGCTGACATCTGCCTGCGCCACGATGTGTTCATCGTCAGCGACGAGATTCATAACGAACTTACCCTGCCCGGGCACAAGTACACCTGTCTGGGAGCCTTAGGCGAGCCTTATGTCCGCAACGCCGCCATCCTGACTTCGCCCAGCAAGTCCTTCAACATCGCTGGTCTGCAGATTGCGAATATCACCATTGCGGACCAGGATATACGCCAGCGTGTGGACAAGCAAATCAACATCAACGAGGTGTGCGACGTGAACCCCTTCGGTGTGGAGGCCTTGCAGGCCGCCTACAGTGCCGAGGGCGAGCAATGGCTGGAGGAACTGCTTGCGTACATCCAGGAGAACTACAACTTCCTGCGTGATTTTTTCCAACGCGAGTTGCCGCAGTTGGCCGTCATCGACATGGAAGCCACCTACCTTCCCTGGGTGGATTGTTGGCCATTGGGCAAGGCTTCGAAGCAGATGGAAAAGGAACTGCTTGGCGGACAACAGGTATGGTTCAACGCGGGAGACATGTATCAGCCCGGGAACAGTACTTTCCTGCGCATCAACATCGCCTGTCCGCGCAGCATTCTGGAGGAAGCCCTGCAAAGATTCGCCAAGTACGTAAAGCAAGCCTGAAAATAATTTACCTGACCTGAATCAAACATGATGAACACGATGACCCGATTGCTCTTGGGCAAGCTTGCCATGAGCGTCTGCCTTTTTGCGACCGCACAAGTGAAGGAAGATGTCCTGCCGGAAAAACTGCCGCCCATTCCCGAGGTGAAAACCTATGGTGGGGTGGGCGCTGTGGGCATGATTCCCTCCGAACTGTTTGGCGAACAGCCTGTCGACCTGCCCGTTACCGACGGACCTTTCCAGCCCAACTGGGAGAGTATCGAAGGGAACTATCCCGGCACGCCCGCCTGGTTGCGCGAGGCGAAGATAGGCTTTTGGGTGCATTTCGGGCCGCAGGCTGCGGGGGAAAGCGGAGACTGGTATGCGCGTAATCTTTACAAGGAGGATCATCATGCCTATCGTAATCATTTGCGACGCTTCGGACATCCGAGTGAAGTGGGCTATAAGGACGTGCTGCGAACATGGAATCCCACGGAACTGCATCCCGACCGCCTGGCTGCGCTGTACAGGAAGGCGGGCGCACGCTTCCTGATGGTGCAGGGCGTTCATCACGACAACTACGACCTTTGGAACTCGCGCTATCAACCTTGGAACAGTGTGAACATCGGCCCTAAGCGCGACCTGCTGCGTGAATGGCAACAGGCTTGCCGCAAGGAAGGGCTGCGTTTTGGCGTAACGTTCCATCACGAATACACATGGTGGTGGTGGCAGACCGCCTTCGGCAGTGATACGAAGGGTGGCAAGGCGGGTGTCCCCTATGATGGACACCTGACTTTGGCGGACGGCAAGGGCAAGTGGTGGGAAGGTTATGACCCACGCATGCTGTACGGCGTGGACCTGCGGCAGTACGAGACGGTGGATGCCAGCGCGCACACGGGTTGGAGTCCTCCCAAGGCGGGCATCTTCGGATACCATCTGGCCTATGCCCGGTGGTATGCTACGCAATGGGCGTTGCGCATGATGGACGTAACGGCGCACTATGACCCAGATTTCATCTATACCGACGGCACGGTTCAGGGGCCTTTTACGGGCGACGGCACGGGTACGGGTTACAAGTGCAATGCCTTGCAGACGGTGATGGCGGACTATTACAACCGCCAGTTGAAGACGCGCGGTAAGGTGGATGGCTTCAGTATCATCAAGTTCCGCCATACCACGAACGGTACGGTGAACACGGCGGAGTTCGACTTCCCCGACACGATCAACGCACGTCAGCCTTGGATACGCGAGGCTCCCGTGGGCGATTGGTTCTATGCCCCGGGATTCACTTACGACAGCGGTTCCATGATTCGCTTTATCATCGAGGCGATTGCGCGCGACGGCAACGTGGCCCTGAACATCCCCATGCGTCCCGATGGCAGTATCGAGGAGGCTTGTATCCGGATGTTGGAGGAGGTGGGCCAGTGGCTGGAGACGAACGGCAGTGCTGTTTATGGCAGCCGTGCCTGGAAAACCTTGGGCGAAGGCGAACTGGTGAACGGCAAACTGAAGAAACTGCCGGGCGGCGGTTTGGGCAGGCATCATGCGGATTTCCGCTTCACGCCCCACGACATTCGCTTTACGCAGGGCAAGGACGGTGCGCTGTACGCCTTCCTGATGCAACTGCCCCAGCCAGGCGAGAAGGTTCTCATCAAGAGTATGGGTAAGCGCGCGGGCTATCTGAGCGGGGTAGGGAAGGTGAGCCTGCTGGGTTACAAGGGACGTTTGCGATGGAAGCAAACGGACGAGGGATTGGAAATCATTGCTCCGTCAACGCTGTCCTGTAAAACATCACTTGTGTTCCGCGTGGTGCAGTAAGTGCATAAAACCAACGGAGGCAAACATCCAATGACGAATGTTTGCCTCCGTTGGTTTTATACGTATGTGTTGCTCACTTCAGCCTGATGCGAAGCACGTTGCAAGAATGAGGTTGTGCCGGGAGAACCATTTGCTTCTTCAACTTCAGCGACTGCGTGGAAGGGGCAAGGGGTTGGGCCTCGAAGTTGTTCTCTTGTTCCAAATTGCCGCAAAGGACGGTCAAACTGGCTGTGGCGGGCAGGCCACGGAAGCGGCTGAGGTCGATCTTTACGTCCTTGGCCTCGCTGGCGGCATTCACGTACTTAATGTAAAGTTCGCCCTTTTGCGTGTTGAGGACGGCAGAACTGCCCTGGTACTTGTCGGGATTGCTGAAAGTGGCCACATCTCCGTAGAAGTAATCGCCGGCTGTGGTTCCGAACATCTGCTGGACATAGTAACTGGGGGTGAGCACCACCTGCGTATTGTCAAAGTAAATCAGGTTGGGGTTCCAGTTCAGGTGGTTCTTCTTGCCAAAAAGAGGTGCGTAGCTGGTCATGGCCACCACATCGCCGTTACGTTCGATGCCCAACAGATAGAGTGCCTCGTAGAGTGCGTCGGCCAGTTTCTTGTCCTTGGCGGCATATTCACCCAGGTAGACCTTTGTCTTGCGGTTGCGGGGATAGTTGTCGTAGTTGTGCTGGTTGTTGAGGAAATACTCGCGGGGTTCGTAGTAATGCTCGTCCAGAATGGGTATCTGGTTCTCTTCTGCAATGCGCCAGCCGTTGTCGAAGTCGGGATTGCCCTTGTGCGAACCCGGGCCTGCGGTACCCACAATGATGATTTCCGGATGTTTCTCGCGTACCTTATTATATATGTACTTGAATCGTTCCTCAAACTCGGGTGTGATTTTTTCCTCGTTGCCCAACCCCAGATACTTCAGGTTAAAGGGCTCGGGATGTCCTTGTTCCGCGCGTTTGCGACCCCACTCTGTCGTAACGTCGCCATTCGCCCATTCAATCAGGTCAAGCGCATCGTCCACCCATTCGTCCATTTCGTTCATGGGTACGGCGTCCTGTGCCTGATTCCGCATACCCCAACCGCCGTTTGTACCCTGACAGCTGACGCCACAAGGCAGGATGGGGAGGGGTTGCATGCCCAAGTCCTCGCAGAACTGGAAATATTCGTAATAGCCCAGTCCCATGGACTGGTGGTAGCCCCAGGTGTTCTTCTGGGCGCGGCGTTGTTCGCGCGGCCCGATAGTCGTCTTCCAGCGATAGGTGTTCCAGAAGCCGTCGCCGCCGCCGTGTACCACACATCCGCCGGGGAAACGCATGAATTTGGGCTCCAGAGCGGCCAAGGCTTCGGCCAGATCCTTGCGAAGTCCGTGCCCCTTGTAAGTGTCTTTGGGCATCAGGGATACCATGTCCACGTCCAGTTCGCCGGTGGTCAGGCACAATAATTGTACATTGGCGCGTTCACAATCTTCATTGGCTGTCAGCTGCACCTCGTACTTTTGCCATCCCTCACCATGCGTTTTGATCGTTGCTTCTGCCAGGATACCGTTTTTTTCGCCACCCAGAACGACGCGTATTTCCTTGTCTTTGCCGTCAGCGTTGCGCAGGAATACCGAGAAATCGTACTTCGCGCCAGCCTTGACAGGCATGCCGTTGAAGCCGTCGTTGCGCATGCCTACACCTGTCCATCCGTCGAAATCGTAGTAACGGCCTACACGCTCCACACTGAGCCGCATATAGGTGGGGTTGTCGGGATGGATGGGACGGGCCATTTGCGGCATCAGCTGACCCAGAGAATGGCCGGGACGCAACATGCGCCAGCCTGTACCGGGACCCCATCCGTCGCGTTCCGTGGGGTTGTACTCGAAGGAACCATTTTCTATCAGTTCAGCAAACAATCCGCCGTCTGCGGCGTAGCTGATGTCCTCAAAGAAGATTCCGATAAGTTCATTACTGATTTTCTTGCCCCCTGCGGGTGCTTTTACGCGTTGAGCCAAAGTGGCAACGGGTGTCGTGGCCATACAGGCAACGGCAACGGCATACAGTGCTTTTTTAAGGTTCATTGTGGTTGGTTTAAGGTAATGGTACAAAGATACGGAATAAAATTGTATTTATTACAATAAATCCACCAAAATGTAACTTTTTTTATAAAGCCCTACCGCCCTGTTTTCTTGAAAAAACAGGGCGGTAGGGCTTGGAATATGGTCTAATACTTGAAGGAACTGCCGCCGGCATATTCGCGCAGCAAGCTGGTGGGTGGCACCTGATAGGGCGGAACGGGCACCAGATAGGCCAGAAGTTTTCGTAAGCGGCTGGCTTCGGCATATTCCGGTTCGCGCTCGTTCACTTGGTTCAGAATCGGCGTTACCTGTTCACGGATTACGTTCAATTCGTAGAGCAACGCCGAGTTAAAGGTGGCATCTGCATTCTCCTGAAAGGGATAGATCCAACGCATCTCTCCACGGTCCACGCTGGGACGGCGGTGAATGGTTTCTGTTGCGCTATATCCGCGGTACTTATAGTCCCGGAGGATGCGGCGCAGGAGTCGTATGTCGCTGGTGGAAATGTTGTTATGGTCGTCCAAGGCAATGGTGCTGAGGGGAGAGACGAAGATGCGGTACTTGTCTTCCTCTGGAATCTGGGCGCTCATGATGGGGTTCAGGGCATGGTTGCCTTCCAGGATGATAACGTCCTTGTCAGAGATCTGAAGATACTTTCCCTCGTACTTACGCTCTCCGCTGGGGAAGTCGAAGCGAGGTAATTCTATGCGTTCTCCCTTGAGTAATTGTTTCATGTGCTGGTTGAAGAGTTCCGTGTCCACGGCCCCGATACATTCGAAGTCATATTCTCCGTTCTCGTCCTTGGGCGTATCCACACGGTTGACGAAGTAGTTGTCGGTACTGATGGTGTGTGGATGCATGCCGCAGCACATGAGTTGAATGGCCAGTCGCTTGCTGGTAGTGGTTTTACCGCTACTGCTGGGTCCGGCGATGAGCACTATCCTGGCGTTACGCTCCTTGATCTCGTCGGCCATCTGCGTTACCTTGCGTTCCTGTAGTGCCTCGCTGACGTTGATAAGTTCGGCGGCGCGTCCTTTGCGTACGGCGGCATTGAAGTCGCCCACGGTGGTTACGTCCATCAGATCCAGCCATTCACGGTGTTCGCGCATGGCCGCCATCATTTTGGGCTGTGGGTCTTTGGGAGCCAGTTCCCCGGGATTCTTGATGGAGGGGATACGCAGGAGCAATCCGTCGTCCATCTTTTCCAGGTGGAAGAGGTGGAGCTGTCCTGTACGTGTCAGCAGAGCGCTGTAGAAATAATCGATGGTATTCTCTATCTGATAGTAATAGGCGTAGAGATGTCCTTGTGTTTCCAGCAGTTGGGCCTTGCTTTCCATGCCACGGCTCCGGAACAGTTGGATGGCCTCTTCAATGGGGCATTGGATGCGGTGTATAGGAAGGTCGGAGGCGACAATCTCGCGCATACGGTATAGGATAGCCTGCACATCCTCGTCATCCACGGGACGTCCCAGTCTGAGGCGGCAGAAATAGCCATGACTGACGGGTCCGTCCATGATGAGTTGGCTATGGGGATAAATATCCTCCACGGCCTTCACCATCACCAGAAACAGCGTATGCAGATAGACGTGTATGCCGTTGGCGCACCTGAGGGAGAGGAATTCCACGTCCTTGCTGTTGTAGAAACGATAGTTCAGCCCTTGCATCTTGTTGTTGATGTAGGCACTTACAGGGCCGTAGTCCATCTCCAACCCGCTCTCTTCAAATACTTCGCCCAGGGTACACCCCAAGGGCATTGGGAATTGCTTGCCGTTGTTTTTGCAACGGATCATAATTGTGTTAGGCATAGTTTGTCGTTCTGGCTACAATGCAGCATGAGTTCTAAGTCCGGAGGTTCAGACTTGGAACTCATGGTCGTGCTGCTATTATCTAATGTATTTCTTTCCGTTTTGAATGTATATGCCTCGTTGGGGCTTTGTGGTGCGGCGTCCGCTGAGGTCATAGATGAGGCTTTCCTGCAAGGCCTGTCCTGTTTGGACGGACCCGATGCCCGTAACGGTGTCGCTGGTGTGGTTGCCGAAGTAGAACAGCTGGAAATTATCGAAGCAGGTCCAATAACTTTCCGTTGCTGCGGTGGATCGTATGCCAAGGGTAAGCGTGGATTGGGCGACGTTCTCCGCAACCACCTCGTTGGAGTAATATCCCCGGCGGAAATAATTGTAGGCTGATTGTATGGTGTTGGGGATGAACACACCGTTGTCCGCATCCACGCTGCCCGTGCCCATGGTGCGGGGTTGCGCATCGTCAAAGATACTTTTCAGCTTTGTCGCTTTGCCTTTGAGGAACAGGCTGCCCTTGATGTCCTCCGTGCCTTCCTGATATTTGGGATAAGCGTCGGCGTAGCTGCCGGCACGTTGGAAGGCCTGTGCTCGAACCTGATAGGTGCCGATGGGCAGTTTCAGGCTGGTGGTCTGGCTGATGGTGAAAGCATTTGCGGTGAACATCTCGCCCACGTTGTTCTGATAGGTGAATGTCGTGCTCCAGCCTTCGTTCGAACTTATGCCCGGGTTCTGGAGCAGGAAAGTCAACTCAAAGGGAACGGACACCTGAGTGGGGCGCACGTTGCTCAGGAAGCTTACAAGTCCGTTCAACAAAGCGGTGTTGGCATTGCTTACTTGGGCGGCGGTGGTATAACTTCCCCCGCTGATGGCCGTTTCCACTTCCTGGATGAGGCTTTCCATCTTGTCGTCTGTTTCCGTCAGATTGGTGCTTTCACTCTTGCCCTCGTGAGGTGTTTCGAAGACCTTGCGCACTTCCTTTACTAAGGTGCTTAATTCACGTTGAAGCAAAATTCGTTTGGCATTGTCATAGGCCGACAACTGTTCGTTGTTCAGCAAAAACCAACGTTGCTGCACTGCGCCTGCACTGTTGTCGTAGGTTGCTGTGCCCACGCCTGTAGCGGTGTTGGCGCGCAGGGCATAGGCTCCCTTGTTAGCGGTAATCCAGAAGGAGTGTATTTTCTGCTTGCTGAAAGTACTCTTCTCACGCGAGGGCATCAACTGAATAGGTGCTGAGGTAGTTTGCGCTTTCAACTGGCCGTTGGAGACTCCAATGTATTGGCCCGAGCCTACATTCTGCAATGTGTAGAGCGCGGTTTTGGGGTTGAAGGTAATATACCAGGCCACGTTATCGTCCTCCAAAGCCTCTTCCATGGTCATCTGTCTGTTTTGCAGTGTTCCGCTGGCATTGTGCCCAAGGAAACTGGCGGTGCCATACTCATCCACTTCGCTCTTGAGATAGTATTTCTGTCCGTCCTGTTGCTCGAAGACGTAGGCAGGGCTGGCAAAGCCTATGCCCCAGTTGAAGGGAAGGCCGTCGACATGCAGTGCGTGGGTCGTGAGGATGTTGCTGAAGTAGAGCAATTGGTTCGAGGGGCTGTAGCTGTCCTCGTGGGCACCGTTGATGCCCAGGTTCAGCATGCCCGAACTGCTGGAACTGCTGCTGCCTCCCCACATGTGTACGCCATCGCCCTGCAAGAAAGCGTTGGCATCGTTGGTGATGAACTGAACCATTTCCGTAGCGTGGGGACCCAGCCATTTGCCGTGAGTGGTCTTTTCGCGCAGCGAAGCGTTGTTGCTCCATGCCGCATGCGTGCCGACGCCCACTCCGTGGTTCGTTTCGTGCAACAGCGTGCCCGTCTGCTGGTAGTTCCACGAGGGGCCGACGCGCATCCATCCGCCGTAGCTGCAATCGGCCGTGGGTGTGCCGGAGGCATAGTGAACATTGAGGTTAACGCCTGTGATGGCTGTAAGGTTGTTGTACATCCACACGGTTTCGGCGATGGAACTGTTGATGCGGGCATTGATTTCAGTATCTCCGGCGAAATCGTAGACATAGGTCATGGCACCCATGGGTTTGGTGGCAATTCGGATGGTCTGACCATAGGCTACCTGATTGTCCGTGGTCCAGGCATAGGGACGCAGGTAATAGAACGTGGCAGGCTGCAGGCCGTCCAGACGATAGATTTTCCCGTTGTTGTTGAAGAACTCTGTCGAGCGTTCGTCCAGCACGGTCGGCTCCGGCTGCGTGCTCCAGCAGTAGCCGCTCTCTTTCAGGACCGTGGTGTTGTTTTTGATGTCGGCACGTGCCAGGGCAATCGTACTGCCCATAACAACAAAGTTGTTCGAGGTAACGGCAGGCAGTTTCCCCGTACCGTTACTGATGATGTAGTTCGTGGTGGCGCGTTGCAGGGCGACAGCCGCTTCCTGCACACCCTCTGTGGTTGATTGGCTAAGCAGGGCCTCGGCCTGGCTGATGGCTTGTTGCAGTTCCTGGGCTGTGTTACCTTCGCCCAGGATGCTCTTTGCCCCGTTGATCAGGTCTTGCAATGAGGCATGAATGGCGTCGATGTCCAGGGCTTCTTGCGTCAGACGGAAATTGTCGATACAGACATGATTGCCTGTCGCCCCGACGGTCTTGAAGCCGATGGTCTCTTTGCCGGTAAGAACGGTAAACCTGATGCTGTAATCCTGTTCGGCGCTCACCTCCGTCTGCTGCCCACCGGCATATAAGAACGCTCCCGTTTGTCCGTCCTTGCTTCCTTGTATGTTCTTGGCGGCTGCGGTCAGGGTAAAGGTGCCTACAGGCAGGCCACGCAGTACCTGGTGGATGTCGCAGTTGGGAACGCCGGCTCCTGCGTTTACATATTTCTCAAGATAGATTTCTCCGCTTTTAAGGCTGAATGCGCTGTTTGTCTGGTGTGTGAATCCTCCCACAACGCCTTGCACCGTTCCCTGATTGATCCAACCGGCGTAGCGTGCGGCAAAGTCGGCGTTCTGGATGTACTTGTTCGTTACGTCGGTTTGAGCCATGACGTTGCTTGCGCATAGGAACGTAGCCACCAACAATAATTGATTTCCTCTCATTGAGCGTGCTGTTTTAAGGTTTCTTGTGTGCGAAGATAAGGAAAAAGCAGACAGGAAGGAAATCTCTTTCTTGTTTTTTTTACAATTATCTGTTGGACGTATAAAATCATTGCCGTACCCTCGTGCGAGGGCGCGGCAATGAATAAAGGTTTTTCAGTGGAATACTTATCTGTTGACAACCTTTCTGCCATTCACGATGTGAATGCCGGGCTGTTTGGGCTGCTGGAACAGGCGCCTGC
The DNA here is from genome assembly GCA_028723455.1 of Prevotellaceae bacterium. Lineage (GTDB taxonomy): Bacteria > Bacteroidota > Bacteroidia > Bacteroidales > Bacteroidaceae > Physcousia. The sequence continues at coordinate 7,997 of JAQYEW010000023.1, read as the reverse complement.
CTTGCAGGTCGTATCTCCAGGGCTTGTTTTGGCTGTCGGATATGCCGTGGATGCCTGTCATGGTGTCGCTTACGACGTGGCCGTTGTCCGTGAGGCTGTAGTTTACGTTGCTGATAACGGGGCGCTCGGCACTGACCGTTACCGCGGCACTGGACTCCGTGGCGTATCCTAATGCATCAACGACAACGGAATATGTGCCATAAGGAACATTTTCGAAACGGTAGGTCCCATCTTCGCCAAGGACCGTCGTGGCCACGAGTTGTCCCTTGTCGTCAAACAGGAGAACCGCAATGTCAATGGCTGTTTCCTCCGTATTTCGTGCGATTCGCCGCGGTGCGGGAGCAACGTTCTGTACCTTGCTGACTCTGCCTTCAATTACGCCCTGACCTGCAAGGGGTTCGGGTTTGTCCAGTATGTTCAGGACGAAGAGAGAGTCTGTCCAACCAGCGTTGCGGCAGGGGACGTCAAGGGCAGTAGCCTCTTCCCATCGCGTGGCGGAGGGATAGTAGGTGGCAAGCGTGGTCTCTGTAGCGTGCGTGCGTATATAATACTTTCCCGGCACTGCCTCTATTTTTGTCTCTTCTCCTTCGCAAAGGATGGTTGTGTCAACGACCGCCTCTCCGTCCAGGTTGATGTGAATTACGTCAATGCTTGCTTTCGTCGGGGTTTCGCCATGCTTGATGGAGATGTTGCTGTAGTCGGGTCTGAGGCTTATATGCACAGCAAGGAACATAGGATCCGCTTCTTCCGGTTCCCAGGGCCTTTTTACTGTGAAGACAGGTAGAACGTTTCCCTTGGCCAGAATATCGTACTCCGTTACATCGGACGGTTTTCGGATGGCGTATTGCCCGGGCTTCAGTTCCCGGACGGTACTCTCGCAGTCTGTCCATCCGTATTCGTTGTCACCGATGGGGCCGTACTTGCTTATGTAGAGGATACCAGGGTCTGGCAGGATGTAGTCGGTATTGATGATTACGCCGTCGTAATGGGAGTATTCATACGAGCAACGCAAGAGTATGGAGATTCCTTTGATTTCCCTCATAAGGGAAAAGTCCAGAACCGTGCCGTCGCCATACACCTCGCTGATGATGTCATAGCCTACGTCCTCAAGTGTATAGGTGTATGTTTTTTCGTTCGCCCCTTCGATGGGTGTCATTTCGTAGGTGTTCGGATTGCGTCGGTACCACCTGTAGCGCAGGTATTGCTCAAAGTCTTCTATCTTTTCGCTGTTCACGTAAACGTCGCGTACGGTAGGGGCGTCTTCCTCGTAGCCCAAACGATTGTTGAAAGAAGGGGAAGACCAACTCCATCCGAACGATGTCATTGTTTGTGGATAATGACAGAATACGACATTGGAGTACATGCCGTCCTTGGGGCCGCCCGCCATTTTCAACCGGTAGGCAGAAACCAGGGGATACATTCTCAAAGAGAAATTATCGTTCTCGGCATGAATGGGATCGTCATTGTCTATGCGGTCCACCCATTGCCTGTTTACCAGCATCTCAACGACATAGTATTCACCTCCAAGTGTGGAAGCTTTTGGAAACTGGCATTCAATCGTGGGTTCATAATTCAGGCCGCCGAAGTTGGATACGTAGGTGTAAATCCTGTGCATATTTAGGATGGGCAGGACGTTGCCGTCTCCTTGCGGAACAGGAGCCACTGAGGGCAATGGACCCTTGCTGCCAGGCTCCACTTTATCGGGTCTGTGCTGGGCAAAAAGCGGAGTGCTGGATATAAGGCCTATGAAAGCCAGCATGATGTAAAACTTTTTCATACGGATTCTTCTTTTAGCAGATTTTAATGATTGAAAGATTAGGTCTCGTTATTATTGTTCTGGGGCTGACCTCGTGTGTTTATTATCTGTTGCAGTTCTGAGATTAAGATGGTTTGTTCAGGTTCGTGAGGTTTTCCTTGGTGTGTTAGGTTGCACCGCCATCCCCCTGAAGTTAAGTCCGGGGATGGCGGTATGGATGGTTTCCCTTTGCTCTGTCGGTTAGCGTTGCTCGTTAGCGTGCCTCTGATATTCCTCTTTCAAGTGTTCCAAGTACTGAAGGATTTCTTCATAGGACTTATTTGCGTGTAGGCTGGTGTAATCTATGGTAATCGTCAGTTTGCCGTCGTAACTGATTTGCGTTCCCTCCCCCCAGCCGTTGACTTGCAGTTGTCTCCATGCTTCATGCGCTAACTCGGCGTTTGCATAGGTTGTCTTGCAGATGTAGCTTGTGCATTTCTTGCTTCCATCGAAGGTTGCCGTCCACACCTGTGTCCATGCTTGGGGAACGGCATAAGTCAGCACAATTTGTTTGTCACTTTTTTTGAGGGTTACATTGGTCTCTTGGGGAGTTGGAATGTCATCGTCATCGTTTCCGCAGGAACTTGCCGTGAAGCAGAGGGCGAGGGACACCACAAGCATCATAAATAATTTTAAGGTCTTCATAATACTTTTTGAATTTAAATGTTAGTAATACGATTTTTTCATGTTCTTTCCGCAAATTTATCGTATTTTAAGGCATGGTGGAATTGCAAATTTGCAAAAAGTACTTGCAAATTCGCAATTTATAAGGGAGAAGGCAGAAAAATCTTCGGGAGGCGCGTCAGCGATGTGCTTTCGGTGTTTTCCCCAGGAATTTTTTGTAATTACGATAGAAGGTGGATTCTGTGGTATAACCCGACTGAAGCATTACGTCGTACAAACTAATGTCAGGATGATCATCGAGCAGTTGCCGGGCATGTTCAATGCGCGCCTTATTTATTATGTCGGCAAAGGAGGCGTTGTAATGCTGTGCAAGTGCTTTGTTCAGGTAGTTGCGATTAGTATGCAAGAGATTGGTCAGATCACTCACCTTGAGGTCGGGCTTAAGGTGGATCTTTTCTTTATCCAACAGTATCTTGAAGTTTTCAATCAATTCATCTTCAAATTGAGTCCGGTTATTCTCCGTAACATTGGAGTCCGCCGCTTCTCGGTCGGTTGCGAAGACGGACTCGGAAAAACTGCGGCGGTAGGCATCCCATCCGATTAGAAACAACAGGACCGAGAAGGCGGCGGAAGGAAAGGCCAGCAGGAAATTGTTGCTGACGAAGAATGATTTCCCGAAGTAAATGCAAAGGAGGGAGCAAACAGAGGTGGCAATCATGAACCACATCAGGGTGGAAAGGAAATTGAGGTTGCGCGAGTCGGGGTCTGCGTAGAAGGCCTCAATGCGTTTCGAGAAATCTTTGATCATCTTTACACTATAGGACATGGCGAAGATGACCTGGACGGGGAACACGAACCGGGCTATCGTGTGCGTTATGTTAAGTAACGACCAGTGCTCAGGCATCATTCCCATTGATTCGCGGTAAAGGTAAGTGCGGAAGAAAAATTCGCGCTGTGCCGGCGTATTTGAGATGTAGCCTGCTACATTGGCAGCGAAAACCAGAAAAGCGGGACTAAGGAGCAACAGCGTCTGCGTCGTCGAAAAGACGTTTCTGGTTACCTTTTGCACATACAGAAAGTATAGCGGATATACTGCCAGATTGGCAAAGGAATAGATGCTGTCCGACCAGGAAAGGACGGAGTAGTGGCGTTCAAAGTAGCAGACATGAGCAAAATAGAGAAAGGTGGCTGTCAGCATGAACCAGAACATGATGCGTTTGTCCGCGGAGGCGGACTTGTAAAGCATCAGGAACTGTACTGCCCAGAACAGGCATGCAAACATGGGGGCTGTTACTATCAGTGAGGCGAACATTGTGCTGTGTGTTATTGGGCTAATCCTCGGGTTTGCGTGCGGCGGCGGGAGGGTCGAACAGGCCGTAGGTGGTGCGTAGCACCTTGAACTCCGTGCGGCGGTTCAGGGCGTTGCATGTTTCCTGCCGCGCCTCGTCCTTGAGTCTCTGGATGAAGGCTTCGCTGAGGGTGTCGCCTTGCTGGAGGAAGGGGTTCAGCTCGCTGATCTTGCGCGTAACAATCTTGGGGCGTGCCTCGCCGTAGCCTACGGGTGTCAGGCGGTCGCGGGCAATGCCTTTGCTGATAAGGTAGTTGACAACGCTTTCGGCTCTTCGCTGACTCAGCCGCAGGTTATAGGCATCGGCACCGCGATAGTCGCAATGCGAGGCCAGTTCGATGGTGATGTTGGGGTTTTGGTTCAGAAGGTCCACCAGGCTGTCCAGGGCGGTCGTGCTTTCGGGCGTGATGTCGGCGCGGTCGAATTCATAGAACACGTTACGCACCAGCACGGGGGTGGTGATGCTTGCCAGGGGGAACTGCAACACATGTTCGCGGCTGACGCTGCTTGTGTCAACGCTCAGTTCCTGCTTGTGGTTCAGATAGCCCTTGCAGGTACCCAGGAGGACGTAGCGGACATGAGGCTCGATGATTTCCTCGAACGAGCCGTCGCCGCGGACGCTGATCTTCTTGTTCGTGCCGTCGTCGCCCACCATGTACACCAATCCCTCGGGCAGTTCGTAGCCGTCCTTTTCATAGACCCATCCCTTCACGGTCTGTATCACCTCGGGTTTCTCGAAGCTGTAGATGTGGTCCCATCCGCGTGCGTCGCCGCGGTTCGAGGAGAAAAAGCCACGGTTGTGCAGACCTTCGAAGGTCATTCCGAAGTCATCGCCCGCGCTGTTCATGGGGCTTTTCAGGTTCTCGATGCTCCAGCGTCCGGTGCTGTCTTGTTTGGCGCGGAAAAGATCCAGTCCGCCCATGCCGGGATGACCGTCGCTGCTGAAATACATTTCGCCGTTCGCGCGGAAGGTTGGAAACAGCTCGTCGCCCACGCTGTTGACGGGCTCGCCCAGGTTCTCCACGCCCCCGGGGCTGTCCAAGGGATAGCGCCAGATGTCCTTGCCGCCCAATCCGCCGGGCATGTCGCTGACGAAGTAGAGCCATCGGCCATCAGGCGATACGGCCGGATGGGCAAAGGTGCTCAGCGTGTCGCGGCTTATTTCCACCAAAGTGGGTTTGCTCCACGAGGCATCGCTGCGCTGGCTCTTGTAGATTTGTGCGTAACGGGGGTATTCGGGGTCGGAGGTGCAGCGTGTGAAGTACATCGTCGCGCCATCGGGCGTGAAGGCGCAGGCTCCCTCGTCGTATTCGCTGTTGACTTCGCTTTCAATGCTCTCTACCGCTGTCCACTTGCCGTTTTCGTCTTTCTTGCTCAGGAAGAGGTCGCTGTTCTTGATGCCTGTAATGCCGCTCATCTCGTTGCCCTTGGCTTGCGGACGCGTGCTGGTCAGGTAAAGCTGCTCGTGGCCGTCGCCATAGAACATGGGGCTGAAGTCGCTGCGGCGTGCGTTGAACAGCTGCTCGCGCTTCACTTTGTAGGTGGTGGGGCGTTCCTTCCACCGCTCGGCCAGGCTGATGCCTTGTAATCCGTTGCGGCCAAGGGGGTGCTCGGGCATGGAGTCCAGGAAGGTTTCGTAGGTTTTCTTTGCATCCTTGTAACGCCCCACTTTCTGTTGCAATCGGGCCAGATGAAGCAGTGAAAGGCTGTCGCCCTGCATGTATCGGATGGCGTTCTGGTATCCGGCGATGGCTTTGGCGCTGTAGTTGATGCGCCGATAACACTCTGCCATCTTCCAGGCACGCTGTCCGCGTTTTGCACGTTCTTTGGCGGGTGTGTGGTTATAGGCCTTCTTGTATTCGGCCGCTGCGTCGTAGTATTCTCCGCGAGCCAGGAATTCGTCGCCCTTGCGGACATAGTTGTCCGCACCACAACCCGTAATCAGGATTGCGGCAACCAAAAGGATGATTATATGTTGCGTGCGTCTCATTATTATATATATGTATCCTATAACGTGTGCCCTTGCTTTTTTATTGTGGAACATGCCGGTTGCTGCCGTCGGCCATCACGTCCACCACCACCTGGCTTACCATCTGCTTCAGTTCCTCCACGAAGTCGTGCGCTGCATATTCCTTGCGTTCTATCTGACGCAGCTTGTGCTCCCAGATACCCGTCAGTTCGGCGCTCTTCAGCAGGTCGTTCCTGATAAGGCCTATGAGTTCGACCCCCGTAGGCGTTGCCCACAGGTTTTTCTTCTCCTTGCGGATGTAATGGCGGCGGAACAGGGTCTCGATGATGGCTGCGCGCGTGCTCGGGCGGCCGATGCCGTTCTCTTTGAGGCTGTCGCGCAGGGTTTCGTCCTCCACCGTCTTGCCTGCCGTCTCCATCGCACGCAGCAGGGTGGCTTCGGTGTAAGGCTTGGGGGGCGTTGTCTGCTTCTCCGTTAGGGTGGGGGCGTGAGGGCCGTTCTCCCCTTTGGTGAATTCGGGAAGGGTCTTTTCTGCGTTCTGCGCATCGCTTTCTGCGTCTTTGTCGTCCTTCTTCCAAAGGATGCGCCATGCCTCGTCCGTGATGTGTTTGCCCGTAGCCTTGAATGGGGTGTCTCCTACCTGGCCAAGAACTGTGGTGGTTTCAAAAGTGCAATCGGGATAGAAGGCTCCGATGAAGCGGCGGCATATCAGGTCATAGACTTGCTGCTCCATATCCGTCAGGCCTTTGGCCACGACGCCTGTGGGGATGATGGCATGGTGGTCTGTAACCTTTTTGCTGTCGAACACCTTCTTGCTTTTCAATAGGGGTCTGCCCTTGATGCGCTCCATCAAATGGTAATAGTCGGGCAGACCGTTCATGATTTGCGGACATTTGTCGTAGATGTCATCGCTTAGGAAGGTGGTGTCTACGCGGGGATAGGTCGTCAGTTTCTTCTCGTACAGGCTTTGAATCAGCTGTAAGGTGAGGTCGGCGCTGAAACCATAGCGTTTGTTGCACTCAACCTGCAGGCTTGTAAGGTCGAACAGGCGAGGGGGTGCCTCTGTGCCTTTCTTCTTCTGCACGTCCGTAACGGCAAACAGGCTGTCGCGGATGGCATCCAAAGCGGCCTGCCCTTCCTCCTGCGTTTTGAAGCCGCGGTCGCCTTCATCCATGACCGCAGTAAAAAGCGTGTCGCGATAAAGGGTGCTCAGTACCCAATAGGGCACGGGCTTGAAGTTTTCTATTTCTTGTTGCCGGCGGACAATCAGTGCTAAAGTGGGGGTTTGGACACGCCCGATGCTTAATACTTGGTTTGTGATGCCTTGCTGACGGTATTTCAGAGTGTAGGCGCGTGTGGCGTTCATGCCCAGGGTCCAATCGCCAATGGCGCGGCTCAGCCCCGCTTCGTACAGGCTCTGGTAATCGCTTTGGTCTTTCAGGGCGTTGAAGCCCTCGCGGATTGCTTCCTCTGTCAGACTGCTTATCCACAGGCGTTTTACGGGACAATGCGCCCCCGACTTCTGGATCACCCATCGTTGGATCAGCTCTCCCTCCTGTCCCGCATCACCGCAGTTGATGATCATCTCTGCTCCCTGCATCAGACGCTGGATGGTGGCAAACTGTTTCTGCACGCCTTTGTCCTCTTTTAGTTTGATGCCAAAGCGTGTGGGTATCATGGGAAGCGAACTCATGGACCAGCGTTTCCACAGTTCGTTGTATTCGTGGGGTTCCTTGAGTTCACACAGGTGTCCGAAGGTCCAGGTTACCTGATAACCGTTCCCTTCCATGTATCCGTCGTGCTGTGTGTTCGCCCCCAGCACGTGGGCGATGTCGCGGCCTACGGACGGCTTCTCTGCTATACAAACAATCATCCTTTATTATATATTATGGTGCGAAGGTACAAACTTTTCTCCGAAGGCACAAAGATGCCTCTCCCCAAATCCCCCGTATCTTCATGTCTTCGCGAAATCATATATATGTTTCACCAAAAACATATACTTGTTTTCTCAAAAACATATACTTGTTTTTCCAAAACATATATATAGTTTTTTCATGCTTGTCCTTTTCTCCATATCGCTTGAGTCAAACTGATTTTTTCATCGAAAAATTTAAGTTCATTTTCAGCGTGTTGTAGTTTTTTCTTCATTTTTCTTGAAAATTTCTCATGAAAATATTTGGTGTGTAATGTAAAAAGCCCTACCTTTGCACTCGCAATCGGGAAATGAAACACTTCTCACGAGGTGCACCGTGATTTCCCCT
>JAQYEW010000022.1 GCA_028723455.1 Prevotellaceae bacterium | reverse complement strand
CTTCAATGTGTCTTGTATGCGTATTTGCGATACGCTTTTGCTTGTGGACTATGTCAGACTTATTTCAGGTGGCTATGGCGGCGGGGTTCCACCTCTTCCCATTCCGAACAGAGAAGTTAAGCCCGCCCGCGCCGATGGTACTGCATACCCGTGGGAGAGTAGGTAGCCGCCGTTTTTTTTCAGCGAGGGAGCCGAGTTCAACAGAACTTGGCTCCCTTCTTTTGTTTGTATTTTTATGGATAAATCATCTTATTGCCTGTTCTAACTATAGAGTAGGCAATAAGATGATATATAGGCATTAAGGGATCAATAGCGAAGAGTCTCCGTATGATAAGAAGCGGAAGTTATGTGCAAGCGCATAGTCATAAATTTCTCTCCAATTCCCGTTAACGAAGGCTGAAACAAGAAGCAGAAGTGTGCTTTGCGGCTGATGGAAATTAGTTATCATCATGCGAACAATATGAAAACGGTACCCGGGAGCGATAATAATCTGAGTGCTACTATGCAGTGTTTCTATGTGATGCTTTATCATGTAGGTCAAAAGCTTCTGCAGATAGGGCATTGGGTCTGTTTGTTGAATATCCGTGTTATATGGATCCCATTGGTTAATATGTAATTCAATGCCGTCGCCCTTGTCTTGTCCTGTCTCCATGAGTTTCTGTGCTTTATATCCCATGTAGAAAAGACTTTCCAATGTGCGCACACTTGTTGTGCCAACTGCAATGGCATTTCCGTCATGTGCAATGAGCCTTTCAATCGTGTGCCTTTGAACAGCAATATGTTCGGTGTGCATTTCGTGATCACCGATATGTTCGCTTTTAACTGGCTTGAATGTTCCGGCACCTACGTGTAGTGTAACCTCGTCGCGCTCTATACCCATTGAATCCAGGTTATTTAGCACTTCGGAGGTAAAGTGTAGCCCAGCGGTAGGAGCGGCAACGCTACCTTTTATTCTTGAGTAAACCGTTTGATAGGTCTTTAGGTCACTCTCCTCTGTTTTGCGATTGAGATAGGGAGGAATGGGGAGTTCGCCAGCAGCTTCCAGCACTTCTGCCCATGTGAAGTTACCATCCCATGAGAAACGGACTGCTTCGTTAGTACCCTGATGGGGAAGTAAGTCTGCCTTCAGTGTAATCGTTGTGTTTTGGATGTCAAGCGACTGTTGTAGTGTCTCTCCTTTCCATTTTTTCAGGTTTCCCACCAGGCAATGCCATTCGACATTCTTGCGTTGCGCAAAATTTTCCTGGTATTCCTCGGGGTGCTTGGGTTCAAGAATAAAGATTTCAATGAGTGCTCCTGTTTGTTTGTGAAAATGGAGACGTGCGCGAACTACGCGCGTGTTGTTGAAAACCATCAATGCACCCTTAGGGAGTTGCAAGGGCAACTGTGCAAAGGAACATTCTTCTATTGTTCCTTTTCGATATACAAGTAACTTACTTTGGTCGCGTTGTTCCAGTGGGTATTTGGCGATGCGTTCGTCAGGGAGGGGATAGTTATAATCTTTGATTTGAATTTCTTTTATTGTCATGTATGTTTTCTTTACTTGTTTTTGGTTTTCATTTCTTGAAAGTGTGCCTTAAGGACATCAACGATTGCTTGAGGAGAATGTACTGTTGAAACAATTTCTTCCAGGCGGCAGCGTGTATCGCCTTCTGGAAGAACAATAGTGTCAACCATCTCGTTGTAACTGATTTTGATGGTTGCCTCTTGTAGAATAGGCAGCGCCTTTCGACTGATAACATCGGCATATACTTGGCTTACACCTCCTAAGGCCATATATCCCGCAGCCGCTTTCCCGATAACTTTGTCCGCAATCGAAGCGTCATGAAATAAAGAAGGAGAATGGTCAGTTATATATTGGAGGTCGCGGACTCCTTGTTTAAAATACAGATGAATACTCCCTTCCTGGTCACGTAGGACAAGGGAGCAATTCTCTTGATGCAGCAGGCGTTTCAGTCTTTCCATTGTATGTTCTTTTTCGCCAGGAAGCGTAAGCAGGCATAACCGGCCGTCAATTGTAGCAAGATACCAGGCCATCCAAGAATGACATCCTGTAATGCAGCTTGCAAGGAACCTGTTATGCCCCATTCTGCAAACATGCCTAATCCTTGATATGCCAATACGGCAAAGGCAACGCCGGCAAAGCTTACTTTGTTGTTTTTCTTTGCTATCCAAGATGCGGCAAGGGCTAAGAGAACAGATTTGATGAGAATAATGGGCAATACTGTAGCGGGCGGCATCCCAAAGAGCAAATTGTTTGCGATTGGTGAACATACAGCTGTCAAAACACCAGTCATTGTACCATAACGATAGGCTGCGATAAGAGTGAAGAAATAAATGGGAAGAAAAACAAGTCCGCCTTGTGGAATCAAATGACATAGTTGGGGGAGAACGAGATTACCCCCGACAAAGATTGCTGCCATCAAATAGGTGCGTATGTCTCGATAAGAGAGCTGCATCACGGGAGACGCATAGATATTGTTGTTCATGTGCTTGTGTAATGTTTAGAATCCGTTTTTACTTTGTTTTAGCTGTTCCACAAATTGGTCAATGCGTTGCATTTCCTCTGGAATCGCAATGCGTTGCGGACAATGGCTAACACATTCTCCGCATCCCACGCATTGTGCAGCCTGTCTCAGTCGGGGTACACTGCGGTCATAGCCAATTAGGAATGCACGGCGCGCACGCCAATAGTCTGGATGTTCACTTCCTTTGTTTGGCATGTTACCCTCTTTGATACATCTATTATAGTGAACGAATATGCCGGGAATGTTTAATCCGTAGGGACAGGGCATACAGTACTGACATTCGTTGCAAGGGATGGTTTTCAGGTTGTAAATATCGTTGGCAATCTCCATGAGTAACTGTTCCTCCTCCTTGGTAATTGGTTTCAATGGTGCCAGGGATAATAGGTTGTCTTTCAAATGCTCCATGTAGGTCATGCCGGAAAGTACGCACAATACGCCATCAGGTGTGCCGGCATAGCGGAAAGCCCAGCTTGCCACGCTGCGCTCTGGTTCGCGTTGCTTCAGCTTGGCAACGATGGGGTCAGGCAGGTTGGCGAGTCTGCCACCCAGAAGTGGTTCCATGATGATGGCTGGTATGCTGCGTTTCTTTAATTCTCCGTAGAGATATACGGCGTCCGTATTGCTACTGTTTATTTCGTTGGCATAGTTCCAATCCAGATAGTTAAGTTCAATTTGAACGAAATCCCAGTGATATTTTCCTTCGTCATGCCATTTGAGAAGCATGTCAAATACTTTAATATCGCCATGATAGGAGAAGCCGAGGTTGCGAATACGTCCTTTCCTCTTTTGTTCAACGAGCCAATCCAGTATGCCATTGTCCATATAGCGGCCGTTGAAGGTTGCCATGGCATCTTCGCCCATGCCGATTGCGTGCAGAAGGAGATAGTCAACATAACTTACTTGCAGTTCTTTGAGAGAATTTTCAAACATCTCCTGTGAGGCCTGTTTACTCCAGGTGTCGGGTGAAAAGTTAGAAAGTTTTGTCGCGATCAGATAGTCCTCACGCTTGTGCCGGCTGAGTGCAATGCCTGTGCAGCGTTCTGACAGACCCCGACAATAGGCAGGAGACGTATCGAAATAGCGAACACCATGTTCGATGGCATAATCTACCTGTCGGTTAATCATTTCCTGGTCAAACTCTGGAGCCTTACCTTCTTCTGTCTCCTTTGCGCTGAGTGGTTTTGTTGGCAGGCGCATCATGCCATATCCCAATAATGAAACCTTATCACCCGTATTGGGGTTTGTGCGGTATGTCATTTTTCCGACGGCAGGTTCGGCAAGCGCATTTTTCTCCATGCTCTTCCCGCTGCATGCGCTAAGGATTGCCGAAGAAGCGACAGCACCACCGCCTAATGCTTTGATAAATCCGCGTCTTGATATTTCTTTTGCCATAACTGTAGTTTTCTTTGCTTTGTTAATCCATACGGTGCTGCTCATGTCCCTCGACATAGATAGCGGGGAATGGACGAGAGGGGCAAGCGTATTCGCAAGCACCACATCCGATGCAGAATTCTTCATCAACGGCAGGAACCAGAGGTGAGAACTCGTCATCTGGTTTCAATGGAACCATTTGAATAGCCCCAACAGGACAGTGGCGTTCACAATTTCCACACGCAATTCCATCTTTCGCCGGCAGACAGTTCTGACGAACCCACACGGCGTGTCCAATGTGTGCACCCGTTTTGTCGGGTACACTGAGTGGACGAATGGCACCGGTCGGGCATACTTGAGTGCAACGATTACATTCTGGACGACAGAAGCCGCGCTCGTAGGATAGCACCGGTTGCATGAACGTTTTTAGGTTTGTAGAGGGCCGCAAAACATGGTTCGGACATTCCGCTACACATAACTGGCACGCCGTGCAATGCCGGGCCATGTTATTTGCGGAGTAAGACCCCGGAGGGGTGATTGGCGTTTGGCGCTGAGGGGCTTTCTTATCCTCAATTACAGCCAGTCCCCCGTCCACTTTTTTCTTCTCTTGTGCCAAAGCAGCTGTTCCTGCGGCAAGGGCTGCACCAATCAAGAATGCACGCCGGTTGTTGTCAGGAGCTGTTTTGTTATTATCCTCTGTCGTAAATTGGCGGTTAGGGTTTTTATGCACATAACTAATGGCTTGTTTGCCGCATACGCCCTGACAGACCCCACAGACAACGCAGCGTGAGTGGTCAACCGTATGTGCCTTGTAGTCAATGGCTGCTGTCTTGCAATTTCTTTCGCAGAGGCTACAGTCAACGCATTTTTTCGCGTCAATAAAGATTCTGAACCATGCGAAGCGTGAAAGGAAACTCAAGGCTGTTCCTACAGGACAGATGGTGTTGCACCACGTACGGCCATGTTTCCAGCTCAATATGCCCACGATCGTGAGGGTGCCTATGGCTACGCCTAAGGTAAATATGCCCCGGATCCAGATGTCCACGTGATAGAAAGCGTAGCTGTTCATGCGCTCCGCCAGTCCGGCCAAGAGGTTGTTCCCGAAAAGAAAAGCGGGCTGAAGCAGGCTTTGTGCTATGCGTCCAAAAGCACTGTAAGGGTCTATGAGGGCAGCCAAAGAAGCAAAACCGGCAATCAATAAAGCCATGAAGATGATTAGCGATCCATAGCGCAACCAGTTCTTGGCCGGAGAGAACGTGAAGCGGTTGCGTTTCAGGCGCCCATGAAGATGACTGAAAATGTCCTGCAAGATACCTAATGGACAAATGACGGAACAATAGATACGACCGAAGATTAGCGTCAGAACGACCAAGGCCAATACGACCACGACGTTCAATGCCAGCAGGGCTGGCAGAAACTGAATCTTTGCCAAGAAGCCAAAGTACTGATGAACGACGCCTGTGAAATCAAGAAAGAGCAAGGTAATCAGGGGAAATACGATGCTTGCTAAAGCCACACGTAGGCGGTAAAGCAGGGATTTCTTTTTCTTTGCCATATTGGGATATGATTTTCAACGTTATTTTTTGCGGGTTATACTTACAATTCCGATGCTTATTTCGTAAAGCAGATAGATGGGTAGCGAAACGACAAGGAGCGTAAACATATCCGATGTGGGGGTTACAACAGCTGCGATAATAAGTATGGTTACCACAGCATGACGCCTAACCTTACTCATCCACGCCGCTTTCAACAAGCCCAGTTTCGCTAACAGCCAACTCAAAACGGGCAGTTCAAAGACAAGACCCATCGCGAGGCTCATTCCAAGGAGGGTATCGATGTAGGAAGAAAGCGTCAGCATGTTTTGTACCTCTGAACTCACCTGATAGGTGCCGAGGAAGCGAACTGTAAGAGGAAAGACAATCAGGTAGTTCACCGCGACGCCTACAAGGAACATGCTGTAGGCACTCAATGTCAGTTGCAGGGAGTAGCGTCGCTCGTTTTCATATAGCGCCGGGGTGATAAATCCAAGCAGCAAATAAAGGATATACGGAGAAGTCACCAACACTCCCGTCGTCAGTGCCACCTTCATGTGTATCATAAACTGTTCCGTAAGACCAGTGTTCATTAGGTGAAGCTGAAAGGCCTCTGCCCCGATAAGCCTGTAGAGGGGAAATGAGGCATGCGAAGGAGCCAGGACAACAGCGAACAGTTGCTCTTTGAATGTAAAGGCGACAACACTGGCGGAGAATGCGGCTAATAGGATGCGAACCAAGCACCCGCGCAGCACGTCCAGATGGTCCCAAAAAGTCAGTTCTCCTTTGTTATTTGCCATCACCATCGGTGGGCTTTGCGGTCTCTTTCGTTGATTCTCCAGCCTCAGTCGTTTCCTTCATGCCATCCTTAAAACTCTTCACGCCCTTACCCAAGCCGTTCATCAGTTCTGGAATCTTCTTGCCGCCAAAGAGCAGCAGGAGAACCAAGACGATGAGAATGATTTCCGGTGTTCCAATCATAGTTTTTTTCTTTTTCGATGATTACAAAGATACAAAAAAGACCGCAGTCAAATGATGTTCTGCGGTCTTTTTTTATATCCGTCCGATTATTCGTGATGATAGGGTTCTCCGTTGAGGATGGTCATGGCACGATAAATCTGTTCGCATAGAATCATCCGGATCATTTGATGGCTGAATGTTAGTTTGCTTAGGGAGAGTTTTTCACTAGCCATTTTATATATGTCCTCGTGAAATCCATAGGGCCCGCCAATCAGTAATACTAGACGTTTGTTGACGGCATGCTTCTTACGGTCAAACCAATTTGCCAACTCAATACTGCGGAGTTCTTTGCCATGTTCGTCAAGGAGTACAAGGACATCACCCGGTTGGAGGCGTTTTTTTATAAGCAGTGTTTCTTGTTCCTTCTGCTGCGCTTCGCTCAATGTGGCCGTGTTTTTCAGTTTGGGTATCACCTCCATCTCAAAAGGCATATAGTGTTCAATGCGTTTGATATAATCGTTTGTCAG
>JAQYEW010000021.1 GCA_028723455.1 Prevotellaceae bacterium | reverse complement strand
CGTTCCCCGCAACGCTGAAGAACGGCTGAAGATGCGCGGCGAAGACATCACGCCCGACAGCCTGAACCGCGAAATGCTGCGCGAGAGCAACGATGCCGTGTCCAGCGAACAACGCCGGGCCTCACAAAACGGCGGCTGCCTCATGACGTTCCTGAAAGTGGTGCTTTTCCTCCTCTTCTTGCCCGTGCTCTTCTTCGGCGCCCTCATCATCTTCGTGCTTATGGTTGTAGGCTTCGGCATGGCTGGTGCCCTGGGCAGCCTGTTTCCGCTAAGCATAGGTGGACCGCTGCCTTTCCTGGACACATTCCTGATGGAAAACCAACTGATGACGGGCATTGCCCTGTGCAGCCTGCTCTGCGTCATCATCATCCCTATCATCGCCCTTTTTAGCATCCTGAGAAACAGGGGAAAGGAAGGCGCCAAAAGTCATACGTGGGCCTTTGTCCTGATATGGGTCATTGCCCTGGGCCTGCTCGTTACTTCAGTTACCAGCCTGACCGTAAAGGGGGTAAAACTGAATGAAAAACTGGAAATGCTGCAAAGGAACACGAACAACGCCCTGGTGGACTCCATGACGCAGGATGCCTTGGACTCGCTCTCCCTGGCCGCCCCCTTGGAACTGGACATTGACTCCACGGGCGTTACGCTAAGCAGCGATTCCTCGCAGATTATCATAAAGCACAAAAGAACCAACAAAAAATAAGCATCATGAACAAGAGACTTATGCGCAGCAAGCGCGACTGCATGATTTTCGGAGTATGTGGCGGTCTGGCCGAATACCTCGACGTAGACCCCACCCTCATACGCATTGCCTATCTGCTATTCACTTTCTTCACATTAGGTCTGGGCGGAATCCTGCTTTACATCCTCATGGCCATCGTGATGCCCGTCGACAGGGGGTATTGAAAACATCCACCCAAAAGGGGCTGTATCGTAATAACACCTACGGTACAGCCCCCTTTTTTTGTGCCATTCGCCAAGTCTTCACATTCTTAATTTCTTATACCAAGCCTTCAAACGTTTCACACCCTCCACACCAAGAATCGACAGCCCACCATACTGGCAGGTCTTGGCCAATCCGAAGAGGATGAACCAAAGAAAGCCCTTTGCCTCCACACTGATGGGTAGAGCCATCTGTGCGAAGCTCAGGACATAGAACGGAACGCACATCACCAGCACAAGGACTCCCGTCCTGAACGACAGGCCGCTGAGCCAAGTCTTCACTTTGCAGATTATTTCCTTTAAACTCATGGACACCTGTCTTCCGGCGAAAAAACATATATATGTTTTTGGAAAAACAAATACTTGTTTTGCCCCAATCTTATAGATAGAATCTGAACGTCTATTTCTTCTGCTTCAGAATACTGGTCTGGGGATTGCGCACACCCGTGGCGGTCTTCAGGAAAGCCTTGGCCACGCCGAAGCGGAGGAACATGTCCAAGCGCACGGGCAGGTGGTTCTGGTCGTCGGTGATGTAAAAGGTGATTATCTCCTTTTCCTTCTTGCCCTGCTTCTCCACAAAGCTGAACACCATGCAGCGGTAGGTGATTTCCTTATCGTCCTCGGTAGTGAAATTCTTGATGCCGCGGTAAACGACGGTCTGCTGCTCCACATTCTTGCCGTCGGCCATCAGGAAGTTCAGGCGGTCGCCTTTCTTGAACTGGCGGCCGTCGAAGTTGCGCGCACGGAACATCATGCTCAGCATGTCATACACACAATCGGCCTGCTTCAGGACGTCGCGCGTCTGGTCGCCATAGGGGTTCTGATACAGGAGGTCCACCTGTGTCTGACCGCCGGGATAGCTGTATTCCACCACGTTCAAACGATACTTGCCCCCCTCGTTCGCACCCTTGCGATAGTAATGGGGTACCAGGCGGGGGCTGTAAACGGCCTCCAGCGTGTCGCGCATCTGGAAGAACTTGTCCAGCCGCTTGCTGGTACGCGTAATCAGATGGCTGCGCAGGGCCGGCTTTCCCTTGTGGGTGATGCTTTCCGTGCGCAACGTGGCACTGCCCGCATTCAACCACACGAACTTCCAATTAAAAAAGAGCTTATATTCCAGCACCTCTCCACCCTGAAAGGCGTTGTTCTCCAACGGACATTGCGCACGCAACGGCAGGCTGAGGAGTGTGAGCATCAGGATGCCCATGAGTTTCATTGTCTTCATAAATTCTTATCTTTTCTTGCTGTTACGCTTCATTTCTTCGTCGCGCTCGCGGTTGCGGGCACGGATGCTTTTCTGTTTGTCAGCCTTTTGTTTCGTAATGGCCGTGGGCTTCTGTTGGGTAAGGGGAATGGCGCGATAGTCCCACGACTGTTCCACGTCGAAGCGTTCCTTCAGCGGAATGGGCTGAGGGAAATAGAACACTTCCTCGGGCTGCTGCCGGGCATCGTAATTGCCCGTATCCCATTTGCCGTTGCCATTGCGGTCCACAAAGAGGCGCAGATAATACTTTCCGCCCTTGAGGTAAAAGAAATCGGCACGCGCGTCGCGTGCACGCTGCTCTGCCACCACCTTGTCGCCACTGTCCAGGAGCTGCACCACGCGGCTGGTGTCGGCATCGCCGTCGCCGCCCGTCAAGCGGACAAAGATGCTGCCGAATTCGTCTTCCGGACGAACACGCAGGTCGTTGACGATGGAGCGGGTGGGATGGCCGAAATAACTGATGAAGGCCAGAGAGTCGGCCTCGAAACGGTACGCAGCCCCCGGTTCCCATTCCGCATAAAGCGTAAAGCGGCGCTTCGTGGCAGGGTCTGGCAGCAGCAGGAAGGGAACGGGCAGATACAGGCTGTCCTTCTTGATACTCAGATGCAGCTTGGAACTGTCCGCACGGGCGATGGGCTCGGTAAATTCATAGGTGAAGTTGCCGTTGGGGGCAATGCTGGCACCCGGACGAAGGAGGGGCTGTAGGAAAGTCTGGGCGTAGGGGTTTTCGCTCTCCACGAACTTGCCTCTGGCACGCCTGCGCTTCTTGTCCTGCTCTTTTTGCCATTCCTCCGATTTCTTCAGCAGGTCCTGCCGCATACGTGCATAAGACATACGCGGAACGACGGAGAGGGTGTCTGTGCGGGGAACGGCCACGCCCGTGGTATCGGTATCGGGATAGGTGATGCGCATCTGCAACGTATCACGATGGGCCAGGGCGGTGTCCGTAATCCAATAGGTAATGGTGTCGCGGCGTGCGCTGGCCTCCACCAAGAGGGAGCGGCCGGCATCGAAATCATCGGCTTCGATGCGTGGCAGGCTGTCCTGGGGTGCAGTGAAAAAGAAGGTCATGCTGTAAGGCCCCTTGCGCTCGTGCTTCAGGAGGTGTTGGTCCTGTCCTTCTTCCAGGAAGCTGCGCAGGACAATGTTATCGGGGAAATAATGGATGTAGGGCACCATGCGGATGCGGTCGATATGAGCCGTATCCAACCAGACGGTGTCGGGACGCAGGTCGGGGCGCTGACTGGTCTCGAAGGCGGTGGTGTCCCACGCCAATGCCTCGGCCTTCTGGCTGAAGATGTTGTTGCCGTCCATGTCCTGCAAGGCATGGGCGCGATAGCGGCCGGGGCGAACGCCCTTGATGCTGAACTGTCCCATGCCGTTGGTACGCCCCACACGCAGGAAAGGCTGCGTGCGGAAGAGGGAGTCCGCCCACGTGGAATCGGCAGGATACAGCCCCACCAGGATGCCCTTCACGGGTTCCAGGTTTTCCGCATTGAGGACGGTTCCGCTGACCTCCATGGTGTCAATCGTGGGGCCGGTGCTGAAGCTGAAGGTGTACTTGCCCATGGGATTGCCCTCGTTGTTATCCACGATGGCATCACCGAAATCCACGGTGTAGGTGGTGTTGGCGCGCAGGCTGTCGTAAAGCGTTATCTTCACGCTCTTGCCCTCGGCACTGATATTGGGCATCTCCGACTGCGGCGGCGATACAATGACCTTCTCGCTGGCATTCTCCAGCTTGATGAACTCGTTGAAACGGATGTTTATCTTCTTCACGCCTGCGTTCACGCTGCCGCTCAAGGGCGTACTGGATACCACGCGCGGCGGTTCCTCGTCATAGCGTCCGCCGTCGGGCGAACCCATACTGGCACAGGCGTTCAGTCCCACAGCCAGCGCAAAGGCGGCGATGAATACCAACGGATATTGCTTAAAACCAACATTCATAGGGATGGGGTATTTCGTGAGTGGACTTGGGAAGGCGCATCCTAAAGCATCCCCAGAATCTCTTCCACAATCTTGCGGTCGTTGCTTAGCCGTGGCACCTTGTGCTGGCCGCCCAACTTGCCCTTCATCGCCAGCCAACGCTCGAAAGTGCCCTGGGGAACGGCAATCAGTTCCAGGCGTTGCAGGGTGATGTCCTTGTGGCGTTTGGCCTCGTAGTCGCTGTTGAGCTGTTGCAGGTTTTCGTCCAGGACATCGGCAAAACGCTCCAGGTCGTCGGGTGCGACAGAGAACTCCACCAACCATTGGTGGCGGCACTTTCCCTGGGCGTTCATGAACACGGGAGCCGCCGTATATTCGCTCACCTGGGCACCAGTATGATGGCAAGCGATACTTAGCCCGCGGTCGGCATTGTCAACAATCAGCTCCTCGCCAAAGGCGTTAATGAAGCTCTTCGTGCGCCCACTGATGACAATGCGGTAGGGGTCTATGCTCTCGAAACGCACCGTGTCGCCAATGACGTAGCGCCACAGACCGCTGCTGGTGCTGATAAGCATGGCGTAGTTCCTGTCCTTCTCCACCGCCCAAAGGGGCAATATAGATGCGTCCTCGAGACCAAACTCGCTCATGGGGATGAACTCATAGAACACGCCATAGTCCAGCATCAGGCGCATGGCCTTCTGGTTCGGGTCGTCTTGCAGCGCAAAGAAGCCCTCGCTGGCGTTGTAGGTTTCCATATAGTGCATGCCGCTGTGAGGCAAGAGGCGCTCATACTGCCGGCGATAGGGCGTAAAGGCCACACCGCCATGAAAGAACACTTCCAGGTTGGGCCACACCTCGCTCAGCGTCTGCTTGCCCGTCAGCTCCAGCACTCGCGTGATGACGCTCATCATCCACGAGGGCACGCCGCTCAGGTTCGTTACGTCCTTGTGCATGGCCTCGCGGGCAATGCGGTCGCGCTTCACCTCGAAATCCGCCAAGAGGGCGGTGTCCTTCTTGGGCACGCGCACCAGGTTCACCAGCGGATTGATATTCTCGATAAGGATGGCGCTGAGGTCGCCCACCAAGGAGCCTGCCACGTTGTAATTGGGCTGATGGCTGCCGCCCAGAATCAGGGCCTTGCCGCCGAAAAGGTTGCTGTGGGGATTGTTTCTCAGATACCACACGACGGCATCCGTTCCACCCCGGTAGTGGGTGTCGCGCAATGCCTCGGCACTGACGGGGATGAACTTGCTCTTGTCGTTCGTCGTGCCGCTGCTCTTGGCGTACCAGCGCACACGTCCCGGCCACAGCACGTCGCGCTCTCCGTGGCGCATACGGTCGATATGGCCTTTCAGCTCCTCGTAGGTGTTCACGGGATTGCGCTGGTCGAACTGTTCATAGGTTTTCGTTTCCTCAAAGCCGTGCTCGCGCCCCCATTCCGTATGACGCGCCGCATGCAGCAGGCGCTGCAACACCTGCATTTGCAGTTCCTCGGCACGTCCCGTATAGCGGTCTAACTGGCGCAAACGAGGCGAGAGCAGCAGGCGCATGATGTCTGTTCTGTTCATGGCTGCAAAGTTACGCCATTCTAAGCGTCCTGCCAAAAAAAACGGCTCCACAAAGGAGCCGCTTTCACATTTTTTACGGAGCTTCCGCTTACTTCACCTCCCAGATATCGTTGGTCTCCAGAAGTTCAGCGAAGGTGTGGTATTTCTTCTGGGCCTTCACCTCCTCGATTTGCTGGTGTACGGCCTCGTCATAGGTGGGAGCCTGCACGTCGCGGATAACACCCAAGGCAACGGGGAAACCGTCGTCATTGCCCATCAGCGCCAACTTCAGCTGGAGGGTATTGTCCTCGCTATGAGCATCATGCACCAGCACATCGTCCAGGGTGTATCCGTCCTTGCCAATCTCGACGACCTTCAATCCGAAGCCCACCTGCACCAAACCAAATTCGTTGTTCTCGCCAAAGACGAGCTTTTCGCCATGGCGCACGTAGATGGCATTCTGCTTGCGGCCGGCAGCACTGTAAACGCTGTCGAAAGTGCCGTTGTTGAAGATGACACAGTTCTGAAGAATCTCGCAGACGGAGGCTCCCTGATGGGCATAGGCCGCCTTCAGGACATCAATGGTGCCGGGGGCGTCCGTGGCAACGGCACGGGCAAAGAAGCGGCCACGCGCGCCAAAGCACAACTCGGCAGGGCGGAAGGGGTCCTCGACGGTGCCGTAGGGACTGCTCTTGCTGACAAAGCCGCGCTCACAGGTGGGGCTGTACTGGCCTTTCGTAAGGCCATAGATACGGTTGTTCAGCAAGATCATGTTCATATTGACATTGCGCCGATTGGCATGAATGAAATGGTTGCCGCCGATGGCCAAGCCGTCGCCGTCGCCGCTCACCTGCCAAACCGTAAGCTTGGGATTGGCCACCTTGACACCCGTGGCAATGGCGGCCGAACGGCCGTGAATGGTGTTCATGCCGTAAGTGGCCATATAATGGGGCAGACGGCTGGAACAGCCGATACCGCTGATGACGGCAATGTCCTTGGGGGCTACGCCTATCTCGGCCATAGCCTTATGTAATGAGGCCAGGAAAAAGTGGTCGCCACATCCGGGGCACCAACGGGGTTGACCTTTCTTATAATCTTGTGCGTTCATGACTTTCCTTATAACTTAGAAAACGACTCTACTAATTCGCTCACCTTGAAGGGCTGACCCTTGACCTCGTTGTACTGACGGGGTACAAAGCCGTCCACCTTCATGCGCAACCAGCCGGCAAACTGACCCATGTTCTGCTCGGCAACAACTACCTTGGGGTACTTCAAAAGCACCTCGGCCGTGTTCTTGGGCAAGGGATTGATATTGCGGAAATGCGCCAAGGCCACCTTTTTGCCCTGCTGGCGCAGCTCGTCCATAGCTGCACGCAGATGGCCATAGGTACCGCCGAAGCCTACGATCAGCAAGTCGGCATCGTCCTTATCGCCCTGCACCTCCAGGTCGGGCACGGGGATATTGGCAATCTTTTGGGCACGCTTGCGCGTCATCAGGTCGTGGTTTTCGGGATTCGTGCTGATGGCACCCGTCTTGTCATCCTTCTCCAAACCGCCCAGGATGTGCTCAAAGCCCTCCGTGCCGGGTACAGCCCAATAACGGGTTCCGTTTTCGGCACGCATGTAGGGAGTCCACTGACCTTTCAGTTCCTGAGGAACATAGGGTGGGTTGATGGCAGGATAATCGGCCAGATCGGGCAGACGGAAGGCACCACTGCCATTGGCCACGAAAGCGTCCGTAAGCAGCACCACAGGAGTCATGTGCTCCAGGGCCATCTTACAGGCCTCGAAAGCCGCGTCGAAACAGTCGGTGGGGCTGAAAGCGGCAATGACAGGCAGAGGGCTTTCGCCATTACGACCGACGAGCACCTGCAAAAGGTCGGTCTGCTCGCTCTTCGTTGGCAGGCCTGTTGCGGGGCCACCACGCTGCACGTCAAGCACAACGAGGGGAAGCTCCATAATCACGCCCAGGTTCATGGCCTCGCTCTTAAGGCAGATACCGGGGCCGCTGGTACTGGTAACGCCCAGAGAGCCGGCAAACGAAGCACCCAAGGCACTGGCGCAGCCGGCAATCTCGTCCTCGCACTGCACGGTAACCACGCCCAGGCTCTTGTGCTTGCTCAGCTCGTGAAGCACGTCCGTGGCGGGGGTGATGGGATAGGAACCCAAGAAAAGCTGCAAGCCCGCCTTTTCGGCGGCAGCGATGAAACCGTAAGCCGTGGCCTTGTTGCCCGTAATGTCCATATAGCGTCCGGGCACCTTGCGCTTGGTCTCCACGCGATAGACGTTAGCCACAGAACTGTGCGTATTGTGTCCGTAATCATATCCGGCCTGGATTACCTTGATATTTGCCTCGGCAATGGCGGGTTTCCTGGCAAATTTCTCGCGCAGGAAATTGAAAGCAATGTCCAGGTCGCGGTCAAAAAGCCAGCAGACCAGACCCAAGGCGAACATATTGCGACACTTGTTGATGCTCTTGAGATCCATACCGCTGTCCTTGAGACAGTCGCGCACCATCGTAGTCAAGGGACAGGCAATGACCCGGTCAGGGTCGATACCCATCTCGCCCAGGTAGTCCTCCGTCCGGAAGGCCGCCTTCTCCAGATCCTTGGGGCCGAAGCTGTCGGTGTCAATGATGATGGCCGCGCCGGGCTTGGCATACTGGTACTGCGTCTTCAGGGCAGCGGCGTTCATGCACACAAGCACGTCGCACTCGTCGCCCGGTGTGTACACCAGGTCGGCACCGATGTGCACCTGAAAGCCACTGACACCCGTAAGCGAACCCTGCGGGGCGCGAATGTCGGCCGGAAAGTCGGGTAAAGTACTGATGCTGTTGCCAACGGAGGCAGAGACGGTAGAAAAAATGCTACCTGCCAATTGCATGCCGTCGCCGGAATCGCCGGAGAAGCGTACTACAACGTGGTCGCGCTCCCGGATGTCCAAGGAATCCTTCATGTCGAATAAATTTTTGTTGCACGTTTTCAGTGTACCCCCGCCGGGAATCGAACCCGGATCAAAGGTTTAGGAAACCTTCGTTCTATCCATTTAACTACAGGGGCAGAAACACCCTAAACGCTGCAAAGTTACTGCTTTTGCACCAAAGAAAAAAGAAAACGGAAAGAAAGTTTGAACCACAAGCGGCATTATACCCGCGTCAAATTCCGTACCCCTCCAAAGCGAATGACACCAGTCATGCGAACTTGCTATATGAGACGGCATCGGGAAAATAGCCGGCAAGATGTTGTCTCACATAAAAATTTCCGGGGTTCCCTTGAGCCTATGAAAAACTTTGTCTTCGATAATCATCGCCTTTTTATTCAACCTATTTATTAAAAACGACCCAAGTTCCACCTCTGTCGTAGACAGCCTCAAGAGAGAAAGACCGGCTATCCGCCGAACACGAGAGATATAACTTTGATATGCTACACCTAACTCAATTTAAACCATGAAAAAGTTTTTATCTTCACTAACAGTCTTCGCTCTATTCGTATGCGGAGCAAACGCACAGTTGGAGTGGCCGCATCGGGGAGCAGAGCTACACAACGAACCTGAGAGAGACCCGCGCGAATGCATCACCGACGGCGCACGAGACATATGACTTGCAAGGCCGTAAATGGGTGACCACCCCTCCTCGCGGGATATATATCCGAGAACGCCGAAAGGTGCAAGTGAGATAGGGTCAAGCAAAGGGCTTGAGCGCATCAGGGGCGTGCCCGCTTTGCGAGCACGCCCCTGATGCATAGGTATAAATCAGGAGAACGTCAAGCCTGATTCGTTTCCTCCTTGATTTTCTCGCCCATGACCAGGTAAGCCACGGGAGCAGCCACGAAGATGGAAGAGAAGGTTCCGAAGACAACACCCAGAATCATCGCAAACGAGAAGCTGATGATGCTGTCGGCACCCTTGAAGAACAGACCGATGACGAAGATAACGGCCAGTACGATGAAGGTACTTACAGAGGTGTTGATGGTACGGTTCAGGGTTGAGTTCAATGACATGTTGAAGAGCGATTGGTGGTCGCGCTTGGGATGCAGGCCAAAGTTCTCGCGGATACGGTCGAACACAACCACCTTATCGTTGATAGAATAACCCACGGCGGTAAGGATGGCTCCGATGAAGGTCTGGTCAATCTCCAAGCTGAAGGGAACAAGACCCCAGAGGATAGCGTAGGCACCCAGGATAACCAGGAGGTCGCTCATCAGCGCAACGATAGCGCCCACAGAGAAGGCCAGGTTGCGGAAACGAACCAGGATGTAGACGAAGATGGCGACAAAGGCCAAGCCTACGGCAATCATGGCGCCGTTGGTGATGTCCTCAGCCACCGAAGGACCTACCTTCTGGCTGCTGATGATTGAGCCACCCTCGCGTACGTCGCGGTTGATAAAGGAAGAAAGTTCGAGGTCGCCGGCCAAAAGATTGGCTTCCATCAGTGCGTTGTACAGGTTCTTCTCTATCTCGCTGTCCACCTGTACGCCTTCCTCGTTGATGCGATAGTTCGTAGAGATGCGGATGGTCTTGTTGTCGGTACCGATCGCGATGGCGCTGGTGTTGCTCTCGGGGAAAGCCTTGCCCAGTACGGCACGCACCTGCTCGGGCTGAGTTTCCTGGTCGAACACAACCACATAGTTGCGGCCGCCGGTGAAGTCAATGCTCTTGCTGAAACCACGGGTGAAAATCACGCCCAAGCTAACCACCGCCAAAAGGCCGAATACCAAGAAGCTCTTCTTATAACTACCCATGAAATTGAATTGGGTGTTCTTGAAGCTGAGGCTATTGCCGACAGCTGTGGTGAAGGTGAGCTTGAGCCACTTGTCCTTGGCGTGCATCGTGGTATAAACGACGCGGGTCAGGAAGACGGCAGTGAAGAAGCTTACGCAGATACCGATACCCAATGTGGTGGCGAAACCGCGGATGGGACCCGTACCGAAGTAGTAAAGGATGAAAGCCGTAAGCAGAGAGGTTACGTTACTGTCAAGGATGGCACTGAAGGCATTGCTGTAACCGGCGGCCAACGCCTCGCGTACGCCCTTGCCAGTAGCCAGTTCTTCCTTCGCACGCTCGTAGATAAGCACGTTTGCATCCACGGCCATACCCAAGGACAGTACCAGACCGGCGATACCGCTCATCGTCAGGGCAGCCTGGAAACTGGTCAGAATACCAATCGTGAAGAAGAGGTTCAGAAGCAACGCACCGTCAGCCACCAAACCGGGGATGACACCGTACATCATCATCATATAAACCATCAGGATGACGAATGCGATAATGGCGCTGTAGATACCCATCTGGATGGACTCCGCACCGAGGGTGGGACCAACGATCTCTTCGCTCACAATGTGTGCGGGAGCGGGCATCTTACCGCTCTTCAATACGTTCGCCAAGTCCTTGGTATCCTCGGCGGTGAAGTTACCGGTAATCTCACTGCTGCCACCCGTAATTTCGTTCATTACGTTGGGCGCACTGTAAACGTTGTCGTCCAGCACGATGGCGATGCTGCGGTTCACGTTCATCTTGGTCAGGGCAGCCCAACGACGAGCACCCTCCACATTCATCTTCATGCTGACGCTGGGACGACCAAACTGGTCGAAGGCGTCGGTGGCCTCGGTGATTACATCACCCTCCAGAGGCGCACGGCCGTCGCGCTCGGTTACGCGGATGGCATAAAGGTAATAAATATCGGCGGCTTCGCTGTCATTGATACCCTTCACGGCCCACTTCAGACGCAGGTCACTGGGCAGGGCTTGCTTGGCGGCAGCGCTGTTGAACATCTCTGAGAGTTTCTCCAAATCGCGCTTCTGAGCCACACCGACGATGCAACCGCTGGGCTGGATGCTGAGACGGGAAAGCACGGGGTGCTCCTTCTCGGCCTGCTCGCGGCTGGCTGCGTCCTGAGCGGCGGGCTTAGCCTGCGCACCCGTTGCGGCAGCTACGGCCTTGCTAACGTCCAGCTTGGCAGCCTTGGCGGTGTCCTCAACAATGTCGTCGGTCTGAGCAACGGCTGCTGTAGTATCCACCTTATTTCCTCCCTGAGCTGCTGCCAAAGCAGCATCCAGGTCAACAAGGCTCTGGGCAATCTCGCTGGCTTCGTAGGTCTCCCAGAATTCCAGGTTGGCGCTACCTTGCAACAGGTTACGCACACGCTCAGGCTCCTTGACACCGGGCATCTCCACCATGATACGACCCTCCTGGCCTTCCAGCTCCTGGATATTGGGCTGAACAACGCCAAAACGGTCGATACGGGTGCGGAGCACGTTGTAAGAGTTGCTGATAGCGGCCTTCACCTCCTGACGAAGCACACGAACTACCTCGGCATTGGTGCTCTTGGCATTCACCTTGTCGCGCAACTGCTGGGTGGCAAACAGCTCGGCCAGGTTGCCGTCATATTCCTTCACGAAGAGGGTGATGAAATCGCCCTTACCCTCGGCACTGGCCTTCTGGGCAGCTTCGATGGCCTTGGCGAACCGCTCGTTGGTGGCTTCCTTGTGGTCGCTCAGGGCCTTTACCACGTCGCTCACGCTCACTTCCAGAATCACGTTCATACCGCCCTTCAGGTCAAGGCCAAGACCCAAGCCCAGCTCGCGGCAGTCCTTGAGGCTCCATACGCCCAAATAAACCTTCTGGTTGTTCAGCGAATCCAGATAACGCTGGCCAGCTTCCTCGCCCTGTGTGGCACTGATAGCCTCCGCCTTGCCCTCGTAGTGGTTAACCACTGCGCCAAAGCTCATGTAAAAGAGGCAGATAGCGGTTAGCAAACCTGCAATCAGAGTTACAAATCCTTTGTTTTGCATTGTTGTTATATTATGTTATTTTTATTTATTTCGCACAAGAATTCGCTGCCACAAGGGCACGAAACGAGGCAAAGTTACGAAAAAAGCTTGATATCTTGCACTATCCATTTAAAATTCTTCACATTTCATTCTTTTTCCCCGCGACTAAGGGTTACCAAAAGGGGGTTGTGATCGGAATAGAAGCAATCCTGCGGAATATCCACACGTTCCGTCTGCCAATCGGCGGAATGGAAAAGATGGTCGATGCGGATGGTGAAATGGCGCTCGTTATAACTCACGCCCAAGCCACGGCCCGCCTCGCGGTAAGCGCTCTTGAGGCGTTTGTCAATCTGCTGATAGGTGTAGGAAATAGGAGTGTCGTTCAGGTCGCCCATCAGCAGAACCGAGCGGGAAGTTCCTAAGCTGTCCAAAAAGCAGGTGATGGCATCCACCTGCCGGCTGCGCATACGCGACGAGGTGGCCAGTTTGTTCCATATCTGCCAGGTCTCTGACAACAACTTTCTGCGCTCGCCCGAGAGGATCGCTTCGCGTCCCTCGCTACGGTCTTCGTCATTGATGGAATTGCTCTCCAGATGACAATTCACAACCCAAACGGTATCGCTGTCAAGCAACATCTTAACGGCCACTGCCCCATTTTCCAAATTCGTGGGCATGTCCAGCCTCACCCCTTCCAGAATGGGATAACGGGAATAGACACAACGGCTCCTCTCGGCATAGCATTCCATGCCCATGGCCTTTGCCAACGAGTCCATACGGTTGCGGTTCGCGCCCGGGAAAAATTCCTGAAAACAGACAACATCCGCATCCCAGGCCCGGAACATCGACAGTACGCTGTCCATCTGACCGCCGGCATCGGCAAAGCCCTTGACATTCCAACTGACAATATTCACGCCCTCCGGATTATCCTTTTGTATGGGATTCACAGGATAATAGTCCAAAATATAACCTCCCATCAGGCTCATGCCCACCACGGGAATCCATGTCCATCGCCAGCGCACCAACAGCCAAAGAGGAATAAAAAGCAGGTTTAACAACAGAAAAAGAGGGAACGAGAGCCCAATCACGGCCATGCGGCCGGACACCATGGGGCTGACCGTCGTAGAAAGACAGCAAAGCCAAAAAAGAAGCAAGGTTGCAAGGTTAGCTCCCAGCAACAAACCGCTGAACACCCGGTGCACAAAGCCGCCAATACGGCGTGGCTTGCCGGACTTTCCCTTATTCATTGCTGGCATCGAAGAGCTTGCGTTTTTCGTCCTCCGTCAAACTGCCGTATCCGTGCTGCTTTACCTTGGCCAGAATACGGTCCACCTCCGCCTGACGAGCCTGTTTGCGGGCGTTATAATCCATTTCATCCGTGAATCGGCCACTATGCTCCCTGCGTTCATAGCGCGTAGAATTACGCTCACGTCCTTCTCCCCGGAACCGGGCGCGCAACTTTCCCAGAATCTCGTTTGTCCAACTGTCATAAGGATGACTCTTCCAACGGCGCAACAGCATCCATCCGAAGAGCATGCCGCCCAAGTGAGCCACATGCGCCACACCATCGTTGCTGCGTGCAACCACACTGAGCAACTCAATGAGGGCATAGCCCACCACGAAATACTTGGCCTTGATGGGGAAGGGAATGGGGATGATGAACATACGCTCGTTGGGGAAGATATAGCCGAAGGCCAACAGGACACCATAGACAGCACCCGAGGCACCCACCGTGGTCCAAGAATTCAGATAGGGCGCTATCAGATTCATGGGGTATTGGCTGATGTCGCTCAGATAAAACGAAACGGTCTGGGCCAACTCCTGCATCACACCGGCACCCATGCCGCAAATGAGGTAATAGATCAGGAAACGACGGGAGCCAAGCACCTGCTCAATGACACGGCCGAACATCCACAAGGCAAACATATTGAAGAAAATATGCTCGAAATTCGCATGCAGGAACATATAGGTCAGCAGTTGCCAAGGCTGGAACTGAGAGGCCAGAACGAAATGCAGGCCAAAGAGACCGGTAAAATCCATGTTTATACCCCGCACGGCCAAGGAGGCCAGGAATACAAGCAGGTTGATGATAAGCAGGTTTTTGGTAACTGGGGGCATATCTTTTTATCTTTGATGTTTTTGGATTACAGCGCATCCGTACGCTTTTGAATTTGCAAAAATACGCATTTCTCTTATAATAATAAGTATGCAAAGGCTTTTTTTCGTACCTTTGCACGCGCAAATAAACAACAAAAGCTTATGAAAATTAGCCAGAAGATAGCAGAAGCCGCAAAAGAAGCCCTGCAGGAGATGTACGGCCAGGAGGTGGCCGAGAAGATGATTCAGTTGCAGGAGACCCGTCCGGAATTCGAGGGCAACCTGACGCTTGTCGTGTTCCCCTTCCTCAAGATGAGCAAAAAAAGCCCCGAGGCAACCGCCCAGGACTTGGGCGAAAAGCTCGTGGAAAAGATAGGCGACGTAGTTCTGAAATTCAATGTCGTGAAGGGTTTCCTGAACCTGGTTATCAATCCCGCCCAGTGGATCATGCAATTACAGGAGGTGATGATGAACGAGAGGTTCGGATTCACGCCGGTAACAGAGCAATCGCCCCTGGTAATGATTGAGTACAGCAGCCCCAACACCAACAAGCCGCTCCACTTGGGTCATGTGCGCAACAACCTCTTGGGTTGGGCTTTGGCCAACGTGATGGAGGCGAACGGCAACAAGGTCGTAAAGACCAACATTGTGAACGACCGTGGCATTCATATCTGCAAGAGCATGCTTGCCTGGCTGAAATACGGCAACGGCGAAACACCCGAGACAAGCGGCAAGAAGGGAGATCACCTGATCGGCGACTACTATGTAGCCTTCGACAAGCACTACCGCCAGGAGGTGAGGGACCTTGTGTCCCAAGGCATGGACGAGGAACAGGCCAAGCAGGAGGCTCCCCTGATCAAGGAGGCTCACGAGATGTTGGTTAAATGGGAGCAGAACGACCCCGAGGTACGCGCCTTGTGGCGTAAGATGAACGAGTGGGTATATGCCGGTTTCGACAAGACCTACAAAGCCCTGGGGGTAAGCTTCGATAAGATTTACTATGAAAGCGACACCTATCTGGAGGGTAAGGAAAAGGTGATGGAAGGCCTGGAGAAAGGCTTCTTCTACCGCCGCGAGGACGGGAGCGTGTGGGCCGACCTGACACAGGAAGGTCTGGACGAGAAACTCCTGTTGCGCAGCGACGGCACCAGCGTCTACATGACCCAGGACATCGGTACGGCCAAACTGCGTTTCCGCGACTACCCCATCGACAAGATGATTTATGTTGTGGGCAACGAACAGAACTATCACTTCCAGGTGCTGTCCATCCTCCTGGACAAATTGGGATTCAAGTGGGGCAAGGACCTCGTCCACTTCTCTTACGGCATGGTCGAACTGCCCAACGGCAAGATGAAGAGCCGCGAGGGAACCGTCGTGGATGCCGACGACCTGATCACGACCATGATCAAGGATGCCCGCGAGATGAGCGCCGACAAGGTGAACAAACTGGAGGGTATCACCGCGGACGAGGCTGACGAGATTGCGCGCATCGTAGGACTCGGTGCCCTAAAATACTTCATACTGAAAGTGGACGCCCGCAAGAACATGCTCTTCAACCCCGAAGAAAGCATCGACTTCAACGGCAACACGGGTCCCTTCATCCAATACACCTATGCCCGTATCCGCAGCATTCTGCGCAAGGCAGAGGCCATGGGCATGGCCGTTCCCACGGAACTGCCCACGACGGCAGCACTGAGCGACAAGGAAATCAGCCTCATCCAGCACCTGAACGACTTCCCCGCAGCCGTTCGCCAGGCAGGCACGGACTACAACCCCTCTTGCATTGCCAACTATTGCTACGAACTGGTGAAGGAATACAACCAGTTCTACCACGACTTCAGCGTCCTCAGGGAAGAGAATGAGGCCAAGCGCACCGTACGTCTGGCTCTCTCCAAGGCTGTCAGCCAGGTGGTGAAGAACGCACTGGGACTGTTGGGTATCGAAGTGCCCGAACGTATGTAATCATGGAAAGCAGCCCGAACGAAGCCTGGTGTGTGGACGCGGCCTGCAGCGGCAATCCCGGACCTATGGAGTACCAATGTGTCCATCTGCCCTCGCGCCGGCGCATCTTCCACTTTGGCCCCATTCAGGGAACAAACAACATCGGTGAGTTCCTGGCTATCGTGCATGCGCTTGCCCTGCAAAAACAGCAGGGCAAGCGCGTAGCCATTTACAGCGACAGCATGACGGCCCAAACCTGGATACGCAACCGCAAGGCAAAAACCACGCTGAAAGCCACGCCTGAAACAGCGCAGGCCCTGGAACTGGTGGCTCGTGCAGAACGCTGGCTGCAAGCCAACACCATCGAAGTGCCCATCCTGAAATGGAACACCGAGGAATGGGGAGAAATTCCCGCCGACTTCGGAAGAAAATAAGGAAAAACAAAACCTCACCTGGCTACATACAATCCACCACTCACTAATCCACTAATTTACCACTCACTAATCCCACTAATTTACCACTCACTAATCCACTAATTCACCACTCACTAATCCACTAATTTACCACTCACTAATCACACTAATTCACCACTCACTAATCCACTAATTCACCACTCACTAATCCACTAATTCACCACTCACTAATCCACTAATCTTGATTGACCGCCATTTCCTGCGCCAAGCCTTGGCGCCCTACAAGAAATACATCGCCGGTACGCTCCTGATGAACGTGCTGGCAGCCATTTTCAATGTCATCAGTTTCTCCTTGCTGCTGCCCATCCTACAAATCCTGTTCCGCATCAATACGGAGCAGTACAACTTCATTCCCTGGAACAACATCGTGGGACTACAGGACGTGATGACTGTGGCCAAGAACAATGTCTACTACTACTGCCAGGAGATGATAGCGCAATACGGTCCCGCCACTACGCTCCTGCTGCTTGGCTTGGGACTCAGCGCGCTCACGCTGATTAAAACAGCCACCTATTTCGGCGGCAGCGCCATGCTGATGCCGCTGCGCACAGGTGTGGTGCGCGACCTGCGCAGCCGCATATACAACAAGATCTTGGGCTTGCCCCTCAGCTTCTTCTCCCAAGAGCGCAAGGGAGACATCCTGACGCGTGTAACCACCGACGTGAACGAAGTGGATTCTAGTATCACCTCGTCGCTGGACATGCTTATCAAAAACCCCATTTTCATCGTCATTTACATCAGTTCCCTCGTCTATATATCATGGGAACTGACCCTCTTCACCCTGCTCATCGTGCCCGGTCTGGCACTGGGCATCGGCGCCATCGGCAAACGACTGAAGCAAAACTCGCTGGCAATGCAGGGAAAACTGAGCGACAGCATCTCTCAGGTAGAGGAAACCTTAGGCGGACTGCGCATCATCAAGGCCTTCATCGCCGAGGGCAAGATGCAACAGCGCTTCGACCGCG
Source organism: Prevotellaceae bacterium (assembly GCA_028723455.1). GTDB lineage: Bacteria > Bacteroidota > Bacteroidia > Bacteroidales > Bacteroidaceae > Physcousia. Next base: position 6,256 of record JAQYEW010000021.1, on the reverse strand, counting down.
TGAACAATGAGTACCGCGACATCGCCTGCCGTGTAGCCATCCGTCAAAGTGCGGCCCATCCTGTCAGCGAATTTCTGGGTACCGTGATGATAGCCATCGTCCTATGGTTCGGCGGTTGGCTGATTTTCAACGAACGCACGGACATCGACGCCAATATGTTCATTTACTATTTGGTCATCCTTTACACCACCCTCCAGCCCCTGAAGGAAATCTCACGCGCCGGCTATGCCATTCAAAAGGGTATGGCCTCGCTGGAGCGTATCCAAAAGATATTGGATGCCGAGAACCCCATCAAGGAAGTGGAGCATCCCAAACATATCGAGACACTGGAACACGACATTCGTATCCGGCATGTCAGTTTCAGCTACGGAACGGACAGCGAGGTGCTGCACGACATCACGCTGAGCATCAAAAAGGGCGAAACCATCGCACTGGTGGGGCAGAGCGGATCGGGCAAGAGTACCTTGGTGGACCTCATCCCCCGCTACCACGACGTTACGCAAGGATGTATCCTGATTGACGGCAAGGACGTGCGCGAACTGCGTATCAAGGAACTGCGCTCGCTCATCGGCAACGTGAACCAGGAGGCCATCCTGTTCAATGATACCATCCGCAACAACATCGCCTTTGGTGTGCCCAACGCCACCCAAGAGCAAATCGAGGAGGCAGCGCGCATCGCCAACGCCCACGATTTTATCCTGCAATCGGAAAACGGCTACGACACCATTGTGGGCGACCGTGGTGGCAGACTTTCCGGCGGTCAGCGCCAACGCATATCCATTGCGCGCGCTATCCTTAAGAACCCCCCCATCCTGATTTTGGACGAAGCCACCAGTGCTCTGGATACGGAAAGCGAACGCCTGGTACAGGAAGCCCTGGAACATCTGATGAGCACACGCACCACCATTGCCATCGCCCATCGCCTGAGCACCATCCGCAATGCCTCGCGTATCTACGTCCTGCACGAAGGAAGCATCGTAGAACAAGGTACGCACGAGGACCTCATTGCCTTGGGTGGCTACTATAAACGACTCCATGACATGCAACAACTGTAAGTACTTAAGAACCTGACACACATGAAACGATTCTATTTTCCCCTTCTCTTCGTTCTTCTGCTCATTGTCTTCACAGTGGGCCGTCTGATTTTCAGTTGGTACAACAGCGACATAGAGACCCTCGGCCTGACACAGTTCTCATGGGCCTGCCTGCGTGGCCTCCCGCTGGACATACGCACAGCCGCCGCCCTGCTGCTGGTGCCTGCTTTGCTCAGCTTGCAGAAACGCTTCTCGCTGCGTGCCCTGCTGGCGCCCTATTATATATTTGTGGGCTTCCTGATTGCCCTCATCGTCGGAGCAGACACCATCATGTACGAGTTTTGGAAGTTCAAGCTTGGAGCCGTAGTCATCAGCTACGCCATGTCGCCCGAGGGAGCCACCAGCAGTGTGGAACCCATCTTCCTCATTACCCGCGCAGGCAGCGTCCTGGCCGCCTGGGCGATTATTTCCACCCTGTTCATCGCTATTACGCCGAAACGCACAGACAGCAATTGGAAGCAATGCCTCGCCATCCTCGTTCTGGCACTCCTGCCCCTTGGCATCAACACAGCCCATGTGCGCAAGAGCAGCCTCTTCGCCAACCATACGGCCACGAACAGTATCTATGCCTTTGCCTCCAGTTTCCTGGACGAACGGACCTATCACATCATGCCCACCGCGGAAGCCACAGCCGTCTTTGACAGTCTCTACGCCCACAATACGGGAGCAGACATTCAGGACACATTGCTCACCAACAAGCGTCCCAACTTGCTTTTCATCCAATTGGAGAGCTTTTCGGGTAAGTTTGTCAAGGAACTGGGAGGTATAGACAACGTGGCTCCCCAAATGAGCCAACTGATTCCACAGGGTCTGTTCTTCACCAACTATTACAGCAATTCCTTCCGCACAGACCGCGGTACCGTGGCCTTGCAAAGCGGCATGGTAAGCCACCCCACCCTGAGCCTCATGCGTGAGTTCGGTTTGCACGGGAAGCTCGCCAGCCTACCCAACGCCCTGCGCCAGGTGGGCTATGAAACGGCCTACGTTTACGGCGGGCCCATGACCAACATGCACAAACGCGAATATTTACAGGACATGCTCGTCGATACGCTCTATGACTACACGGCCTTCACACCCGAACAGCTCACCAGCGCATGGGGGGCACATGACGAGGCGGCAGCCTACCGCACCGTGCAGCTGATCAAAGAGCGCAAGCAATCCGAACGCCCCTGGGCCTTTACCTTTCAAACCATCTCCAGCCACGAGCCTTGGGTGGTTCCCTACAAGCGTCTTTCCGATCCGAAACTGAACGCCTTCGCCTACACAGATGATGTCCTGGGCCAGATGATCGCCACACTGAAGAACGACCCCGAACTATGGGATAACCTGCTTGTCATCATCCTGCCCGACCACGGTTACCTCTACGAGCAGACATACGAAGAGCCTGCTTTCTTCCATTCTCCCATGCTGTGGCTGGGCGGTGCGCTGAAACACACGGGTACGGTGGAGAAACTGATGAACCAAAGCGACATCGCCGCTACCTTATTAGCCCAGATGGGTATCTCCGCCGAAGCTTTCCCCTGGAGCCGCAACATCTTCAGCCGCGCATACAAACATCCTTTCGTCTATTGTAACTTCCCGGCCGGCCTGATGATGAAGGACGCCACGGGAACTACGCTCTTTGACCTTACGGCACGGGAGGTGATAACCGAACAAGGCACGCCCAGCGCGGAACGTCTGCATGCCGCCCGCGCCCTGTTGCAACGCTCTTACGAAGTAATGCGATGAAACAAAGACTATTCATTTTCCTTCGTCTGGCCACTCTTTTCGTGGCTATCTTCACGCTATGCAAGGGAGCCTTCCTGCTTTATAATCTTGGGGAAGAACCCATCCGCTTGACAGATGCCATGGAGGTATGGCTTCATGGCCTGTCCATGGACCTGAGCACAACAGGCTATTTGCTTGTCCTGCCTTGGCTGACATTGCTGCTGACCTTTTTTTGGCCTCGCCTGCCATTGCGCAGACTGCTGACCCCCTATTTCATCATCGTAGCCGGCTTGCTGGCAGCCATCTTAGTGGGCGATACGGTGATGTATCCCTTTTGGAAATTCAAGCTGGACAACACCGTCTTCGCCTATTTAAGCGATACGCAAGGTGCCACGAACAGCGTGAGCCACGCCTTTATCCTCTCGTGTTTCCTTGCATTTGCCGTACTGGCTGCCGTCATCGCCCTCTCAGCTGTCCAATTAACGCCCCGGCAACTGCCGGCACAGACTTGCAGACCGCTGAAACGTGCCGTCCATGGACTGCTGTGGCTGCTGCTGGGCGGCTTCACCTTTCTCTTTATCCGCGGAGGCTGGCAGGAAAGCACGATGAACGTGGGCGTGGCGTATTACAGCCAACGGCTTTACCTCAACCATGCGGCCGTGAATCCCGCCTTTAACATGATGTATTCCATCTCGAAGAACAAGGATTTCAGCAAACAGTTCCAAACCCTTCGTGAGGAAGAACGCCAAGCGGCTTTCCAAGGTCTTTATGAAAAGGGCGACACAACGCTGACGGACACCCTGCTTCACACCCGCCGGCCCAATATCCTGTGCATACTCCTGGAGGGCATGGGCGCACAATTCATCGAAGAAATGGGAGGTTTGAAAGACGTAACACCCGAACTCTCGCGTCTCATCCCTCAGGGCGTACTCTTTGAACAGATGTACGCCAACAGTTTTCGCACAGACCGTGGCGTGGTAAGCACCTTCAGCGGATGGCTCAGTTATCCCAGCGTCAGCCTGATGCGTATTCCGGGGTACAGCGCGACCCTCCCAAGCTTGGCACGCAGCCTGCGAAACGTGGGATACAGCACACAATACATCTATGGCGGCGACATCAATTTCACAGGCACCAGCGGCTATCTCATCGCCACGGGCTATGAACGGCTGGTTTCCGATAAGCATTTCAGCCTCAAGGACGTCAACGAAAGCAAATGGGGAGCTAATGACAGCGTAACGGGACAGCGCGCCCTGCAAGAGGCGCAACGCCTCCAGAAAACGGGCAAGCCCTGGTTCCTCACGTGGCAAACACTCTCCAGCCACGAACCCTTTGAGGTTCCCTACAAGCGTTTGAAGGAAAAAATACCCAATGCCTTTGCTTTCACCGACCATTGCGTAGGACAACTTGTGGACAGTCTGCGCGCACAACCTGACTTGTGGAACAACCTCCTCATTATCGTGTTGCCAGACCACGGCAGTACCTACCAAAGCAGCTACGAAAACCCCGACTTCTTCCACATCCCCCTGCTTTGGCTGGGCGGCAGTCTGCGACAAGCGCGACGCATTCCCACCCTCATGAACCAAAGCGACATGGCAGCCACCCTGCTGGGGCAGTTGGGAATATCCAGCGCAGACTTTCCATGGAGCCGCAACATATTGAGCCGTGGCTATCGCTATCCCTTTGCCTACAGCACCTACGCCGGAGGCGTTCTTTTGCGCGACAGCACGGGTATCACGCTCTACGACATCAACAGCCGCACAACCATCCTGGACCGGCCTTCGGAAAGCCCCATTCGCCTAAAGCGAATCAAGGCCATCCTGCAAACGAGCTATCAGCAATTAGGGAAACGCAAATAGCGCGGAAAGCATACTAACGCCACTGCGCCTTACGCAAGGGTTCTTCCCGAGCCTCTTCGGCTTTAACGACCCAAACCTTATAGGGCGAGCGGCGGGCGCGGTTGGCAACCTGTCGGGCCACGGCCGCAGCCTCGGCACTGATGGTGGCGGGATAGAAGGCCTCCTCACTGACACGGCGACGGAAGAGCGCCTCGTACCACGTACAGGCGGCAATGTATCGGCCGATGGTCTTGTCCAGGTGGTAACCGTCGCGCGTGAGGTCGTTACCTAAAAAACTGGTGCGCGCGCTCTGTATGGCCGTGCCCGTGGGAACAAGGAAATCGAACTCGCGATGCGCCAGCATCACCCATTGCGCCGTCTGCTGGATACAGTCGTACATGGCCTGCTGGTTGCGGTTGAAATAAAAGAATCCAAGATGCGTGCTTGCTGGGCCATAGGCCCAGGTCATTTGAAAGCCCAGCTTCATGTGCTCGTTACGCGTATGCTGCCTGACATAATCAATCATATAGCTCAGGTAAGGCTCGTAAGTGTCGGGGCGTCCGGCATCCTGGCTCACCTGTTGCAGGGTAACATAATCCCATGCTTCGTCCTGTAATATATGTCGCAGGCTCTGCTGCTTCCTGACCGTCCGTTGTCCACGCACAATCTTCCGATACTCGAAAGTATTGTTTTTCAAGGAGACATCCATCCAATGCGACACCAAGCCCTGGCCGGCACGATAGGCGTTGCCAATCACCAGATTGTAATCGCCACTGACCCCAATCTCGTAAAGGTACTGCTCCACGGCATCCTCGCTGAAGGAATTGCCGATGGCCAAAACACGCACCGTTCTGGCCTCCTTAGCAGCAAAGGCCAAGCAGGAGAGGGATAAAAAAACAAAAAACAGCAGTTTTCGCATTTTCTTCGCAAATCAATTCTACTTGCGAAGTTACGAAAAACCGCCGTTTGAAGCGTTTATTCCAAAGGAAATAACGTGTTTAACCCCTAACTTTGGGTGCAGTTAGTATCATTATATCCTATTTGTTTAAAATAAATAGGCAAATGAAACATTAAAGATGCGATTTTTGCTATCGCCTTGTCCATTCCCTTTTTTGTAGATATTCTTTAATCCCCAATTATATCCTAAAGATAACTGATAGTGATTATGAATTCAACTCCCAATGTAACACCGACACCCCAATCAAAGCGCTCCTGCAAAGTGAACTTTCCTCTGCACTCGCTTGGATTGTCTTTGCAATAAAAGAAAAAATACGGGGCAGGAAAACGCAAATGCGAACCGATGAAACGGATTGCTCTTTTCCTGATAGTTCCCGATACTTCCCTGCTGTTCCCCACGGCTTTGAGAGGTGTACGCACGCCATTATCTTTGCCGATGAAAACTGGAAAGATTTGAAACAACAAACAATAACAATATAAAATTATGAACTATTACATCATTACAGAAACCAATTGGACAAAGCTTCGAGATGAAATCTTGAGCCTTGCCGAGAGTTGCCACAAGGCATTCGGAGAGAAAAGCAAGCATACGGACTGGCTGCACAACGGCGATGTGTGCCGGCTGCTGAACATCAGCAAGCGCACCTTGCAGCATTATCGTGA
>JAQYEW010000020.1 GCA_028723455.1 Prevotellaceae bacterium | reverse complement strand
GCCTTGCCCGCCGTGCCTTCGGACACAAGTCCTTCGGCGTTCAGGTTGTAGGCGCGTTGGCAGCGCGTGCATCGTGCCGTGCCCGATGCTGTCAGTTTCAGGCGTGGCGTCGTGTTGCGCTCCTCGTAGCAGTTGCGGCAGGCCAGGTCGTAGCAGGTAACGGCGGGCTGGTCTTGCCCTAGCTCGGGCACGTTGGGCAGGCCGGCAATCAGGCCGCCGCTCAGTCCCAGATACAGGCGCTGGTAGTTTTGCAGGGCAGTCAGGTTGACGGTGTCCGTTCGTGCCGTGCCGGCGAAGAGCACACGCTTGCCCGTCTGGTCCAAGGTGATGGTGCACCATTCCCCCGGACTGTTCAGGCTTGTGAGCAGCACGGGCGCGCTGGCTACGGGCGTGAACGAGAAATAGGCGGGCAGGTTGCTGAACTTATTGCTTGTCAGCCCGTCGCCACACGTCCATAGCAGGGTTGTGCATAGCAGCCAGAGGACTTTTTTCATAAGGCTTAGTCCTTGCCCCGCAGCAGGCGTTGCTCGGCCTCCACGGCGCGGTCGAAATGACATTCCTCCACGATATGGCGCATCATCTCGGCAATCTGGCGGGTGCACAGGTTGCCGATGCTGCCCTCGTGGCTGTGGCGAATCTCCTTGTTGGGGGAGAACCTCCCTGCCTCGATGTCCATGCCCACCTTTTTATAGGCATCGCGGAAAGGCATGCCCTCGGCGGCCAGGCGGTTCACCTCTTCGACGCTGAACATCAGGTCGTAGCGTGCGTCGTGCAGGAGTTCCGTGTTCACCTCCATGCGCCTGACGATGTAGGTCGTCATGTCCAGGATTTCGCGCAGTTCCCGGAAAGCAGGCAGGAAGACCTCTTTGATGATCTGCAGGTCGCGGAAATAGCCGCTGGGCAGATTGTTCATAATGAGCATGATCTGCTGGGGCAGGCCTTGCAGCTTGTTGCATTTGGCGCGCGTAAGTTCGAACACGTCGGGGTTCTTCTTATGCGGCATGATGCTGGAACCGGTGGTACATTCCTTGGGCAGGCGAACGAAACCGAAGTTCTGGCTGTTGAACAGACAGGCGTCGAAAGCCAGTTTGCTTACCGTGCCCGCCACGCCGGCCAGGGCGAAGGCCACGTTGCGCTCCACCTTGCCGCGCCCCATCTGGGCGTAGACAACGTTGTAGTTCATGGAGTCGAAGCCCAGGAGGTCGGTGGTCATCTGACGGTTCAGGGGGAAGGAACTGCCGTAGCCCGCCGCGCTGCCCAGGGGGTTGCGGTTCGCGGTGCGGTAGGCGGCCTGCAACATCAGCATGTCGTCCGTCAGGCTCTCGGCGTAGGCCCCGAACCACAGTCCGAAACTGCTGGGCATGGCCACTTGCAGGTGGGTGTAGCCGGGCATCAGCACCTCGCGATAGCGCTCGCTCTGCTCCTGCAAGGCATGGAAGAGTTCCTGCACGGCGGTGGCTGTCTCGCGCAGTTCATGGCGCGTGAACAGCTTCAGGTCCAGGAGCACCTGGTCGTTGCGCGAGCGTCCCGAATGGATTTTCTTGCCCATGTCGCCCAGGCTGCGTGTCAGCATCAGCTCCACCTGGCTGTGTACGTCCTCGCTCTCGGGCTCGATCACGAAGGTGCCGTCCTGCGTGCCGGCGTAAATCTTGCGCAGTTCGCCGAGCAAGAGAGGCAGCTCTTCCTTAGCGATGAGTCCGATGCTCTCCAGCATGGTGATATGCGCCATGCTGCCCAGCACGTCGTAGGGTGCCAGGAGGAGGTCCAGCTCGCGGTCGCGCCCTACGGTGTAACGCTCGATTTCGGCGTTAATCTCGAATCCTTTGTCCCAAAGCTTTGCCATTGTCTTGTCTTTTTAATAGGGCAGCATGCACAGCATGTCCGCCAATCCGTCGGCAGCCTTCTGGAGTTTGCCCTTCAGCATCTGTTTCATCATGAAATTCAGGTCGGCACCCAGGGTTACGCGCAGCGCGCTCCCAGCCTCGCCGTTGGGCAGCATCTGCAACCAGATATTGCCCGCCATGGGCAGGCCCTCCACGGCCATCTTCACCAATTTCGTGGCTTCGCGCTCCACGATGCGCAACGTTACGTTGCCCAAGGGGCCGGCGTTCACCGTCATCGCGTCGTTGGAAAGCTGCATGTCCTTCAGGCGTTCGGCGATCATGTCAATCTGCTCGGGCTTCACCTTGTCGCCGGCCTGTTGCATGATGCGCTCGCGCAGGGCGGGGTCGGCGGCGTTCTGCTGCAGGGTGCGCAGGTTCTCCAGGTCGCTCAGCAGGGCATAGACACGCTCGATGGGCGCGCCCACGTATTTCACTTCACTCTTGTATTCTGTCATTTTCAATGCTTTATTTTCCTGTCCATTGGTCGGGAGCCTGGCGCCATTGGTTCAGCAACGCCACATCATCCTGGGCGATGTAGCCCGTGCGCAGTGCCTCGGCCACCACGGCCTCGTAATTCGTCAGCGTTACCAGCTTCACCTGTGCCTCTTCGAAAGCCTTTGTGGCAACGTCGAAGCCATAGGTGTAGGCGGCCACCATGCCCACCACCTCGCAACCATGCTTGCGCAGGGCTTCCACGGCCTTCAGGCTGCTGCCGCCCGTGCTGATCAGGTCTTCAACCACGATGACCTTCGTGCCTGGTGCCAGCTCTCCCTCGATCAGGTTCTCCATGCCGTGGTCCTTGGCCTTTGAGCGCACATAGGCAAAGGGCAGGTGCAGCGCGTCGGCCACCAGCGCGCCCTGGGCAATGGCACCCGTCGCTACGCCGGCCACGGCCTCCGCCTGGGGGAATTGTTCCATGACGAGGCGGGCGAACTCCGTCTTCACGAACGAACGCAGTTCGGGGAAAGAGAGGGTTTTGCGGTTGTCGCAATAGAAGGGGGACTTCCATCCGCTCGCCCACGTAAAGGGGTTGGCGGGTTGCAACTTGATGGCTTTCACGTGCAATAGTTTGGCTGCGAAAATCTGCTCCAGGGTGTTCATGTCGTTTCTTAATTTGTTAAAAACCTATGGCAAAGATAACGTAAAGCATAGAAACATCAAAGCCGGGCATCGTTTTTCTCGCCAAAGAAGCGGAAAGCAGGCATAAAAAAGCAAAAAAGCTGCGTTTGCGCTTTGCAGATTCAAAAATATGCCGTACCTTTGCATCGCAATTCCCACTCGGTTGCAATGGAAAGGTGGTAGAGTGGTCGAATACACCGGTCTTGAAAACCGGCGTGCTGCAAGGCACCGGGGGTTCGAATCCCTCCCTTTCCGCCCAAGAAGTCTGTAAGATGCTCCGTCATTTTACAGACTTTTTCCTTATTCGTCCATACAATTATACATTTTTTAAAAATAGGGCCGGGAATGTTGTAGGCCTCGTATATTTTGCCTATTTTTGTAGAAATTTAAGAAAGAAGCACTGCGCACCATAATCAGGGAAGCGTATGAATACACATAAAAGCGTTGCGCACGGTGGGCTTACGAGCCCCCTGTCAGACTATCACATAAAATGAACGCGAAGGGTGATGCTGAAAAGTTTGCCTGACACCTTCATACACCATGAGCGAATCGCGTCAGAACATACGCATCTCATTAGGTAACAACGAACTTGGCTTACCGCATCTGGCAAGCCGGGGAAAAGAGGAAATGTCCTCATACAAACAAAAGTCCTTCAACACCCCCTTACGTAAAGCGTGAAAAAAGTCATCACATACGGCACGTATGACCTGCTGCATCAGGGGCACATCAACCTGCTCCGGCGTGCAAAGGAGCAGGGCGACTACCTGATTGTCGGGGTTACCAGCGACAGTTTCGACCGCGGACGGGGCAAGCTCAACGTTCGCAACAATGTGCTGGAGCGCGTGGAGGCAGTGCGCCAAACGGGCTATGCCGATGAAATCATCATCGAGGACTATCTGGGACAGAAGATTGATGACATCCAGAAATACGATGTCGATGTCTTTGCCATCGGATCCGACTGGGAAGGAAAATTCGACTATCTCAACGAGTACTGCAAGGTGGTCTATCTGCCACGCACCGAGGGCGTTTCTTCGACCATGCTGCGTGAGGAGAGCCAGGAGGTGTACCGCCTGGGCATCGTTGGCAGCGGGCGTATCGCCCGGCGCTTTGTGCCGGAATCGGAGGTGGTGAGCGGTACGGACGTTACGGCCGTTTACAATCCCATTCCCGGTCAGGCAGCGCCCTTTGCCCGGGAATTTGGACTGAAGGCTTTTTCCGAAAGCTACGAGGATTTCCTGTCCCAACTGGACGCTGTCTATATCGCTTCGCCCCACCTGACGCATTATGCCTATGCCAAACAGGCGCTGCTGGCCGGCAAACACGTGCTTTGCGAAATCCCCTTCGTACTTTCCGCCGACGAGGCGCGCGAACTCTACGACCTTGCCGAGGCGCGTGGCCTGGTGTTGCTGGAAGCCAGCAAGACCGCTTTCTGTCCGGCCTTCAACCACCTGGTTACGCTTGTCAAAAGCGGCGTAATCGGAGACGTGGTGGATGTCAAGGCCTCGCTCTCCAAGATGATGGAAGGGCAGACACGTGAATTGGACGCCACGCAAGCAGGCGGCGCGATGAACGAACACGCCCCCCTGAACCTGATGGCCGTTATCCGTTTGCTGGGCAGGGACTACAACAAGGTGGATTTTTACAGCAAAAAGGAGCACGGCGTGGATGTGTACACACGCGCCAACGTCAGTTTCCCTCACGCCACCTCCTCCATCACCCTGGGCATTGGCGTGAAGACGGAGGGCAACCTGGTGGTTTCGGGCACCAAAGGATACGTCTATGTGCCCGCGCCTTGGTGGCTCACCAGTTTTTTCGAGGTGCGCTACGAGGACCAGACGAAAAACAAGAAGTATTTTTACAGCTACGACGGCGACGGCCTGCGCTACGAGATACAGGAGTTCATCTCCATGATCGTCAACAAGCGGAAAAGCTGCTATAAACTGCGCAGGGAGGAAAGCATCGCTATCTCGGAGATTATCGGGAAATTCAACCGGCAGGAGAACTACACAGAGATATGAGTAAATACGCTGTCGTTACGGGTGGTACATCTGGCATGGGCTTTGGGGTGGCAAAAATGCTCCTGAGCAAAGGCTATCATGTCTTTGCCACCTATGTCGGCCCGGAGTTCACTCAAAAGATAGAAAACTTTGAGGCCATCAGGACGGACCAGACAAGACGCGGGGAGGTGTATGACTTCATCCGCTACGTCAAGAGCCGGACGGATCACTTGGACCTCATCCACTGCAATGCAGGGATGTCCATCCGCAAGTCCTTCACGGAATATGCCGACAAGGACTGGGACGACATGATGGAAGTGGCGGTCAATTCGCACTATATCATGCTTCGGGAGTTTTTCCCCATCATTCCCCACGGGTCCAGGATTCTCTTCACGGGGTCTCAGATGGGCATCGATCCCCACGCCACGGTGCTGGCATACGGTGTAACGAAGTCCGCAGTGCACGCGCTCTGCACAAATCTCGTGAAGGAGTTCGAGGGAACGGGCACTACGGTGAACACGGTGGTTCCCGGCTTCGTCGAAACACCCTGGCAAAAGGAAAAGCCCGAGGAGATCAAACAGAACATATACAGGAAAACGGCCATTCATCGCTTCGCTACCATCGACGAGATTGTAGACGCGTTCCGCTTCATCGTGGACAATCCGTTTGTCAACGGCAGTCTGATTGAGGTGAATGGGGGATACAATTACAAATAACACAAGGAAAATGCGCGAATTCAAGGATTTACAGATTGCCGTGGCAGGAACAGGCTATGTGGGTCTGAGTATCGCAACGCTACTTTCCCAGTATCATAAGGTAACCGCCGTTGATGTAATCGCAGAAAAGGTTGAGAAGATAAATAACCGCGTCAGCCCAATCCTGGATGAGTACATCGAGACGTTCTTTGCGGAAAAGGACTTGCGCCTCACAGCCACGCTGGACGGAGCAGCTGCCTACAAGGATGCCGACTTTGTCGTGATAGCTGCCCCCACCAACTACGACCCTATCAAGAACTATTTCGACACGTCGCACGTGGAGGAGGTCATTGATCTGGTGCTGGAGGTGAATCCCGAGGCGACGATGGTCATCAAGTCCACCATTCCCGTGGGCTATTGCCGCAGCCTTTATGTCAAGTATGCCAAGAAGTTCGAGGCGATGGGACCCTTGCCCGACGGCCGCAGGCGTGAATTGCGCCTGCTCTTCTCTCCAGAATTCCTGCGCGAGAGCAAGGCACTTTACGACAACCTCTATCCCTCGCGCATCATCGTGGGCTATCCCAAGGTCATCAAGTGCGACGAGTACGGCGAAGAGAACCTGGCCATTCAAGCCATTCAGGGCAACCACATGCGGGAAGCCGCCGAGACCTTCGCCAGACTGCTGCAAGAGGGAGCCGTCAAAGAAGACGTCGAAGTCCTCTTCATGGGACTGAAGGAAGCCGAGGCTGTAAAGCTTTTTGCCAACACCTACCTTGCACTGCGTGTCAGCTATTTCAACGAGCTGGACACCTATGCCGAGATGAAAGGCCTCGACACCAAGTCCATCATCGAGGGAGTGGGCCTCGACCCCCGCATCGGTTCGCATTACAACAACCCCTCCTTCGGCTACGGCGGCTACTGTCTGCCCAAGGACACCAAGCAGCTGCTGGCCAATTACCAGGACGTGCCCCAGCAGATGATGACCGCCATCGTGGAGAGCAACCGCACGCGCAAGGACTACATCGCCGATGCCGTGTTGCGCAAGGCCGGGTGGTACGCCTATAGCGAGGACAACGTATTCAGGGGAGAGCAAAAGCCCGTTACGATCGGCGTTTACCGCCTGACCATGAAGTCGAATTCGGATAATTTCCGTCAGAGCGCCATTCAGGGAATCATGAAGCGTATCAAGGCCAAGGGTGCAAACGTCATTATCTACGAACCCACCCTTGAAGACGGCACCACCTTCTTTGGCAGTAAGGTCGTGAACGACCTCAAGCAATTCAAAGCCGTGTCCAAGGCCATCATCGCCAACCGCTTCGATGACGTCCTGAAGGATGTGGAGGAGAAAGTATATACACGCGATATTTTCGGGAGGGACTAACTTTGTTCTTCAAAGAGTTTTCTGAAAAAGATGCTAATAATTATTTTGCAACTAATCCTGTCCCGTTGCGCTATATTGTAATTTTGGGTATGAATAGAAGCAATAAAATGTGATGGATTTGGAAAATACATTAACAAAATAACTTAAATATATCCATAGAACTTCTGATTCGGAAGAATGTATCCTTCGAGGTTCGTTACCTCACATTAGCACTGAATAAAAATGAGTAAAATATCAGTAAAAAACTTTGGCCCGATTAAAGATATAAGTTTAAATTTAGGAGATCTTACATTTTTGCTTGGTGCTCAGGCATCAGGAAAGAGTCTTTTGCTTCAGATGTTTAAGCTTGCAAAAGATCGTAAGTCTATTGTGAAACGTTTAGATAACTATGGATTTGTGGTCAAAGGAAATGCCGACAATCTTCTGAATCGTTACTTAGGAGAAGGTCTTTCTTCGATGTGGCATGATGAAACATCTCTACTTATTGATGGGATGAATTTTAAAGCAAAGGATTCTTTAGTAAAAAATCCAGCGAAGGAAATTGTAGATAAGGTTTTCTATATTCCTGCTCAGAGAATACTGAGTATTTCTGATGGCCGTCCTAAGAATTTTATGGAATTTGGCGAGAATGACCCTTATGTTCTTCGTTCGTTCAGTGAAACCTTACGCTTATTTGTTCAAAATGGGATGAATGGCAGTAATGTTATATATCCTCTAACATATCGTCTAAAGGGAACTGTACGTAAGATGTTCGATAAGAGTATATTTCATGGTGCTAAAGTTGTCATGGAAGATAAAGGAGGGCAGCGAAAGATTGCAATGCAGGTAGACAATATAAATTTGCCTTTGATGACTTGGAGTGCCGGCCAAAAAGAGTTTTTGCCACTTCTTCTTGCTTTTTATTGTTTGAGTGGCCCTGTTCAGAATGTTGTAAATCCGAAGCAATATGAGTTTGTTATTATTGAGGAACCAGAGATGGGATTACATCCTCAAGCCATTCAAACCATAATTCTTCAGATTATAGAATTCATACATAATGGTTATAAGGTGATCGTTTCCACTCATTCTCCTGTTCTTTTGGAATTTGTTTGGGCTTATAATGAACTGAAGAAACTTCCCAAGAAATGTCAATTAAATGCAATCTGTGATTTGTTCCAACTTTCATCAAAGAGTACAACCAGGGAAATTTTTAAGGATGTTTTTGATAAGAACATAAAGACTTATTTCTTTTCACGTATTAATGATAGGGTAGTGTCAACAGATATATCATCACTTGATGTAAATAGTGTTGATCCAGCAGTATTTGAATGGGGTGGATTAACCCAGTTTTCTTCGCATGTAAATGATATAGTAGCAAAATATGTTTCAGCGTATGGCGAATAGTACTACAGATAATATGTTTAAATCAGCGGTTGAAAATACTTGTGATGTAAAATCCGGCTATTGCGTTGGATTAAAAGCTATAAAGAATGTAGATAAGTCAAAAATAAAAGCTGCTGATACAAAGAAACTTGATGGTAGTATAAATATAGATTCTTGTGTAAAAAACAAGTATCCAAACGGTGAAAGATGGGATTATGCTATTTCTTACACAGGAAAAGTATGTTATTGTGAAGTTCATCCGGCAGAGACATCTGAGGTAACAAAGATGCTGGATAAATTGACTTGGCTGAAAGGTTGGCTTAAAGACGATGCCCCATCAATAAATGTTTTACCTTCATATTCACTAAAATATGTGTGGATACCATCTGGAAGGGTTAATATATTAGCTAATTCAAAAGAGGCCAGAAGAGTTGCATGTAGTGGAATATTTATAAGGAAGATATTATCATTAAAGTAATATCGCTTAGATGTCTGCACAACATATAAGTTTAAATTACTAAAACGATACTCAGACAATTTCAGTCAGAGCGCCATTCAAGGAATCATGAAGTGTATCAAGGCCAAGGGCGCAAACGTCGTTATCTACGAACCCACCCTTGAAGACGGCATCACCTTCTTTGGCAGCAAGGTCGTGAACGACCTCAAGCAATTCAAGGCCATCATCGCCAACCGCTTCGATGACGTCCTGATTTATGTGTTCCGTCTGTTGTTGAGTGTGGGTTTCGCAAGGAGTGCCGCTTTCATTAAGCCCACCCTCATAGCGTAGTCCTATAGAACAGTAACTGTACAGATAGCAATGGGGACCTCGCTTAAGCATTTTTTGTGTTGCATCATCGCTCCGTCCTTTTCGATATAGAAATGATACCCACATAGTGGAGAAGCGTTTCGCTATATGATCGAGTATCAACTGTTCCACGATATAGTCTTGATAGTTCCTTGTAGAAGAGCAGTGCAGAATTAATATCTTCTGAAGATAAATTGTGCTTTAATGCTAAAAATGAAAAGATAAAAAATCATGGACATCGACGCATAGACAGGAACTTGCTTCTTAACTAAAAACGAACTGAAGCTCCTGAAGGAACTGCTTTTATCTCAGTTTTGTCAAATCGGGTAAGAAGAACCTCTAAAATAGATTTATAGACAATTTTGATAACCTTGCTTCATCTTTAACCTTCACACAAGCTTGCTTGGTTGAAATAAATCAACGAACATTAAATTTTAAATAATCATTATATAAATGGAACAACCTAAAATTTCTATAATTACAGTGTGTTTGAATAGTGCAAAGACAATTAAAGATACAATTGAAAGTGTATTAGCGCAAACATACACTAATTATGAATATATAATAGCCGATGGATTATCCGTTGATAATACTATAGACATTATTGATTCATACATTCCGCAGTTTGAAGGTAAACTGACTTATTACCAAAGGAAAGATACAGGAATGTATAATGCAATAAATGATGCTATAAGAAAATGTCAGGGGGACGTTATAGGGATTCTCAATAGTGATGACTTCTATGATAAGCATACATTAGAATATGTTGCAAATGAATGGGTAAAACATGACGATAAAAAAATAGTTATCGTGGGAGACATGGTACGTGTATCAAGAGCAAATGAAATTATACATAGATATCATTTCACGCAATCTATGATTGATAGAAAATGTTGTTTTGGACATCCCGCTATGTTTGCAGGTTCTGAGGTTTATAGATCAATAGGACTGTATGATGAGTCGTTCAGATGGGCGGCAGATGGTGAATGGCAATATCGTGCACATGATAGTGCTGACATAAAATGGGTATTATGTCCTGTTGTTTTTAATAATATGCGTGAAGGGGGTGCCAGTGACAATATAAAATACATCAAACAATGGTTTAAAGAACGTGTACGTATGAAGCGGATGCATAATAAAGGTACACTTTTTCATATTTATCTTCAAGAGTCAATAAGCGTTATGCGCACTATATTAAAAAACAGTATTCCAAAAGTGTTGGTAAAGTACATATACAGAGTAAGATACAGATAAAACATTTTTGAAGATGTCTTATACAAATAATAATACACCTGTTAGATATGTGGAAAGAATAGGATTATATTCTTTCATTTTTATGTTAATGGTTCTTTTATTATTTTTGTTTGGCCCAATACCTTGGAGTAAAGAACACGATTTATTAGATTTTGTTGGAATATTTTTGTTATTATCATATTTTATCAGTTTTTACAAGGGCTATAGAAATAATATACCAAATAATTTTAATGCTATATATGTAAACAGGAAATTTCAGAGGATTGATAATAGGAAAATTACAATAAGGCTATTAAAAGTTACCATATGGATATCATTGATAGTAACGGTATTGAATGCTTTTGAATATGCTGGTGTCCGTAGTTTTTCAGAATTATTTTATAAAGCTCTATATGGATTGAATAATGCTGCTGAAGTTTATTACGAAAAAGACGTAAGTAGTCGTGCTGGTACTTTTATTGGTTTTATAAATTTATTTTTCCAACCAGTAGTATTTTGGTCTTTAGCATTATCCCTATTCTATTTCAAGGACATATCAATACTTCATAAAATCATCATTGTAAGTACTTTGTCTATAGAACTTTTGAGATGGTTTGCAATAGGAACAAACAAAGGACTTGTTGATATAATTGGATTGATAATATCAATAGCCATAATCGTTAAGTGGAAAACTCCCCCATCTTATATACAGAAAAAACGTTCTTTAAAGGAAAGAATTTTTTTTCTTTTACCATTTGCACTTATTTTTTTGTTCTTATTGTATTTTACTGCTGCAATTGATGATAGAACCGATAGTTCATATACACCATCTTACTTTTCTTCGTATCCGTATAACCTTATTCCTGTTGGTTTACGTTCTTCTGTAGAGCACATAAACTCTTATCTTACCCAAGGATATTATAATATGCTACAATGTTTCAAGTACTGTGATTTCGATTGGACCTGCGGTATTGGGAACTCACGCTTTTTGATGGGTGTATTTGAAGGAATTACTGGCATGAATTTATTTGAAAGGACATATCCTGCACAATTGCAATATTTCGGAGTAGACCCGTTAGCCTCATGGCATTCTGTCTATTCGTGGTTTGCGAGTGACTTGACATTCTTTGGTATCATTCCGTTCATGTATTTTATAGGTAAATGTTATGCAAAAGTTGTATGTAGCGCAATAGCAGAAGCTGATAGTATCTCGATAGTGTTATTTTATTTCTTTGTACTTGCAATAGCGAATTCTTCTTGTACAAACTATGTCTTGGCATATACAAATATGTGTAGTGCAACAATTATATTTGTAATAATAAAAATGATGAGACGTAATGGCTAATTTTAGAACACATATAGCTGTCAATTTTCTCAATAACACACTTGCTTATGCTATACCGGTATTTCTATTGCAGTTTCTCATACAGCCGGTTCTTGCGAGCAAATTAGGTTCTGAGTTGAACGGTTTTTTTCTTACAATATTAGCAATAAACTATTTTTTTGTATATTGTACTTCCGGGATATTACATCAAACCCGTTTATTAGAGAATGAGAAATATAAAGCATTGGGATTACATGGAGATTTCTTGAGGATTTTAATCGTAATGTCTGTAATATGTGTTTCCGTTACCCTTTCAGCCATGTACTTATATGGCCATGCAATAGTAGATGCTTTAGATTATCTTCTACTCACAATTATGACATTATTATTTTTAATACATGATTATATTTCTGTTGAATATAGAATTAAGCTGGATTTTAAGAGAATACTTACAAGTAATATTATTCTGAGTTTTGGCTATCTTTTAGGAATAGCCTATTTCTGTAATATCAGCCAAAGATGGCA
This sequence comes from Prevotellaceae bacterium, assembly GCA_028723455.1. Classification (GTDB taxonomy): domain Bacteria; phylum Bacteroidota; class Bacteroidia; order Bacteroidales; family Bacteroidaceae; genus Physcousia. Next base: position 21,528 of record JAQYEW010000020.1, on the reverse strand, counting down.
ATATGTATTTATTATAGCGTATGCCTTTGCTGAGTTATATGATTTTATTCACACTAAATTTTGGAAAGAGACGTTATCAATTACTCCTCTTCTAAAGCGTACAACGAAAAAATATTTTACGTTATTGAGTGCGTCTATTATTGTTAGCGCAGTGTCTTATGGAGACCGTATATTTATATACCCTATAACGGATGGTGAAAGTGTCTCCATAATAACATCGGCTGAGTTAATTGGGAAAATGCTTATGCTGATTTCTGCACCGCTTTCAAGCTTTATTTTAAGTTATCTTGTAAAGACTAATTTTTTTGTTATTAAAATTAATTTTAAAATGATAATGGCAATTATAATTTTATGTGTAATAATTTATATAATCTGCATTATTATAAGCCATCCTTTACTACATGCGTTATATCCTAAGTGGGCTGAAAAATCTTTAGGTTACGTCCCACTTATTACGATAACAAGTATTATAAATTTCATTTCACAATTATATAATACATATCTGATACGCTTTTATTCTGCAAAATGGCAGGTTGTTATTAATGCTGTGTACTTTGTGCTATATTTCTTGCTAAGTATAGTATCGCTGATCAATTGGGGACTATACGGTTTTTGCATGGGAACAGTCTGCGCATCGTTAATGAGATTTATTTTAATGATGTATATATCGAAACTAAAACCAGCACTTATATCCGACAAATAGAAATTCATAAATAATATACATTTTCATTTCGCCTATTTGCCTTCTATAAGAAATCATTTTGTGAGCTACACTAATGGTTATATACAATAATATGAAGGCAGAGAATTTGTTATTGTCAACAATTTTAAAATATGTATATAAAAATTTTCAAACGTTTGATAGATTTTGTGATAGGGCTTTGCGCTCTTCCATTTGTATTATTAGTGATTATAATCTTTGCTCCTATCATTTATTTTACGGACAGGGGTCCTGTCTTCTATAATGCTAATAGAGCAGGTAAAGGTTATAAGCCGTTCAAGATGTTCAAGCTTCGTTCTATGTATGTAAACTCGCCGGACTTGAAGAATGCGGATGGCAGTACATTCAATAGCGACAATGACCCTCGTGTAACCCCTATCGGACGTTTTATGAGAAAGACTTCCTTGGATGAATTTCCTCAGTTCCTGAATGTCTTAAAGGGGGACATCAGCTTCATTGGCCCTCGTCCTAAATTGTATCGGCCCGAGAAGTATCCTGACGGTTTACCGGAATATATGGAGAAAAGCTTTAAGGTGAAACCTGGTATTACGGGTTATGCACAGGCCTATTTCCGCAATTCCATCACACAGGAAGAGAAATTCAAGTGGGACGGATATTATGCAGACAATGTTTCGTTCTTGATGGATGTTAGGATAGTCCTTAAAACATTAAAGTCTGTTCTCTTCAGAGAGAATATAAACACAGCGGAAAGTTACAAGAAACAATGAAAAGACTATTGGTTCTGGCTGCCGGCATCTTGCAGGTGCCTGTCATCAAGAAGGCCAAGGAAATGGGGGTGTATGTGATTGCGGCTGATGGCGATGCCAATGCCGTGGGCTTGCAGTACGCAGACAAAGCCGTGGTGGTGAATATTACCAGCGAGGAAGATATGCTTCGTGTGGCACGCGAGGAAAAGATAGATGGTGTGATACACCCATGTTCGGAGGTGAGCATGAACGTGATGGGAAGGCTGAATGAAGAATTGGGACTTTCGGGTATCACACGGGAGCAGGCGATTCGTGCGACAAATAAACAGCAAATGCGTGAGGCTTTTGACAAAGGGAATGCACCTTCACCGAAGTCGTTCTGTTTTGAAGATGCCGCTGAGGCCTGGAATTGCTTCTGTAAGGAACTGCCTGATGACGGTATCTTGAAACCCTCGCGCAACAGCGGTTCTCGCGGGATCGCAAAGATTAAGAAGGGTATCCCGGAGACAGAGTTTGTGGATTTGTTCAACCGTTCTAAGGCGGAGTCGCGCGATAAGAGCGTGATGTTAGAGCAGTTTGTGGAGGGGCCTGAGTTCTCCGTGGAGATTATTGCGTGGAACGGGCGGGTAAACGTACTGACAGTAACGGATAAGAAGACAACGGAGGCTCCTTATTTTGTTGAACTCGGACACAATCAGCCCTCCGTCTATCCTGCTGAGACCGTAGATGCGATTAAAGCTGCTGCCGTTGCTGGCGTGATGGCATTAGGTGTGATGGACTGTGCGTGTCATGCGGAGGTTAAGGTGCAGGACGGTAAGGCTTACCTCATGGAGGTTGGCGCCCGTTTAGGCGGCGACTTCATCTCTACGGAATTGACACACTTGAGTACGGGCGTGGATATGGTGGCGGCGGCCATTAACTGCGCTTTGGGGATAGAGCCTTGTTTGGAGCCTACGGAAGAGAAGCATGGTGTGTGTATCCGTTATTTCTGTCCGAAGCCCGGAAGGCTGGTGAGTGTTTCAAACACGGGGATTCTTGATGATTCCCGAGTGTATGGATGGGAGATTTATCACCAGATTGGCGATATGATTCCCGAGGTGACGAACAGCCTTTGTCGGTCGGGTCATGTGATAGTAACTGAGGAGACCGCACAAAGGGCGGTAGAGTTGGCAGAAAGACTGATAGGTGAAGTAAAACTTGAGACTGAATAAAATATTATATGGACAATTTGACTGGTAAACGTCTCTTGCTGCAAGGAGCAAGTAGAGGTAATTTGGGCTTTATCAAAACCGCAAAACAGCATGGCGTGTACGTAGCCATGACGGGTATGGGTGGGGATTTCCCTTGTAATCCATACGCAGACAAGTTCTGTTATGCTGACATTTCTGATCCTGATGCCGTATTGAAAGTGGCTCAGGAGGAAAAAGTAGATGGTGCTATCATCTGCTGCTCGGATACCGGATTGAAAGCCATCGGCCGTTGCAATGACGTGATGGGATTGACTGGTCTTACAGAGAAGTCTGCAGATGAGTCATCAAACAAGTTCCTCATGAAAGAGCGTTTGGTTGCTGCAGGTGTTCAGACAGCTCAGTTCTTCCGTATTCATGACGAGAAGGAACTCAAGGAAGCTGTCGAGAAGATTGGATATCCTGTTATCATCAAGGCTATTGACCTTCAGGGGAGCCGTGGTATCAACATCGTGAAGGATGAGATTAACCTTGTTGCTGCATTCAACGACACCATGTCCCTCACACGCAAGAACTATTGCATCATCGAAGAGTTTATCGTTGGTACAGAGTTTGGCGCTCAGTCGTTCGTTTATAATGGCGAAGTGCTCTTTGTTCTGCCTCATGGTGATGAGACCTTGATGTGCAAGACGGCTGTACCTATCGGTCACTATATGCCATACGCGATTTCTGACGCATTGTATGAAGATACATGTAAGCAGGTAAAGGAATCAATCAAGGCACTTGGTTTTAATAACTGTGCAGTAAACATTGACTTGATAGAGAAGGATGGTAAGGCTTATATCATAGAACTGACAGGTCGTGTAGGCGCGAACTGTTTGCCTGAATTGACAAGTAACTACTTTGGCATCAACTATTATGAGATGATACTTGCCACTTGCCTTGGTGAGAGTCCATTGCCATACTTCGAGAAGCGTCAGGCTCCGTGTGCCACTTTGGCAAGAATGATGCGTTCGGATAAGGCCGGAATTGTGAAGTCAGTTACAGTTCCAGAGACTGAAGGCGTACAGATACACATGTTCATCCATGAAGGTTCCGAAGTGAGAGTATTCACTAACAGTAACGACGCTATTGGTGAGGTTATCGTCAAAGGTAAGGACATGGATGAGTGTGAAAAGATAATGAATGAAGTGTTGAATCAGATAAAGATAGAATTGTAATTATGGGACTTGCATCTAATATTAAGCATAACATAGAGAATAATCACCCTGCTTTACTTCGACTCCTTCTTGGTATTAGAAGAGGTACACTCAAGCCAGTATGTGATTGGCCTGAGGATAAGTTTGTCAAAGGTGTAATGGAAACATATAAAAGACATATGGGTTATACGTTCGATTTAAATAACCCAAATCTGTTTACCGAAAAACTTCAGTGGTATAAATGCTATTATTCTCATCCGGATTTTGAGAGAATCACAGATAAATATCTTTTCAAACAATATGTTGCTGAAAAATTAGGCGAGGGATATACACTACCTGCTTATGGTGCTTGGACGTCGGTTGATGATTTGGAGAAGGATTGGGATAAGTTGCCTGAAGATTTTGTTTTAAAAGCAAACTTACAGAGCGATGGTCGAAATATTAAAATAATCCACCATAAGTCTGAAATAGAGTTCTCTTCTATTAAGAGCATGTTAAGGTCATGGTTACACAAGAACAACACTCTTAATAACTCTTGGGAATATAGAATGTATTGTGGAACCCCGAGAATTCTAGCGGAGCAATATATGGCAAACTTTGCAGATCAGCTTTACGACTATAAACTGTTTTGCTTTAAGGGTAAGCCTCATTGTATGTATGTGGCAACAGATCACTTCGATAAACAGAATTATCCTATTACATTTTACGACATGAATTGGAGTCGCTTAGATGTAAAATATGGTCTTCACGTAAATAATGACGTTCCTAAACCTCCACACTTTGACGATATGAAAAGAATCGCAGAAGTGTTGTCGAATGAATTCCCATTCATTCGTGTTGATTTCTTTGATACTGATGAAAAATTGTATGTTGCAGAATTAACGTTCTGTCCCGGTGGAGGTTGCACAAAATATGATCCCATATCTTTTAATCAAGAGTTGGGCGACTTGTTAGAATTGCCATTGAATTAATAGTATGGAAATATATGTAAATCAAGTAGAAAAAAGGTCATGGGTCAAAGTGAATCTAAATCAAATAGAGAAGAACTTAGATAGTCGTCCCTTAAAAAGAGATGCTAAGTGGGAATTGATTCATCAATGACCTCTCTCTTAGCATTTCTCTTGTTGTTTTGAACAGGAACAAAAGAGCTATGAGAGCTCTTTTGCATCTGTTCAAAATCATAAGCGAGAGGTCATGGAGGGATGAATTATCGCTTGTCAAGGCTATGTAAGGGGCGACTATTTACACATTTTTCAGTTGCTGATAGCGTTGGAGATGAAAATGTTTCTTTCACGTGTTCACAAATAAAAAATTTAAAGCTGTAGTTAGAAGTGTAGAAGATCTGAATTTACCATTTATCCATTGTGCAAACTCTGCGGTTGCTCTGTTTCATAAGAATGAATTATCAAATCATAGTTTAATCAATTATGTACGACTCGGTATGGTGTTGTAAGGATTGAAACCTGATATAAATTATGCTCTTCCCGAATCAATATCACCTGCATTATCCTGGAATTCTACTATATCATTAGTAAAACAAGTACATAAGGGCGAATGCATAGGATATGGTAGATCTTTCGTTGCTGACAAAGATATGATTGTGGCAACAGTTATGACTGGTTACGCCGATGGTCTTAGACGTTCTTTGTCGAATAGGGGTTTTGTTATCATCAATGGACAGTAAGCTCCCATAGTAGGACGGATATGTATGAATCAAACTACAGTTGACGTACCAAACATTCCAAATCTAAAAATGAGAACTAAGGTAACTATTATTGGAACTGAATGATATACAACTTATTCTGCAGAGGATATGGCAATTGATTTAGAGACTATTTGTTATGAAGTTCTTAGTTACAATTCTAAGCGTGTACAAAGATTTTATAAAGAGTAATATCAATGAAACTATTATATATAATGGCCTACGCCTCTCCAGAGAAGGCTGCAAGTAATTATTTAGGCGATAACCGAAATGAAACTTTTGCAGAACAGGGGTGGATTATGGAAGTATTTGTTCCAACTCCGTGTCGAGGTCTTTCAGAAGAGGATAGAAAGAAATACAAAAGCAACAAGTATAGAAGAGAAGAAAAACTTCGTGGTAGTATGAGAATTAATAGATTCTCAATGTTTCGTGAAGGAAATAATGCCATTTTGCGTGCTCTACGCTATGCTTTGATATCTTTAAAACAAATATATCACGGTATTTTCTCACAATATGCAAAAGATTGTGATGTTATTTTTACTAATAGTACACCTCCTATACAAGGTGCAGTAAGCGCAATTATAAAGAAGTATAAAAAGATTCCTTTGGTTTACAACCTTCAAGACATATTCCCTGATTCCCTTGTGAACAACGGACTTGCGAAGAAGGGCGGTGTGTTGTGGAAGATTGGACGTGTGATTGAGAATTTCACCTACAAGCATGCGGATAAGATTATTGTGATTTCTGAGGACTTTAAGAAGAACATCATGGCCAAGGGTGTGCCCGAGGAGAAAATCGTGGTGGTGTACAACTGGGTGGATCAGCATGCGGTGGTAGATATTCCGCGCGATCAGAACAAGTTGTTCGATGCGTATGGTCTGGATAGGAATAAATTCTACATCACATACAACGGCAACATAGGGCTATCCCAGAACATGGACATGCTGTTGGAGGTGGCTAAATCGTTACGGACAAATCCCGACATACAATTCGTGTTGGTGGGCGATGGGGCTTATCTGGACGAAGTGAAGAGAATTGTTGCCGAAAATCAGTTGGATAATGTTCATCTGTTGCCCTTCCAGCCTTACGAGGACATCAGTCATGTATTCTCCTTAGGCGACGTGTCGCTGGTAATCTCCAAACCGGGAACGGGTGCCGCCTCTGTACCTTCGAAGACCTGGAGCATCATGAGCGCTTCACGTCCTGTCCTGGCGAATTTCGACGAGAACGAGCTGAAGGAAATTGTCAACAAGCACCGTTGCGGTATCTTTACGAAGGCTGGCGACAAGGAGGCTTTCGTGGAGGGTATCCTTAGATTGTATAACGACCGAGGGTTGTGCAAGGAATACGGAAGGAACGGCAGGCAGTTCGTGATGGACAACCTGACAAGAGAGGTTGGCACCGGCAAGTACGTAGAAGTTATTAAGAGCGTAGTGAAGCAATGACTCAAGCTCAGCATACGGTATTGAAGTTGGTTCAGGTCGCTGTCGGTGGCAAGGAAGTTGAATTTCCGGCAGACTGCGATTGGCCGGAAGTAAAGAATATTGCTATCAGACAGGGCGTTTTGGGGCTGTGCGTAGATGCTTTTGACAGACTGCCGAAGGCACAACGTCCTGGTTTGGATGTTTTGATGCCTTGGCTGGGGCAGGTGGTTTTTATGGAGTCGACCTATGCGGAGCATAAGAGGTCGATTGGAGAATTAGCGGAATTCTATGCCCGTAATAACATTAAGATGTTGTTGTTGAAAGGCTATGGACTGTCAAAGTTTTGGCCTAATCCGGCGCGTAGACCCGTTGGGGATGTGGATACCTATAATTTTGGAAAGCACAAGTTGGCTGACCGGCTTGTTCGTGAAAAATTCAACGTCAGGATTGACAACAGTCATCATAAGCATTCTGTTTTTCCGTTCAAAAAAGTAACTGTTGAAAATCATTTTTCCTTCCTCAATACCTATGCTCATCGCTCCACATTACGTATTGAGTCTATCTTACATACCGTGATAGAGGAGACAAAGGATAACGAAATTGGCAACCTTTACTTTCCTTCGGCAAGGTTCAATTCTCTTTATCTGCTCAGGCATAGTGGGGAGCATTTTGCCTCTGTGGATATGTCATTAAGACAGGTTTTGGATTGGGGATTCTTCGTGCGCGCCAGTCACGTGGACTGGGATTGGCTGCTAAGCACATTGGAGAAGGTGGGGATGAAGGAATACCTTGCGGTCCTGAACGCTATCTGTTACAGACATTTAGGATTTGAAGTCTCTCTGTTTCCGCATTTGCCTGTTGATGATGCTCTCGTAGAACGTTCTCTATACGATATCCTACAACCGGAAGTGGAACCCGAACATCATAAGAATACTTTCCGTGAGATTCTGTTTCGGTTCAGGCGTTGGTGGAGGAATGGTTGGAAACATGATATCGTTTTTCGCGAAAGCCGGTGGCAGTCGCTGCTTACCCAAACGTGGGGCCATTTGCTTAAACCGGCATTGTAGGCAGATAAGATTTATTTAATAGTCCATATCTGGACTGATAGGGTCAAAAAAACAATAAGAAATGAGTACAGAAATGAAAAGACGTAATATTCCTTTTAGTCCGCCAGACATGACGGAGCGTGAGGCAGAGGAAGTAAAGAATGCTCTTTTGAGCGGCTGGATTACCACAGGCCCACGTACAAAGAAGTTGGAGAATATCATCTCGGACTATGTCGGTACGACGAAGACTGTTTGTTTGAATTCCGCTACGGCAGCCATGGAGATGGTGCTGCATATCCTTGGCGTGGGCCCCGGAGACGAGGTTATCATGCCTGCTTATACCTATACGGCCAGTGCGTCGGTGGTTGACCATGTCGGCGCTACCATCAAGATGGTGGACATCGTGGCCAAGGGTTCCGATGATGTGCAGGACTTTGAGATGGATTACGGGCAACTGGCTGATGCCATCACGGAGCGGACAAAGGTGATTGTTCCTGTGGACCTGGCCGGTATCTGTGCGAATGTGGACAAGATATTGGAGGTTGTAACCCGTCCTGATATCCTGGCAAAGTTCTCACCTGAGAATGATATTCAGAAAAAGATTGGTCGTATTGTTGTCAGCAACGACTGTGCACACTCTTTCGGCGCTCAGCGTTACGGGAAGATGGCCGGCGCGATTGCAGATTTCAGTTCATTCTCTTTCCATGCGGTCAAGAATTTCACTACCGCAGAGGGTGGCGCGATGACATGGAACCTGCCTTTCGGCAATGAGGTTGTAGAACGTCAGCAGGTTTACTGCGGCAGCCCCATTCCTTTTATTGAAGGAGAAACATGGAACGAGTTTATCTACCGCATGGGACAGTTGTTCAGTCTGCATGGACAGAACAAGGACGCTTTGGCCAAGACGAAACTGGGTGCCTGGGAATATGACATCATAGGACCTTGGTACAAGTGTAATATGACGGATGTCGTGGCTGCTATTGGTCTCGTTCAGTTTGAGCGTTATCCCGAGATGTTGGCAAAGCGTCGTTATTATATCGAGAAGATGGATGCTGCCTTCAAGGAGTTGCCTGTGGCTGTGCTGAACCATTATGGGACAGATCATGCTGGTAGTGGCCACCTGTATATTGTACGCCTGGTTGGACGTACTCGCGGGGAGGCAAACAAGGTGATCGAACAGATGGCTGAGCGTGGTATTGCAACGAACGTTCACTATAAGCCTCTGCCTATGATGACGGCATACAAGGCGTTAGGATTTGACATCAAGGACTATCCTAACGCATATAATATGTTTGTGAACGAGATTACCCTGCCTCTCAACACCCGTATGACTGAGGAGGATGTTGACTACGTAATTGAAAACTTCGTTGAGATTGTAAAGAGCCTTTAGACAATGAAAAGACTTTTTGATATTATCGCATCGGGCTGTGGACTTCTTGTCCTCAGCCCTGTGTTTATTATTGTAGCGATATGGATTAAACTGGACTCTAAAGGTCCTGTTTTCTTTCGTCAGGTACGCGTAGGAAGATATAACAAGGACTTTCGCATCTACAAATTCCGTTCAATGCGTGTAGGTTCTGACAAGGGCTCACTGGTGACCATTGGCGGTCGCGATCCGCGTGTAACAAGTAGTGGCTATTACATCCGAAAATACAAGTTGGATGAACTGCCTCAGTTGATAAACGTATTCCTAGGCGATATGTCTTTGGTTGGTCCTCGTCCAGAAGTGCGCCATTACGTGAACCACTGGACAGAGGAGCAGATGCATGTGCTTGATGTACGTCCTGGCATCACCGATCCTGCAAGCATCAAGTTCCGTAATGAGAACGAGTTAATGGAGAAAGCCAAGGATCCCGAGGATTACTACATCAACGTTATTATGCAGGAAAAGATTAGGTTGTATCTGGAGTATGTCAAAAATGCCAGCTTCTGGTATGATATCAAGCTCATCTTCCAAACGTTTAAGGTGATAGTGACGGAAAGGTAAAAACAGAAATGCATAATTTGTACACACCTGTTAATGACATTATTGATATGTTTTGACCTGTAAGTTGATATTGATAGGTTCTTCATGAACGGAACAACGCCAATACATGTTGCGTCTAATGGCGGTTTGTTGCCTAATAACATATATAAGGCGATTGACCTTCAAAATTTGCAAACAAAGGTGGAGGCTATCAATTCAAGTTTCGAATTTCATCTTAACAGGTTTGCCATTGATTATAATGTTCGCCAGAATTACGAGAATGTGAACGAAGAGGTTTTTTGAGAACATAGAATTTCCAGCATATCCGATAGATATGAAATTCCCAGTAGGAACACCATCGTAGGTGAAAGCCTATTCGTGTAGCTTTGTAAAAACGGCTCAACGAGGATTTTTTCTTTTTACAGAGATATGCGCACAGGTCAATACTTTCTTGTCGCAATTCCAACTCAGGATTCATATCTGCCGGAAGATATCTAGAGTCTTATGTATAAGTTGCCTATAGAGCATGCCTTAGATATAGGTCGTTATAGTATTGAATACCCCGTTCAATATCGCATTGTTTCTTACATTGATAAATATGAAAGACAGAAAAAGGAAATAAATGATCAATTATAGATCATTAGATAACGAAATAAGATATGGCAGATATTACTCAAGATAAAATAAACGATCAGGCTAGAAAGTCAAAGAACGACACTCTTTGGGGCAAGCCTGCTAATGACATACTGAACGGAAGGGATAGTTCCGCCTCTGCTAAGCCTGTACGAGCTATTTGGGAGATGGTACAGAATGCTCGTGATGTGTCTGCTGATAAGAGCAATATCGTCTTTACCAGAAGAAACGGTACTTTTGAATTTAAGCATGATGGTTTGCCGTTCATCAACGACACGCTTAATGCATTGATTCTTCAGACAAGTGCCAAAGTGCGCAACGATGGCGAACAGGTAGGTCAGTATGGTACGGGCTTCCTGACAACGCATAAGTTTGGTCGTAAGTTCCATCTGGCTGGTTCGTTGAAACTCGTTGATGACGAGGAGTTGTATTACTGCTTCCCTAAGTTCGTTATAGATCGAACTCCGAATAGCAAGGATAAGATGGCTGACAATCTGGGTTCTCAGTTCGATGAGACAGACAAGTGGCGCAATGATTTGACATACCGCAGAACAGAGCCTGACAAATGGACTGTATTTACGTATCTACAACCTAACCAGATTGAAGGCGAGAATGCCAAGGAAGCATTCGAGAAAGCTCCCGAATTGATTCCATATGTACTATGCCTTAATGAAGGTGTAGCCTCTATAACACTTGTGGATGAGGTTGAAGGCTTTACAATTCGTTTTGAAAGGGGCATGACTCTACCAATTGATGATACGGTTAAGGCTACAGTACAGGAAACACCTATTACGATTATTGACAATAGAAAAGAAAAACCAGAGACTGTAAGCATACGTACTCTTGTCAGCAAACAGACCGTTTTTACCAGGAAAGGAAAGGTAAAACCAATGGTAACGGTTATCTTGCCATTGAATAGCAACAATGTATTTCAACCGTCGCACGAAATAGCACGCATGTTTATCTATCTGCCTTTGATTGGAACGGAGTACTGGGGTATGAATTTTATTATGCATTCGCCAGTGTTTACATGCTCAACGGAGGATAGAAGCAGCTTGCGCCTGGTTGTGGACGGACAGACTGCAAATGATCCAGCTTCACAGAACCATAACATCATCAGCGAGGCAACAGATGTGATATTCGGCTATATTGGCAATCACCTTACGGAGTGGTCCGATGTACATTTTCTCGCGCCAGTCTATTTCGACGTAGCAAACGCCAACAAGGAATTGAGCGACTATTATAAGTCATTGAAGTCGAATTGGCTTCAGAATATGAAGTTCCTACCTCTTGTAGACGTAGATAAAAATGCTGGTACGGAAAAAAGGATTCCAAATAGTGTTTATGTACTCGATTCTGTTCTAGCAGAAGCAATAGCTGATATGCCAGAATTGCTGTCTTCTTTGCACAAGGTGCTGTGCAATATACACAATAATGCCGTACCAACAGCAAGCCATCTGGTATATTGGAGCAGAGTTTTTGAAAAATGGCACGAAGGTGAGACTTGTAACCAGATTGTCGGTATTGATAAAATCATTGACCACATACATAAGAATGGTCTGAATGCGGTAGGTGAATCAGATTTGCTGGTAATATGTCAATATCTGAAGAAGAGTAAGCAGATCGGCTACTTCGACAAGAATATTCTGTTGACAGAGGATGGTACTCTGACCAACAAGACGGAAGGTTTCAAGGCTGACAGTTTTGTGACTCCATTGAAATCGGCAATAAAGACCCTTCTGCCAACACAAACAGGAAGGTTTGTAAAATCATCGTTCGCGGACGTTATAAATCTTGCAGTCTTTGCTAACAAGGATATAAAAGACGCATTACCTTCTTGCACCGAAGAATTGCAGAAACGTATCAAGGAGGTGACAGATGCTGCTAAGACAACATGGGAGAGCAATTCGACTTTCGGTGATAATACAGGACTGCTTACTTACGTGGAAAAGAAGGCGTTGATGGACTATTGCCGTTTGGCTATCCCTCGCAATAGTACTGCATTCCAGGCAAAGGCATTGGATTTGTTGGGAGAATACTATGAGGTCAACTTTGACTTTGATGATTCGATTGATAGTGACTTCTTTGAGTGGAGAGGTGCGATGCGTACCCTGATCTGTAATGTATTGGCAGAGTTTACTATATTGCCAGAGTCGGAAAAAATACAGAAGAAAGACTGGATAAAGCGAATGGTGACCTGCGTTTATGGTTTCGCTGATTTCACCAGCATGTTACAGAACTATCGCATCTATCTTTCGCAAACAGCCGAGTTTAGATATTGCAAGGAACTGAAGAAAGATTCTGGGATTCCGGAAAGGATGAAAGATATCCACGATACCATCGCAAGTACGGAGGGAGAATCCGTAGAATGTCGTAAAAGCCTCTTTGATACAGAATTTGGCAGAATCGCAATGACGGATGCTGTGATGGAAACCATTGTCTTTGGTAGTCAGGTAATGGAAAAGATTTTGGCTTCTGGCAAGTATCTGAGCGAGATTGATACATACGAGCACAAAGATCAGATAATGGATATCATTAATAACTTTGACAACGAGGTTGATGGTTCTATCTGGCGTATTGCTTTTGAAACAATCTACAACGATATCCCGTCTTTGCTTGCTAAACTCGTTCTCAACAAAGATAATCGCGATCCAATGATAAAGCTCATGAAAATCAAGGATAAGACGCGTCTGAACATGGCGGCAGAGATTATCAACGACGAGAACATGATCAGCATCTGGAAAATGGGCAAGGATGCCTGGATTGAGAAGCAGAACGAGAATACGGACTTTGAGAAGAAGAAAGAACTTGGTACGTACGTTGAAGCATATCTCCGAAAGGAACTGAAGGATGAACTGTCCGGTTTCTACCTGAAGATAGATGTTGATGATAAGCAAGGAGGTCAGGATATTGTCATTTCCATCAATGAAGAGCCCGTTTACTACATCGAGGTGAAGAGCCGCTGGGTTTCTGATAAATCTGTGATGATGTCTGCTATGCAGTTGGACAAATCGGTGGAGAAGGAGAATATTTATTCTCTGTTTGCCGTAGATATGGTAGGCTATAATAGTGAAGACGTTAAAGAGCATATCTATCCTGACACAATGGAGGAGTTTATTGGCCGCATAAGAGTTGTAACTAATATAGGTGAACAAAACAGCGAAATCCAGCCATCCAAACGTAATCCAAACCTACAGGTACATATCGGAGGTGACTACAAAGCTGTGGTGCCGCAAGACTTTATTCGAGATAATCATATAAGCTACAACCGATTCGTTGAGGAAGTGTTGAAACCTTGTGTGATGAATGCGATAATCAATCGCTAGCAATTAATTCCTGAGCTATAACTGAAAGGTAGAATCACCGTATGCGACAAAAAATGCCCCATCGACATCACGTCGGCGAGGCACATCCAAAAAAGAAATAATTTACTTGCTTCGGCTGCCAGTCTTCTGACTGAGAGCACTTCCTGCTACACTCTTGGAACTGCTGCCGTAGCGACCGTCCTTGAGAATCTTGGAAGCGGTTGAAGCAACCTTGGCTGAAGTTGTTTTGGTATTATTTGCCATAGTTTTCAAGTTTTAAGGTTTGACTTGTGACAACCTGCCCCTGTCACCTTAGGGCTCTTCACTCAGACGGAGAGAATGCCGAGGGTCTTAGCCTTAGAGATTGCTTGGAACTGGTACCAACTGTGCATCGACCTCGAACACATCTGTACGAGCGTTGCAGTTTTTGCACAGAGGAACGATATACCAACTCTTGTCTGTACTATATGCCTTTTGAACATGAGCACCAACAAGGTTACTACGACCAGACAACTTGCAATCAGTTGCCGAACATCTCGAAGCGGTCTTTCCGCTCTTGTCTTCCCAGTAGTCAAGCCAAGAGTCATAACCTTCTGGGCTTGAAAAACGGCTGGATCCGTTTACATTCTTTACAAACATAATTTTATAATTTTTAATGAGCATCCTTCGTTGAATACTCACTCATATACCAAAACCGTTAGTTTAAGCAGAAGTAATGGGAAATATTGTAGAATCAACTGTCGATGGCGAACAGTTACTGCTTGCAATAGCCAACAAGGATAAGGATAGTAAAGGCGCTGAAAAAGCACTCTATCTTTTCACTTCCTATTTCGAGAGCAAGATAAAATTGTTCGTCGAAATACACGCCAGCAAACTTGGCTATGACGAGCATGTAGCTTTTGAAGCCATTCAATGCACCTTCAACAAGGTGTGGCTTTATCCAACTTTTGATAAGAGTAAGTCGCGCGTAAAGAATGTAGAACGCGCTATAATTATCTGGTTGGAGAATATTGCAGTCTCCCAAATGCACCAGTTCACCAAGAAAGGAGAATGTGCTCAAATTAAACCCGATGAAGATTTGAGTATTATTGAAGACTCTGTATCATTTGTGGATTTTCACATCTCTGATCTTGAACCTGAGCAGAAGATGATGTATGTTATGGCTTTGAATAACAAAATCTCCAAACTTGATGAGAAACACAGGATAGTGTATCTCACCTACAAAGCTTATCATACAAGAGGCAAGAAGTTGCCTCGCAAGCTGCTTGATATGCTCCGTAAGAGGTTAAACATTACCCAAACAACGATTAGGGTATATAAAAGAGAAGCGTACCTTGCACTTAACGATTTAGATTTAATTGACGCATGAAAAATTTGACAATACAGGAATTGAACACCATGTTGTGTTCGACAGGCTATCTGCCTCCTCGTACAGAAGATGAACTTATGTTCTTTACTCAGATGTATGAGGAGCGTACTTCTCGCATAGAGAATAGACATGTGGATGTTGAAGCGATAATCAATGGTACTTGTCGTATTGTGTCAAGCCGCACAGATGATCTAAATATAAATGGAGAAACGTACAGGATAGTTGCAGAGGAATCGGATCAAGCCTATTCTATGGCAGCTCGTAACTTTGACAAGCTCCCGAAGGATATTATTGATAAGATGAAAAGACAACATAAGCCTAAGGAAGACGATGAAGAATAACTCTACTGCTGGCATAATAGACTCGATTACATCACTATATCAGATACCCATACCTTTGAACGAGATAGCAGAAGACGAAGGGTTGGTTGTTATTTATGATGACTATGGTAAAGCAACCTTTGATGGTATGACATGGTATGAGCCTGATCAAGATGAGTTCTTCATACACATGAATACAGCAAGAGGAAATACAAAAGACAATAGAAAAGGCCGCTTTACGCTCGCACATGAATTTGGTCATTATTTCATCGACCATCACAGACACGCCCTGAAAAGCGGTAAAATGCAACCTCATCTCCATAGATACATACCTTTTGGCAATAACGAGGAATGGGAAATAGAGCGTGAGGCAGATGATTTTGCAGCTCAGCTCTTGATGCCGTTGTCTCAGTTTAGGGAAGAGTTCAGAGGACATCCTTTCTCTTGTGAGTTGTTGCGGGAAATTGCTGACAAGTATCAGGTTAGCTTTTCTGCATGTGCCTTGCGATACATAAGTCTGAAATTAGTACCTGTCATGCTTGTATACGCCGAAGAAGGAAAAGTGAAATGGCAGAAAAGAAGCGATGACTTCCCTTTTTATCGATTGCGTTACGGAACTAATAAAGTCCCTGAGAATACCGTAATGGGAGATTATTTCTATAATGGAGATACAAGTTGCAGCAGGCAACCTGAGATTGTGTATGCAGAGGATTGCTTTCATACATACAATGAGGAACAGAATAGGGTTCAGTTCTATGAATGCTGTATTCCTTATGAGAAGTGTGCGTTTAGTGTATTTTGGGAGAAATGACCTACTCTGTAGTTTTCTGAAAAGGTTGACTACTTCTCTGCCTTATTCCTTTAAATAGTCAAGCCTTAAATTGATTTTAACTTTGCGTTTTAGGATATTATCCTTTTAAGAAGTTGTATATATCAACAAAGTTTTGTAACTTTTCGTTACAAAACCCTGCAATTCAATCATGTACAAATCGTATTCAAACAGCCGTCAGGCATCGCTATTCTGGGACCTGGATACAATGTTGGATTCAAAGCATTTCTTGTTCTAACTGGCAAACACCATCAATTGGGCTTGCTTTGAGGAGGCCTTTGCGCCTTTGTTTTGTGTGGACTACGGTCGTCCCCCAAAGCCAATCCGCCTTATGGTTGGTTTGTTGATGCTGTCCAATTCACAGAGAATGCCTACTGCCAGTATTTCTGCGGCATGGAAGCATTCAGCTTCTCTGCTCCATGTGTCTCTTCCGTGCTGGTACGCTTCCGTCATCGTATGAGTGAGAAAGGTGTCGAACTCATCCTCAAGTTTATAAACGGAGAAGGGATAGTCGGCCACAAGATATATTCGCTTCACGAAACGGATGTCCTCTGCATCAGCAAGGGCAAGGAACACAAAAAATACGAGTTCGGCAACAAGGAGCCAATAGTGCGTCTGTGGAACGGCATCATCATCGGGGCACTGTCTCTCAGGAATGAGTTAGGCGCTATAAACGCCATGCTCGCTGCCGCCGCATTCAATCTCAAAAGGTTCATGAGGATTCTTTTGCGTCTTGTATGGAGGTTGTTTGGATGGGCGGAACTACTGTCAGATTGGCCAGATTACTTTCCTTCAAGTCTAGTGTATGTACGCGTTCGGACTTTTTAAGGCTTGCTTATTGCAGCGGATTCCACCCTTGGGCTTTTAGTTCGAACTCTCCGCCGTCGCGCGCTATCATGGCGCGTCCTTGGTTCTCTTCGGTCATGTAGCCGATGACCTTGATGTCTTGCAGCTGGCTGACGCGGTCGTTCTCGGAAAGGGGGACGGTGAAGAGGAGTTCATAGTCCTCGCCGCCGTTCAGCGCGCAGGTGGTTACGTTCATGTTCAGCTCCTCGGCCATGACGGCGGTCTGATAGTCGAGGGGGATGCGTTCCTCGTAGATGCGGCAGCCGGTGTTGCTCTGGGTGCAGATGTGCGCCAGCTCGCTGCTCAGCCCGTCGCTGATGTCCATCATGCTGGTGGGGCGTATGCCCGCCTGGCGCAGACGTTCGATGATGTCGCGGCGTGCCTCGGGTTTCAGTTGGCGTTCCAGGATATATTCCTTGCCCGTGAAGTCGGGTTGGAAATCGACGCTGTCGGGGTTGTTGCCAGCTTCCTTGGCCTCGTGCCGCTGTTGGTAATAAACGGCTTTCTCGCGTTCCAGGAGTTGGAGGCCCATATAGGCGGCGCCCAGGTTGCCGCTGACGCAGATGAGGTCCGTGGGCTTGGCGCCGTTGCGGTAGACGATGTCCTCCTCTCGCGCTTCGCCCAGTACGGTGATGCTGATGGCCATGCCTGTGAGGCTGCTGGTGGTGTCTCCGCCAACGAGGTCCACGCCGTGCTGTTCACAAGCCAGGCGCATGCCGTCGTACAGCGTTTCGATGTCCTCGACGCTGAATCGTTTGCTTAGTGCCAGGCTGACGGTGATCTGTCGGGGCGTGCCGCCCATGGCGTAGATGTCGCTCAGGTTCACCTGTACGGCCTTGTATCCAAGATGCTTCAGGGGGGTGTAGATGAGGTCGAAATGCACGCCCTCCATCAGCAGGTCGGTGCTTACGAGTGTGCGCTGACCTGCTGCGTATTGTATGACGGCGCAGTCGTCGCCTACGCCCTTGCGGGTGCTTTCGTTTTGTACCTTGAGGTCTTTGGTCAGGTGGCGGATGAGTCCGAACTCACCGAGTTGCGATATTTCCATTGTTCTTTTGTATTCTTTTATTGATATGGTCCAGTACGCAGTTGTTGAAAATCTGTTGGCCTGTGTGCAGGAAGGTGGCCTGTGTGGGCAGTACGTAGAGCGACTGCCTGAGTTCTTCGCTCAGCCCTTGCAAGTCCTTCAGACGTGTGGCGTCTTTCTCTGTGGTGATGGCGAGCGAGGGTTGGGGCAGTGCGGCGAAACTTTGGTTGATACGTTCGATATCGGCGGACGAGAAGTAGTGGTGGTCTGGAAAGCTGAGGGGCGTGAGCTGTCGGGTGAATTGCTGTAGGTCAGACAGCATCTGCTGTGGCTTGGCAATGCCCGTGATGAGCAGCACGTGCTCGTTGGCGGTTTCCTTCACGTCGCGCCGGCCGTCGTGGAAGAGTGCCTGCATGGGTCCGTAGGAGAGGGTGGTGAAGAGCAGGCGCTGGAAGGGCCGTGGGTTCAGTATCTTGCGAACGATGCTAAAGTCCAGGGGCTTGATGTCGTGTGGACATTTCGTAACGATGATGATGTCGGCACGTTGCGCGTTCTCCTTGGGTTCGCGCAGCAAGCCTGCTGGCAGCAGCCGGTCTTCGGGGTAGAGACGGTGGAAATCCGTGAGCAGAATGTTGAGCGAGGGCCTCACGTAGCGGTGTTGGAAGGCGTCGTCCAGGAGGATTACCTGCACGTCGCTTGTCTCGGGGTCTGTCGTCAGGCGTTGTATGCCTCGCGTGCGCTTGCTGTCCACCGCCACATGGATGCTGGGGAACTTGTGCTTGATCTGCCATGGCTCGTCGCCAATATCCTGCATCGGCGTGTTCTCGTTGGCCAGCACATAGCCGTGTGTCTTGCGTTTGTAACCACGGCTGAGCACGGCAATCTTGTATTTGGGCATGAGCAGGCGGACGAGATACTCCACGTGCGGTGTCTTGCCCGTACCACCTACGGCCAGGTTGCCTACGCTGATGACGGGAATCCGGAAACGCTCCTGTTTGAGCACGCCGTAGTCGAAGAGGGCGTTGCGCAGGGCTACTCCTAAGCCGTAAAGACAGCTTAGGGGTAGTGCCCAGTGGCGTATTTTCGGTTTCTGTTCCATCATCGTAGCGGCCTTTTGCCTGATTATCGGATGTTGGGCAGGAAGGGGATACGGGCTTGGATGCGGTCTTGGCTGTTCAGCACGCTCAGTGCGCTTACCGCCTCGTAGTTTTCGCCCATCACCTGACGCAGTTTGCTTTCCATGTAACCCTCCTTCTGTTTGTTCAGCATTTCCATATACCAGGGCAGTGCCTTGGGATAGCCGGCCGTGCTGTATTTCTTTATTTTAGCCAGTTTGGCAGCGTCCTTGACAGCGTCCTGGAGGCTTCCCAACTGGTCCACGAGTCCCAACTGCTTGGCTTGCTCGCCCGTCCATACGCGGCCTTCCGCGATTTGGCGCACCTTGGCTTCAGGCAGTTTGCGGCCGTCCACCACACGCCGGATGAATTGTGTGTAGGTTTCCTCGACGTTGCGCTGCATGAGTGCCTGTTCGCTTTCGTTCATGGCGCGTCCCATGCTGCCGAAGTCGGCATGCCGGTTGGTCTTTACGAGGTCGAACTTCAAGCCGATTTTCTCCGTGAGCAGTTTGCTGGCGTCGGGGATGATGCCGAAGACGCCGATGCTGCCTGTGAGCGTGGTGGGTTCGGCATAGATCTTGTTGGCTGGGGCGCTGATGTAATAACCTCCGCTGGCAGCCATGCCGCCCATGCTGACTACCACGGGCTTTGCTTTCCTCAGGAGCACCATCTCGCGCCAGATCTCCTCGCTGGCGAATACGCTGCCGCCGCCCGAGTTGACGCGCAGCACGACGGCCTTCACGTTCTCGTCCTCACGCAGTTTGCGCAGATCGTTGGCCACCGTGCCGCCCACGATGCTGTGGCCGGCACCTCCCGTGAGAAGGTTCTGGGCGGGTTCGGTTACGATATCTCCCCAGGCATAGTAGACAGCCACCTGGTTTTTCTCCGTACTGGGCGTGATTGCCGCCACGAGGTCCTTAGGGCTTACGAACTTGATTTTTTCGTCTTTCTTCAGTTTCAGTAGTTTTTGCAGTTTCGCCTTGGCCTGGTCCGTGTAAGCCAGTCCGTCCACCAGTTTCCATTCCTGGGACTTGCGCGTGGGATGCAGCATGGGGAAGCTGTCGGCCACGGCGTTCAGCGTCTCTGCGTCCACTTTTCGGCTCTGGCTCACCTCCGTCAGCATCTGGTTCCAGATACTGCCCAGGAAAGCCGTAACCTGTTCGCGGTTTGCCTCGCTCATTTGGGTGCTGGTATAGGGTTCCACGGCACTTTTATAGGTTCCAACCTTGAATACCTGTGCCTTCACGCCCAATTTGTCCATGACATCCTTGAAGAACATGGGGGTTGAGGCCAGTCCGTGCCAGTCCACGCCACCGATGGGGTTCACGGTAAGCTCGTCGGCTACGCTGCACACATAGTAGGCCAGACCGCTGTATTGGTCGGCATGGGCGTAGATGAATTTCTTGCCGTCCTTGAAGGACTTCAAGGCCTGGCGCAGTTCCTGTGCCATGGCGGGCGTGGTTTCCAGGCTGCCGCCTTCGAGGTAGATGCCCTTGATCTTATCGTTTTTCTTGGCTTCGTAGATGGCACTGAGCAGCTGGTCCAGTCCCATGGACTCGTTGGCTACGTCGCCGGTAAGGCTGGCGAGAGGGTCCTCTTCGTATTGTTCTTGCAAGGTGCCGTTGAGCGAGATGCGCAGCACGCTGCCTTTCTCCACGGGTTGCCGGGTTTCCGCGCTGGCCGCTATGCCGATAAGCGCGGCTATACTAAAGGAAAAAGTTACCAGACCGAGGATGATGCCACCCACAATTACGGCCAAAACCGTCTTCAAAAAACCTTTCATTATTGCTGTGATATTGTTTAGAAAAATTACCTGTATGTTTTGCTCAAATCATGTATGTGTTTTTTCGTTTGCCTGTATATACATTATTATATTGCGTTTGTTCAGTGCAAAGATAAGACAAAAGTAGAGGAAAAACAAAGAGATTAAGTGTTTTTCTTGTCCGGGTGTCAGTTATTGACAAAAAAACTTCCTTTTCTAAGGACTTTCCTTTCAGCGTGTTGTAGTTTTTTCTTCATTTTTCTTGAAAATTTCTCATGAAAATATTTGGTGTGTAATGTAAAAAGCCCTACCTTTGCACTCGCAATCGGGAAATGAAACACTTCTCACGAGGTGCACCGTGATTTCCCCT
>JAQYEW010000019.1 GCA_028723455.1 Prevotellaceae bacterium | reverse complement strand
CCCATTCGCCTCGACATTCAATCTTTGACAAATCAAAAGTTTTTTTCAACGAACAAGTATTATCCATATTCAATTCCAACAACACGTAAGTAGATAATGGATTTTTCCCGCCCTCTACTCCATCAAATGTACCGCACAAATTAGCAACATTAATTTGTTGGTTTTTACAAGATAGAGATAGTATTAAAATAATTGAATACGCTATAATTTTTCTCATCTTTTATAATATATTCCTTGAAGTGTTCTTATATTGTAATTTGCAGGTAGTCCTCTAAATTTCACCGCATTCCACGGATATGCTTGAATAAGAGCATCTCTCGTTTCAAATTGTCCTGCGTGTGTCATTTCGTGAATAAAATTAGGTGTACTACCAAATTTTATATCAATGACATTTGTGCTTGTGTTTAATGTTACGCCACCATTTTCACCATACCCTGTGTGAGATAAACTATAAACTTGGGTACTACCTTCCAGAGTTTTCATCGTTCCAATACTCGAATTTAAACTGGCTAATCTTTCTGTCTTATTCCCTATCTTACCCACCAGTTTTTCAGAACTCCAACCTTCGGATTCCGCTTTAGCGTTTAATTTGTTAATATCAGATTGAATTTTATCTCTTTGTTTTTCAATCTGTTGCTTTAATTTTGTCCATTCCTTTAAACTAACTTCTTCGATTTCCATTCCCGTAGGGTCTATGTATCTCACCAGTATCTCCCTACGTTCCTTTACCGCACTATTATTCAAGGTCAGTTTTTTGTTTACGCAACTAACCTTTAATTCAGTGTATTTATACTGTTGGTCTAAGATGTGCAGTTTTACGCAACCCATTTTTTGCAAAAATCAGATAATCGCAAAGGTAATAAAAAACATTTGAGAGCAAAGGACGACAATAAGAGGAAGAAAGTATTTTTTATTTTTAAAAGCGGCGAAGCCACCAAAATGCCCCACAAAAAAGAAAAGCAAAAACCCGGCAAGTGCAAGGCTGTGTTTACCTTCGCTTGTACCAATTGTGCTTAATGTTAATCCATTTTACCTCTTTACTTCGTTTTTGTAACTCATTTTCATTAGCAAACCTGACTAATGCCAGCGTTTCAACATCTTTCAGATAAACAAATACATTTCCCGCTGTATCTACATTCAAACGTGGTATTCTGTACATTATAAATGTCTGTGCTAACTGTTGAAGTTTTATTGTATCTGCTTTAACATTGTTTTCAATTAACTTCCAGTCCATTTCAACTATTTCATGGTTTTGATTATTTAATACTATCAAATAAAACTCGGCTTTTGATGTATTATTTATAAGGTCAGGCGCATATCCATAAATAACAAGATTATTTTCTTTGTTATTACCTCGAAAAAACATATCAACCTCTTTAAATTGAGAAAAATCTTCAAATTCATATTTGGCAAGAAATGCCTTTTCATAATTTGTCGCACAACTATTTAATAGAAACATAATCAAGCAGTTCATTATTAATATCTTCATAAGATTACTTATTGTTATTTTGATAAAGTACCGATGATAAGCTGATAAAACATTATTTTGTAATTGTTTTTGATTACCGGATTCCCCATGCAATAAACATAGGGACTGACGT
Organism: Prevotellaceae bacterium; assembly: GCA_028723455.1. Classification (GTDB taxonomy): domain Bacteria; phylum Bacteroidota; class Bacteroidia; order Bacteroidales; family Bacteroidaceae; genus Physcousia. The sequence goes on along the minus strand of JAQYEW010000019.1, from coordinate 59,796 downwards.
GATAGTACCTCTCGCGCAAGGGGTCGATGCTCGTGAACAGGCCGGTGACGGGGGCGTACTGGCGTGCGCCGTAGTCGTAGAGGTTCAGGCCGTTGCGTGTCTCAAGCTCCTTGCCGTTGTATTTGTGGGTCATTGCCATTATCTTAATGCTTATAACTACCAATCACGAAGTTATGAAAAAATACACAACGTACAAATATCTTTCTCCTTTTTCCCCATTTTTACAGACGAAAGAACCTTCTTTTTTCATTTCACTTGGCAAAAGTGTTTTCACCAGGATATTACAGAACTCTCCACAGATTACAATAGGCTATCCTTTTTTCTGGCAAAGCACGCATGGTTGTATAGTTATAGTCCACCCATCCCGTCCGGCATTTCGTGCAAACCCAACATTCGCCAGACTCCAGTCCTGTGGTTGAGTGAATTAGTCAAATTCCCACATTCCAAAGTTATTTATATCATGTGTAATCAGACCCCAAAAGTCAGACTTAAACTGCCCTTGCTTCAGGCAGTTTATATCTATGTCATAATTTGCGTTATATGTTTTATGGTTAATATCAATTATATATCCAAAAACATCCCCGTCTAATACCATGGCACATTTCCGATAAAGTTCATCCTCTATGTCTTCAGGAGAAAACATCGTATTCTGAATTATATATTTTGCCCTAAATATCTGTTTCCGTTTTACTTTTCCTTTCTGCATTCTAAAAATTTCAATGTTCTCTCCGCTGTATGTCCAAACAACAGAAAAAGTTGCGAAAGTAGAGCACAAATAAAAAGCATTCCCATTTTTTTTGTACAAACGGTTTACTTGCTTTTGGGTTTCTGTTGTATTCCTCTTTATATGATATCGCATTGTTGAACACGACAAAAAGAAAAAGGAAATAAATAACAAAACAAGATTCTTAGAACTCTTTTCCATCATTTCCGCCCTCCCATTCTTAAAAAGTCTGTCCATTTTACACTTGCCAAAATACCGTCCTTGTTGAAAAATGTCACTGTACCACTTCTAACGCCTATTACGAAAGTATTCCCTTTGTAACCCCTGCTTGTCATTGCTTTTTGTCCGCGATAATCTGCATCAGAAGGAGTAGAATCACCTAATGGAATTCCATTTACCGTCGTTTTAGGATGTGTGTGCCACCACATCTCAACGTTGGAGGCATCTGCAGGCATTCTATTCTCACCATCTACGACAAGCATCCGAATACTTGCTCTTGCGCCCTGATTCCCATCTTGATCTGTGAAAAAGATGGCAGAGGAGCCCTCGTCCCAACGAGTTACATTTTTGTCTAAGATATTTGAATGCCCGCCATTCTCTTTTTGTGATTTTTTCGTATCTTCATAAGATTGTCTGACAGCTTCTAATTTTTGACCAGTAGGAATATGCATTACGTTTTTGCTTTCTGACAAATCACCTGTATAGGATTGACCTGCTTTGGTAAATCTTTTCACCTCTCTTGCAACTGAAGATTTAACAAAATAAGAACCTGTTCTTTTATTCCCGTCATCACCAATTTGTTTGACCCTTCCCCAAAAGTTTTTAGCGTAAATAAGGTCTCTACCATCCGGATCAACATACCTCACCGGATTCCCCATGCAATAAGCATAGGGACTGACGTGATAGTACCTCTCGCACAAGGGGTCGATGCTCGTGAACAGGCCGGTGACGGGGTCGTACAGGCGTGCGCCGTAATAATACATGAGGCGATGGATAGCCTTTATGTTATGTGTAATCATAAAACAACAATATTACATTTTCTCACCCAATTCTGGAGAAATTTGTATATTGGATTTACTTTTGGATATTTATTTACGCTCTCAGGTTTGAAGTGTTTTAATTAAACTATTAGCATCTTGAACACATGGAAAGAGCCAAGGGGAAACAAAGCATCTTTCTCTGTAATGATAGAACTTCACTTCTTTATTGGGGTTGTATCTTCAAGATGGAAGGCTGTTTTTTGTTTGTACGATATGCCACAGGTTTTTATCTCTGTTTCTTGTATAACGTATACAAACCATCTTTATAATCAGAAACCTTAGATTCATATATTATTAGATTCATCCTTGTATGGTTTATACTTTCCAATGTGATTACGAGATTAATCGATTTAATATTAACGCAATATGCAGAATCACAATAAAATAAAATTTCTTCACTTGGGTTGTTATAATCCTTTTGAAGACTACCTTCTGGTATTTCTCCATCAACTAAGATTAATTGTGTGTGATAAGATTTGGTAAATTGCGTATCCTTATTTTTTATTTCCAATTTCACTATTATGTTATTTCTTCTGGTGAGTACGACACTAAATATTTCGTTTTCATAACAACTTTTAGAGAAGTTGAAATTGGAACATGATAGGCATATCCCTATTGTGAAAATAATTAATTTGTGCATATATAAGCATTTTTCATAATAAAAACTGGGATTTGTACGTTAACATACTTCTTGTATTATCGGCTTAAGCTAATATTTAAAGAACGTGCTCTTATTTTAAAAGAGGGCAGAGCAAGCGTGCTTGGTGTATGTTTTTCGGGGAAAACATATTTGATTACATTTCTTGTTGGATTAGGTATAGGTTCAGACCGTTGCGGGTCTCAAGCTCCTTGCCGTTGTATTTGTGGGTCATTGCCTCAAGGCGGTTGCCCCAGTCGCACATGTCATTGCCATACGTCTGGTAGTCATAGACATTCTCCAAAGTGCCGTCGCTATGGAATACTGCACGCGTACTGCCCAAGTGATCCTTGGCAAAGAAATGGAAATTGTAATGCTGACGCGTATCACAATCCAGATAGCCGTTGCCAAAGAAATAGTTCGCGCAATCCCAGTTGCCGACCACCTCAAAGCCGTCAACATACCGGACGGTAATCTCCTCATCCAGTTCGGAGTCAGTGAGCGTATGGCGGTCGCCCGTCGGCACGACGATGCCGGGGATGGCTGTCCTGTACGTGGCACGCAACTTCCTGCCGTCGGCACCATAAACATATTCGTTCACGTTGCCGTTCGTGAACTGCACCCTTTGCACATAACCTTTCATACTGAAAACAATCATCCACTTTCTTGTCCTGTATTATGCTCTAAGTTATTAAATAATAATGTAGTATTCAATCTCGATATGGAATAATACCGCTATTTGTTAGTTTAAGAATTTGTATGTTTTGGGAAAAGCCTCTCTGAACGTTTGCTTTTGTAAATTCGCATTATTTCCATATTCCAATCCCACTTCTATATATCCTATTATCCGTTTTTTTTCTTCACAGTTTGTTGTCGTGAGTGAATAAATAAACTTATCTTCTCCTATAAGTTCTATCAAATCTACAAGAACAGCACCGTGGTCATAACCAGCAGCATCATAAAATTTCAACAACACTAGTTTCCTTATTGAACTATCATTGCCTTCTGTAGACTCATTTAGTAACTTACAATAATCTATATTTTGCTCTTCTGAGGCACTGAGTAACAATTCAGAAACCTCAATACCATTTATTACCTTGCGTCCGCCGCTACAAGCAAAACACATGAAGGAGATAATATATAATAATAACTTTAAAATTATTTTTTTCATTTACCTCTCCTCCTTGTGCTTGTGGAGTTAAAAATTGAGGAAATAACATCCCAACTTGCTTGTGCATTATCTTGTGTTTTATCAACAGTAACACAACCCCAACTTAAACCTCCTAAATGAAATCTATAACCATCTCTACCTGCAACATTGTCTTTATCATTATATCGACTGTTGTCTTGTCTGTCTAATCGAAACCATCCTGTATGTCTTGTATCGGCGTTATTGTCTACAATGTCGTACTTTGCATTAGGTATTGCTAACTGACGACTATCGTCCGCATCTCTCACAAGTTTTCCGCTTTCCACCCGACCACCAGAAAAGACATTATTTACTACCAATACTTGATTGTGAGTTAAATTGCCGCCTTTATCTCTTATGCCTCCTAATTGATATTTATTTGCAGGAACCCACACTGTTGGAAGTGCCTTATTGTAGTAGTCTAAATCTAAAATATATAACTTGTTTGTTTCCTTATTAAATATGGCTTTTACTTCCCGACCATCAGGATCAACATACTTCACCGGATTCCCCATACAATAAGCATAGGGACTGACGTGATAGTACTTCTCGCGCAAGGGGTCGATGCTCGTGAACAGGCCGGTGAGGGGGTCGTACAGGCGGGCACCGCTGTCGTATAGGTTCAGGCCGTTGCGGGTCTCAAGCTCCTTGCCGTTGTATTTGTGGGTCATTGGCATCATCGTAATACTTAGAACTACCAATCACGAAGTTATGAAATAATCTACAACGAACAAATATCTTTCTCCTTTTTCTACCAAGAACCGATTATAATTTAGCGCTCACAACAAGGAAAATACAGGAAATCAGGAAACTTCTTAGGAGAGTAATTCTTTACTCTCAGGCTATCACCAATAACAGAATGCTGTTTTATGAGCCATCACAAAACCACCACCATAGGTTTATTTCCGGATTCTTCTCACTATAATATACGTTTATGGAGTCTCCTCTCTCCGGCCATATTCCACCCAAGCGAATATAACCCGATTTCCCTTTGTATGTAGTGCCATTTAGTTTAAAGCTATAATAAATTGTACAACGACTGTCATTTGTCCAATAAACGTAAGCCCTAATCGTTTTATGTTCTCTTTTCAGTTCTTTCCTGAACTCCTTAACTCTTTTCTTTTCCGGATATCCCAGGATATACATAACAAGAGCACCCAGAAGTAGTGAATTTGTGAGAAGCAGAGGTGGTTTTGCAGAGGTCTCATTCTATAACAACGCGCGCAGAGATGACGTAATAGCACTTCCCAAGTGCTACTAAAATGCAAAATATAGGCCATTTAATTCTTCACTTACCCATACATCATCAATTCCTTTCTCTGGTTCTCTAATTAGAGGAACACCATAATAGAATCTGATAACGCCCAAGTTTGGCATGGCATTTATAGCTTTGTCAAAATCAAGAAACTGAGAAAACAGCGTCGCAGTAAAACGAGACCCTTTCTTTAACTTTTTATCGCTCTTATTTTTGATTCCATTATAATGGCTTGCTATCTTATATATCGTATCATTTCTGGTTGCATAAATAAGAAAGACATTATTCTTGCATTTCTTTATTTTTCTGACAATAAACTCATCTGAAGTATGATACATTCTTTGTTCCTGTGCTTTACAACTATACATCATGAAAACAAAGTGAATCAACACTCCAAATGTGATTATTCTAAGGTAAAGTTTGTATCGTCTTTTCATTTTTGGAATTATTCGGTGACACAACAAACCACTCCACTCTATTTGCTTCTTGAATACGATTAAGTTAACAACCATGCAATAACACAAAATTATATAAAATACAAAACAAACAAAAAAAATCTCTGTTTTTTTTACTCCCAAACTTAGCAAGCCAACGGACAAGACGAGATCCACAAAAATACAGAATGACACATACATGGAGATTATGCTGTCATAATGACAAACTCACATTGCTTGCTTCAAGCCTCAATCTGGAGAAAAAAACAGGCAATCGGACGTTTTTTTGAATCAATCCGCTGCTGCGTGCAAAACATATAGTTGTTTTGAACGAAATTACTATATAGTTTTGAAATTTTATCGGGATGTTTTCGGAGCGGTTCGCCTGTATTTCACACACCGGAAATGCCTATCTACGAGGCTAAAACGTGAACGGCCGGAACACAGGAAATGATAACATCGTGATAACCAGTACGCTAAAAAAACGAAGAAATCACAGAAAAAGGGAGGCGGCTTTTGGGAAACATCCCAAAAACGGAGGAAGGAAAATGCAGAAAGTAAGCAAAACAAGCATTTTACTTACTTTCCGACTGTTTCAATAGAGGTCCATATATTCGTAAGTGTTGCCCACAAGGCGGAGATAGCGCTCGAAATCCCCGCGCCGGATGACTACCGTGCCGCGGCAGTCGTTGGGATGAAAACTGAGGGTTTCGGCCTGTTGCAACACGCTGTCCAGGAAGAGGAGCACGTGGTGATCCGCATCGTTGATCAGCCCGAAGGGCGAAACGCTGCCGGGTTCCAGGCCAAGGTATTTCAGCATACGCTCGGGCGAAGCGAAGGACAGTTTGCCACAGGAAGGAAGTCCCTGGGCTTGCAGGCGCGCCTTGAGGCGTTGCTCCAGGTCGTGAATACTGAGGTCGTGGTCGCAATGAAAGCAAATCAGATAGTGCTGATTGCCCTTGTGGTTGCGCATGAAGATGTTCTTGCAGTGGACCGACCCATCGTCCTTCCACCATTGCTTGGCCTCTTCGATGGTTTTGCCCTCGGGGTGGTGATAGATGTCGAAGGGGATGTCGTGCGCCTGCAAAAAGGCGGTAACGGTTTGCTCGCGTGTCATGCCGTTTCTAATGCTGTTCGCCGTTGGGGACGATGATGTACAACTTGTCGCCCCGGCGCACCTTGGGCATGGCGATGCTGATGTGCCAGCCTTTTTTGGCCACGTCGATGGTGTCGGGTGTATCGTGCCGCATTTCATCCGCCACAGCGTAGAGCGCGCCCGTCGTAGGACCCGTAACCAGGATCTTATCGCCTTGCTTGAGTTCGGCCGCCTCTATCTTGAACTCCGCCACGCCTATGCGTGTAAAATAGCGCACCACCTGGCCGCAATAGACCTTGCGCTGCGTAGCGTCGGAACCGGGTTTTGTCGTCCATTCGCCCAGGGTCTGTCCCTGATAGTAGCCGTCCCAGAAGTCGCGGTTGAAGACGCTGCGCAGGCGTTCGTCCAATGCGTCCTTGACTTCCTCGGTGAAGGTGCCGTCCAGAACGTGCCGAATGGCCTGGCGATAGCATTGCACGACGGTGCTTACGTATTCCGGTCCGCGCGCACGTCCCTCGATTTTGAAGACGCGCACGCCGCTCTCCATCATGCGGTCGATGAAACGCAGCGTCTTGAGGTCCTTGGGCGACATGATGTATTGGTTGTCAATCTCCAGTTCCGTACCCGTATCGCGGTCGCGCACGGTGTAGGCACGGCGGCACAGCTGCTGGCACTGTCCGCGGTTGGCGCTGCGCCCCACATTGTCCAGCGAGAGATAGCACTTGCCGCTGACAGCCATGCAGAGGGCGCCGTGGCAGAACATCTCGATGCGCACCAGTTCGCCTTTAGGGCCACGTATCTGCTGTGCCTCAATCTCGCGATGGATGTGCGCCACCTGGTCCATGTTCAGTTCGCGCGCCAGCACAACGACGTCGGCGAACTGGGCATAGAACTTCAGGGCTTCCACATTGCTGATATTGAGCTGCGTGGAGAGATGCACTTCGATTCCTTTTCGGCGGCAGTACATCATCACGGCGGCATCGCTGGCAATGACGGCCGATATGCCGGCCTCGCCGGCTGCGTCCAGGATCTCACGCATGAGTTCCAGGTCCTCGTCGTAAATGATGGTGTTCACCGTCAGGTAGCTCTTCACGCCGAAGCGGTCGCACTCGCGGGCAATCAGGCGCAGGTCGGCAATGGTGAAGGCGGAGGCGCTGTGGGAGCGCATATTCAGGCGTTCGATACCGAAGTAGATACTGTCGGCACCGGCACGCAGGGCGGCTGCCAGGCTCTCGCGGGAGCCTACAGGCGCCATGATTTCGTAAGGGGTCATATTCACATGTTATACTTTTTGATGTTCTCGTACTCCACCTCTTTGTCCAGGTCAGAGAGAAAACTATCCAGGGTTTCGCGGGGCACGTCGCCCAATTCAAATTCCTTGACGGCATCCTTGCGTATCTCAGCAATCCAGGCGCGGCGTGCCTGCACATAATCCTCATGCACACGCTGTGCCAGCTGAGGCGTGATTTCCTCGACATCATAGTACTCGCAAATCAGGCGATAGCTCCATGCCCAACGGTACTCGGCGTAATGGTCGTGGGCATAGTGGAGGCGGTCCACAATCTGCTGCGTAGAGGTGATGATGCCGTTCTTCACCTCCTCCACGATACGCTGTTCCTCGCTTTGGGGGATCAACAGACCGCTGAGATCGCTCCATTTGCCCTTGCCCACGTCCGAACGGGGGCGGCTCAGGTCGTGGCGCTTCATCACGGCTCCCATATAGATCCGCAGGGCAATGTCGTAATATTTAATGCCCTTTTCCAGCGAACTGGCGCGGATGACATAGTCCTGGAAATTATAGCTCTGCACACGGTCGCCACTGACGCGCCGCAAATCCTCCAAGGTGCGCTTGGCCGTCATGATGCGGCCCACGGAGAAGGGGCTAAGCCAGTCGAAATTCACCAGCGAATGGCGTGCCGCGCCGGTGCGCTTGTCGCGCTTGGGCCATTTGCGGATATCACGGTAGAGGCCGACGGTAGTCAGGTTGCGCCCCGGCACCAGCATGTGTTCGTCGTTATAGCTGATGATGTAGCTGAAGGGCAGTTTGCGCGTGTCGGGGTGATACATCAGCTTGCCGAAACACACGCTGAACTGGCCGATCTTCGCCGGCATCAGGATATAGGCACCCGAGGCTGTCTTCACGCCACGCTCCAAAGTGCCGTAGTGCAGGGGACCCATCTTGTAGGCATGGTTGCTGAAGTTGGTGTTCGAGCCTGCGTTGTAAAAGGAGAACATACTGCCAATGAGCAATGAGCTTTTGTGATGGCTGGCGGTAAAAGGGCCGCAGAAAGCGGCGCACGCCTCGCCATTGGCCATGTAGCAGTTGTTGAAAAAGACGCTGGCCTCGGCGGTAAAGCCATTGGTGATGGTACATGCCTCGCCCACGAAGCACCGTTGCAGCTTGCTACTATTCAGGATATTACTTCCGCTGAAGATGATACTGTCCTCGCAGATGGCGCCCGAACCGACACGCACGGGCGCATCCTTGTCGCTGCGCAACGAGCAGTTATAGAGGCGTGTGGCACCTTCTATGAGGCAGTCGTCGCTGATCAGGCAGTTCCGGACTTCCTGGGTGTTCTGGATCCGGACATGGCTGCCGATGCTTCCCGAAGGCTTGCGCCGGGCGATCTCGTCGCGGATGATGGAGAGGAGCATCTCGGAAAACGCCCTGTCCTCTTCGTAACCGACCATCAGGGCGGCTATCTGGCTGGTAAGTCCGCTGTAAAGAATCAGGTTCTCGGGGCCTGCCTCGCTAAGTACGCTGATCATCGTGCCTTCGCCGAAGGTAGCGTCCGAGGTGGTCTCGATGGTGCTTACGTTGGTAATCACGGTGTCGTGACCGATTGCATAGTTGTTGATGAAATTCCCGATGCGCTCTATCAGGCAGTTGTCGCCCACCGATGTGTTGCGCAGCGTGGCGTTGCGGATGCCCGCATGCTTGAGGAATCCCTCGCTGACCTCTATTTCCTTCTCAAAGACGCCCAGACTCACCCGGCCGTAGAACTGCACGTTATGAATGTGCACCGGGCGGAAGTCATCCGCCACCTGAATCATGTCCCAATCCTCGGCCGTACAGCCCTGTGCCGATAACGAAGCACGCTCGTCGTTGTTTAGCTTGCGCATAATGCTTTCTTGTTTTCAAAATCTTACATTTCTTCTGCGTCGAAATTTTGATAGAGAAAATCGTTATAAGGGTATTTCTGTACGTGCAGTTCACGCACCTTATTATAAAGCATTGTCTTTAGTTCGTCGATGTTTTCACGCTCACGCGCTGAGATGAAGATGCAGTTGTCGTTGAGGCGCGCCATCCATGTCTTGCGAAGGTCGTCAAGGGAAACGTTCTCGCGCGTGGAGGGGGTCAGGTCGTCCGCATCCTTCTCGACCCACGTATAGGCATCTATCTTGTTGAAGATAATCATCAGAGGCTTCTCGGCGCAGCCTAAATCGGCCAGCGTCTTGCTGACCACCTCTATCTGGTTCTCGAAATCGGGATGCGAGATGTCCGCCACATGCACCAGAAGGTCCGCCTCGCGCACCTCGTCCAGCGTGCTCTTGAAGGAATCCACCAGGTCGGTAGGCAACTTGCGGATGAAGCCGACGGTGTCGCTCAAGAGGAAGGGCAGATTGTCCACGATGACCTTGCGCACGGTGGTGTCCAGCGTGGCAAAGAGTTTGTTCTCGGCGAACACGTCGCTCTTTGCCAGAAGGTTCATCAGCGTGCTCTTGCCCACATTGGTATAGCCCACCAAGGCCACACGGATCATGCGCCCGCGGTTGCCGCGCTGCGTATTCTTCTGCCGGTCGATGTCCGCCAGACGCTGCTTGAGCAGGCTCATGCGGTTCAGAATGATTCGACGGTCCATTTCCAACTGGGTTTCACCCGGACCGCGCAATCCCACGCTGCCCTTGCCGCCACCGCCGCCAGAGCCACCGCCCTGACGTTCCAGGTGGGTCCACATGCGTTGCAGGCGGGGCAGCATATAACGGTACTGCGCCAGCTCCACCTGTGTCTTGGCATTCGCCGTCTGCGCACGCATGGCAAAGATGTCCAGAATAAGACTCGTACGGTCCAGCACACGCACGCGCAGTTCGCCCTCGATATTGCGCAACTGCTTGGCGCTAAGTTCATCGTCGAAGATAACCAAGTCGATGTCCCGCTCCTGCTCCTCTTCCATATCAATGAACTCACGTATCTCCTTCAGCTTTCCCGAACCCAGATAGGTCGTGCTGCTGGGTCCGTTCAGTCGCTGCGTAAAACGCCTGACGGTTTCCGCACCCGCCGTGGTGGCCAGGAACTCCAGCTCGTCCAGATATTCGGCGGTACGCCACTCGTCCTGCTGCGGTGTGATGATGCCTACGATGACGGCCCTCTCAGGCCCTTGCGCCTCGTAATTGAGTTTCTTCTTTACTCCGTCCAGGCCTTCCTGCATGCGGGTGGCGCTGGTGCTGGAGCGTTGCATATTAAATGATTCTCTGTGTCCCATATCTGTCGTTTCGTTACTACTTTACTAAAATCACCAGGAACTTGCTGATGCTCCAGAACTCCTGGGTGTTGGTGATGCGCAACATGTAGTCGTTGTTGTTATCCTTCACCAACTGGTAAGAGCCAGCAGGATGCGAAGTCAGCAGCTGCGCCTTCTTGCTGTAAAGGCGAATCTCCTTCATGGTGCGGATGTCCACCTCGGTAAAATACCTTTTGTTATAGTCCTGGCTCTTGAGCACCTCACCATCCTTCAGGATTTTCTGCTCTTTGAGCTCGGCCTTGGTACCGAACACGAACCATGCCTTGTTCAATTCCGCCGTCTGCCTGTTTACGGTCTCTGTCTTCTGACGGTTCTCTTCGTTCAGCTGGCTGACATTCTCGCTCAAGGCATCAATCTGGTCGCCCTGCTGGGCGATCACCTGGTCCTTCTCCGCCAGCTTGGCCTGCAACTCCTCAATCTGCTTGGTCTTCTCGTCCATCTGCTTTTGGAGGTTCTCGATGGCACGCTTCAGGGAAGAGGTGTTCACCGTGCTGGTCTTCAGCTTGTCCTGCAAGCGGGCGATCTGCTCGCGGTTCTGCTGCATGGCCTGCTGGATGAACTCCATATTCTCGCGTATCTGTTGCTTGGAGCTCTGGCTTTCCGGATTGGCATTGGCGACGGTGATGCGGCCCTCTGCTTCGTTAATCCTAGCGAAGCCTTCCTGCACCTCGTTGATGCTCTGCATCAGCTCGTTCATCTCATCGTCCTTTTGGTTGACAATCTGAGTCAGCGAGTCCAGTTTCTCCTGCATGGCCTCGTTCTGCTTTTGATTTCCCTCACAGGCCACCAGCATAGCAGCAGCCGATGCAATCATAATAATCTTTTTCATATTTCTTCTTGGTTTAATTGTTTGCGTTGATATTTGCTCAGGCGCGGTGCGCTGTCCTGCGTGCACCGCCCGTTGACGGATGTTTTCTTCTCTTCGTTTTCCGCTTCCGCGGCCACAACCGGGTTGCCCCCTACGACAATCACGAACTCGCCACGCGGTTCCTCGCTTTGGAAATGAGCCAGCACCTCCCCGACCGTTCCACGCACGCTTTGTTCGTACATCTTGGAAATCTCGCGACAGGCACTCAGGGGACGGTCCATACCGAACACCTCGCCCATCTGCTCCAGCAGTTTGACCACCCGGTGCGGACTCTCGTACAGAATCATGGTACGCGGCTCCGACTGCAATTCCCGAAGGCGCGTCATGCGCCCTTTCTTCTGGGGCAGGAAGCCCTCGAAGACGAACTTATCGCAAGGCAGTCCGCTGCTCACCAATGCAGGCACGAAGGCCGTGGCACCCGGCAGGGTAATCACTTCAACACCCTCGCGAACGGCCTCGCGCACCAGCAAGAAGCCCGGATCGCTGATGCCCGGCGTACCGGCATCCGTAATGACCGCTATGGTCTCACCCGCCTTCAGGCGCTCCACCATGGCAGCCACGCTCTGATGTTCGTTAAATTTATGATAGCTGAGCATGGCATTCCGGATACCGAAATGCCGCAACAAATTGCCCGAGGTACGTGTGTCCTCGGCCAATATCAGGTCCGCCTCACGAAGAATGCGCAGGGCGCGGGCGGTGATATCCTCCATGTTGCCCACCGGCGTGGGCACAAGATACAATGTTGCCATAAACTGAATAATGGAGCAAAAATACGTATAAAATCTCACACGCGCACACATTTTAAGGTATTTTGTTACTCTACGTACCTCCTTGGACGCTTTTTGTCCTCCGTCAAGAGACATCTTATCACTTTATTCCGTATTTTTGCGTAAAATATCAAGCAAAAGAAAAATGTCAAATGTTATAGCCAGCGCAGGCGGAGAAATGATACGTCAGGGCCGCGTGGAGGTTATCTGCGGATCGATGTTCTCCGGCAAGACAGAGGAACTGATTCGCCGTATGCGCCGTGCCGAGTTCGCCCACCAGCGCGTAGAAATCTTCAAGCCCTCGATCGACGTTCGTTACAGCGAAGAAGATGTTGTGAGCCATGAAGGCAACAGCATCCGTTCCACACCCGTGGACAGCAGTTCGAGCATCCTCCTCATGGTCAGCGACCAACAGGTCGTGGGCATCGACGAAGCACAGTTCTTCGATCCCGGCATCGTTGATGTCTGCAACCAACTGGCAGCACGTGGCGTCCGGGTTATCGTTGCCGGCCTCGACATGGACTTTGCAGGCAAGCCCTTCGGCCCCATGCCCGCCCTGTGCGCCATTGCCGACGAGGTAAGCAAGCAGCATGCCATCTGCGTGCGCTGCGGCGCACTGGCCTACGTAAGCCACCGTATTGTGGCTGGCGACCGCCAGGTGATGCTGGGCGAAAAAGACGAGTACGAACCCCTGTGCCGCCACTGTTACCAGGAGGCGTGCGCAACGCATCGCCCCCTCCCATGAAGCGTAAGCTGGCCTGGTGGATATTTGCCCTGGCGGTATGTGCCTGCCTCGTAACGCTCGCCCACAGTTTCGTGTTCAGTCTGGTGGAGGTGTCCGGCGACGGCTTTCAACCCACGCTGCTTCGCGGAGACCGCATATACGTCAACCGCTGGAGCTACGGCTTGCGCGCCCCATTCAGCGACCACCAAGGCTACAAGCGGTGGTTTCCCCGCAAGGTGCATCGCGGAGAATGGCTGGCTTTCAACACTCCCGCAACCGAGCCCAGCGAACAGCCCGACACCACCGCCCTTTGCCTTGGGATGATAATGGCACAACCCGCGGACACCGTATGGATGGGGCGTGGGGCACATGTGTCGCCCGTGCGGCGTTACGCTCACGGACAGATATGGCCTCTTGTTGTCCCCAGCAAAGGCGCCTATTTGAAAATTCACCCCTGGGATGCCGAACTATATGCGCAAATGCTGCGCCAACACGAAGGTGTAGAGGCCACCGTACGCACAGACAGCCTGTACATTAACGGCAAATACCAGGAATTCTGCCGCTTCTCGCAGGACTACTACTGGGTCAGCTCTCAGAACGACAGTAACCTGCTGGACTCCCGCACCTTTGGTTTCGTTCCCGAACGGTGCATCATGGGACGCATGGAGATGGTTGTCTACAGCCTTGACGGTCTGCGTCCCCGATGGAAACGCAGTTTTAAGCCGCTTTAAGACGAAAGCAGCACCTTCCACACACAACACGAACCTTCAAACAAAAAATTGACACCCTTGTTTCTCCTCCCTTCCGCCTATCTGGCTCCAGTCAGCTATTACCGATTTCTCGCCAGCGGACAGCCTTGCCTGATAGAAGTCATGGACAGCTACCAAAAGCAGACCTACCGCAACCGCTGCGTCATAGCCGATGCCAACGGCCCCCTGGCACTGACCATTCCCGTTGAGAAGCCCTTGCCCGGCCGCCAACTGATGCGCGACATCCGCATCAGCGACCACGGACGATGGCGCCATCTGCATTGGAACGCACTGAAGTCGGCATATCAGAATAGTCCCTTCTTTGAGTACTATGCCGATGATTTCGCCCCATTCTTTGAACGGAAATGGGATTTTTTAGCCGATTTCAACGAGGATTTGATGCACCTCGTCTGCCAACTCACCGACCTGAAGCCGCAGACGAAACGCACCACCGGTTATCTTGCCCAACCCGAAACAGGAGTAACAGACCTGCGCGCACACTTTGATCCACAGCAGCGTGCATTGCAGGACATACGACCCTATTACCAAGTTTTTGCTCAGAAACTGGGCTTTCTGCCCGATTTGAGCATTGTGGACCTCCTGTTTAACATGGGGCCCGAAAGTATATTGTATCTATGACCAACACACAGACATTTACGCTCAGCAACGGCATGCGCGTGGTGTGCGCACCATCGCCCACAGACATCGCCTATATCGGCATCGCCATTGATGCCGGCACACGCGACGAACAACCTTGGGAAAGCGGAATGGCCCATTTCACCGAGCACATGACCTTCAAGGGAACCACACGCCTCTCCTCTCTGCAAATCATCAATCGCATGGAAAGCGTGGGCGGCGACCTGAACGCCTTCACAGGAAAAGAAGAGACCGTGTACTATTGCACCACTCCCGCCGAACATTACGCCCGTGCCCTAAAACTGTTACTGGACATCACCCTCGACAGCACCTATCCGCAACGCGAGATGGAGAAAGAGGTGGAGGTGATTATTGACGAGATAGAAAGCTATAACGACAGCCCCTCCGAACTCATCTTTGACGAGTTTGAAAGCATTATCTTCAAAGGCAACGCTCTGGGGCGGAACATCCTGGGCGACGCAGAACTGCTGCGAGAACTGAACAGCGAGGCGATGCAACATTTTGTGAGCCGCCTTTACCAGCCGCAGCGTATGGTACTCTTTGTCTATGGCCGCGTGGATGCCGATGCCTTGCTGCGCACGGCGGAACGGCATATCGCCGGCCTGCCCCAGCGCGAACCCGCCGCCATGCTTCCCCCGAAACGCCTGACACCCACAACGGAACGCCGCCAAGAGGTACTGCGCAGAAGCAAAGACACCCACCAAACGCACGTGCTTGTTGGCACCCGTTGCTGCGGACAGAGGGACAAGGACCACCTGCCGCTCTTCTTCCTGAACAACCTCTTGGGCGGTCCGGGCATGAACGCCCGCCTCAATCTTGCCCTGCGCGAACGCAATGCCTTGGTCTACACCACCGAGAGTTCCCTGCTCAGCTATACCGACACAGGTGTGTGGAGTGCCTATTTCGGCTGCGACGCGCACGATGTCAAACGCTGTCTGCGCCTGGTCAACCGAGAACTGCAACGCCTGTGTGAATCGCCGCTCAGCGAACGCCAGCTGGCAGCAGCCAAGCGTCAGTTGAAGGGGCAGTTGATGGTGTCGAACGACAACTTCGAGAGCGTAGCCATCGGTATGGGCAAACGCATGCTGCACTATGGCACCATACAGGACCGCCAGCAACTCTTTGAGCGCATCGACGCACTTGATGCCCGACAATTACAGGACGTAGCCCAGCGCACCTTTGCGCCAGACGCCCTTACGACGCTCGTTTACGAATAAGCCCCAAACACTCACTACTTTTAGGTATTTTGTTTCGTCGACACCCAAAAACTCAAAATAAACAGTACCTTTGCAAGAAATAAGCAAACGACATGACATTAAAAGACTTGAACGTAGGCCAAAGCGGCCGCATACAAAGCGTGGATGTCGATGGCGCACTGCGCCAACATTTTCTGGACTTGGGGCTCATCCCCGGCGTGGAGGTGAGCATAATCAAATACGCCCCGATGGGCGACCCGATTGAACTTCGCGTTCATAATTACGAACTCACTCTCCGTCTGGATGACGCCCGCCAGATTCAGGTGGAACCGATAATCAACCAACCTGATCCGCATACTGCGGCGACAGATGACAAACCGTTTTCGGAATCCAACTCCATTTGGCATCCCGGCTTGGGCGAGGACGGCCCCCGCTTCCACAATCCACAGGACACGCCCGTCGTTGAAGGCACCTTGCGCTTTGCCTTGGCCGGCAGTCAGAACACCGGCAAGACAACCCTTTTCAACCAACTGACAGGTGCCAACCAGCACGTAGGCAATTTCCCCGGCGTAACGGTTGACCTAAAGGAAGGGCGCATCAAAGGCCATCCCGAAGCTGTTGTCGTAGACCTGCCCGGCATTTACAGCCTAAGCCCTTACAGCCAGGAGGAGCGCGTAACACGTGAATATCTTCTGGAGCATCATCCCCACGGCATCATCAACATTGTGGATGCGGGGAACATCGAGCGCAACCTCTATCTCACCCTCCAGCTAATGGAGCTGGACATCCCCATGGTGCTTTGCCTGAACATGATGGACGAAGTGGAGGCGAGCGGCGGCAGCATTGACATCAATGCGATGGAGCGTCTGCTGGGTATTCCCGTTATTCCTATCTCTGCAAAGAAGAACCAGGGCGTTGACGAGGTTGTGCAGCACGCCCTTCACGTAGCACGCTATGCGGAAAAGCCCCTGCGTCAGGATTTTTGCAGCCCCAAAGACCACGGAGGCGCCGTTCACCGCGGTCTGCATGCCATTATGCACCTGATTGAAGACCACGCCCGGCGCGCCCCGCTGCCGGTGCGATTTGCCGCGAGCAAACTGGTGGAGGGCGACGCCCTTGTACAAAAAGCCTTACAGCTGAGCGTGAACGAACAGCAAACCGTAGGACACATCCTGCGCCAGATGACAGAGGACCGCGGCATGGACCATCAGGCAGCTATGGCCGAGATGCGCTTTGCGTACATCCTCAACCTTACACGTCGCACGGTCCGACACGCACAATTCGACAAGGATTTCGAGCGCAGCAAACGCATTGACAGTATCCTAACAGGCCGATGGACCGCACTGCCCGCCTTCGTCATTATCATGGCCGGCATCTTTTGGCTCACGTTCTCCGGTATTGGCGTATGGTTGCAGGACCTGTTGCAAAGCGGCATCGACTGGCTCACGGCGGCGTGCGACACCCTTCTTTCGGACTGGGACATCGCACCCGCCGTGCATCGGCTCATTATTGACGGCATTTTCGGCGGCGTAGGCTCCGTATTGGTGTTCGTCCCTCTTATCGTCTTCTTGTTCTTCTTTCTGAGTTTGCTTGAGGACAGCGGCTACATGGCACGCATTGCCTTTGTAATGGACGGCATCCTGCGCAAGATAGGTCTCTCGGGGCGCAGCATCGTACCCATGCTTCTTGGATTCGGTTGCAGCGTGCCGGCCGTCATGTCCAGCCGCACCCTGCCCTCTGTGCGCGACCGTCGCCTGACCATTTTGCTTACTCCCTTTATGTCCTGCACAGCCAAAGTACCCATCTATGCCTTCCTCTGCGCAGCACTCTTCCCCGCACAAGCGGGATGGGTAACCGCCTTGCTCTATTTCTTGGGAATTGTGATGGCCATCATTGTCGCCGTCCTGCTTAAGGGCACGCTGCTGCAAGGCGAGGCCGTGCCTTTTGTCATGGAACTGCCCAACTACCGCATGCCGACGGCCATGAACATCCTGCGCCTGATGTGGGAGAAGGGCAAAGACTTCCTGCAACGCGCCTTCACCGTTATCTTCGTCGCCAGTCTGGTTGTGTGGTTTCTGCAAAACTTCTCGTGGCATCTGGACCTCCTGGACGAAAGCCAACAGGCGGAGAGTATTTTAGCGTCGATAAGCGGACTCATCGCTCCCGTCTTCCAGCCTATGGGCTTGGGAGACTGGCGCATTGTAACCTCCCTGATCAGTGGCTTCATGGCCAAAGAGGCCGTTGTGGGCACGCTGGGCACGCTGATGGGGAATGCACCGCTGACGTCATTGCTGACACCCGCTGCGGGTGCCGCCCTTTTGGTCTTCTGCCTGCTCTACACGCCCTGCGTAGCTGCCGTGGCCACCATTCGCCGTGAACTGGGCACACGCTGGGCCAGTCAGATTGTCGTCTTCCAATGTCTCATCGCCTACCTGGTGGCTTGGGCCGCCTATGGCATTATCTTGCTTTTCACATGAACACACAGAGTATCCTGTTGTTAGCCGTCATCTTGGCGGCTGCCACCCTGGCTGCCATCCGCTATTGGCGTCGTCCCAAATGCGGTTCACATGGAGGCGCGTGCCAAGGCTGTTCGCTGAAGGAACAATGCACAAAGAAATAATCAAGAAACAAGGTATCAGCATTGCTCAGACCGTAGCGATGCTGATGCCGTTTATTTTGCGATACAGGTCGAGCGCGAAGACGTCCGTCATGCCCGAGATATAGTCCAAGACACTCAAGAGGCGCTCGTAAAGCGTGGGGGCAAGGACATTGTATTGGGGAGATACGCGGTTCAAGAGTATCTTGCTGTATGTATTGTCGCTATGCATCACCGCCTGGCACATCAATTCCAGCAACTGCGACATCACCTTGTAGCCTGATATTTCAATATCCACCACGGACTGGGCATGATAGATCTTGGCAAAGGCGGTACGCACACAAGCCTTATAGGCAGCCCGCAATGTGGGATGAACATGGTCAATCAAGCTTCCGCGGAACTCCCCGTTCAGGATTTTATCCTCATTCTCCACAAAGACGCGCACACATTCCTGTTCCAAGGCACCGATAGCTATGGAACGCAGATAAACGATCTGCTCGTTGACATCTTCCAGTTCAGACAGATGCTCCTGAATACTTTCCAACCGCTCCGGAAGGAAGAAGGCCATGAGAAGCCCCTTGGCTTCATCCGTACTCAATATCTTCAGCTTATGGGCATCCTCAATATCCATAATCTCGTAACAGATATCATCCGCGGCCTCCACCAGATACACCAAAGGATAACGGGCGAAGCGCACCGTTCCTTCGGGACTCTCCAACTGCGGAATACCCAGTTCGCGTGCAATTCGGCAGAAATCCTCCTGTTCGCTTTGGAAGAATCCGAACTTTCCTTTCTTGCCACTCAGCGTGCTGCAATAAGGGTACTTCACAATGCTCGCCAACGTGGCATAGGTCATGACGAAGCCTCCACGACGCCTGCCCACAAACTGATGGGTAAGCAAGCGGAAGGCATTCGCGTTGCCCTCGAAATGAATCAGGTCGTTCCATTGGCTTTCGCTCAGGCCGTCGCCTGTCTCAGCACACACGGTCGACCGCAGATACCGCCCCGGCCCCTCGCTGAAGAAAGTGCCGATGGCACTCTCGCCGCTATGTCCGAAAGGAGGATTGCCCATGTCATGCGCCAAACAGGCCGCGCTGACGATGCTGCCCATTTCAGGCACGTTGGTGGCATGCAGTTCGGGATGCCGGCGCAAGAGTTCACGCGAGACATCATTGCCCAACGAACGTCCCACACTGCTTACCTCCAAGCTATGCGTCAGCCTGTTGTGCACAAAGATGCTCCCGGGCAGAGGAAACACCTGAGTCTTGTTTTGCAGGCGCCGGAAAGGAGCGGAAAAGATAAGGCGGTCGAAGTCGCGCTGAAACTCGCTTCGGTCGTCGCGACGCGAAGCGCCCTCTTCCTGTCCGAAGCGTTTGTTGCTCAATAGTTGTTCCCAATTCATTGTCATAATACAAAAGTAACTTAAATTTCGTACAACAGCAAGGGAATGTGCGCAGAATATTGTACTTTTGCACTCTAAATCATTTACAATAAGGAGAAAATGCGCATCAAGCTACAGATTGTAAACGGCAGCCGACATCCGCTGCCCGAATATGCCACGCCGCAAAGTGCCGGCATGGACCTTCGCGCCAACCTCAGCGAACCCATCGTTCTGCAACCGTTGCAGCGCGCACTCATACCCACAGGCCTCCGCATCAGTTTGCCCGAAGGCTACGAAGCGCAGGTGCGTCCGCGCAGCGGCCTTGCCCTCAAGCACGGCATCACCGTGCTCAACAGTCCGGGCACCATTGATGCGGACTATCGTGGCGAAGTGGGTGTCATTTTAGTGAATCTGAGTCAAGAACCCTTCACCATCCATGACGGCGAACGTATCGCCCAGTTGGTGGTGGCGCGACACGAACAGCCCGAACTGGTCGCCGTTGAAAGCCTGGATGAAACAGCGCGGGGCGAGGGTGGCTTCGGACACACGGGAAAAAAATAAGGGACACGAGAAACAGACGGAATGAAATATTTGTTTATTATCCTTTTATCCCTGTTCGCTTCTTCCGAACCGCTTTGGGCGCAGGAGGATGTGCGGCAGCGTCTCTACTCCCATCTTTACCAGCAAGGTCTTCAGCACCGCATGAGCGGAGAATACAGTCAGGCCATGTACCTCTTCAGGCAAGCCCATCAGGTCTGCCCTTCCCTGCCCGACGCCCTCTACGAGATGGGCATCCTTAACATTGCCGTTCCGGGAAGCGACAGCATTGCCATGCGGATGATCCGGCAGGCCGCCGGCACCCAACCTGTAAACCCCTATTACGTCGAGACCGCCGCACGCGTCGCCCTGCACAACAACGACGAGGCGCTCGCCACCCACTATCTGGAACAGCTCATCCGACAGATGCCTACGCGCAGCGACATCTTGGAAATGCTCTGTCAGCTCTATACCCAACAGAACAAGCCCGAAGAGGCTATCTCCGCACTCAACCGCATTGAGATTCTGGAGGGCACCAGCACGGAATTGAGCATGAAGAAATTCGTGCTCTACAAGAGCATGAAGAAAACCAAGAAAGCCTTTAACGAGATGGAGAGGCTTCGGCGCGATAATCCTCATGACATACAAATACCCCTTATCCTGGGCCGTATGTACATGGACGAGGGAAAGACCAAGCAGGCCGCCCGGCTCTATGACGAGGTGCGCCGTTCAAATCCCAACTACACCCCCTTGCACCTGGCCCTCATCCACTATCACCGCCAGCAAGGACAGGAAGCTGTTGCCGATGCCATCCGCGACTCACTGATCCTGGCACCCGACGTGGACACGAACACACGCATGCAACTGACCTATGAGCGTATGGAGGAACTGCGCCAGTCGCCCGATTCGCTGCAAGGTGCCATGCGCTTCTTCCGCACCATCGTCAGCCGCTATCCCACACCCGAAATGCACGCACTGGGTGCCTACTACCTGATTGACAACAATGCTCCCGAGGACAGCATCGTAGCCTCGCTGCGCCAATTATTACAGGTGAACCCTGCCGACGAGCGTGCCTTGAGCCTCCTGCTGGGCCACTATTTCCCACGCCAGGATTTCGAAAACGCAGCTGAAGTGTGCCGTATGGGCATGAATGCGCATCCCGAGAAAATACAGTATTCGTTCTATCTGGGTGCCATTCTCAGCATGAACGGGGAACGTCAGGAGGCCGTCGACATCCTGAAAAACGGCCTTTTGCTGGCCGAGGAGAACACACGTCCCGAAGCCATCAGCGAGAGCTATTCCCTGATGGGCGACTGCTACCACCAAATGGACCAGGAAGCCCTTGCCTTCGCTGCCTATGACAGCGCCTTGGTGCACAACCCTTCCAATACCTCCTGCCTCAACAACTATGCCTACTATCTGAGCCTGAACAAACAGCAAATGGACAAGGCCGAGCAAATGGCCTACCGTGCGATCCAGTTGGAGCCGCTGAACAAGACCTTCCTGGACACATACGCCTGGGTGCTCCACGTCAGCGGCAATACAAGCATGGCACGCTTCTATATCAGTCGCGTCATCAGCCCCAGCCTTTCGGACGAAGACATCCTGGCCGACGAAACGATCAGTGCCGAGGTGGTCCAGCATGCCGCGGACATCTATGCCGCGGACAACAAGCCCGAAGAGGCAGGACGCTACGCACAACTCGCCCTGCAAAAGAAGAACAAGGAAACAGCCGAAAAGAAAGCAAACGAAGAATGAACAAATACTCCCTCCTCGCCCTCCTTTTGGGCGTTCTCCTATTCAGCGGATGTCGCAGCCAACGCCGTGCGGCACGCCAACGTGAATCCCTGCAAAGCGCGATTCAAGAAACGACAACCAACACGGGACAGCTGATCGCTGACGGCAAGAGCCAGGCCGGCAAAGAGCCACAAACGCCCGTCAGGCAGCGCAACACCACCGTGGAAGCCCTGCAAGCCCACCTGAACATGACGCTGCGCAGCGGCAACAAAAGCATCAATGTGGGCGGCACGTTCCGCGTCAAGCGTAACGATGTGGTGCAGATGAACCTGGTCTATACCGTCCTTATCCTGCCCGTGAACGTCGGCACCCTGGAAATCACTCCCGACGATATCCTCGTTGTTGACCGCATCGGCAAACGCTACTGCCGCGTGGCTTACAGCGAAGCGGAACAGTTTCGCAAATACGGCGTCGATTTCAACTTCCTCCAGGACCTTTTCTGGGGCGACGGCGGCATTCAAAGCAATCCCTATGTGGCTTGCACCTACGACAGTTGGACGAATCTCTCTCAAGGCCGCTTTCCCTTGGGCATGACCTTCACGCTCAACAAGGCAAAGCAGAAGGCCACAGCCATCATACAGCTAAGCGACATCCAGGAAACCGCACAATGGGACAACCGTACCAAGGTGAGCCAAAAGTACACCCAAGTGAGCCTGGACACTGTGATGAAGGCGCTTGTAAACGCAAAATTCTGAAACCCATAAACGTCAAATTTCACTCATGAAATATCTCCTCCTCTTCTGTTCGACGCTCCTCCTCACGCTACAACCTGCGGAGGCGCAGCGACATACTCGCACACGTAACACCAAGACCTCCAAGACAGCCATTACGAAGCCGGCCCAGGAGAGCAAGACCGTGCGCGCACTGAAGCAACAGAAGGAGCAGCTGCAGAACAATCTGAAGAAAAGCCAGCGCGACCTGGACCGCACACGCAGCGACGTGAACAAGGGACAAAAGACCATCCGGGTGCTGGAGGGGGAAATCAATACCCGCGTGGAATTCATCCACCGTACGCAGTACGAACTGGACACGTTGAACAGACGCATCGACACCCTACAGCGCGAGACCCAACGCCTGGACAGTATCCTGGCCGTCAAGAAGCGTCGCTTTACGCAAAGCCTGCGCATGGCGCAAGCCTACCGTAAAGTCAATTCGTCCCTCCTCTTCGCCCTCAGCGCCAGTGATATCACGCAAATGTACCGCCGCCTGCGCTACACCCGTGAATATGCGGCCCACCAGCGTGCCCAGGGCGAGGCGGTGCAGCAGCAGACCATTATCGTGCTGGAGCATCAGAACCGCGTATTGGCCATGAAGAGCGAGGCCAACCAGAAGATGCAGGTCCTGATCAGCGAGCGTGCCAAGCTGGCGCGCCAGCAGGCCGAAGAGCAACAGAACGTGAACAAGCTGCAAAAAAAGGCGGGAGACATCAAGAAGCAAATTGACGAACAAAACCGCCAGATCGTCGCCTTGCAAAAGAAAATCGACCAGGTAATCGCCTACGAAATCGAGCAGGCCCGCAAGCGTGCCGAAGCAGAAGCCCGCCGCAAGGCCGAGGCGGAGCGCAGAGCGGCTGCCGAACGCCGGAAATCGGGAGCCAGAAGCAGCGGTTCCGCCAGTGGCGCCAAGTCCGGCACGACGAACAGTTCGGCTTCTTCCATTTCAGCCAGCAAATGGCTGACCGCCGAGGACCAGAAGCTGAACGGAAACTTCCAACAGAACAAAGGCCGTCTGCCCGTACCCATTACGGGACCCTACCGCGTGGGCGTCCATTATGGTTCCAACACCTCGCGCAATCTGGGTGTCGTGTTGCAGAACAAGGGCGTGAACTATGTGGGACAGGCGGGTGCCAAGGCACGCAGTGTCTTCGACGGCGAGGTGAGCGCCGTGTTCTCCTTGGGTGGCATGAAGAATGTCCTGGTGCGCCACGGTTCGTTCATTTCCGTCTATTGCAACCTGAGCAGCGTGAACGTCAAGAAGGGGCAACAGATCAAGGCCCGCGACATCCTGGGCAGCATTGCCATGGACTTTAGCGGCAACCATGTCCTGCACTTCCAGCTGCGCAAGGAAACGACACGCCTCAACCCCGAACAGTGGGTAGGGCGCTAAGCAACTGATGATACATCTCTATCGCCTCGCGCAGTTCGCTGATGCGGATGTATTCGTCGGCACTATGGCTGCGGCGGCTGTCTCCAGGCCCCATCTTCATGCTGGGCCAGGGCATCAGGGCCTGGTCGCTGAGCGTGGGACTGCCATAGGGCGTGCGGCCCATACGTATGGCGGCCTGTGCCAAGGGGTGGTTCTCGTCCAGACGACTACTGCCCAAGCGGAAACTGCGCGCCCGCACTTCGCTCCTTACCTCTTGCCGGATCAGCCGGAACAGTTCCTCGTTCGTGTATAGCTCGTTCGTGCGTACGTCCACCGTAAACTGACACTCGGCGGGCACCACGTTGTGCTGCGTGCCGGCATTCACGATCGTTACCGTCATCTTCACGGGGCCCAACAGCGGACTTACACGCTCCCACCGGTGGGTGCGGAACCATTGCATGTCATCCAAAGCATGGTAGATGGCATTGTCGCCCTCGTCGCGCGCGGCATGTCCGGGACGTCCCTTCGCTGTACAATCCAGCACCATCAATCCTTTCTCGCACAGGGCCGGCTGCATGCCCGTCGGTTCGCCCACCAGCGCCACATCCACGCGCCCCAGCAAAGGCACCAGACTTTCCATACCGTTCTTGCCACTCACCTCTTCTTCCGCGCTCAGGGCAAGCACAAGGTTATAATTCAAATCCTCCTGACAGAGCAGACGGAAGGCCTGAATCATGGTTACCAGCGATGCGCCGTCGTCGTTGCTGCCCAGTCCGTACAATACGTCGCCCTCCAGCGTAGCCTGATAGGGGTTGCGCGTCCAAGAAGCCGTGGGGCGCACGGTGTCGATGTGGGCGTTCAGCAACAGCACGGGGGCACCGGCCTTGCCAGCATGGCGCACAATCAGGTTGTTGCCCCGGCGCTCGGGCTGCATGTTACGCTCCTTGAGCCATTGCTCCAGCAGGTTGGCGGCAGCGGTCTCCTCGCGGCTCAGTCTGGGTGTTTCAATCAGGCGGCAGAGCAAGTCCGTCGCCTCCCGGGTAAGCAGGTCATAGTCCATCATCTTCTTATGTTATGGTTTTCGCGCCGTAAAGGTAAAGAATTTTTTGCATTTTATATTTGAAATTCCTAACTTTGCGTCAGGATTAAATTGCCCCTACTATGCCTAACTACAGCCCACTCTCCCAACTCATCCACTCGCAGGCGGCCATCTATGGCGACCGTACCGCCCTGCGCTACAGAGACTACACCCGGAACCAATGGATGGACATCAGCTGGAGGGAGTTCTCGCGGCGTGTACGCCTCGTGAGCAGCGCACTCCTGCAACTGGGCGTCGGGGTACAGGAGAAGGTGGCCGTGTTCTCGCAGAACATGCCCGAATGTCTCTTTCTTGACTTCGGTGCCTATGCCATCCGTGCCGTTACCATTCCTTTCTATGCCACCTCCAGCGAGACGCAGGTGAAATACATGGTAACGGATGCCGACATCCGCTATATTTTCGTGGGCGAACAGGAGGAATACGAGGTGGCCTTCCGCGTCCTGCAATTTACGCCCGTCGTGAAACGCCTGATTATCCTCAGCCGCGACGTGGAACGCAAGGCACAGGACCAGACAAGCATCTATTTCGACGACTTCCTGAAAATCGGCGAGTGTGTCAATAACGATGCGATTATCGGACAGCGCACCGCCGAATTGCAGGACGAAGACCTTGCCAACGTGCTCTACACCAGCGGCACCACAGGCCTTTCCAAAGGCGTACAGATGACGCACGGCATGTACCGTGCGGCCATTAAGGCGCACGAGCATGTGCTGCCTCTCACCCAGGACGACGTCATCCTCAACTTCCTGCCCTTCACACACGTTCTGGAACGCGGCTGGGCCTATCTGTGTCTGGCTACGGGATGCACCCTGGCCGTTAACCTGCGGCCCCACGATGTGCTGCAGAGCCTGAAGGAGGTTCACCCCACCTGCATGTGTGCCGTGCCCCGTTTCTGGGAAAAGGTGTACAACGCCGTACAGGAGGTGATGGAGAAAAGCAACCTCGTACAGCGCAAGCTGATGCAGGACGCACTGGCTTGCGGACGCGAATACAACGTGGACTACGTGATGAAACAGAAAACGCCTCCCCTGGGGCTGAAACTGAAATGGAAGACCTACGAGGCCACCGTGCTGCCCGTTTTCCTCAGGATGATGGGACTGGAACGCCATCATTTCTTCCCCACGGCCGGCGCAGCCATACCGCCCGTGGTGGAGGAGTTCGTGCATAGCGTAGGCATCCGCATGGTGGCCGGCTACGGCATGACGGAAACCACGGCCACCGTTACCTGCGACCGCATGGACCAGCCCGCCAGCATCGGCAGCGTGGGACGCCTCCTGCCCGGCGTCGAGATGGCCATCGGCGACAGCAACGAAATCCTGCTCAAGGGCGAAACCATCATGAAGGGCTATTTCCGCAAGGCAGAGGTAACCGCCCTGAGCATCGACGAAGAAGGCTGGTTCCATACGGGCGACGCGGGATACATGAAGGACGGCGAGCTGTACCTGACAGAGCGCATCAAGGACATGTTCAAGACCAGCAACGGCAAATACATCGCGCCACAGCTTCTGGAGAGCAAGCTGAGCGTGGACCGGTACATCGACCAGGTGGTAATCATCGCCAACGAGCGTAAGTTCGTGTCCGCCCTCGTAGTACCCAACTACGGTCTGCTGGAGGACTATGCCAAGGCGCATCACCTGCCCTTTACCGACCATGGCGACCTTTGCCACCGGCCGGAAATCGTAGCCCTCGTCATGGACCGTATCGAGACCCTCCAGCAAGAGTTCGCCCATTACGAGCAGGTAAAACGCATCACCCTGCTGCCCGAGCCGCTCAGCCTGGCGAAAGGCGAACTCACCAACACCCTGAAAGTAAAGCGCAACGTACTGAACGAAAGATACAAGACGCTGATAGATAAGATGTACGAATAGTGGTCAGAGAAAACCACGAAACAAGAACAATCAATGATAACCCAAGAACAACAGAAAGCAATCAAGGACCGCGTGGAGCAGTTGAACCGCTACCTCAATATCCCCCAAAAGCAGATGCAATGGGAAGAGGAACAGCTGCGCACGCAAGCCCCCGAATTTTGGGAGGACCAGAAACGCGCCGAGGCACAGATGAAGCTCGTGAAGAGCCTGGAGAAATGGATCAAAGGCTATCAGGGCGTGAAGGCCCTGAGCGACGAACTGGAACTGGCGATGGAATATTATAAGGAGGAACTGGTGAGCGAAGAGGAAATCGACCAGCTCTACGCCAAAGCCACCGGGGCCATCGAGGACCTGGAACTGAAGAACATGCTGCGCCGCGAGGAGGACCCCATGGATGCCGTGCTGAAAATCAATGCCGGCGCAGGAGGCACCGAGGCGCAGGACTGGGCACAGATGCTGATGCGCATGTACATGCGATGGGCTGAAAGCCAAGGCTACAGATGCGTGGTGGCCAACCTCCAGGAGGGCGACGACGCAGGCATCAAGACCTGCACGCTGGAGATTACCGGCGAATACGCCTATGGCTACCTCAAGAGCGAGAACGGCGTGCACCGCCTGGTACGCGTATCGCCCTACAACGCCCAGGGCAAGCGCATGACCTCCTTCGCCTCCGTGTTCGTTACGCCCCTGGTGGACGACACCATCGAGGTAAACATCGAACAGGCCCGCATCTCGTGGGACACGTTCCGCTCCAGCGGTGCGGGCGGACAGAACGTGAACAAGGTGGAATCCGGCGTGCGCCTGCGCTACCAGTACAAGGACCCCTATACGGGCGAGGAGGAGGAAATCCTGATCGAGAACACCGAGACACGAGACCAGCCCAAGAACAAAGAGAACGCCCTGCGCCTGCTCCGCTCCATGCTTTATGACAAGGAACTGCAACACCGCATGCAGGAGCAAGCCAAAGTGGAGGCCGGAAAGAAGAAAATCGAATGGGGCAGCCAGATCCGCAGCTATGTCTTCGACGACCGCCGCGTCAAAGACCACCGCACCAACTACCAGACCAGCGACGTAACGGGTGTGATGGACGGCAAGATCGACGCCTTCATCAAGGCCTTCCTGATGGAATTCGGCGCAGAGGAAGCGGAGTGAAAGAAAGCATCAAAAAAAACATATAGATAATTCAGAAAAAACATGTATTAGTTTTGAGGAAAACATATAGATAATTCAATCAAAACAAATACATGTTTTTTCCGGCTCATTTTTATGCACTACGAGATCGAGAGAAAATTCCTGGTCCGGGGCGAGTTCAAGCACCTGGCCTATGAAAGCACCCGCATCGCCCAAGGCTACATAGCCAGCGGCAACGGGCGCACGGTACGCGTGCGCATCCGCGGCGACAAGGGCTACCTGACCATCAAAGGCCCCAGCCTTTTGGGCGGACTGACGCGCTATGAATGGGAACAGGAGATTCCGCTTCAGGACGCACGCGACATGATGCGTATCTGCGAACCCGGCATCATCGACAAGACGCGCTATCTGATCCAGGGACCCGACGGACGCCACACCTGGGAGGTGGACGAGTTCTACGGCGACAACGAGGGCCTCGTCCTGGCAGAAGTGGAGCTGGAAAGCGAGAACGCCCCCTACGAAAAGCCCGATTTCATCGGACGTGAAGTAACGGGCGACCGCCGTTTCTACAACAGCCACATGCGCAAGTATCCCTTCCGCCTGTGGAAAGATGATATCGCTAAAGAGCCTTAGCCACCTTCCTGCCCGCCAGCATACCCAGCGTGGCAAGGAAGGTTCCGAAGGCGTTGGTAAGGAAGTCCAGCCAATCGCCGCTGCGGCAGGTGGTCAGATGGGCTTGCGCAAGCTCCAGCAAGCCGCCCAAAAGCACGGGCAGACAGCAAGCCGTCACCAGCCAACGCCCCAACGAGGGGCGAACCGACTTGCGGTAATATTCAAAACCAAGCACCAGACTTAGGCTGCCATACATCAGGAAATGCACCCATTTGTCAAAAAAACGAACCGGACTGACATCCACCTCGGGCACAGGCACCAGGCTGGCCACACAGATGGCAAGGGCTAACAAAAGGCTTAATGGGTATCGTTTCATTGCGTTCATGAAGTGAAATGCGTATTATCCTTACAAATTTATCGCAAAGTTAGGCAAAAAGCCCTACCTTTGTAAGCAAATATAAGGAAAATATAGCATGACAGCAGACAACAGAGGTGCCTTCGCCAGCAAATTGGGCGTAATCATGGCCTCGGCCGGAAGTGCCGTGGGCCTGGGAAATATCTGGCGATTCCCTACGGAAGTGGGGCGCAACGGCGGGGCAGCCTTCATTCTGGTCTATCTCTGCTTTGTGTTCCTCCTGGCGATGCCCGTCATGATCAGCGAGTTTGTGATCGGACGGGGCAGCAAGGCCAATACGGTGGGTGCGTTCCGCCAGCTGGCTCCCGGCAAGCCTTGGATCGTGGCCGGCTTTATGGGTGTCATCGGTGGCATCCTGGTATTGTCCTATTACAGCGTAGTGGCAGGCTGGACCATCTTCTACACGCAGGAGTCCCTGACGACCGCCCTGTGGGCCGACCAGGACTTTGGCGCGCTGTTCCAAGGTTTTGTCAGCCATCCATGGAAGCCTCTGCTCTTCCAATTTCTTTTCATTCTGCTCACCCACCTTATCGTGGCGCGCGGCATCGAGCGCGGCATCGAGCGTTTCAGCAAACTGATGATGCCCGCGCTCTTGGCGATCCTGGTTTTCCTGATGCTGTTTTCGCTCACCATGCCCGGGGCTTCCCGGGGTGTGCACTATCTCCTGAAGCCCGATTTCAGCAAGGTTACGACGGGCGTTGTGCTCAGCGCCATGGGACAGGCCTTCTTCTCACTCAGCGTGGGACTGGGCACGCTGGCCACCTACGCCAGCTATTTCAGGAAAGAGACACGTCTGGTGCAGAGTGCCTTCAGCGTGTGCGTCATTGACAGTATCGTCGCCATCCTGAGCGGCTTTATCATCTTCCCCGCCGTGTTCAGTGTGGGCAACGTGGCTCCCGATGCCGGTCCGGGCTTGGTGTTTATCACTCTGCCCCAGGTATTCAAGACCGCTTTTGAAGGGCTTCCCATCCTTGGCTACGGATTCTCCCTGATGTTCTACGTATTGCTACTTCTGGCGGCGCTCACGAGCAGCATATCGATGCACGAGATCAGCACGGCCTTTGTCATCGAGAACTATCACCTCCCGCGCCGGCGCGCCGCCTGGATCGTTACCCTGGTGTGCCTGGTGCTTGGAACGGCCTGCTGCCTGAGTTTTGGCCCATGGGCCGGCATCAAGATATGGGACCGCAATTTCTTTGACCTTTTCGACTTCCTCGTAGCCAAGTTCCTGATGCCTTTGGGCGGCATCATGATAACGATGTTCGTGGAATGGTACCTGAACCGCAAGTTCGTTGTGGCCCAACTGACAAATAACGGAACAATACGTGTGCGCTGCCTGGGCCTGCTGCTATTCCTGGTGCGTTGGGTGGCTCCCATCGGCGTGGGCATCGTGTTCCTGAATGAAATGGCCAATTAAACTTATCAAAAAAGAAAATCATGAGCGAAAGAGCCCGTTTTGGAAGTAAGTTAGGCGGCGTGCTGGTGGCCGCCGGCGGTGCCGTTGGCTTGGGCAACATCTGGCGATTCCCCACGGAGGTGGGCAGCAACGGTGGTGCGGCTTTCATCCTTATCTATCTGGCCTGCGTGCTCTTCGTCGGCCTGCCTGTCATGCTGAGCGAGTTCATCATCGGCCGGCATACACGCAAGAACGCCATAGGCGCCTTCCGTCAGCTGGCCCCCAACCGCCTGTGGACACTGGTGGGCACGCAGGGCATCGTTGTCGCTTTCCTGATACTGTGCTATTACATCGTGGTGAGTGGCTGGACGGCCTTCTATACCGTCTCCTCGGCAGCGGGGCTTTTGACGGGCGAACGCGATTTCTCGGCCTTTTTTGCCAACTTCGTTGCCAGCGGATGGATGCCCGTCGCGGCCTCGCTGCTGTGCATGGCGGCGGTACATGTCGTGGTGGTCAGGGGCGTAAAGGAGGGTATCGAGCGCGCCAGCAAAATCATGATGCCGGCCTTGCTGCTCATCATCGGCCTGCTGATTGTGGGCAGCTTCTCGATGAGCGGCTTCCGCGAGGGCGTGGAGTTTCTCCTCAAGCCCGACTTCAGCAAGGTTACGGTGGATGTGGCCTTGGGCGCACTGGGACAAAGTTTCTACTCCCTCTCCCTGGCCATGGGCGGTCTGTGCACCTATGCCTCTTACTTCAGCCGGGACACCAACCTGGTGAAGACAGGATTCAGCGTGGCCTCCGTGGACACGTCGGTGGCCGTCCTGGCCGGCTTCGTCATCTTTCCGGCCGTATTCACCGTAGGCGTAAACCCCGGCATGGGTCCCTCGCTGGTGTTCATCACCCTGCCCAGCGTATTCAACATGGCCTTTACGCAGATGGCCTGGGTAGGCTATGTCTTCAGCGGAATGTTCTATGTGCTGCTTTTCCTGGCGGCCCTTACAAGCGCCATCTCGCTCCACGAACCCGTAACGGCTTATCTGAGCGAAGAAACGGGCCTGTCCCGCCGCACGGCGGCACGATTGGTCAGCATGGGCGCAGGACTTATCAGCATTGCGTGCGCCCTCAGCCTGGGACCCTGGAAGGATTTCCTGATTGCCGGAATGACGCTCTTCGATCTCTTTGATTTCGTAACGGCCAAGATTATCCTGCCGCTGGGCGGTATCTTCATAGCCGTCTTTGCGGGATGGGTGATGGACAGGCGCATTGCTTGGGACGAACTTACGAACCAAGGAAAGCACTATACGCTACTTTTCCGTATCTGGCGCTTCCTGGTGCGGTGGGTGTCGCCTACCGCCATCATCGCTGTCTTTGTCCACGAGTTGTTGGGTTGACATATCTGACACACATGAGCATCAATCAGCCCATTCACCATCCTGCCCCATGTCAGCATCAAAGACATGGAGATTATTCTTGTCATTCGTATAGAAATAATCGTCGGATGCACAAATTAGCCGTGCACCCGTTTCTATCCGCATAACAACCGTGCACGGTTGGGTATAAATCTTTTTCATTTGACAATCTTCTTTTTGCCCTGGGTAATCACGACGCCACGCTGCGCCTGGGTTGTACGTCGACCACTGAGGTCATAAGCCTGCACCGCGTTTTCAGCGGCATCTTCCTGTAATTGCCGAATGCCCGTAGGCAGGTTGAAGTCGAATCCACGCACCGGTTGGGGAAAGGTGAATGAGGCACGATAAGGACGCAGGTTCAGCGTGCCGTTGACACTGTACATCCGATTGCCCTTGAGGTAATATCCATCGATGGATTGGGTGTTCAGCTGGTCGGCATCGAGTGTTACGTTTTCGGCGCTCACCTCGATATTTGCATCCGCAATGGCTGGAACATGGGCATCAAGCCCATTCCGTACATCAAAACTCACCCATCCGTCCTGGTTTTGCGTTGGGGTATAGAAACGGCCTTCTGCAGTGGTAAAGGGCAGTTTCACGCTGACTAAATTGCCCTCGGCAACGGTACGCCGATACGTCGCCTTGCTTACCGCCACAGTCTTCCCCGCAGGCACCACCAGCTCGCGACCGTCCACGAAAGCAAAACCCTCCTCGGGCGTATGAATGGCTTTGATGGCACTCATATCCAAGCGCGTCAGGGCCTCGTCATCGTTTAGAGCCGACAGCGCCACACTGATCAGTGTGCCATCGCCCAGCGTGGCTTCCGTAGGATTGCCAACGCGGATGTAGCTCACCTGAGTAACACTTTCCCATCTGTCGCCCGCGGTACCCGTAACGCCAAGCATGCTGCCGGCCCTCGTCAGAATGGGATAATAGCCGTCTGGCGTGCCAGCGGGTATATTCAACGTGAGGGCAAAGACATTGCCTCTTTGCGCAAAGGGTTCATTATAGTTTTGGGCATAGGCCACGTAACGGTTGTTCAGGCTTTGGGCCATCGTCCAGTTCACGGCTCCCCACGCCGGAACCTCGCCATCGAAGTTCCATCCTTCGGGCAACTGCAAATCCAAGATCAGGCCACGGGGTGTTCCCGTTTCGCTACTGGCATAGACCCACACCTGAGTCTGTGCTCCAGCCGTGGCTTGTACGGGGCGGATGCCCAATTCGCTGTATGCGCTGGCCGCAAGCGGCAGGCTCAAAAGGAGCGTCGAGAATATAGTTTTCTTCATCATGTGTCTGCTCTGTAATGTTACAAACCCTTGGCTACGTTCTCCGCATCATCGGCCTCAATGGCCCCATCCCGGTCAACGTCGGCCGCATAGGGGCGGTAAGCCGTGTGCGTTCCGCCCGTCTGCAAGTCGGTGATGGCAATCACATCCAAGATATCCACACGGCCGTCCTGGTTCACATCCCCGAATGCGGGAAGAGGTTCGATACTGGCCGAGAGCGCATGCTCTTCCATGTCTGTGTTCACGAACTTCACGTTATGGACGCTCAGGCCGCCTTGTAAATCGGTGGTACTTCCATCCACGCTGAGCGTAAAGAGGTTCAAGGAAGAAAGCCCGTCGATGATGTGGTTGTCCAGGCTGTATCCGACCAGCCGCCAAACATTCCGGCCGGTATCTATCTGGCGGCAATAGACCTTGTGGCGGCTTTCCTGCGCGCTGTTGTCTGCCCATGTTGCTGTGGGCCAGGCCATATCCTTGCCCAGGCGTTTGCTCTCCACAACTTGCGCAGCAAGGCTACAACCTGCGGGCAGGGTAAAATCCATCTGAAACGCCACATAAGGTATGGTGTTGTTCAGCGCCACGTCAATGCGGCTGTTGCCGCTCACATAGGCCGTTATCACATCCGCACGCGCGTACATACAGAAACAAAGCGCACATGTGGCCGCTATGGATTTTATCTTATTCATTGACTTGCTTGTTATGTTTGTTTCCGGCTATTGACTGTCTCATGGCGAGGTTAGGGATAAAAACAAAAGAAGGTTGTCATCACGACAACCAATCTTCCTAACCTTAAATCTAATACCATGAAAAACTATTGCAAAGGTAGGCGTTTTTACTATTCCCTGCAAATGTTTGACAAAGAAAAACACGCTTCCCCTATTCTTTTCACCACTTTCTTGACATATATCAATTACGCACGCAAAAAAAACAGATAAAAAGAGATACATCAATCAAGAAATTCTGCTTTTCCCTTGTAAAAAGCACTTGGAGTTCCCATA
This sequence comes from Prevotellaceae bacterium, assembly GCA_028723455.1. Taxonomy (GTDB): domain Bacteria; phylum Bacteroidota; class Bacteroidia; order Bacteroidales; family Bacteroidaceae; genus Physcousia. Next base: position 25,330 of record JAQYEW010000019.1, on the reverse strand, counting down.
TTCACAAACAAAGCAACCTTATTTTTGCTAAATTATGTTAAGAATACTGTTTGGATTGAAACTATTTTGATTTTTATGTATTTTTGCGAACATAACGTGTAAAAATAACATTCTTAACAAAGCAACGACCTAAAACAAACATTTATGAAAAACACTTTACGTTTCGCCTTAGTGGCCTTAGCAGCACTTTGCAGTAAAGGCACATGGGCACAGGAGGCTGGTACTTATTACCTGCAAAACGTGGAGGAATCCACGTTATGGATGGACCAAGGCAACAACTGGGGTACGCACATTACCGCTACGGGCAAGGGCCTTGCCATCACCTTAGCAAAAATTTCTGACGGTGTCTATACCCTGGACGGCGGTGTCAGCAATGGCGGCGACAATCATTTCTTTACTGGCGAATGGTGCGACGGAGCCGCCACGAATTTCACCTTCGAGCCTCAGCCTGACGGTTCCTATGCCATCAAGAATACCGCCGGCTACCTGCGCATTGAAGACACAAAATCGGATTTCCATTTCAATGTCGCCCCCTCTGCAACCAACGACACGCGTGCCCACTGGAAACTCTACACCGCAGCAGAGCGTCTGGCCTATGTACAGGCAAACGCGACAAAGTCCAACCCTATTGAGATAACCTACCTTTACCGACAAACGGGCTTTAACCGAAGCGAGGCCAACATCAGCAACGCATGGCAAGGAACCGCCTTTGACGTTCGTGCAAGAGATAACGGAGGCAACTGGAACGGCAATGCCGAGCATTGGAACCGCAACTATGACAGTTACCAGATTGCCACCGTGCCCGACGGCCTCTACAGCCTGAAGGTTCAGGGTTTTTACCGCATGGGAAGCGCAGAAAATGCCATTGCACAGAGAAATGCGGGTACAGAAGCCTTGAACGCTATTTTTTATGCTAATAATAAGGAAAAAACCTTGATGTCAATTTTGGACGCTGGTTCCGGCCTGCCTGACGGAAACACCTACACAGGCTTTGAAGGCAAAGTCCCCAACTCCAATGTACAAGCCAGGACGTGCTTCAACGCCGGACATTTCGAAAACGAGCTGACGGAAGCCGTCGTAACCAACGGCACACTGAAGATTGGCGTAAAGAAGACTGCCTTAGTGTCCGGAGACTGGACGGTGGTGGACAACTTCCGCATATTCTATCATGGAGAGGACCTCAGTATCTACCAGAGCGCATTCAACGAGGCAAAAGCCAACGCCACCTCCTCCGCCGCACAGCCCATGACAGAGGAGAACAGGAACATCATCAACGCAGAGATTGCCGCCGCACAAAGCAAGGCTGACACAGGCACCAAGCAGGCCCTCATAGAGGCAACGAACGACCTGGCCGCCACTACCGAGAAAGCCAACCGATTTGCAACGGCATACGCTACCACCGCCGCCGCCCAGGCTTTGCTGGATGCCGGCAACAAGGACTTCACCTCGTTGATCGTGAACCCCGACTTTGACGGAACCAGCACCACGGGATGGAGCAGCAGTAACGGTGGCAACGCCGCCAACAACGGCAACTTCGCCCTCTGCGTAGGTCCCTTTGCAGAGAAATGGACACCCAGCAACAGTGCCAGCAACGTGCTTACCGACGGCACCTTCACCCAAACCCTTCTGGGGCTGCCTGCCGGCATTTATACCCTCTCGGTGGACGCACAGAACATCCAGCAAGGGGACGCCAGCGTTGCAACAGGCGGATTCTTCCTGACCGCCAACACCCAACAGACCGAGATTGGCTACGCCAGCAAATACAGCGTCATCGTAGAACTCACCGCAGGACAAGAACTGACCATCGGCACCAAATTACAAAACTGCACCGGCAACTGGATCTGCTTCGACAGTTTCCGCATGACATACGCTGCCAACGCAGATGAGGCTGCCAGCCAGGCCGTGGCCGCCGCCGAGGCTTTAGGCCAGATGAAGGCGGACGTACAGGCTGCGCTGGATAATGCCAAGAATGCCCTGGCCACCGCCACGGACAAAATGGCCGCAATCACCGCATTGCTGAATGCCATGGTTCCCGCGCAAAACAGCGCCAACGCCTATGCCTATCTGAAAGCACAGATGGACAAGTACCCCATACGCACCGCCTACGAGAGCACAGGCTACGATGCCCTCAACAACGCCAAGACGGGCTATGAGGCCGGAACGCTCAGCAACGACGAATGCAACACCTCCGCCAACAGCTTGCGCGACGCTTACCGCACCTACACTCGCGGGATAGCCAATAGCAAATACAAGGCCAGCGCTTTCGCGACGAACGCCGTGATAACAACCGCCACCACAGACAATACCATGCCCGACGGCTGGACATACACCGAAGGGCTGAACCCTGCCAACCACCAGACCGTGAACAGCCCCGCCAGCACCATGGACTACACCAAAACATCCCAATACCTGGCTGAATGTTGGAGAAGCGGCGGCCTGGGCGAAGGAAACATCTACCAGACAGTGAACAACCTGCCAGCCGGCAAGTACGCCCTGCGCGCCGTTGCCTTCACCCGCAACAACCGTGCCGGCGACCACATCTACATCAAAAGCGGCAGCAACCAGGCCACGGAAATCCTGATGAACGCAGAACAGGCATTGGCCAGCCTGACCGACCCCATTGAAGTGGCCGCAGGACAGAGCGTAGAAATCGGCCTGCACCATGCCGGCGGAAGCGACTGGGCCTGCATCGGCAACGCAGAGCTTATCTGCATTGAGCTTGCCGACCTTCCCCGTGATGCTGCCGCCAACAAGTACGGCACCATCTGCCTGCCCTATAACGCCAGGGTGAAGAGCGGTGCCAAGGCGTACACCGCAACCGTAAACGACAAGGTGGTTGAACTTGCCGAAGTAAGCGAAGGCACAAATCTGGCCAAAGGTACAGCCTATATCTTCCAGGCAACGGATGCCAACCAAGTTTTTGAAGCCGTACTCGACGCCGACCTCACCGCCACCGCCACTACCGGCAACACGCTGACAGGCGTATTCGCCCAGACGCAGGCTCCCGTAGGCAGCTATGTACTGCAAACCAACGACGAGGATAGGCAAAACTTCTTTATCGTCGTAGAAGGCAAGCAGCCCTCTGTTCCTGCCTACCGCGCTTACCTGAACGCTCCCAATGCAGGAGGCCGTGCCTTCATCAACTTTGCGGACAATAGCACCACCGCCATCCAAGCACTGGAGGCTCTGACCAACAACAAGGCAGAAATCTACGACCTGAACGGACGTAAGCTTCCCAAACTGCAAAAGGGCGTGAATATCGTAAACGGCACGAAGGTAATCGTCAAGTAACCATTTATCATCAATAATCAAGTTATGAAAAACAAAGCATATCTGACACCCAAACTTAAAACCATCCTTGTAAATGCTCAGGACAGTCTGCTGCTGGGACTCTCTGATACCGCAGCAAACGAAACAAAGCCAGCCCAAGGCCGTTCCTTCATGGATTGGGAGGAAGAGAAGTCAGGATTCGGTTTTATGTGGTAAGTTAATAACCATCAACAACCCATCCCCATCGGCAAAATTGTCGGTGGGGATTTTTACATAATGCAACAAAAGTCAAAATAATAGTATCATAAAAACAAAATTTTTAAATACAATATCACTTTTTGTTTTCATTTCTTTGAAGAAATCTATCTTTTTGCTAACTTTGCGTCCAGAAAACAGTCAAAAAGACAAAAAGCATTTATGATGAGACATTCCCTTACCACTATGCTGCTGCTCTGCACCGCCTCCCTAAGCGCACAGAGCGAGATCACGCCCCAGGTGCTTGGCCAACTGCGCCAGCAGACCAATGCCGCCCAACGCGGTTTGGCAGGTGCCATCCAAAACACGCCCATCAAGAAGATGGCACTCAAGCCCAACAACCCCAACGCCCTGGACACCTATTTCAGCCACGAGACGCTGAACGAAGGTATCACGGACCAGAAGAGCAGCGGACGCTGCTGGATGTTTACGGGCTTCAACGTGCTGCGCCACAAGGCTGCCAAGCGCTTGGGTCAGCCCGGCATCACCTTCAGCCAGTGCCACCTCTTCTTTTACGACCAACTGGAGAAGGCGAACCTCTTCCTGCAAAGCATCATCGACACGCGCAAGGAAGCCATCGACAGCCGCCAGGTGGTGTGGTTGATGCAGCACCCCTTGAGCGACGGAGGCACCTATACGGGCGTTGCCGACCTGGTAACGAAGTACGGACTGGTGCCCACGGAGGTGATGGCCGAGACCTATGTCAGCAACAACACGGACGAATTCAACGGGCACCTCAAGCGCAAGCTGCGCGAGATTGCCATCAACCTGCGCGAGCAGGCCGCAGCGGGCAAGAGCGTCAAGCAGCTGGAAGCCTACAAGACGGAACAGCTGAAGACCGTTTACAGCATGCTCACCCTGGCCTATGGTGAGCCCGTCCAAAGCTTTATGTGGGCTCCCCGCGACAAGAACGGACGGCATACGTCAGCCCCCAAGGAATACACCCCTCTAAGTTTCTACGCCGAGGCCTGCGGTACGGACGACAACCTGCAAACGGACTACGTGATGCTCATGAACGATCCCAGCCGCCCATATAATAAGGTATATGAGATCGACATGGACCGCCACACCTACGAGGGACACAACTGGCTCTACCTCAACCTGCCCATGGAGGATATCAACGAAGTGGCCATCGCCAGCCTCAAGGACAGCACACAGATGTATTTCAGCTGCGACGTGGGCAAACAGCTAAACCGCGACAACGGTCTGCTGGACGTTAACAACTATGACTACAGCAGTCTCCTGGGCACCACCTTCGGCATGAACAAGAAACAACGCATCCAAACCTTGGACAGCGGCAGCAGTCATGCCATGACCCTCGCCGGCGTGGATCTGGACGACAAGGGGCAGCCCAAGAAATGGAAGGTTGAGAACTCCTGGGGACCCACCTACGGCCACAAGGGCTTCCTGATTATGACCGACGAATGGTTCCGAGAATACATGTTCCGCGTGGTGGTTAACAAGAAATACATTCCCCAACGTATCCTAAGCATGATGAACCAAAAGCCCATCCCCCTACCCGCCTGGGACCCCATGTTCCTTGCGGACGAGTAAATTCACCACCCACCACTCACTAATCACCACTTACTACTCACTACTCACTACTCACTACTCACTAATTCACCAATTCACTAATCCACCAATTCACTAATCCACTAATCCACTAAAATATGATCCAAGTAGCAATTGTGGGCTATGGCAATATTGGCCAGTATGCCCTGAAAGCCATTCAGGCTGCCCCCGACATGGAAGTAGCAGGCGTAGTACGCCGCAACGGTGCAGAGAACTGTCCCCAGGAACTCCAGGGAATCGCCGTAGTAAAAGATATCAAGGAATTGGGGCACGTGGATGTAGCCATCCTGGCTACGCCCACCCGTAAGGTAGAAGAATACGCCCGACAGCTGCTGAGCATGGGTATTCACACCGTGGACAGTTTCGACATCCACACTTCTATCTTAGACCTTCGCCGTGCCCTGATGCCAGTGGCCAAGGAAGGCAAGGCCGTAAGCATCATTTCCGCAGGATGGGATCCGGGTTCTGACAGCGTAGTACGTACCCTGTTGGAAGGTCTTGCCCCTCAGGGAGTAACCTACACCAATTTCGGTCCCGGCCGCTCCATGGGGCACAGCGTGGCTGTGAAAGCCATTGAAGGCGTGCGCGACGCCCTGAGCATCACCATCCCCCTGGGCACAGGCATCCACCGTCGTATGGTGTACGTGGAACTGGAAGACGGCGTTGATTTCAAAAGCGTAGAAGCCAAGGTGAAGGCCGATCCCTATTTCGTGAACGACGAAACGCACGTGAAGCAAGTGCCCTCGGTAGCCGACATCAACGACGTGGGTCATGGTGTGGAGATGGTGCGCAAAGGCGTCAGCGCACAAACGCACAACCAGCTTTTCTCCTTCAACATGAAGATCAACAACCCCGCCCTTACGGCTCAGGTGTTGGTAAACTGCGCCCGCGCCACCATGAAGCAGCAGCCCGGTTGCTATACGATGATTGAGATTCCCGTCATAGACTACCTCTACGGCGACCGCGAAACGCTCATCAGCCACCTGGTGTAAGAAACAGGCTATCTTTTTAATGACAGCACAAAAGCCGGCACACGGAAAATGACTGCGCCGGCTTTTATGCTGTCATTTTTTTCATATTTTTTTGCGAAAGAATTGTTTTTTCGCTAACTTTGGGAAACCATATTATACTTACCGCTATGATAAGCATTTTTGATTCCTACAACGCGCTTCCTACAACGATGCGCATTTACTGGGGCATAGCCATTGCCGCCAGTGTCGTGTTCCTGATTCAGATGGTGCTCACATTCATCGGCATCGGAGATACCGACAGCGACTTTGACGCAGACATCGCCGGCGACGCTAACGGTGATACCATGGATGCCGGTGGTGCCCTGAGCCTGTTCTCCGTCCGCAATGCCGTCAATTTCCTTTTAGGCTTGGGATGGGGTGGCGTATGCTTTAGCGGTGCTGTAAAAAACCCCTTGCTGCTGAGTATTGTGGCCTTGCTGTGTGGCTGTCTGTTCGTGGGTGTCTTTATGTTGATGTGGGGACAGTTGCGTAAGATCCAAACCAACGGCAATTTCCATATTGAAAAATGTGTGGGACTGACGTGCAGCGTCTATCTGCGTATTCCCGCCCGGCGCGAAGGCGTCGGCAAGGTGCAGCTCAGTTACCACGGTTCTGTCTTGGAAATCGACGCCATGACGGAGGGTGAACACCTCAAAAGCGGCAGCCGCGTGCGAATCACAGAAGTCATCGACAGCCACACCCTACTTGTTGAAACTATATAATACGAGTCACCAATCCACCAATTCACCAATCCACCAATTCACCAATCCACTACTTCACCAATCCACTACTCACTAATCCACTACTCACTAATTCACTATGGAACTAACCTTCATCCTTATCCTTCTGGTTGTGTGCCTGTTCCTTTTCATGGCACTCATCAACCGCTATCGTCGTTGTCCCTCGGACAAAGTGCTCGTTGTTTATGGCGGTGCCAAGGGCGCGAACCGCAGTGCCAAGTGCTACCACGGTGGCGGCGCTTTCGTATGGCCCATCATTGAGGACTATGCCTATCTCAGTCTGACCCCCATCAGCATCGACGCCAACCTGACAAACGCGCTCAGCCGCCAGAATATCCGTGTGGACGTGCCCTGTCGCTTCACGGTGGGTGTCTCCACAGAACCAGACACCATGCTGGCCGCCGCCGAACGCCTGCTGGGTCTTACCGCCACGCAGATTCAGGAACTGGCCCGCGATATCCTCTTCGGCCAGCTGCGTCTGGTAATCGCCACCATGAGCATTGAGGAACTGAACAGCGACCGCGACAAATTCCTGGAAGCCATCAGTGCCAACGTAGAGGTGGAACTGAAGAAAATCGGCCTGCGCCTGATCAACGTGAACGTAACAGACATCAAGGACGAGAGCGGATACATCGAAGCCCTGGGACAAGAGGCTGCCGCCAAGGCCATCAACGAGGCCAAGGTGCGCGTTGCCGAACAAGAAAAGGTAGGTGAAATCGGTAAGGCAGAGGCCGTCCGCGAGACACGTATCCGCACCGCCGAGGCCGACGCGCAAGCCGTGGCCGGCGAGAACGAAGCCAAGATTGCCGTAGCAAACAGCAACGCCAACCGTCGCGAACGCGAAGCCGAGGCGCAACGCAAGGCCATCGCCGCCGAGAAAGTGGCACAGGCCCAGGCTTTGGAAGAGGCATACGCCGCCGAGCGCAAAGCCGAGGAAGCGCGTGCCGACCGCGACCGCAGCACACAGACGGCCAACGTCATCGTGGCCCAGGAAATCGAGAAACAGCGTCTTGTGCTGGCTGCCGAGGCCGAAGCAGAGCAAAAACGTGTGAACGCCAAGGGTGAGGCTGACGCCATCTTTGCCAAGATGGAAGCCGAGGCCAAGGGTTTGTACGAAGTGCTGACGAAGCAAGCCGAGGGCTACGACCAGATGATCAAGGCCGCCGGCGGAGACGCAACGAAGGCCTATACCCTGCTCCTGCTGGAGAAATTGCCAGAACTGGTGAAGACCCAGGTGGATGCCATCAAGGGCATCAAGATTGACAAGGTTACGGTATGGGACACCAACGGCGGTGCTGGCGGCGACGGCAAGACCAGTACGGCGAATTTCGTATCCGGCCTCATGAAGAGCATCCCTCCCATGGGTGAGCTGTTTGAGCAAGCGGGTCTTGACCTGCCCAATTACCTGGCTCAGAAAAAGGCGGAGAACGCCCGGGAGGCAGAGGAAATCCAAGAGGAGAAATAAGCGACAAACCTTGGACAACGAAGCGTTCATACATGAACACTTACGCGACGATGTACGCCTGCTGTTGTTGCGTCGCGCTCCAGAGGGAGTAGATTTGCCCTGGTGCGCCCAACAGATTGAGGGCTACCGGACGGCTCAACGCAAACTGCCCCATTGGGCGGCCACAGAAGGGATACACTATCCTCCCCGCCTCAGCATGGAACAGTGCAGCAGTTGGGAAACGGCGCAATACAAACGCCAACTTCTGGAAAGCCGGCTCACACCGGACGACCGCATTCGGTTGGTAGACATGACAGGGGGATTGGCCGTGGACTTCAGTGCCATGGCCCCCTTGTTCCACGAAAGCATCTACATAGAACGCCTGCCCCACCTGTGTGATTTGGCTGCCCACAACCTACCACTCTTGGGACTGCCCCGGGCCGAGGTTGTAAACACAGCGTGTCCCGATGCCGCCCTATGGCAACGCACGGATACGGTCCTGTTTCTGGATCCCGCACGCCGCGACGCTACAGGGCAGAAAACAGTGGCCTTAGCGGACTGTACACCCAACATTCTGGAGTTGCAGCCCCTATGGCAGAAATGCAAACTAATTGTCATCAAACTATCGCCCATGTTGGATATCGCCTCCACGCTGCGCCAAGTGGAGGGCGTAAGCGAGGTGCATGCCATCAGCGTGCGGGGGGAATGCAAGGAACTGCTATTGATTATTGCGCCTGGCTACGCAAGCATGGCCAGACGCATTGCCGCCAACCTAAGCACAGACAAGAAAGGTCATGTGCAAACGGCCTGCTTTTCAAAGACAGAAGGGGGAACACCCCAACTGGCGGAAAGCGTGCTCCCCGGCGGCTGCCTGCTTTTCGAACCGGGTGCCAGCCTGCTCAAGACACAACTACAGGATGCCTTCGCCCAAGAAAACGGTCTGGCCAAAGTGCATCCCATGAGTAATCTCTTCATCACACAGGAGGAGACCTTGGTGCAAACACTGCAAGCCCACGGACGCATCATGCGTCTTGTGCGACAAATGGACTTCAGCAAGAAAAGCCTGCGCGGACTGCGCGGGATGAAACAGGCAAACCTGACCCTGCGCAACTTCCCGGGCACGGTAGATGCCCTGCGCCGGCAATTAAAACTGAAAGAGGGCGGCCCCGACTATCTCTTCGCCACTACCATGGCCGACAACAGCCACGCCCTTCTGCATTGCCATCGCATTTAGGACTGGGTGAACTTATATCCCATACGAAACAGTTCGACAGCGATACCCACGACATAGAGCGCATGAATCGCACGGACATAGATATGGAAAGCCATGGGACTTTGAGGTTCCACACCCTCGCGCCGAATCTGCGTCAGTGCCACTGTGGCACAGGTGCGCACCACTTCCTCCAGTTTTTCCGCCTCTCCGGGATTCAGCTTGAGGATATCTTCGGCAATATGCTCGTCCATGGCACCAAAACCACGAGGCTCACGCAAAAAGGCGTACACATCCTCCTGTTTCTGCACGCGCTTCCAGTCCTTGTCCCACAGATGTCCTAACGCCATGCCGATGTACATCATCCAGCCCAAACTGACGGTAGGATACTTGGCAATCTCGCGCACCCCATCGGGCATATATCCCTCGGCTATGGGTTCCCACAGCGCGTCCAAATCCTCACTGGCCAGGAGTTGGCCGCCCAAACGGTTCCATCCGGAACATAGCTGTACAAGGTTCTGAACCAGGGTCTGCTCGAATTTGTCCAGATAAGCTTTTTCGTCTTCCATCTCTTTTGTAATACTAATCACGTACAAAGATAGGGCTTTTTCCTTAACTTTGCACTATGAGACACACGGCATTACTGGGCCTGCTGTTCCTGTTAGGGGCATGCGGCAGCAAAGACACGAAGCAAAAACAGTTGCCCGCCAGCAAAGGACTGGTAAGCGAACTGCTGGTGGTGTGCGACCCCGAATTGTTACAGAGCGATTTACACGACAGCATTCTCCTCATTACCGAGGGGCAAATGCCCGGGCTGGGAACAGACGAGATGATTTTCCGTACGAACAACCTGACACCACGCACTTTGACACCCGCTTTCGAGATGATGCACAGCCAAGTGATTTTTCACGTTGACGCACGACTGCCGCGCCCACGCCTGGCCGTCGCCTATAACGTGAAGGCACAGCCGCAAATTCAGATACACGTAACCGCCCCCGACCACAAGAGCATGCGCCGCTGGCTGAGCGAGCAACGTGAGGCCATCCAATGGTTGCTGCTGGATTTTCAGGCCGAACGCATGGCCGCTTCACTGAGGCGTCAAGGCGAGTTCAGCCCGAAAGTTTACCAAGAGTTGCAAAGCACTGCAGGGTATAGCATTCAGGTGCCTGCCGTCCTGACGGCTACGAAGCGCGAAAAAGACTTCCTCTGGGGGAGTACCAACCGCAATGTCGAGGACATGAATTTCCTCTACTACAGCTTCCCCTGGGACGGGCAGCCGCTCAGCATCGATGTCTTTGCCGACAAACGCGATAGCGTGTTGCAAAAAAACATACCGGGGAGCACCGGACAACAATGGATGGCCACAGCCCGAGGTTTGGAGAATCGTCCCGCAATCATCGAACGCAATCTTAGAATGAAAGGGGAAACAGTGAAGGAAATGCGCGGTCTGTGGGCATTGCACGGGGGCTTTATGGGCGGTCCTTTCGTGGCCTTGGCCCACACGGACACACTGGCACGCCGCATCCTGGTTTTCGAAGGCTTCGTGTACAACCCCAACGCACAAAAGCGGGATTTGATGCGACAACTGGAGGGAGCACTCCGTACGGCAAGGAGGAAAAAATAAACAAACATACAGAAGCCAAAGCGACAAGATGAATGTTTATTCTCTTTCCTTCTTCCGGATGCCTTCGGGATGCCTTCGGGACGAACGCACATAATTTGCAGGAAGGAACATGAATACAAAAATGAATAAAGCTGTTATTGACAATAAGATTCCCTATATCAAGGGACTGGCGGAAAAACTGGCAGACGAGGTGGTCTATCTGCCCGGAGCGGAGATTACCGCCAAGGACGTGAAAGATGCCGACATACTAATTGTGCGCACGCGCACCCGCTGCAACGCCGAGCTGCTGGAGGGAAGCCGCGTGAGGTTCATCGCCACGGCAACCATCGGCTACGACCACCTGGATGTGGATTATCTTGAAAAAGCAGGCATCCGATGGGCCAACTGCCCGGGCTGCAACGCTACCAGCGTAGGGCAGTATGTGCGCAACAGCCTCCTGCTGTGGGCTATGGAAAAGAAAGTCAGCCTAAGCGATCTTTGCGTGGGCATCGTAGGCGTTGGCAACGTAGGACGTGCCGTACATGCGGCCCTGCAGCCCTTAGGGTGCCGCATCTTGTTAAATGACCCTCCACGCGCGGCGGCAGAAGGTGCGGCTGGCTTCAGCACGCTGGCGGAACTGCAAACGCAGTGCGATGTGATTACCATCCACACGCCGCTCACCCTCTCCGGGCCTCACCCTACCTTCCATCTCTTCAATGATGCCGTTCTGCACCACCTGAGCCGCCGCCCCCTGCTTATCAACTGCGGCCGCGGAGAGGTCGTGGACAACGAAGCGTTGGAAGCCGCACTGGACGAGGGACGCATCGCCCAGGCCATCATTGACACCTGGGAAAACGAACCCGACATCCGCCTTTCCTTATTGGAAAAGGTTTATCTGGGCACACCCCACATCGCCGGCTACAGCGCCGATGGCAAAGCCAACGCCACGCGCATGAGCCTCGAGGCCGTACGCGATTATCTTCTTCAGCACGACGACCTCGGCAAAGAACGAATGGAAACCCTGAAAAGCATGACCTTCAAGATTGACCTGCCTAAAGCCCACCTTCCTTCTTCGGCCCGCTCTCCCGAACTCGCCCTCTACAATCCACAGGACGACAGCGAACGACTGAAAAAACAGCCTCAGCTGTTTGAAAAACTGCGCGGAGATTATCCTTTACGACGCGAGCAAACCTAAAAAACACGATTTTATTGCACACAAACACGCAAAATGTGCTATATAAATGCACTTTTTACGCTAAATATTTGGTCATGTGAGAAAATCGCTGTTACTTTGCACCTTGAAAAAACCTATCTGATGTTATTAGGTAGCTAATTAAAAAGAAAATTCATAACAACTTAAGTTACAATTATGGAAAATTTGGAAGCAAAAGTAAAAGAGATTATCGTTGAGAAGTTGGGCGTTGACGAGGCTGACGTAGTAGAAACCGCCAGCTTCACTCAGGACCTGGGCGCTGACTCTTTGGAGACCGTAGAGCTGATTATGGCTTTCGAGACCGAGTTCGGTATCACTATTCCCGATGACGAGTCAGAGAAGATTGCTACCGTAGGCGACGCTATCACCTACATCAAGGAGCACGTAGCCTAAGCCACGATAAGAATTGTCGAAAGGCATACGAACATACGGACACACGCATAGGTATTCCGTTTAGGAGTACCTATCTTGTCCGTATGTTCGTGTGTCTTTTTTTAACCATAAAAGGAAGTAAAGAAAGACAATGGAATTGAAAAGAGTAGTCGTAACCGGCCTGGGTGCCGTTACGCCCATTGGCAACACTGCGGAGGAAACCTGGAAGAACGCGCTGGCAGGCGTGAGCGGCGCCGGCCCAATCACCAACTTCGATGCCAGCAAGTTCAAGACCACCTTCGCCTGCGAAGTTAAGAACTTCGACGCCACCGCCTACGTCGACAAAAAAGAAGCCCGCAAGATGGACCCCTTCTGCCTTTTCGCCATGGCAGCAGCTCAGATGGCTGTTGAGGACAGCCGGATGGATCTGGAACAGATCAACAAGAACCGCATCGGTGTTGTGCTGGGCGTAGGTATCGGCGGTATGAACACCTTCGAGGCTGAAGAATGGAACTATGCACGCACAGGCGAGGAGCAGGGTCCCAAGTACAGCCCCTTCTTCGTTCCCAAGATGATTGGCGACATCGCAGCAGGACACATCAGCATGAAGTACGGCTTCCACGGCCCCAATTACATCACCGCCAGCGCTTGCGCCAGCAGCACGAACGCCCTGGCCGACGCCTTCAACCTGATTCGCTTGGGTAAGGCGGATGTCATCGTGAGCGGTGGTGCCGAGGCTGCCATCTATCCCGGTGGTGTCGGTGGCTTCACTGCCATGCACGCCCTTTCCACCCGCAACGATGAGCCTCAGAAGGCCAGCCGTCCCTTCAGCGCCAGCCGTGATGGCTTCGTGATGGGCGAGGGCGGCGTTTGCCTCATCCTGGAGGAGTTGGAGCATGCCAAAGCCCGCGGTGCGAAGATTTACGCCGAGGTGGCAGGTGCAGGCATGAGTGCCGACGCTCACCACATCACAGCCTCTCACCCCGAGGGTCTGGGTGCCAAGCTGGTTATGCAGAACGCCCTGGAGGATGCCGGCATGCAACCCGAGGACATTGATTACATCAACGTCCACGGCACCAGCACTCCCGTTGGCGACATCAGCGAAGTAAAGGCCATTCAGGCTCTCTTCGGCGAACATGCCTATAAGCTTAACATCAGCTCTACGAAGAGCATGACAGGCCACCTGTTAGGCGCCGCAGGCGCCATTGAGGCCATGTTCAGCGTGCTGAGCGTACAGAACGATATTATTCCTCCCACCATCAACCACGAAGAGGGCGACGAGGATCCCAACATCGACTATAACCTGAACTTCACGTTCAACAAACCCCAGGAGCGCACCGTTCGTGCCGCCCTGAGCAACACATTCGGTTTTGGCGGTCATAATGCGTGTGCCATCTTCAAGAAGTACGAGGCATAAGTAACGTGAGTTGCAAAGACTTTATCAACAGACTGAAGCTCCCCTTCCAAAAAGACGGGGAGCTTCGTCGCTCGTTATACGACATCCTGGGGTTCCTGCCTGGCGATATAAAGCTCTACAAACAGGCGCTGATGCACAAATCAGCCTATGGACGCAAATACCAAGGCCAGAAACAGAACAACGAACGTCTGGAATTTCTGGGTGATGCCGTATTGGATGCCGTGGTGGGCGACATCGTTTACCACCATTTCAAGGGCAAGAGCGAAGGTTTCCTGACCAATACGCGCAGCAAGATTGTGCAGCGCGAAAGCCTGAATAAAATAGGTCTGGAGATTGGCATTGACAAACTGGTGCGCAGCAGCGACGCCGTACACAACACGCACAACAGCAATCTGCTGGGCAATGCATTCGAAGCCTTGGTGGGTGCCGTGTACGAGGACCGTGGCTATGATGCCTGCATGCGATTCATGGAGCGCCGTATCCTCAAGAGCCTGGTGAACATCGACAAGGTGGCCTACAAGGAGGTGAACTTCAAGAGCAAACTTCTGGAATGGAGCCAAAAGAACCGTGTGCGCGTCAACTTCGACCTGGTGAAAGAAGGCAAGGAAGGCACCGCATCGCCTACCTTTGAAACAGACCTCGTCATAGAGGGCGTGAATTGCGGCACAGGCAGGGGCTACAGCAAGAAGGAAAGCCAGCAAATGGCCGCCCGCGAAGCCCTGAAGAACCTGAAGCAGCACACAGAGTTGGAAGAAGCCGTATTCCTGGCCAAGAGCCGGCGCACCGCCATGGACGAACGTCCCGAAAGCATGCTGCCCGACGTGCCTGTCGATGACATACCGACCCCCGATACCGACACGCAAGTTGCTGACAAGGCAGAGGAAGCCCAAGAGCCGGCCAAACGCAAACGCCGCCAGCGCAAGAAGAAGGTGGCGGAGCAAGCCTCCACGGATTCCACCGTAACGGAAACGAAAGAATCGCCCGATACAGGGGATAAAGAGCAACCTAAACGACAAAAGGAGAACTCACGCCAGCGCCGTCAACGTAAGGCTCGTAAGAACACCGAGACCAGCGACCAACAAACAGAAGAATAAGACAAAGGAGGATGTGCTTGTATGCAAATCCTCCTTTTATCAAAACAGGAAAAGACATGACACTAAGCCATATCGAAAAGCATTACAACAAACACCCCGAGGACCTGCGTCTCCAGCGTCGCCACGGCATGGTGGAGTTTGAAACTACCATGCACCACCTGCGGCGTTTCCTGCATCCCGAAGACTTCGTCCTGGACATCGGAGCCGGTACGGGACGCTACACCTCTGCCTTGATGGCCGAAGGGTACCGTGTCAAGGCCGTGGAACTGGTGAATCGCAATATCCAGGTGTTCCTGAAACGCGAACCCAAGGCGGATGTGGTACAGGGCGATGCACGCGACCTGAGTTTCCTGCCCGATGCTACGGCCGATACCACCCTTCTTCTTGGCCCTCTCTACCATCTTATCAGCGAGGAAGACAAACTGAAGGCGCTGCTGGAGGCCAAGCGCGTAACAAAGCCCGGCGGACTGATTTTCGTTGCCTATCTGATGAACGAGTACAGCATCCTCTCCTATTGTTTCGACGAGGACCGCATTGACGACCTCCTACGGCGCGGACTCGTGGACCAGGACTATCATGTACGCTGTCAGGAAGACGAACTCTACGACTATGTACGTCTGGAGGACATCAACCGCCTCAACGCAAAGGCCGGACTAACCCGCCTGACCATCTTTTCTCCCGACGGCGCGGCCGACTATATGCGTACGCGCCTCAATCAGATGAGCGAAACCACCTTTGCCCGTTTCATCGAATATCAGAAATGTATCTCCGAACGTCCCGAACTTATCGGCGCCGGCAGCCACGTCGTTGACGTGATTCGTCGCGCTGAATAAGCACTTTCTTGCCGCCGCGGATATACACCCCGCTGTGGGGCTGATGGCCGGCACGCAGTCCGCCGAGGTCGAAAACAGGCAAAGACGTCCCGTTTACCGGGAGGGCTTCCATTCCTGTATTCGGGTTGTCGGGGTATAGCACCGTATGGTCGACAAGTTCTATTTTATACTTACAACCCATATCACTGACGTTTGTCCCCCCACCCCAGTTATATACGTAGTACCCCTTCGTGGCATTGTCCGTAAGGTTCGTCTGGTTCATTTCCACATTACCACTGGTTATAATCATGTAGCCCACCTCGTCACTCTTCCTCAAGGTCCATCCCCGTGAAGGTCTGGTTGCCGAGGTTCTCAGCGAAGTATTGTTCGCGCTGTTTGGCGAGAGGTGGCTGCCGTCAGCTACATTCACGATATCGAAGGTATCGTCCGTACGCCTTACGAACTGCCATTTTCCTTGCTCCGACAGGCCTCCTGTGCCATAGACCTTGCTGCCCGTTCCCGTAGAGGTGGCATATCGGTTGCCGCGCAAAGGCGTGGAGAGGCTGTAACTGTAACGTTCGGTGGACGTTGTTGCCGAAGGCAGCGAAACAGCGGCTGTACCAAGCGATTGGAGGAAGCGCTCCACGGCCTCGCTGATGCTGGCAATCTGAGCGGCACGCTCAGGCTCTGTCATTTCCTCGTTCAAGGTGGTTTCAATAGCATCCAAGATAGCGTTCAAGGCATCTGCCGTAGCGGGAACATAATAGCCGGGACGTTCCGAGACATTCTTACGAATCAGGCTGCGAGCCTCATCGATAGCCGCAGCCGCCAGTTCGGCCTGCGTGTCCAGGAGTTGGCTGGGGGAATACACCAGGTCAGTCATCGCTTCACGTCCCTCTACATCCGTAAGGACAAAGGTAAACATCCACTTGTTCAGTCGTACCCCATCGGCGGCTACATAGGGAAGTTTGAGAAACACCTTGTTCCAGCCCTGCCTCAAAGCGATCTCCGTAGGCTTGCGCGCCGTGAAGTTCTCGTTTCTAAGGTTCACTTCCGAATGGATGCTCACACCTGCGTTGTCCCATCTGGGACCCATTACCTCTTTGTCGTTGACCCACAGGCGTGAGCCTTTGCGGTCCCACCAGCCGTTCTCGGGGGCTTTGTCGTTCTCGCTGCGGCCGTAGTTCTGAAATTCGATGAGCGCACCCGCCGTGCGGTCGTCAGGGCTGTAGACATAGGTCCAGGCGTAGGCCGTATTGTTCGGTTGGGGATTACTGAAGAGCGAGGGAACGATGGAGCCCCAGGTATGGCGCAGATAGACGGAGGCACCAGTAGCCAGTCGCGTGCCATAGACCTGTCCGTTCAGGGTGTAACTGCTCCGAGGCCCCTCCGTTTCGGGAGGAAGCACGGTTGATGCATTGCCGTCATTAGGCATGGCATCGGTGATGCGCCAGCGCACCTGTGTCTGCTTCACATAGGGAATCAGCATACGCTCTGCGGCATCAAAGGTATGGTGCTTGTGGAACAGGAAACGTCGCTCCCAATCGGCGAATTCGGCATACTCCTCGCCACTGTTGGGCAAAGAGGTACCTCCCGTCTCGATGTACCGCCTGCCCCCGCCTGCCCAGGCGCGCTCGGCCGAGGCGATGGTTACGGCATAGACATTGTTCTGACGCATGATGTCTGCCTCTGTAGGTGTCTTACGGTCGTTCCAGGGTGCCGAGATAAATCCTGGCACACTGGCATCCCCCTTGTCCTTGTAATAGATATTACTCTTGTAAATGCCCACCAAATCGGCGAAGACATCGAAATGGTTGGTATAGTTGTAGCGGCAATCAATGTTGGGCACGCCGTTGATTGCTCGTCCGCCAGTACTCCACATCTGCGTCATGTCCACCTTCAGGGCAGCGATATTAACGCCTCGGATGGGATTCCACACCACCACCTTGCGACCCAGCGCATGCACCTTGTCAATCATCGTTTCCAGGAAGTTAGGATAAGTTATCGACTCCTCGTCGGCCCCGATATGAATGTAGGTGCTGCGGTCGAACACAGCGGCCACCTCATCCAAGATGTTTTTCAATTCAGCCACGCCCTGTTCCGTCTGCATGCCATGCCCCATCGCACGCCTGAAAGCCGCACTGTGGCCGGGCATATCAATTTCCGGAATAATGATTACGCCACGTTCCCAGGCAAACTCCTGTACCTCGCGACATTGTTCCTGCGTGTAGTATTGTCCCGCATAGCGCGTCATTGAGGAGGCATGGGTAAGTTGGGGATATTGCTTTACTTCGAAGCGCCAGGCCTGGTTTTCGGTCAGGTGCCAGTGGAAAACATTCACCTTGAAGCGCGCAAGCATATCAATCTGTCGTTTCAGCTGATCCACGCTTACGTACGACCGACCCACGTCGTGCATAAAGCCACGCAGTTTGAAGGCTGGCCAGTCCTTCAGGCTGATTGCTTCCAAAGCCGGAGTGCCGTCCCACCCTTGCGCCAGCTGCATCAGCGTTTGGGCGGCACGCGTTACTCCCGTTTCCGTGATGGCACGAACCAGCACCTGATCGCTTGTAATCTCCAGCGCATACCCTTCATTGGGAAAGCCCGCCAGTTCAAAGTCATAGACTCCTTCAATATTACTTACTAACTGAACGCTGACTCCCGCTTCCGCGCTTGTGCTTACCTCGCACTGGTTTTGTTCGAGAAACAGCCTGAGCATCGCGTTATTGGTAGCGTCCTCCAACCGCACACTGCGCCCCAAAAGGAAAGGGCTGTCATCAGTGGCTGTAAGCTGTTGCACACGGGGCAACAAGTGTTCAATCTTGGCCTTTGCTGACATTGCCCCAAAAGTGAGCATACCCCAAGCAAGCATACGAACAAGACATCTGTGGTTCATTTTCTTCATGTTTGTCGAAATCAGTTTTAAGATTATGTGTTGTTTTTCGCTTGCAAAGATACAAAAAAAATGCAAGCTATCAACGAGTGATAAGCTTGCAATTCTTATGGGTGCCCGGAACGGGACTCGAACCCGTACGGCCGCGAGGCCAAGGGATTTTAAGTCCCTCGTGTCTACCGATTCCACCATCTGGGCGACCTTCGTGGGTGCAAAGATAGTGCAAAGCGCACACAATACAAAATATAGGGACGTTTTTTTGCCTTCCCTGTCCTATTTGGCAGCATCGCTGTACAGCTGTCCGCTCAGGGGTTGTCCGGCCGGTGTCATACCCTCGGCACTGACATCCATCAGCGTGTGGCGTGCGTTGTTATAGAAGCGCACCTCTGCCTTGCCTTGTGCGTCCAACTTCAATTCGGGATTCCAGTAGAGCGTGCGGCGATAGTCCTTGGGAGGTCCCAAGGGTTTCTTTTCATACGAGGGATGATAGAATTCGTCGGGAACGCTGAAACCCGTAAGTACCATGCGGCGGTTACGGTAGACGTAGCGCTGGCTGTTATCATCATAGCGGTGCAGGTCAATAATCACCTCGGGTTGGTTGCTTAGCGTATATTTGGGGTCGCCCTCCAGACGCGGGCAGTAATCGGTATAGATATAGACCTTGTTCAGACGAGGCAGATGGTTATAATGTTCACGGACGGCCTGGGGAATGTTGAAACTCGTGGGCTTGCCGTTGAATCGTCGCTCCAGCTCGTAGTTGCGCTCCTGGTTCATATCGCCAATATAGGTACGCGCCACATCGTAGGTGAAGCGGTCGCCACCAATGAAGTAGCCGGGGCAAAGACCTGCGTCCACCACCTCGTTAAAGGCTTCGTAAGCATCCACCACCAGGGCGGGCTGCGTAGGATCAAACCCACGTGATCCGCCACGTCTGGCACCCACCGTTACCTCCTTCATCACAACCATATTGTCCAGGTTGATGCTTCGCCCTCCTTGACGTCCGCGCATAGGCAGATGGTTCTGATAAAAGGTATAGGGCTTGACGAATCGGGGAAACTGACGCCTGAGGCGGACAAAGAACTCGGGGTATTCCACACGTTCGTTCCGGTCCTCGCTCGGGGCTATCCAGATGGGCTGCTGACCATCCTTCCATTTCGCTGTGTCGCTGGCCTCGAAGAAGAAATAGCAGGCTTCGTAGAATCGGGGGGCTTGGATGCGGAAGAGTCCCTTACCGCTGGTTACGAGGTCGCCAGCTACCATACTGTTCTCCGTACCTGGCTGCACGAATTCCGCTCTCACGCGCACCTCGCGCTTCAGGTTGCCTTCGTTATTCAGGAAACGCTGACGGGCCACCTCGCCATTATTCAGGATGCCAAGGCGGTGCTGTTGCCGGTCTTGCACGTCTCTTTCCTCCCTGTTCTCGCGCAGTTGCTGCGTGGATTTCCCGTCCTCGTTTTCCTCCCCTTGCCTTTGCTTTTCATTGCGTGCCGCCTGCTTCGCGTCTTTGTCCGCCTTGCGTGTCTCGGCATCCACGTCCATTTTTGCGTCCTCCAGCGCCTTGCGGCTGGCAACGGTCAGCTGGTCCTCCTTCTCCACGGTCTGGTAGTTACTTACCTGTCCGTAGAGCCATTCCGTATGCTCGTAGGGTTGCGTCAGGGAAAAGCCGTTGGGCAACGCCATTTCCACCCATTTGTAGCGCCTCCATCCCTGCACCATCAAGAGCAGATCCAAGGCATGCTGATTTTCCTGGTCGCGCGACTCAAAGAAATATTCGGGCTGTTCCACGTAGCCGCGTATCTGGCTGCACAGGAGCAGTTCGGTAAGGATATTAGAGGTATCGAAGGTGAAGGTGGAGCTGGCGTTGTCGCGCACGGCCAAACTGACCGTGGCATCGGGCTGTCCTTGCAGGTTCAGCGATACGGGTGCATAGGCGGCATAGCCATCAGGGTTGAGGCCGTGGATCTGGATTCGTTGCTGTTGCAGGTCGCCTTTGTCGAAGAAAGCCAGGCGGTCTGCCCACACACGCCCCTCCTGGTCATACACGGTGATCTGGACGACACCGGTTTGCAGGCTGTCCGCCGGAATGTCGATATGGCTCTGCGTGGCGGGCTGCAGGGTGCTCACTTGCTTTACCACGCCATGGATGCTTGCGACAACACCCAATTCCGTCGCGGCGGGCTTCCCCACGCGTTGCAAGCCAAGGCCGATTCCCCGGTCCGTGGTTGACACACGCAGGCACACGCCCTCGGCTTCTGCCTTGGGCATGGGGGACGAGGTGCTGTGATCCGCCCAATGAAAGGTGGCCGTGTAGCCTTGTCCCGCCTCCACGTCCAGTTCAAAACTTCCGCGTCCCCGACTCGCCGTGGATGCTTTTGCCACCTCACGCCCCTGACGGTCATGCACCGTGAGCGTACCCTTGAGGTGTTCTCCCGAATGATCGTCATCGGCTTGGAAAGCCACGCGCTGACGTGTGCCGGCAACAAGACTGCCACCCTCAGGATAAAAGGTTATGTTCGCCTTGGGAACGGGCGTGGTATGCCGGAAATAGCGCGACAGGTGGCGCGTGGGCATATTCTCCTCATAGCTGCCGGGGACGGTGGGTTTGGCAAAGACAGGAAAGACACGGCTGTAGAGTTTTTCGTAGTCGCGGTAGTATTCCCATGCCATCTGCTTGTTGAAGAACCACTCCTCCGCCTGACGGGAATGGGGATGTTCATAAAGCCCCCAGTTCAGTTGCCAGCGCGTATAGGCCCGCAACTCGTAGTAGCCGCCATAGAGCGTGTCGCGCAGGGCGATGGAACCGTGTCCCATGCCACCCTTCATCTCCACCTTCTGACGTTCCACGAGATAGCCGTCCTGGTTCAGAAGCTCGACATAGAGCAGGCCCGAAAGCTTGGAGGGGCGACCCGTACTGAGGCGGTTATAGACCTTGTAGAAGATGGTATCGCCAAGATAGTAGCACGTGTTGTCCATGTGGACGAACACCTCCTCCTGCGGTATGCGCTGTCCAAAAGCACGCAGACGCAGCGCATAATCAATCTGTGCCTGCGCCAACAGGGGGAGCAACAGGAAAAAGAGGAAAAACTTTTTCATATCGCAATCATATTAACGATTATTTCCTTGCCTGAATAACCATAAAGTTTTTGCCCGGAACGGTCAGGTTGATTACCCCGCCGGTGGGGTGTAGGGTATGACTTACGGGAGTGATGAGCGTAGGCTGGGCGGGGGTGTTGTCGGCATCATAACGACTGAGGTCGAGTGTGGTGGCCGTGGTCTGGCCCAGACGGCTGACGCCCTGCAGGACAATGCTGACGCTACGTGCCTCGGGAAGCGTGTTGGCCACTTTGACGATGTACTCCTGCTTGTGTTGGTCCCACACGGCACTGGCCAGCACGCCGTCCTCGCCTTTGGCGGGGAAATTGCTGTTCTCCAGAGGCAGCACGTGGGTGCCACGGTTAGCGGAGAAGAGGGCCTGGACGTGATAGCTGGTGGTCTTGGCGGAATAAAGGTTGTCGAACCAAATGGCGTCGGGGCGCCACTGCCAGCCCTCGACATGGGCGAAGAGGGGGGCGTATGTGGCCATGTGTACGATGTCGGCATTGCGTTCCAAGCCCGTCATAAAGGCTGCCTCGTAAATGGTGGCTCCGCTGTGATTCCATTTCTTGCCACGGTCGTGGCAGGCATACTCGCCGGCAAACACCTTGGGGCCTTTGCGGTCATAGCGGTCATAGCGTGTCCATTCATTCTTGAACCAATCAATGGGACGGTAGTAATGCTCGTCCACCAGATCCACCTTTTGCTCCTTCATGGCGCGCCATCCGCGGTCGAAGGCTCCGCCCTCGGCATCCGGACCGCTCGTGCCCACAATCTTAATCTCGGGATGGGCCTTGCGCACGGCGTCAGCCACAATCTTCACACGCTTGAAGTAGAAATCGTCCCACTGCTCGTTACCGATACCCAAGAACTTCAGGTTGAACGGCGCGGGATGACCCATCTCCGCACGTACCTTGCCCCACTTTGAATCCACGGGGCCGTTGGCGAACTCGATCAGGTCGATACAATCGTCAATGTATTCCCGCAGCCCCTCCTCGGTGGCGGGGGCATGCGCACTTTCGTCGTTCCAGTTCTGGTACTGGCAGGCCATACCCACGTTCAGGATGGGCAGCGGTTCGGCACCCAGTTCCTCGCTGAGCTGGAAGTACTCGAAGAAGCCCAGGCCATAGGTCTGGAAATAGTCGGGATAGTAGCGGTGGGTAAAGGTGCTCTCCCAACGGTTCTTGTTCAAGGGGCGGTTCTCCACCGGCCCTACGCTGTTCTTCCACTGATAACGCGTTTCCAGCGTGGCACTCTCCACGATACAGCCACCGGGGAAGCGGAACACGCCGGGCTTCATGTCATACAGCGCCTGCGCCAAGTCGCGGCGCATACCGTTCTCGTGTCCCATCCAGGTGTCCACGGGGAAGAGGCTTACGTGCTCCACATCCACCGTGCCCGAACCGCTACGTCCATTGGGATCGCACAGGAAAAGGCGCAGATTCGCCTTGGCAATGGTGCGGTTGCTGGTCAGTGTGAGCGTATATTTCTTCCATTCCCTGCTGCTGATGGTCAGGTCCTTACTCTCAAAATCCTGACGTTCCTCCATCGTGTTCTGGTCGATGAGCTGCACACGCAGTTTCTGTTCCTTGCCGTCGGGCACGCGTGCCCACACCGAAAAACGGTACTTGGCACCTTCGTGGAGGCCAATACCGAAGAAGCCTTCGTTCTGCAATCCCGTCCACCAATCGCCATGACCGGCCGAGGACAGTCGCGCATAATGAGGATTGCGTTCAAAGGGGCCGTCGTTCTGTATCGTAACCTTTCCGAAGGCCTTCCATCCCATCAGGGCATCGGGCTGGAACTCGAAGCTGCGGTTCTTCACCAGCTCGGCATAAAGACCGCCGTCGGCGGCAAAGTTAATGTCTTCGAAGAAAATACCGTACATGGTGCTTTGGACGGGTGCTCCGGGCTTTGTGGCCTTTACCTTCAGTGTGTAATCCTGCGCCATTACGGAAGAAGCGCCCGAAAGGGCAGCTGCGAGCAGTAAGTTTTTCAATCTCATAGGTTGATTATGGTTTGTTTTTTAGTAAGTTTTCCTGCTTTTGGGTGTAAATTTACACATTCTTTTTGATATTCCCAAATTTTTTATTCGATTCCCCTTATAAATCATTTTTTCCCTTATAAATTAAGGAGAAAGCAAAAAAATGAGAAAATACATGATAAAAATAGTACTATGTAATACAAGGTATTATATTTTTATCTAACTTTGCCCATATACAAGAAGCTTTCAAGCGGAAAAGTCATGAACATCGACAATGCAAAATCACAAATGCGCAAGGGAATGTTGGAGTATTGCATCCTGCTGCTCCTGCACCGCGAGAGCAGCTACGCCACGGACATCATCCAGCGGCTGAAGGAGGCCAAGCTGATCGTCGTGGAAGGCACGCTCTATCCCCTGCTGACGCGGCTGAAGAACGACCAGCTGCTGAGTTATGAATGGCGCGAGAGCACGCAGGGTCCCCCGCGCAAGTACTACACGCTCACGCCCGAGGGCCAAAACATCCTGCAACAACTGAACGAGGCCTGGAGCGAACTGTCCCATACCGTAGGCGTGCTAAGGACGCAGTAACAAACAAGCAAAACAACAAAACAATGAAAAAGAATATCAGCATCAACATGTTTGGCCAGCTCTTCAATATCGACGAAGACGCCTATCAAGTACTCAGCCGCTATCTCGAGAGCATGAAACAATACTTCATGCGTCGCGAGGGTGGCAACGAGATTGCCGAGGACATCGAGCGCCATGTGGCCGAACTGATGTGGCAGCACAGCCACAACGGTACGCAGCCCGTAAGCATCGAGGACGTGAACGCCATCATCTCCCAGATCGGCAACCCCAGCGAGATTGACAACAGCGAAGCGCAAGGAACGGAAGCCACGGAGGACAACCATGAGGCGGAGGACACCCGGGGAGCGGAGGCTGACAAAGGATTCAGCCATCTGCACGAGGCCTGGAACAGTTTCCAGTCAAGCATGGGCAAGAGCACGAACAAGCGATACCTTTTCCGCAACCCTGACGACAAGATAATCGGAGGCGTGCTCAGCGGACTGAGCCGCTATCTGGGTTGGGAATCGCCAATGCTCCTGCGTCTGGTCTTTTCCCTGCTGATGATTGCGTCGCTATTTGCGGAAAGTGGTTACTTCTTCATGTGCATCCTGCTGGCTTATATCGTTCTGGCTATCATCATCCCCGTTCCCCGCAACGCTGAAGAACGGCTGAAGATGCGCGGCGAAGACATCACGCCCGACAGCCTGAACCGCGAAATGCTGCGCGAGAGCAACGATGCCGTGTCCAGCGAACAACGCCGGGCCTCACAAAACGGCGGCTGCCT
>JAQYEW010000018.1 GCA_028723455.1 Prevotellaceae bacterium | reverse complement strand
TTAAACTAAAAGATCTTTGTCACATAGAGGAACGCACAGCACAACCTAGTGGTTTCGTTCGCCATGGGCAGCATCATGCGATTACTATGGCCATTATCAAGCAGAACGATGCACAGATGGAGGATTTGCAAAAAAGCATGGGTGAACTATTGGAGGATATGCGCAAGGAGTATCCTGACATTGCTTTTGAATTGACCCGCGACCAAACGCATTTGCTGACATATACAATCGAAAACCTAAAAAGTAACCTCTATGTAGGCGCATTGCTTGCTTGCCTAATCCTCTTCCTTTTCATGCGTCAGTGGCGACTCTCGCTGCTGATTGTGCTGACGATACCTATTTCTCTTATCCTTACGCTGCTATGTTTTTACGTTCTTGGTATTACTCTGAATGTGATTTCACTTTCAGGATTGATTCTTGGTGTGGGCATGATTGTGGATAACTCCATCATTGTGATTGATAATATCATGCAGCGATGGCGTGGTGGACTGCCATTAAGCGCAGCCGTAGTGAAGGGAACGGGCGAGGTGTTTACTCCCATGCTTAGTTCTGTACTGACTACTTGCTCTGTCTTTATCCCGCTTATTTTTCTCAGTGGTACGGCGGGCGCATTGTTTTATGACCAAGCAATGGGCGTAACAATCAGCTTGTTTGCCTCGCTTCTTGTGGCTTCGTTGGTAATTCCTGTGTATTTCTTTTCTCTTTTCAAGAAACGCCCGAGAGTAATGCCTGTTACGGACAAACCCCGTGGCCGTTTCAGCCTCTATCGTCCTTACGAGAAAATAATGCACTGGGTGCTTCGTCATGCAAGCGTTTGTATCATCTTTCTCCTGTGTGCAATTCCTTTTACAGGATGGGTGTTGTGGAATATTGAAAAAGAACGAATGCCAAACGTGCAGCAAGCGGATGCGTTGATGAGCATTGACTGGAACACAGGAATATCGGCTACAGAAAATGGTCGCAGAGTGGATGAGTTGTTAGCTATGGCAGATAGCAATATACTCACTTCTACGTCAATGATAGGTTCACAGGAGTTTTTGTTATCTCATACCAAGGACATCACATCTTCGGAAGCAGTGGTCTATATTAACACGATATCTGCGCAAAAGCTCAAACATGTAAAGGAACTTCTGACGAATTATCTTGACAAACATTATCCTCTGGCATCGGTAGAATTTGGTGCGCCAGGCAATATTTATGATCTTATCTTTTCTACCGATGAGGCTGACTTAGAAATTCATCTTCAGGATCAGGATGGGCGACGTCCGAAGCTTGCTTTTGCGCGTTCATTCACAGATACGCTGAAAGCTCATTTTCCCGACATCAACATCATGCCTGTAGTGGCAGAAACAAATATTCAATATGTGGCAGATATGGAGCAAATGGCGCTCTATAAGGTTAGTTATGACCAGCTGCACAATCGTTTGACAGAATTGTTAAATAGACATAGAATCTTTGACATCAATGATGGTGCGCAGTCAGTTCCTGTGGTTGTTGGTGTCAATGGGCAAGATGCAGGGCGCGTGTTGGGTGGCATGGTGATTAACAGCGAAGGCACGGAGGTGCCAATCTCCTACTTGGTACAAGCATCGCGTGGAGAAGATTATAAACGCTTGCAGGCAGGCAACGGAGGTGAGTTTTATAGCATCAATCTCTCTGCGAGCGACCGCGATGTTGAGCAAGTGATGGCTTTTGTGGATGCTTATGTCCGTAAGCCAGGATGTGAACTATCAACCTCCTATGCGGGAGGATATTTCTCTAGTCGAAAGATGATTGGCGAACTGGCTTTGGTACTTGGGGTGGCATTGGCTTTGTTGTATTTTATTCTAGCGGCACAATTTGAGAGTTTTATTCAACCCTTCATTATTCTTTTAGAAATGATAGTGGATGTATTCTTTGTAGTCTTCGGGATATGGCTTTTAGGGGAATCGCTAAATGTAATGTCAATGATTGGATTGGTGGTTATGAGTGGTATTATTATCAATGATAGTATCCTAAAGGTGGATACCATCAACCGATTGCGACGTGGTGGTATGTCTTTGTTGCGAGCACTGGTTATGGCTGGACACAGTCGACTGAAACCTATTGTGATGACATCACTTACCACCATTCTGGCGATTGTACCCTTCCTGCAGCGCTCAGATATGGGTTCAGAACTCCAATATTCGCTTTCTCTTACCTTGATTATAGGAATGAGCGTAGGTACATTTGTAAGTCTGTTTGGGGTTCCACTACTGTATTTCTTAATTTACCAGAAGAGAAGAGGAGGTGGCAATAATGAATAGAACAAACTTCGTTTCTCTGCTGCTACTGGCTATTCTTATGACCATTGGTATTGCTTTGATACCATTGGTGGATGTGGCAGACAATCCACGCCCCCGACAGGGTAAGACACTTACGGTATCGTTTTGGTGGCGAGGGGCATCGGCCAAGGTGATAGAGCAGAACGTTACATCGCGCATCGAGGGACTTGTGGCATCGGTAAAAGGGGTGGAGAATGTGCGCTCAGAAAGCTATTTCGGATGGGGACAAGTAACGGCCCAGTTGAAGAAAAAAGCCGATGTTTCTTCCGTGAAGTTCGAGATTGCATCTTTGCTAAAACAGGTGCGCAAACGTCTGCCCCAAGGGGTTAGCTATCCCTCACTTTCCGGAGGTGAGGTGGTAAACGAACAGCGCAAAAAGGAAACCACACGCTTGCTGCTAACCTATCAGGTCAATTCAAACCTAAGCGACGAACAGTTGAAGGAATACATTGAGCGTCAGGTGGAACCCGTTTTGAAGCGGATTGAGGATGTGCAACACGTGGAGGTTACGGGAGGTGTCAGTAAATATATCGAGATTACGTACGACCCTTTTGTCCTGGAAAACTATGGGCTGACGGCCACGGACTTGGAAACGGCCATTCGTAGCTTTATCGGGCGCAGTGATGTGGTGGGTGAGGTGTCCAAAACAGAAGCCAATGGAGATAAACAGCGTATGGCTCTCTTTCTTACTACTCGTAAATTCTCGCGTCCGTTGGAGCAAATGCCCATAGGCGTGGTGGATGGCAAGACGGTGTATTTGAACGACCTTGCCAGCTACGAGTATAAGAATCTTAAACCAGATAGTTATTACCGCGTGAATGGGCTGAATACTATTTACCTGAATATTCATGTGGATGCCGAGGCGAACCGTATGGCAATGTCTTCTAAGATACGAGAGCAGATGAAAGACATTGAGGCGGGACTACGCAAAGGCGTTTATCTTACGCTAACCTATGATGATGCCCAAGCAAAAGAAAGCGAACTTTATAAATTAGTATGGCGTTCGCTTCTATCTTTGGGTATTCTGCTCCTATTTGTGTGGTTGGTGCGGCGTGAATGGAAATACTTATCCATTATGGCGATTACGCTTGTGGCAAACATTCTTGTTGCCATTATTGCTTATTGGACTTTTGATATTCGTTTGCATATTTATTCCCTAGCAGGTATTACCGTGTCGCTGGGCATGATTATCGACGCTTCAATTGTTATGGTGGATCATTATAGCTATTATCACGACCGCTGTGCTTTTTTCGCTATTCTCGCAGCTTTGCTAACGACTATTGGTTCACTCGTTGTGGTTTTTTGGCTTCCTGAGTACATCCAGAAGGACTTGTATGATTTTGCATGGATTATTATCATCAATCTTTGTGTTGCTCTCCTGGTGGCATACATCTTTGCTCCTGCATTGACCCAAGCGATGCACTATAGCAGTCGTCGGCAGGGACATATCCATTACAGACGTTGGGTTGTTGGGTGGAAAGGGATTTATTTACGTTACATCCAATTCACCCAGCGACATAAGTGGGTTTATCTGATACTAATAGTCTTGGCATTTGGAATTCCCTTTCATGCTTTGCCTTCGAAGTGGGGAGATCAGCAAGAATACGCATGGGATAACGCACAAGAGGAGAGCTTGAAGCCATGGTATGAGCGGGCATATAATGCTACGTTTGGAAGTGATTTCTTTCAAAAAAAATGTAAGGAGCCGCTTGCCAAAGTATGTGGTGGAACAATGCGTCAGTTCGCCAATTCGCTTTCCGAGAACACTTATGCAAGCAGCGCGGAAAAAGATGTGGAACTGAACATCCGTGCGCAGATGCCTTTGGGAGGCAGTGTGCAGGATTTGAACGAGAAAGTGATAATCCTTGAAAACTTCCTCACGCAGTTTCCTGAAATAGAACGTTTTGAAACGCGAGTGGAATCGGGAGGAGCAGTCGTTACCGTGTCGTTCAAGGAGGAAAACCGTAATACGTCATTCCCTTACGTTTTAGAACATAAGGTTATTGGTAAGGTTATTTCCATCGGTGGCGCGGACTGGAGCACCTATGGTGTGAGTCCGCGTGGCTTTTCCAATTCAATCAATCTACAATATCGTGCCAATAGAATTGAAATCGCTGGTTATAATTACGATCGTCTTTACCGAATTGCCGAGGAGATGTGCGACCGAATGAAACAAAACGACCGCGTGGTGGATCTTATCATCGAAACGCCAGGGCATGAGCGCCAAGAAGATGAGTTTTATATGCGCTATGACAAGCAACGCATGGCACTTGCTGGGTTTGATTTGCCAGCTACACATCACACGTTACGTGAAATACTTTCAGACGTTGATATCGATTATTACCGTGATGAGCACATCTCTGCGCCCATACACCTGCGTTCATCAAGAAAGGAGAGTTTTGATCTCTGGCATTTGCAAAATAGTTATCTGCGTGTGAAAGGAAGCGATACAAAACTTTCTGACTTTATGGATATAGATCAACGAGAGGCAAAAAACTGTATTCCCAAGCGTAATCAGGAGTATGTGTTGCGAGTGTCGTGTAATGTACTGGGGTCTTTTAGCTATGCAAATCGTTACATAGAACAAATAACGCGCGAATGTAATGCCAAGATTCCTGTGGGCTATCGCTGCTTGAATCGTACCGCAGGGTGGTATGAAGATGAGGGTACGCAATGGTGGCTGATAGGTCTTATTATTATTATCATCTACTTTATCTGTTCTGTTTTGTTCGATTCGTTACGCTTGCCATTGGTCATCATCTCGCTCATTCCTGTTTCGTTCATTGGTACATTCCTGACCTATTGGCTTACAGGTGTTGAGTTTGGTACGGGTGGTTTCGCCTCTTTCGTCCTCCTTTGTGGCTTAACGGTGAATGCGGGTATCTATATCTTGGCGGAATACCAACACATTTGTTCCTCTTGTTCTGTGGCGCAGTCGGCATTAACCTGTTATGTGCGTGCCTATAACCATAAGATTATTGCAGTGTTTTTGACCATTTTGTCCACGATGCTTGGCCTTGTGCCTTTCTTAATAGATGGCAAGAGTTCCCCGTTCTGGTTTTCTTTTGCAGTAGGTTCAATGGGTGGATTGCTTTTTTCCATCATTGCACTTGTCTTCGTGATGCCTATAATGCTTGGTCTCAAAGACAAGGATGTCCCGTAGATTTTCAACGGTTGACCCCATTCGTCCAGCGAAGTCTGTTTTTGCTTTTTGTTTGCTAAATGGCCTTTTTGCTTACCTTTTGAATTTTCCAAACCGCACTGAGTGCCTGTTTTTGCCTTGGACTTGGTCTCCATGCTGATTTTTGTGTTTTAGAGTAACGTTGAATTACAGTTGTTTATGTGCGGTGATGACTTGGTTGGGGCAAAAAATACCGTAAAAAGATGGATTTTGAGGGAAGAATCAAGCGAGGGATGCTGCAAAAACATATCGTTGAAATGACCAAAACATATAATTGTTTTGATCGTTTCAATTATATGTTTGTTTTTTCGTACCTCCAACCTCCCGAAAAGGTTGGTTATGCGGCGTTTCGTTTTCTAAAAACAGAAAACTGAGGCCGTGTTTGAAAATAGCAATTTGATAGTTTTTTCCCTGTTTTGGTTGACAAAGCCCCGCCGGCATGTTTGCCAACGGGGCTTTGTTTTGATAATAGGGTGGGAAGATGCTTACTTGTTCTTCAGCAAGTCGCGGATTTCGGTCAGCAGGGTTTCCTCCTTGCTGGGCTCTGCGGGTGCTGCGGGCTCTGCGGGAGCCTCTTCCTTCTTGGTGTTCAGCTTGGCAATCAGGCGTACCATGAAGAATACGCACAGGGCGATGAGGAAGAAGTCGAGACAGGTCTGCAAGAAATTGCCGTATGCAACTACTACAGGTTCTGTTCCCTCCTCTGCCATGGGGTTGAGGGGCAGCTTGCAGCTGAGGTCGGTGAAATTCACACCGCCGATAAGCCAGCCGATGGGGGGCATGATGATGTCGTTGACCAGGCTGGTTACAATCTTGCCGAAGGCACCGCCGATGATTACACCTACTGCCATGTCAATGGCGTTGCCTTTAATCGCGAAGGCTTTGAAATCTTGGATAAGGGACATTTCGTTCTTTTTTTTTTATTTATTGTTTTGATTTTCAAAATGCAAAAGTATGTTATTTTTTCGTCAATTACAAATCATCCGTCATTTTTTTTGGATGGACATTGTCAGGTTTTTCCTGCTTGTTCGCCATATGTGCCATTCACAACAAGCGCTCGTTGGGCTATGGTGCCCCTGTGCATTGTTTTTTCTGCAAAAAGCCAGATGCGTTGGAAAGTACTGCTTTGTATCGCTTTTATGAAGTAATCCTACTGTCTATTCCTACCTGGCTTTTGTGGCGCAGGATGGCAGTTCGCCCAAGGCACTGAAGGTAGGTATCAAGGGCAGTGGCAGTCAGGTGCTTGTCTCGGGACCGGGTGTCAGCAGTGGCAGTAGTTATACGCTGACCATCGGGTTCACGAGTACCACCGTTTCCGGAACAAAGAGCGGCTCTTCGGGCGGTCGCTGGTAAGAGCAACCGAGAAAAAGGGAGGACTTTGCCTCCCTTTTTTCTCGGCCATAATGGGTAATTCGCGGAAAAGTCGTATCTTTGTGCGTTTTAGACGACCTCAGATGCAATAAAAAGCACGTTTCGGGCGTTAATGAATATTAAGAAAAATACGCGAAAACATGAAAAAACACCTCTTGGCGCTATTGCTGGTTTTTTGCTGTTCCCTCAACGCTTGGACGCAGACCATCAGCGACGATAAAGTATTGGAATTTGCCCAGAAAGAACAAAAGAAGGGCACCAGCCAGAGCCAGATCGTAAACAAACTTTTGCAGCGGGGAGCCACTGTGGAACAGTTGCGAAGAATCCGCAAAAAAGTCGAGAGCCAGCAAAAACAGTTAGGTGCGGTAAGTTCGGCCGTTACATCGGAATCACAGGATGACGGCAGGATGCGCCGTCGCCAGCAGAGCGGCTTGCAGATTGCCGAACGTGAGGAGCTGCTGACACGTCAGCAGCAGCGCGAGGCGATGGAATCTGAACTTGCGGCTCTGATGCCCGATACGCTGGAGGTGGTGGATGAAGGCAAGCAGGTGTTCGGCAGAAATATCTTTAACAACGAACTGCTCACTTTCGAGCCTTCCCAGAATATGGCCACTCCCCAGAACTACGTTCTTGGACCTGGCGATAAGGTGATCATCGACATTTGGGGAGCCAGTCAGGAGACCTTCGAAGGTGTTGTTTCGCCCGACGGTCAGGTGGTGGTGCCAGGCGTGGGTCCCATACAGTTAGGCGGGCTCTCCGTGCAGAAGGCCACGCAGCGTGTGCGTCAGCAGGTGGGGAGGTTCTACCAGGATTGTCAGATAGCGCTCTCGCTGGGCGAGAACCGTAGTATCCAGGTGCAGGTGATGGGCGAGGTGAAGACCCCCGGCACCTACACGTTGAGCAGTTTGTCCAGCACCTTCAACGCGCTGTACAGTGCCGGCGGTATCAACGACATTGGTACCTTGCGTAATATCAAGGTGTACCGCCAAGGGCGACAAGTGGGCTTGTTGGATGTCTATGACTATCTGCTCAATGGCAATGCGAGGGGTGATATACGTTTGCAGGACAATGACGTTATCGTTGTAGGACCTTACGAGGCGCTTGTTGAGGTGCGCGGTCGCGTGAAGCGCCCCATGTTCTACGAGATGCGCCAGAGCGAGACCGTCAAGCAGCTCCTGAACAATGCGGGCGGCTTTGCGGGCGATGCCTTTACCGAGAGCGTGCGCCTGACGCGAAAGAAAGGTGCCATGTACAGTATGCACACCGTGGATGAGTTTCACCAAGGCAGCTTCACGCTGATGGACGGCGACAGCATCTTCGTGGATAGCGTAGTGGCACGGTTCCGGAATATGGTGGAGATACGTGGAGCGGTGATGCATCCCGGGCAGTACGAATTGGGCGGAAGTATCCAAAGCGTCCGCCAGTTGATAGAGGCCGCACAGGGTTTGCGCGAGGATGCCTTCCGTACGCGCGGTGTGATGCAGCGTGAGAAGGACGATCTGACGAACCAGATGATGAGTGTGGATCTGGATGCCTTGTTGAAAGGAGAGGCGGCTGACGTCCCCTTGCGTAATGGCGATATTCTGTTTATCCCCAGTGTGGTGGATATGCAGGGAGAGCGCACGATGACCATCGGTGGCGAGGTCGTTTATCCGGGTACCTACACCTATGCCGAGAACACCCATGTCGAGGATTTGATTTTGATGGCCGGCGGACTGACGGATGCCGCCTCCACCGTCCGCGTTGACGTTTATCGTCGTCTGCTGTCGCAGAACCAGCTGGAGAAGAGCGAGGTGTTGAGTCAGAGCTATACCATTTCACTTGCCGATGGGCTTAGAGCCACGGACAGCAGCCTGGTACTGATGCCCTATGACCGTGTCTTTGTGCGCCGTTCGCCCCTGAACATCAAGCAGAAGTTGGTGCGCATTGAGGGATGCGTGAACTTTGAAGGCGAATATGCCATGCAGAGCACCCATTATCGCCTGAGCGACCTGGTGCAGGCGGCGGGCGGGCTTTCCAAGGATGCCTATACGCGCGGCGGTCGACTGATGCGCCGCATGACGGCTGACGAACGCCTGCAACGCGAGAATGCCTTGCGTGCGGCCCAGATGCAGATGTACGAAGAGGCGATGCAGAATGATAAGGATTATAATGCCGAAAGGGCCGACAGTCTGATGCAGCTGAAATTGGATATGGGTGATACCTATCCCGTGGCGGTCGACTTGGACAAGGCATTGGCTGAGATTGGCGGCGAACACGACATCCTGTTGCGCGAGGGCGACGTGCTTGTTGTTCCCCAGTTCAGCAATACGGTGAAGGTGAACGGCGAGGTCATCTATCCCAACAGCATCAATTACGTCAAGGGTAAGCCCTTGAGTTATTACATAGAACGGGCGGGCGGTTATGCCAACCGTGCCAGAAAGCGAGGTACTTATGCCATCTACATGAACGGTGCGGTAAAGAAACTGGGTCGTTTCAGCGCAAAGAAGATCCAGCCCGGTTGCGAGATTATTGTGCCCACGCGCAGTTTCAAGAAAGGCATGTCCACGGGTGAGATTATGGCCATTACCAGCGGTACTGCCTCGTTGGCGAGTGTGGTAGTGGCGTTGATGACAATCCTGAAGAAATAGTTTCAAGGAGGATGATGGAGAAAAAAGATATTCAGCCCAGGACGAGAGAGATTGACCTGATAGGCTTGGCGCGCAAGGTGCTTGGAGAGTTCCGTTTGCTGTGCGTGTTTGTGGGTGTGAGCCTGGTGTTGGGGGTGATTGTGGCTTTGAGCACCCCCAAAAGTTATACTTCGATGGTGGTGTTGGCTCCCGAAATATCGGGTGCAGGCAGCATGGCAGACAACCTGAGCGATCTGGCTTCGATGGTCGGCGTAAAGATCGGTTCTTCGGGAAGCGGTGTGGATGCCATCTATCCGGAAATCTATCCCGACATCCTTGCTTCGCCCGACTTTATCGTGCGCCTTTTTGATGTTGAGGTGGAAGGGTTGGAGAGCCAAAAGCGCACCACCTATTACAACCACTTGCTCTTCGAGGGCAAGATGCCTTTCTGGGACTATCCGATGCTGATGGTTCGTAAGCTTATCAAGAAAATCAAGGCCAAACCGGCAGGTGAAGGAAAAGCGCCCAACCTGCCCTATCAGATGGACGAGACGCAGTACGAGGTTTGTACGGCCGTTCGTGGTCTGGCCTCATGTCTGGTAGATAAGAAAACCAGTGTCATCACCTTAACCTTTACGGACCAGGACCCAAAGGTTGCCGCCACAATGGTGGACACCATCCAAAAGCGTATCCAGCAATACATTACGGCGTACAGGACGCAGAAAGCACGTAATGATTATGATTATGCCAAGCGTATGTACGAGGAGTCCTATGCGAATTACAAAGCCGCACAGGAAGCCTATGCCCGTTATAGCGACACGCACAAGGACATGATATTGGAAAGCCATATCACGCGCCGCGACGAGTTGGAGAATAACATGCAGTTGCGGTTCAATGTTTACAACCAGTTTGCCCAGCAGTTGAGTGTCGCGCAAGCCAAGATACAGGAGCGGACGCCTGCCTTTACCGTTTTGCAGTCGGCAAGCATCCCCGTCAAGCCCAGCAACTTGCCTCGCCGCTATATTGTCGCTTTCTTTGTCTTCCTGGGTGTCATGGCAGATGCAGCATGGGTCCTCTTCCTACGCGACTTGCTCAAACGTAGAAAGACGAAGGTATGATTTATTCGCTGCCCTACATCCTAATGGTGGTCGTCATAGGACTCGCGGCTTTGTATTATCAGTACGAAGAGCGTGAGGACTATCGCCGTTATACGCTGTGGGGCGTGGTGGCGCTGATGTTCTTCTTCTTTGCCTTCCGTGGCTATGTCAGCACTGACTGGACGGCCTATTATGCCGACTATCAGAAATGCGAACTGGAGAATGTATGGAACAATGCCTATACAAGTACGAAGGTGCTTTGGCGTATCGAACCGGGTTTTACGCTGCTGATGTGGCTGTGCAAAATGATGGTGCCTAATTACATTTTCCTGAATGTCGTATGTACTGCCGTCAACCTTGTGTTGCTGTTGCGTTTCCTGCGCAGGCGGCTTGACAATCCGGTGCTGGGACTCCTGCTTTTTACGTGCTTCGGCGGACTGATGCTCAGTATCAACCTGATGCGTAATGCCATCAGCATCCTTATTTTTGTCAACACGCTGCACTATATCCGGCAACGCCGTCCCTTGCCGTTTTTCCTCTGGAACATACTGGGCATGATGTTCCACATTTCCGCCGTATTCTTCCTGCCTTGCTATTTCTTTCTCCACCGTTCCACAAACAAGTGGGTCTTTGCCGCTGTCTTTGTAGTGGGCAATATCATTTTCCTGGGGCGCATACCCATCTTCCTGAGTGTGGCGAATTTGGTGCTTGGCGATGCGGGCGGCCATCTTGCAACCGTCATAGAAAACTATACGAGCGGACAGATGGAGGAGGCGGCAGGCATCAGTATCGGCTATCTTGAACGCCTGCTTACGGCCACGCTTGTGTGGTTGTATTACAATCGCTTGCTGGAAGTGCGCAAGGACAATATGCTCTTCATCAACTCCTACCTGATCTATGCCTCGCTGTTTTTCTATTTCAGCGAGTTCCGGGTGCTCAGCCTGCGTTTCTCGTACCTTTTCTTCTTCTCTTACTGGATCTTGTGGGCAGATTTGCCCAGATGCTTCGCACTGAAGAATAACCGCTATCTGTTCATTGGCTTTGTCGCCCTCTACTGTGTCCTGAAGACGCACGGACAGATGAACAACATCGTTAGTGAATATGACAATATGCTCCTTGGCGGCCGCAGCTACGAGGAGCGTCTTTACATCTTTAACCGAAACTATGACGACTGATGTGCCTATGGTGGATCTGAGCATTATTATTGTCAACTATAACACACGGGAGCTGACGCAGGCCTGCATTGACAGCGTCTTTGGATTTGTCAGGCAGTGTCGGTTCGAGGTGATCCTGGTGGATAACGCCAGCACGGACGACAGCCGCGATCATTTTTCCCAGGACAGCCGTATCACCTATATATATATGGAGGAGAACATCGGTTTTGGCCGGGCCAACAACCGTGGTTTGGAGGTGGCCGGTGGCCGTAATATCCTTTTCCTGAATCCTGACACGCTGCTTTTGGACGATGCCCCCTCGCGTTTGTCTTCCTATCTCGACAGCCATCCCGAAGTGGGGGCTTGCGGAGGCAATCTGCTGACGGCTGATATGCTTCCCAACCAGTCGTTTATGCGCTATCGCCCTTCCTTGCGTATGTCGTTGCATTTCTTGACGTGGAACGCCTGGTACCGCTTGCGCGGAGACCGCAACCTGACGTTTAACTTCACTTCGACACCCATCCCCGTGGGCTACATCATTGGGGCGGATCTGGCTGTACGTCGTGAGGTGCTGGATGAAGTAGGAGCTTTCGATCCTGATTTCTTCCTGTATTACGAGGAGACGGACCTTTGCGATCGCATAGCGCGGGCCGGCTATCAGTTGCATTGTCTGCCCGACGTACGCATCATTCATTACGAGGGGCAAAGCATTGTTTCCGACAGAAAGAAAGAACACATGGAGCGCAGCCGCCAGTTGTATCTGGAGAAACGATACCCCGCGTGGCACATCGCCCTGATCAACGCTTTGCATGGCTTGTGGCGCTTAGTGCATGATGTCCATCATAGAGTACGCTAAAAATACATATCCTGTTGGGCCTGAAGAAAAACATATTGTATAACATCCTGCTCACCACATCATTGTATGTCTTGCAGTTTGTAACTTACCCCTATGTGTCTCGCATGCTGGGGGTAACAGGAATAGGTATTACCAATTTCGCGCAAAGCGTGGTGCAATACTTTATTATGTTTTCCATGATGGGCGTAAACACCTTGGGCACACGCGAGATTGCCAAGTGCAACGGCGACGGGGCGAAGCGCAACAAGGTGTTCTCGGATATCTTCCAACTGAACCTTCTGGTTACGATGGCGGTACTTTCCGTCTATGTGTTGAGTATCCTGATTGTGCCCAAACTATACGTCTATCGCCGCCTGCTGTGGGTGGGAGCCTTTCAGATTGTCTTTAATACGTTTACGGTGGAGTGGCTGTACAAGGGTATGGAAGAGTTCCGATACATCACGTTACGGACGCTTTTTGTACGTTTGCTTTATGTGGTACTTGTATTTACTTTGGTGCGTGGCCCCGAGGACTATGCCCTGTATTTCTATCTCAGTGTGGGCGTAATCGTCGCCAACGGAAGCGTCAACCTGATTTACAGCAGGTCTTTTGTCCGTTTCCTGATACAACCCATGCGTGTCCTGCTTGAATACGCCAAACAGATGGGACTTTTGGGGAGTTATGCCATCATGACCATGATGTACACAACCTTCAATGTGGTTTATCTGGGTTTTGTTACGGACGACTACGAGGTGGGAATCTATACCACAGCGATTAAACTGCATGCCATCATCGTCGGACTGTTCACTGCCTTTACGACGGTGATGATGTCGCGTATCAGTGCGCTGCGCGGAACACATGACCTTGCACAGATCCGCCAGTTGTTGGGCAAGAGCTATGAGGTGCTGTACGCCGTGGCACTTCCCTTGATTGTGTTGGGGATTGTCTACGCGCCTGAGATTGTCCTGGCAGTGGCCGGACCGAACTACGCCAGCGCGGTACTGCTGTTCCGCTTGGTCATGCCCTTGTTGCTGGTCATTGGATTGGAACAGATCGTTGTCAATCAGGTGCTGATGCCTTTCGGCCGCGACCGGCAGGTGTTGCGTGGCAGTGTGGCGGGTGCGCTCGTCGGTGTGTTCCTGAACATAGTGCTTGTTCCTTTTTTTCGGGGCATGGGTTCCGCTTTTGTTTGGACGGCATCCGAACTGAGTGTTTTGTTGGTAACTTCGGTCTCGTTACGCTCGGTGATAGGTGCGGGACTTGACTGGCGCTTGTTGCTGCGCTATCTGTCAGCCTTTGGTGTACTGATGGGTGTGATGTGGGCTTTGCGTACCTTGGTTTCCGAATGGTGGATACATTTGGCCCTGCTTCCCCTGTTTGTTCTTTCTGTGCATATCCTGCTTCGCTACGTCTTACATAATTCTACTTATATAGATGCCTTAGGCTATATACATTTCCGTAAGAAAACTAACCATGTAAAACCAGAACCATGAATATCGTTATCGTCTCTCCGCTTCTTCCTTTCCCGCTGAGTTCGGGTGGCGCACAGGCGCAGTTCAATATGATAGACCGCATGCGCCATAACCATAATATTACTTTCATCTTTCCTCAAAACGGCTATAACAGCCTGAAGGCGATGAGGGAACTTACTGTCTTATGGCCCGAGGTGAAGTTGGTGTGTTACAGTTATGCGGCTCAGATGCTGAATCCGACATTCGTATGGCAGAAGGCCGTGCGTGCTTTTAACCTGAGGTTCCGGGCAGATAGTCCTGCCTTTCAGCAGTCGCGTGTCTTGGATCCTTATGGCTTTTCTTTGGATGCCCGTTTCGGAGATTTCCTGCGTAAGCATATAAGGTTGGCGAAGGCCGATGTCGTGGAAGTGGATTTCTATCAGTTTTTGGATGTCGTTGACTTGTTGCCCAAGGATATTCCTGCTGTCTTCGTACATCATGAAATCCGCTTCATCCGCAATGAGCGTCTCTTGGCCGACTTCCCGCAAAGCCCGGAGTTGCAACATCGTAAGGAAATGGTGCGCCGGCACGAAATAGCGCAGTTGAACAAATTTCAATACATCCTCACACTCACCGCTACTGATGCCCAAATGTTGAGAGAAAATGGCTGTCAATCACCTGTTGGCGTTTCGCCTGCAGCCGTCAACGCGGAGGTGATGCCCTATAAGGCATGGAATGGTACTGTGTGCTTTTTGGGGGGCTATGCCCATTTCCCCAATCAAGAAGGCGTGGATTGGTTTTTGAACAAGGTATGTCCTCTTTTGGATCCTGCCGTCAAAGAATCCTTACAATTCAACATTGTAGGAGGCGGATGGCCCGGTAGTTATGAAAAAGCTTGTGGTATTCGCAGCCACCGTCTTGGCTTTGTTGACAAGCTCTCCGATGCTTTGCACGGTTCCATCCTTATCGTCCCAATCCTCTCGGGCAGCGGTATGCGTATGAAAATACTGGAGGCGGCGGCCATGTCCGTCCCAATGCTTACGACGACCGTAGGTGTCGAGGGGCTTGATTTTCAGAACGGACATTCGTGCTTGGTGGCGGACACGCCAGAGGCCTTTGCCCAGGCGCTTCAACGTCTGATAAGTGATGAGGCTCTCCGAAGAGATTTGAGTTCAGAGGCACAAAAAATATTCCGACAACAGTATTCCGTAGAAGCCCTTACCAAGTGTCGTCAGGCGTTCTTCGAGGAAGTATTGTCCAAAATAAAAAAAGAAAGCCATGTCAGGTCTCATACGTAATCTTTGGCATCATCGTTGGTTGCTGCGCTCTCTGCCCTATACGTTGTGGTTTAATTTTCATTATTTACCATGGCGTCAGGCTGTACGACTGCCCATTGTGTTATATAAGCCCACGTTGCTCTCCTGCAAGGGTAGCGTGCGTATCAAGAGCGATGAGATCCGATTTGCGATGATACAATTAGGTCGCTTCCATGTATCGCTGTTCCCCGACACCGGTATTGTCTTCGAGAATCATGGTGGGGAAGTGTGCTTCCACGGCCCTTGCAGCGTGGGCAATAACTCAGCCATCAGTATAGGCCCCAAGGGATGTTTGGAATTTGGAAAGGGTGTGTGTAGCAGCACCACTCTGCGTCTGGCATGTTATAACCACATCCGTTTGGAGGACCGCGTGCGCTTAGGCTGGAACTGCACGATTCTTGACACAGACTTCCATCGACTCAGTGCGGCTCCTTCTACGTCAGTTGCCAATGTGTCTTCGGGTGATGCCAACGTGAGGATAGGAGAAGAGACATGGGTTGCCATGAACTGTTTGATTATGAAGGGGAGCGTGCTGCCCCCACGCTGTGTGATAGCGGCCGGCTCACTCACGAACCGTGCCTATGATGTTCCTGCATATTCACTCTTGGCAGGCCAGCCAGCGCAGTTGAAAAAGACAGGTGTCTGGCGCAATCAGGACGCGGACTCGCTGTCGGGAGATTTTTTATGAAATAGTTATCTTACCTCGGTATGCAGAATATCTTATTTACTATACTTCTGGTCTTGCTGCTTGTAAATATCAAGTGGGTGCTTATAGCCCTCTTGCTCCCTTTTCAGGCACTTAATAATAAGCGGCTAAAACAGAAGCAGACGTCTCAAAAGCCCAACCCTTTGCTCTTCGCTCTTTGTGCTCCCTATGTGCTTTTCGAGCGATGGATGCGTTATGGTTGGGAGCGATACATGTTGTTTCAGGTTGCGGAGTTCCCATCCCGGCATGTGCGTCGGTGGATTTATGCCTTATTGGGAGCTGAAGTCGGCCCTAAGGCCGTGTTTCATTTTAGAACGGAAATCCGGCAGCCCACAAAACTCGTCGTAGGCAAAGGAACCATCATCGGTGATAACGTAATCCTGGATGCAAGGGGAGGGCTTGAGATTGGCGATAATGTGTGCGTTTCTTCCCGTGTTTCCATCTATACCCTGCAACACGACCATCGTAATCCGGAGTTCCTTCCTGCCCAATGGAACGCGAAGGTGCGTATCGGGAACCGGGTATGGTTGGGTAGTAATGTGATTGTTTTGCCAGGCGTAACCATTGGGGAAGGGGCTGTTTGCTGTGCCGGTTGCGTTGTTACCAAGGACGTAGCACCATATTCCGTTGTTGCGGGAATGCCGGCAAGGAAGGTGAACGAACGTCCTCGGCACCTCACCTATCAGTTTTCTGCGAAAACCAGCAGATTGTATTAATGAAAATGACATTTCCTATGATTTCCGTTTGCCTGGCGACCTATAACGGTGAGCGATACATACGCGAGCAACTGTTGTCCATCATCCCGCAGCTTTCTCCTTCAGATGAAATAATCATTAGCGATGACGGTTCGGCTGACACAACACTCAGTGTGATAGAATCGCTGAATCATCCTCAGATAAGGGTGGTTTGCAATACGGGCCGTCGTGGCTATACGCCCAACTTCGAAAATGCTTTGCGTCATGCCAAGGGTGATTATATATTCCTTTGTGATCAGGATGATGTATGGTTGCCCACGAAGGTGCAAACCTGTATGCAAGCACTTCGGCAAAGCGACTTTGTCATTACCGACGCTTGTGTCGTAGATAAGCATTTGAAGGTGCTTCATCCCTCGTTCTGGGAATTCTATGGTTCCAGGCAGGGTTTCCTGAACAATCTGGTTAGATTTGGTTATCTGGGTTGTTGTATGGCTTTTCGCCGTAGTGTGCTGGAGCGTGCTTTGCCATTTCCGGAATGTGACCGGAAGGCTTCGCATGACAACTGGCTTGCCTTGGTCGGTATGCTTTATTACCGTATGTCATACGTTCCCTCACCCCAAATTCTCTTTCGCCGCCATGATTGTAATACATCTCTCGCAACCAAACAGAAGAATATTACAACCGTCTGGTTCAAGGTCAAATATCGTCTCTATTTGCTTGTTCAGTTAGCAAAACGTTGCTTTGCAAACACATGATATTAAGAATCTGACAAGAATAAATGTCTTTTTGTGTCTTTTTTGTGCTTTCTTTACATTATCTTTGTAGATAGTATGCTGAAGAAAAACGTAGCTAAAATATGACAAAGCACGGACAACCCCTTATCTCGGTTATCATGCCCATGTATAACAGCGAGCGTTTTGTGGGTAAGGCCATAGAGTCGGTTATCGGACAAACTTACCCGCATTGGGAGCTGTTGGTTGTGGATGACGGAAGCTCGGACAGTTCGTGTGATGTGGTCCGTGCCTATGCGGCCC
The DNA here is from genome assembly GCA_028723455.1 of Prevotellaceae bacterium. Classification (GTDB taxonomy): domain Bacteria; phylum Bacteroidota; class Bacteroidia; order Bacteroidales; family Bacteroidaceae; genus Physcousia. Next base: position 23,329 of record JAQYEW010000018.1, on the reverse strand, counting down.
GCGACCCGCGTGTCCACTTACTTGTCAATCCTACCCCGGTGGGTATGCCCTATGCTCCCCGTAATTATGGTATCCAGCAAGCCAGGGGCGAGTTTATTGCTTTCTTGGACAGTGATGATATCTGGTTGCGGGAAAAGTTGCGCCAACAGTTGGTGGTCTTTCATCGCGATGAGCGTACGGCCGTTGTTTATTCCGACTACGAAAAAGTTAATGAAGAAGGAGAGCGCAGTGCCCGTATCGTATCCGCACCGCGCAAGACAAATTACCAGCAGTTGCTTTACAGTAATGTGATTGGCAACCTGACGGGCATTTTTGATGTCCGCAAGGTTGGCAAACATTATTTTACGGGGGTTCATCACGAGGATTATGCCTTCTGGCTCTCCGTGCTTAAAAGTGGTTACATTGCACGCAGCACGAGTACCGTAACGGCGCTTTATCGTGTGCGTAAGCACAGTGTGTCGAGCGACAAGCTGAAGGTGTTGTTTTGGCAGTGGCACATCTATCGTAAGGTGGAGAACATAGGCATCTTACGCTCTGCCTATTATTATTTCTTCTATGCCTTTCACGCTCTCCGCAAGGCATTGATTTAGGGTTTTCGACACAAACTTTCACCCCGTTCAGTACTTGCGGAATTGCAGCACGCCTGATGAGCCGGATAATTGCATGCGACTATCGTTGAGTGCGTCAATGCGAAAGCGTCCGTCGGCGGGAACGCCATAGGGAGCCAGTTTGTCGTGGCTTACAATGCTGTCGAAGGGCTGTGCGAAGGTAGTGCCCACGAGGAGGCTGTCTTCCTTGTGGGCAAAGCGCATGAGGTAGTAGTTGAGATGTTGGCGTTGTACCTTCATCACGTTCAGTTGAAAATGGTAGTAGATACCTGTTTGGTTGGTGGCCAATGTATCTCCTTGAGCATTTGTCCACAGGGTCATTTGCCACATGCCACCCAGATCGCCATTGTCGTCGCGTTTGTTTTCACAGGCGGAAAGCAATAGCCCCAGGCAAAGCAGAAATGATATTGCGTGTTTCATCTTCATTTTATTTTCTGTGATTCATCCATCCACTATATGCTACGGTGAGCATGGCACCATGGCTCTCGCCCAAGAGTTTTCCTTTGTTCATGCCGTAACTGGCTTTGATGCGAAGTCCAGGTACTTGTTTAGGTTGATAGTCCACCTCAGCGAGCAGATAATCAGCATGCTGTGGGTCGGTGAGTGGAAATCTGTATGTGCCCAGACTCTTTTCGTGGGTGTAGAGTATGCGCCAGGCAAGCCTGGAGGTGGGGTTGCCATTCAGACCGATGTGGTGAGCTGTAATACGGTTGTGCAGGAAATAGATGTGATTGCCATTGTAGATGGGGCTGACCAGCAGTGGGGTGCCCATCGCCATACCGGCGTGGTGCCAACCGGTGTAGGTGCCGTGATTGTAGTATTCGTCTCTTCCGCTTATCTGGTCGGGTAGGAAGGTGGTCTTGTCGTGATAGATGCTCCCGCTTTGGTCTGTCGTGCGCAAATGTTCATAGACAAGGCCACTGAGGAATCGGTTTGAGGGAAGTCCGATTTCCAGTCCATAGAGCATGTCCTTCCAGCCATATTGCCAGAAGAGCTGGCTGTGGTCCTCAAAAAAATGTTCGGCGTAGGCTGCCGCTTTCCATCCCTTGCTAGTGTAGTCCAGCCGCAGATGCCACGAACCTAATTGGTTGCCCGAGGCATTTTTGTAATCACCGTCGGCGGCATCGCTTCCTTTCATTAGGGTGGCATCAATGAATTGACTTAGCCCGTGCCCCATTTTTACATGCGTAGCGTCGAAGTCTGAAGTGTCATCGCCACGGCGATCTACGTTCCAAGCCTCGCCGCCAAACTGAGTGTACATTTCCAATCCGCCCGTCAGGCTCAGGGGAAAGGCACTCTCGTTGCCAATCTTCAGAAAGCCCGCTTTGCTGTGATAAAGTACGTTGGCGGCATAATGTCCGTTCACGCCCTGATGTTCCCGTTGCCATTTGTTGTCCGTAAATGCACCGTATGCTATATGTGCTTTCAATGCCAGCCAGTCTTTGGTGCCAGGGACAGACCAGAATTCCGGTAATTCAAGACGTATCTGGGGAATGGGACGTGCATTGATACCGCTTGTCAGGGCACCGCTGCTTAGGGCTTGGTTCTTCAATTCCATGGGTCGCTCCTTCATTCCCATGCTCAGTCGGATTGCCTTGTACTGAACATCGGCGAAGAGCTGTTGCAATACAAACTTGGAGTCAAAGTTTACAGCCGTTGCCGCACTCAGCCCATAGCCCACGCGCCACTTGCGCAGGCTGTCCGCTTCGGCCGAACGCTGTATGTCCGCCCGCAACAAGAGGCTGCTCGGTTCCGAGGTCGCCAGGCCGTAGCGATTCGATGTGAACCAGAACGGCGCAACGTCGCTGCTGCCTGTCGTTCCCGTTAGCGAGGCACGGTAGCTGATGTCCTGGGTCAGCCGAGACCATTGCGCCTGTGCTGCCAATGGCAGCATACATAACAAGACAAAGAACTTTCTCATCGTATTAGTTTAGTTTTTCTCTTAATAATTGTCCGGTGTAGCTTTCGCGACACGCAGCTACCATCTCTGGTGTGCCGGCGCATAAGACACGCCCGCCCTCGCTGCCGCCTTCCGGGCCGATGTCAATCACGTGGTCGGCACTTTTGATGACATCCAGGTTATGCTCGATGATAACGATGGTGTGGCCGTGAGAGATAAGCATTTCAAAGCTTTTAAGCAACTTTTTGATGTCGTGGAAATGCAGACCTGTCGTGGGTTCGTCAAAGATAAAGAGTGTAGGAACCTGTTTTTCCTGGCTTAAATAGTAGGCCAGTTTTACACGTTGGTTCTCGCCGCCGCTTAGTGTGCTTGAACTTTGTCCCAATTTGATGTAGCCCAGACCCACGTCTTGTAAGGGGCGCAGACGGCGTACGATCTTCTCCTGTTTCGCCTCAGTGAAGAATTCAATGGCTTGATTGACGGTCATGTTCAGAATGTCGTAGACGTTCTTGTCCGCAACACTAATCTCCAAAATTTCGGGCTTGAAACGTTTGCCATGGCACGATTCGCAGGTAAGGTGCAGATCTGCCATGAACTGCATCTCAACGGTAACGGTCCCTTCGCCCTTACATTCTTCGCAGCGTCCCCCATCCGTGTTAAAGCTGAAATAGGCCGGTGTGAAGCCCATGGCCTTACTTTGTTTCTGAACAGCCAATAGGTTACGTATCTCGTCCCACGCCTTGACGTAGGTAACGGGATTTGAACGCGAACTCTTTCCGATAGGATTTTGGTCAACAAACTCGATAGCTTGAACAGCATCCATGTCGCCTCCTATGGCTTGGTATTCGCCAGGCAGGTCGCAGGCTTGGTCCATGTTACGCTTCATGGCGCGGTAGAGGATGCTGTTCACCAGCGTACTCTTGCCGCTTCCGCTGACACCCGTAACGCAGGTCATTACGTTCAAAGGGAAGCAGACATCTATCCCCTTAAGGTTGTTGGCCCTGGCACCTTTGATATTGATGCTGCGGTTCCAGGGACGTCGGCTACGAGGCACAGGGATGGTATCCAGGCCGGTGAGGAAATCGAAGGTGTGGGAACAAATCGCCGTGCCGGCGGTTTTTTGTTCGGGAGTGGGCGGCACACCTTGGAACACTACCTGTCCGCCGTGGCGGCCTGCTTCGGGGCCGATGTCTATAATCCAATCGGCGGCGCGCATCACTTCCTCGTCATGTTCCACGACCACGACCGTATTGCCTGCGTCGCGCAGTTGTCTGAGCACTCCTATCAGGCGTTGCGTGTCGCGACTGTGAAGGCCGATGCTTGGCTCGTCCAGGATATAGAGACTGCCCACGAGACTACTGCCCAAAGACGTGGCAAGGTTGATGCGCTGACTCTCACCGCCTGAGAGACTGTTGCTCAGGCGGTTTAACGTCAGGTAACTAAGACCGACGTCCATCAGGAATTGCAACCGGGAACGAATCTCCGTCAGGATACGCTTTGCCACCTGTTCCTCGTGATCCGAAAGTTGAAGGTCGTTGAACCACTGCTGCAGGTCCTTGACGGACATGTCTACAAGGTCCGAAATGTTCCGTCCGGCAATCTGTACATATTGTGCTTCGGGCCTTAATCGTGTCCCATGACATTTGGGGCAGGTCGTCTTGCCTCTGTAGCGAGCCAGCATCACGCGATTCTGAATCTTGTATTGCGCCTCTTGCAGACTCTTGAAAAAGGCATCAATGCTCATCAGACCCCATTCTATTTCCTCGGACTGCAAGGCTTTCTGTTCTGCGCTCAGGGTCTTGGGAAAGGTGCCGTGCCACAGCCAATCCTTTTCCGGCTGCGTAAGTTCGTAGTAAGGTTTGTGGACGGGAAAACCGCGTTTGGCGTTCAGCCGCACGAACCATGTCTTCCATTCTCCTAACTTTTCGCCCCTCCAACACTGTACGGCACCGTCGTAGACGCTGCGTGTGGTGTCGGGAATGACAAGGTGTTCGTCGATACCTATAACAGAACCAAATCCTTGGCATTCAGGGCATGCGCCAAGGGGACTGTTAAAAGAAAACAACTGGTCTGTCGGTTCTTCGAACTGCATGCCATCCATTTCAAAGCGCGTGGAGAATTGGTGTGTGATGCCGGCGGGGAGGAAGCGCAACATCATTTCGCCCATACCTTCTTGAAAGGCTGTTTCCGCCGAGTCCGCCAAGCGGGCCACATTGTCTTTGTCAGGACCAGCTGTCATGCGGTCTACCACCAATAGCCGTTCGTCATCCTCCTGGGGACGGTAATCCGCCAGCATCATCGTTTCACCATTTACTTCTATACGGGTAAAACCTTGCTGGATAAGGGTTTCCGGAGAACTCTTTGTGGGGCAAAGTACCAAAAAACGTGTGCCGGCACTGTATTGGAGCATACAGTCCACAACATCTGAAATGGTATGCTTCTTTACCTCCTGTCCGCTAATGGGGCTAATGGTATGCCCTATGCGAGCGAAGAGTAGGCGCAGATACTCGTATATTTCCGTGCTGGTGCCAACGGTGCTGCGCGGATTGCGCGAACTAACTTTCTGTTCGATGGCGATGGCGGGTGGCAAACCATGGATATAGTCGCACTCGGGCTTGCCCATGCGTCCCAGAAATTGGCGGGCATAGGCCGACAGGCTTTCGACGTAGCGGCGTTGTCCTTCGGCATACAGGGTGTCAAATGCCAGCGAACTTTTTCCCGAACCGCTCAGTCCGGTAATTACCACAAGCTTGCCTCGCGGTATCTCTACATCAATGTTTTTGAGGTTGTTCACCCGTGCTCCCTTCACTACAATACTGTCGGGGGCTGTCAGGCGAATCGTTTTATCTTGCTTCTTGGCGGTCATAAACGAATAGTTTTCTTCTTGCCCTTGCTTTCGTTTTGCAGACGGTCCAGGGCGGTAACGACGTATGTCCACTGCTGTTTGCCACCTTCGTAGTTCAGCTTGAGGAAAGGCTGCGTCGTAATTGCATGGATATTGGCGGGATTGCCTAAGTCTTGTTGCTGTCCCTTGGCAAAACGATAGACCACATACTTTCGGGCTGTTTGCATTTCTTTCTTATTTCGACGGGGAACGCGCCACATCAGAATGGGGCCGTCTTGGGTCCAAAGCAGCTTGATTCCACGTACCTTGCGAGGTGCCTTCTTGTCTATCCAAGGCATCTCCGGTTGCAGGGCGATGGTGCTGTGGAAGGTCTGGCGAAGGGTGGTGGCATAGCCTTGCGGATTGTCTACGCAAGCTTTGGCATACCACTGACAGCTGCCTGCCACGTTGGGCATACGGCGTTGCAGGTTGTATTTCTGCAAGGTTTGCGTTGCGCCGCTGCCGTCTGTGGCAGCGTATTTAACGGTGCGTTCTACGTCCTGACCAACAATCAGGGGACGTTGTGGAGCATGCTCGTTCCACCAACGAATCAGTTCCTCATAGTCGGCCGCAGGATGACCTATCTGCCAATAGATCTGTGGGATGTTCAGATCCACCCAACCCTCGCGTACCCACAGGAGAATGTCGGCATACAAATCATCATAGTTTTGCAATCCATTCGTGCGGCTGCCTGCGGGATCGCTCTTTTGATTGCGGTAGATGCCAAATGGACTTACGCTGAACTTTACCCAAGGTTTTGTTTGGCGAATGGTCTGCGAGAGCTGTTTCATGAATGTGTTTACGTTCTGGCGTCGCCAGTCCTGGATGTTTTGTCCTTGGCCATAACGCTGATAGCTGTGGCTGTCCGGGATTGGCAGACCAGCCACAGGATAGGGATAGAAATAATCGTCGATATGCAGACCATCCACGTCGTAACGGCTGATAATGTCCTGTACGATGAAGCAGATGTAGTCGCGGTTTTCGGGGATGGCAGGGTCAAAGATCCACAGGCCGTCGTATTCAAAGAAACGGTCGGGATGGGCGTTATAATAGGGACTGGTGAGCGCAGGCGTTCCTTTCGTCTTGGCACGGAAGGGATTGATCCACGCATGTAGTTCCATGCCTCGCTTGTGGGCTTCCTGAATCATCCAGGCAAGGGGATCCCAATAGGGCGCGGGGGCAACACCCTGACGTCCTGTAAGAAACCGGCTCCAAGGTTCGTAAGCACTGGGGTACAGTGCATCGCCTTCGGCACGTACTTGGAAAATGATGGTGTTGATACCGGTGCGTTGCAGCTCGTCCAGTTGGTATGTTAGCGTTTCTTGCATACGGTCGCGTCCCAAACCTTGAAATTGGTTGTTGACGCATTGGATCCATGCTCCGCGGAATTCACGTTTGGGGTTTTGCTGAGCGTGTACGCCAAGCTTTACAAAGAAAAAGACAAGGAGGAAAAGGGAAAGCGATTTTCTCATTTATTTGGTGTTTCTTTTAGTTTAGCGTGTAAAGATACAAAAAGAAACGCAATTTTTGATCTCTTTTCTCTGCTTTTCTTTAACTTCGTGGTGGATAACTCAAGAAACAAAGCTATGGAAATGCAATTTGAACGTTGTGGACGCAGCGGCATCCTGCTGCCTCGTGTTAGTTTGGGTCTGTGGCATAATTTCGGAGCGGAGGACGATTATGATCGCGCACGCGGCATTGTTCTGCACGCTTTCGAGCGTGGAATCGTTCATTTGGATCTGGCGAACAACTATGGCCCTCCGCCGGGCAGTGCCGAGCAGACCTTGGGACGCATCCTGCATCAGGACCTTGCGACTCACCGCGACGAGCTGTTGCTAAGCACAAAGGCAGGCTACGAGATGTGGCAAGGGCCATACGGCAACTGGGGCAGCCGCAAGAGCCTTATGGCAAGCTTGGACCAGAGCCTCAAACGTATGGGAGTGGACTATGTGGACATCTTCTATTCCCATCGTTACGACCCCCTTACCCCGATGGACGAGACGTTGCAAGCACTTGTGGATATTGTCCGCCAAGGCAAGGCCTTGTATATTGGCATCTCTCGCTGGCCCTTGGAGGCTACGAAATATGCCATTGATTACCTGCGCAGTCGCGATGTTCCTCCCTTGATTTACCAAGGTCGTTTGAACCTTTTGGATCGTTCGCCGCAGGAGGAGGGCATTCTGGACCTTTGCGAGCGCGAGGGCCTGGGCTTTATTGCTTTCTCGCCTTTGGCGCAGGGATTGCTTACGGACCGCTATCTGAGCGGCACCGTGCCCGAGGGTTCACGTATGTCGCGTGAACATTTCCTCAAGCACGATGCGCTTACGCCGGAACTCTTGGAACGCTTGCGTCGTTGGAACGCTCAGGCGGAGCAGGCAAACCATACGTTGGCACAATGCGCTCTCAGCTGGGTACTAAAGCAAAAGGCTGTAACCAGCGTGCTGGTAGGAGCGAGCAGTGCGCAGCAGTTGGACGATTCGCTCCGATGCTTCCGTGCGCCTGCTTTGGAATGATTATTTGCTTGCGAAGCGCGAACTCTTGGCCAGGCCGCCCTCGGCTGTTTCCTTGTACAGGCTGGGCAGGTCGTGGCCTGTTTGCTTCATAACCTCTACAACGTGGTCGAAACTCACTTGGTGCTGGCCGTCGCTGATATTGGCATACAACTGTGCGTCCAGAGCGCGGCAGGCAGCAAAGGCATTGCGCTCGATGCAGGGAATCTGTACCAATCCACACACGGGGTCGCACGTCATGCCCAAGTGGTGTTCCAATCCCATCTCTGCTGCATATTCTATTTGGGCGGGTGTACCTCCGAAGAGTTGACAGGCTGCTGCGGACGCCATGGCGCAAGCCACGCCCACCTCGCCTTGGCAGCCCACTTCCGCACCGCTGATGCTGGCGTTCTGTTTCACGACATTGCCGAAGAGTCCCGCCGTTGCCAAGGCGCGCAGCATCTTGGTTTCAGTGAAGCCATGCCCATGTTCCAGGTGGTACAGTACGGCAGGCACCACGCCGCTTGCTCCACACGTAGGGGCGGTAACGATGGTTCCGCCCGAGGCGTTCTCCTCGCTTACGGCCAGGGCATAAGCATATACCAAGGAACGTCCCTGCAATGAAGGTTTGAAACTCTGTGCCTTGACGTAATAGTTGCTGGCCTTTCGGCTTAGGTTCAGGGGGCCGGGCAGCGTGCCTTCGTTCTCAAGTCCGTTGCGTACGGCCTGCTTCATCGTTTCCCATATCTCGTGCAGGAAGTCCCATATCTCAGGTCCCTCACACTCCTCCACGTACTGCCAATAGCCCGCACCGCGTCCCTGACACCATTGCTGTATTTCAGCCAAGGTGTGCAACGGGTAGATGTCGCGCACGGGTATGATGTTTCCTTTGCCCGGGCCTTCGCTCAATGCACCGCCTCCTACGCTGTAAACGGTCCATTGTCCCAGTTCCTGACCTTCATTGTCCAGAGCGCGGAACAGCATGCCGTTGGTGTGGAAGGAATGAACTATGTCGGCACGCCATACGATGGTCGTTGGCGCCAGAGGCTCCAGCACTTGTAGGATGGCGACGTCCGTCAAGTGTCCTTTGCCCGTTGCGGCCAGGCTGCCGTAAAGGGTTACTTCAAAGCCTTTGGCTTGGGGAAAGCGCTTGGAAAACATAGTGGCGGCACGGGTGGGAGCAATGGTGTGGCTGCTGCTGGGTCCTTTGCCTATGCGGAAAAGTTGTCTGAGGGAATCCATATTTTTTGTTGTGTTTAGTAAAAGACGATTTTGTTGACGACGTTGGCACCTACGCGTTCGTTGATGCGTTGGGCCAGTTGGGTGTGCATCATCGAGAGGTCTTGACGCAGTGCGGGGCGTGAGATTTTGATGTACATTGTTCCGTCGCGCAACTGTACGTCGGTGGTCAGTCGCGCGATGGTGGCTCCTGCAATCTGCGGCCATAGGCTTACGGCGCGATGTTCGTTCAGCGGTGTTTCCAGCCCGCTCTGTCGCAGGGCACGGTAGATGACGTCCCGCAAGGCCTCCGTGTTTCTTCGTTTCATTGGGTTACCTCTCCTTGCTTTACGTAATACAGTTGATGGTCGCCGGGCATGCCTTGCAGGATCAGGTCCAGATGGTCGCGGTTGGTGTCTGTAATGAAAATTTGGCCAAACTCCTCGCTACCCACCAACTCGACGATCTTCTCTACGCGATGGGCGTCCAGTTTGTCGAAAATGTCATCCAGCAAGAGCAAGGGCGTGGTGCATGAGCCATGATGCCGCAGATAATTGAATTGAGCCAGTTTGAGCGCCGTCAGGAAGGTTTTGTTCTGCCCTTGGCTGCCTTCGCGTTTGATGGCGTAGCCACCCAGCTGCATTTCCAGGTCGTCCTTATGCATGCCATGTAGGCTGTAGCCCATGATAACGTCCTTGGGCCTGCTCTGTTGAATGACTTGTAAGAGCGGGCCGCGCTGCGCATGCGACACGTAACGCAGCGACACCTCTTCATGACCGCCGGATATCCGGTCGTGGAAACGTTGGAATTCGGGCAACAGGGCTTCTACAAACTCCGTTCGCCTTTGGAAAATGAGCATGCCTTCCCGTGCCATGACCTCCTCCCACATGTCGTAAAGTTCTGCATCCGGTTGCGCCTCCATTTTCAGCATCGCATTGCGTTGCATGAGGGCTTTGTTGTATCGTGTCAGGGCATCCAGGTAGGTGGGGTCGCTCTGCGAGATGACAATATCCATAAAGCGACGTCGTTCTTCGCTGCCTCCGCTGATGAGCGGCTGGTCCGACGGGGCGATCACGACAACGGGAATCAGTCCGATGTGCTCGGCCAGTCGTTTGTACGCCTTGCCGCCGCGCCGGAAAATCTTTTTTTGCCCTGTCTTCAAGCCGCAGTGGATGGTTTCCTGCGTGCCGTCTTCGCGTTCGTAGGTCCCCTGCAAGGCCATCATGGCCTCGTTGTGAGTCAGCACCATGGCATCCTGTGCGGTGGTGGAACTGCGGCACATGGACAGGAAATACACGGCATCCAAAAGGTTCGTCTTGCCTTCGCCGTTGCTGCCGATAAAGCAGTTGATGTTGGGCGATAGCTTGAGTTCTGCCTCGCGGATGTTTTTGTAGTTCAGTATGCTCAGTTGTTTAAGAATCATGTACCCTTGGAATCGCGTTTTCTTTGTGTGCAAAGGTACGCAAACGGCCTTGAAAGTAAAAATATTGTTGTGCAAATTTTACAATGCCACGCTTTTTACCTATTTTTGCATCTTGATATGGCATTCCCAAGGGAATTTGCGTGTCGAACTCATGCTGACAACAACGAAAAAACACACAATAATGTTACAAGAGAAAAAGAATCAGGAGGGAGCTCAGGGCACATCGGCCCAGGAGGGTTTCCTGCAGAAGAACGCAAAGAAAGTGATGATTATCTGCGGTGGCGTGGTAGTATGTATTCTGGCTGTGGTGTTGGGCTTCAACATCATGTCCAAGCGTAATGCCAAGGCTGCGGAGATGTTGGCCGGCTGCGAACAGTATTTCCAGGCCGGTACGCTGGACAAGGCTCTGGATGGCGACGGCCAGGATTGTATCGGCTTGGTTGCCGTGGCTGACAAGTATGGCTGCACCAAGGCTGGAAACGTAGCCAAGTTATATGCCGGTTTGGCTTATGTTCAGCAGAACAAGTTGGAGGAGGCAAAGAAATACCTTGAGGATTTCGATGCTCAGGACGACGAAATGGTAAGCCCCGCAGCCTTGATGGCATTGGGAAATGTTTATGTGAATCTGGATCAGAAGGAGAAGGGTGCCGAGACATTGGTAAAGGCAGCCAAGAAGGCAGAGAACAATGTCATCTCTCCCGTTGCTTTGGTACAGGCCGGCGAGGTTTACGAGAGTCTGGGCCAGGCCGACAAGGCACTGGAACTGTACGAGGAAATAAAGAGCAAGTACCGCAGCTCTGCCATCGGTGGCGAGATCGACAAGTACATCGAACGCGCCAAGCTGAAGAAGTAGGAGCATGGCAAGCAAGCTGCATAATCTCTCGGACTACGATTTCAGCCGCGTCCCTGACGCAAAGGGGATGCGTTTCGGCATCGTGGTGGCGGAATGGAACAGCGATATCACGGGCGCTCTCCTGGAGGGTGCTGTGGCTACGCTCAAGAAGCACGGCGCATTGGAAGCCGACATCCATACGCAAACCGTACCCGGCAGTTTTGAACTGGTCTATGGGTCGTCGTTGATGGTGGACAGCCGTAGGTTCGATGCCGTCATTGCCATCGGTTGTGTTATCCGTGGCGATACGCCCCATTTCGATTACATCTGCGAGGGTACTACGCAGGGCTTGGCAGCGTTGAACAACCGCGCCCAGATACCGGTTGTCTATGGTCTGCTTACCTGCAACACGCTTCAGCAAGCCTTGGACCGCTGCGGAGGCTCGTTGGGCAACAAGGGCGACGAATGTGCTGTTACAGCCATCAAGATGATTGATTTCCGTCGCCAGTTGGAGCAGGCCTGACCAGCCCACGCGGAGCAGATACCTTATTTACAGCAAGCCCCAAAAGTTTTCAGACTTTTGGGGCTTGTTTGCGTTTATCTCAATTTCCATCTTTGAAAGTGTTGGCGGGCGTGGCCAAGGAAGAACAGTGCGCCCGCAACGTTCACGACGGCACCCGTCAGGAAGGCCGCTTGATAGCCTGCGTTTTCGATACAGAAACCGCCGGCAATGATGCCCAGCCCGATGCCCAGGTCCCAGGCACTGAGCAGCGTGCTGTTGGCTGTGCCTCGTTGGTTATGCCGCCCCAGATTGATGAACATATTCTGAAAGGCCGGAAACATGTGGCCGTTGCCCAAGCCAATGATAAGGGCGGAGGCGTAGGTGGCCATAGGATGCTGGACGAGGGCAAAGAGCACATAGCCGCAGGCCGAGGTGATGATGCCCAGTGTGGCACTCTCTGCCAGACGGCCCAGGCGCAGTTGGCGCGCACCGATGAGCCTGCTTGAAAAGAGTCCGATGCTGAGTAAGGTGAAGAACCATCCCGATGCGCTCGTCATGCCCAGTTGCTCCTTGCCGTAGATTGCCAAATAGGTGCTCAGCACACTGAAGGACATGGCGAAGCAGGTCATGCAGATGAAGAGTGCCCATCCTTTGGTCAGGAAGAAACGGTCCAGCGAGATGGGCTGTTTGTTGATTTGCTGTTCGCGGACGGGTGGGCGGATGGTGCTGTTGATGATCAGTGCCAGGCCGGAAGCAACAAGTGCCATGCAGAACAGCAGTTGGAAATTGCCCGTCAGCTCGTAGGTCATCAGTCCCAGTAAGGGCGAGATGGCGCTGGAGAGATTGTTGGCCAGTCCGTAATAGCCGATACCCTCCGCTCTCCGGCTGCTTGGCAGGACGTCGATGGCCATGGTGCTGTTCGACACGGTTACGAGCCCCATGGGTGCGCCGTGCATCGTACGCAGGATGAAAAAGCAAAGGAGCGAGCCTGCCACCATATATCCCCCGAAAAAGAAGGCGTAAGCCAGGTTGCTCAGAAGAAGTACCATCTTGCGTGGAAAACGGTCCACGAGGTAGCCGCTGAAAGGGCGTGTCAGCAGGGCTGTCAGCGCATAGCCCGAGAGCACCATGCCGATGGTGTCCTTGTCGGTGCCGAACTGTTCTTTGAGATACAGCGGCAGCACAGGCATGAGCACCATGAATGAAAAGTTGAGCATGAAGTTGGCACTCCATGCTCTAAGGTAGTTCGTGTTCCAAAGTCGCTCACTCATTTGATGTTGTTACGGATTTTTGTCATGTATTGCATGAAAGCCTCCTCGTCGTGGTCATCAATGATGCCGATGAGGTTCTTGAGTTCCTTGCGGATGTTCTCCACATGGTTCTTGGTGCGTGGGTTGAAGAGGATTTCCCGCAACAGGGTGTCGTCCTCGCTCAGCACGCCCTTGGCAATGCCCAGGTGGCGTTTGAAGGTGGTGCCCGGTGCGTCCTGATGCTTCATCACGGCACTAAAGACGAAAGTGCTCACGAAGGGAACGCTCAGGCTGTAGGCCATGGCCTCGTCGTGTTCCTCGAAACTGTACTCGTGGACATTCAGGCCCAGGCGGCGGTAGAGGTCGAGGAAGAAGACACGTCCCAAGTAGTCGCCCTCGTTGATGACGATGGCGTTCTCCGAACTCAGGGCGCCCAGATTGGCAAACGTAGGGCCGAACATGGGGTGGGTGGATACGTAGGGCATGCCGGTGGAGTCGTAATATTCCTTGAAGCCGTTCTTTACGCTGCTGATGTCCGAGATGATGCAATAGTGCGGCAAAAGGGGTACTACTTGGCGGAACACTTCGATGGTATATTTCAGCGTAACGCAGTTGATCACCATGTCAGGCTGGAAGTTGGCTATTTCTTCCAGTGTGGTGAAGCGTTGCGTGTTGTAAAGGAAGCGCATGCGCCTGGCATCTATCTCGTAGACGGCACATTCGTGGTCGAAACTGAGCAGGTCGGTAAAGAACGAGCCCATCTTGCCTGCGCCCAGGATTAGTATTTTCATCGTTGCCTATTTGTTGATGACCTCAATCTGTTGGCGCACGCTCTCTTCATGGATGGCCTCGAACACTTTCTTGATGAATTCGGGACTCATGCCGCTCATCGAACCTTGTACGCCACGCTTGTCCAGGATTTCGCTGTAGCGGGCGGTCTGTACGACAGCCATATTATGTATTTTCTTGTATTCGGCAATCTCACGGCTCACACGCATGCGTTTGGTGAGCAGGACAATCAGCTGTTCGTCCATCTCGTCAATCTGGTGGCGCAGGCTGGCCAGGGACTCCGTCATCTCGTTGTTGCTGCGCACCACCAGCTTGTCCAGGATAAAGGCCAGCACTTCGGGCAATACCTGCTGGCTGGCATCGCTCCACGCCTCGTCGGGGTTGCAGTGGCTCTCTACGATAACGCCTTCGAAGCCCAGGTCCATTGCCTGTTGGCAGAGGGGGGCAATCAAGTCCCGACGGCCACCTGTATGGCTGGGGTCGAAGATGATGGGCAGGTTGGGATAGCGACGTTTCAGCTCGATGGGTATGTGCCACATGGGCGCGTTGCGGTACAGCTTTTGGTCCACGCTGCTGAAACCGCGGTGGATGGCTCCCAGCCGTTTGATACCTGCCTGGTTCATGCGCATCAGTGCGCCGATCCACAGTTCCAGGTCGGGGTTTACGGGATTCTTTATCAGTACGGGCACGTCAACGCCCTTCAGGCAGTCGGCCAGCGACTGGACGGCAAAGGGATTGGCCGTAGTGCGCGCCCCTACCCACAGCAGGTCGATACCTGATTTCAGGGCTGCCTCCACATGCTCCGGTGTGGCCACTTCGGTACTGGTCAGCATGCCTGTCTCCGCTTTCGCGTGCTGCATCCATTCCAGGGCCTTCTGCCCATTGCCTTCAAAGCCTCCGGGTTTGGTGCGGGGCTTCCATACGCCGGCGCGGAACACTTTGATGCCGGCTGCGCTCAGTTGCTTGGCGGTATTTATCACTTGTTCTTCCGTCTCTGCGCTGCAAGGACCGGAAATAACCAAGGGACGCTCATCGGGAACGCCGGCCAGATTGAGTTTTTCGAGAATCAGGCTCATATCTTTTTGTTTTTTTTGATTGCGATTTATGGAATGTATGTTTATTGAAAAATTGTCCGGATGCGTTTCAGGGCTTCGCGGAACTTCTCTTCTGTGGCACAAAGGCTGATGCGCACATAGCGGCGGCCGTTCGTCCCGAAGATAAAGCCCGGGGTGATGAACACGCGAGCCTCGTGCAGCACACGCTCCGTCAGTGTTTCGGCATCCTTCAAATCCTCGGGGATGCGCCCCCAAAGGAACATGCCCGCCTGACCGGCGTCGTAACTGCAACCCATCGTGCGCATAATCTCTTCGGCGATGGCGCGGCGGCGCGCATAGGTTTCTATGTTGGCTTCCTGGTGCCATGCGTCGCTGTTGTCGTAGGCCTGGGCGGCTGCCAGCTGCATGGGACGGAATGTACCGCTGTCGATGTTCGACTTCACCTTTAGTATCCACTGCACGAACTGGCTGTTCGTCGCCAGCAAGCCCACGCGCCAGCCTGGCATGTTGTGGCTCTTGCTCATGGAATTGAACTCTATGCAACACTCCTTGGCACCGGGAATCTGAAGGATGCTCAGGTGTTCGTCGCGGTTCAGGATAAAGCTATAGGGGTTGTCGTTGACTACAATAATATTATGTTTGCGCGCAAAGCTTACCAGACGTTCGTAGGTCTGGCGTTGTGCCTTTGCGCCCATGGGCATACTGGGATAGTTCGTCCACATCAGTTTCACACGGCTCAGGTCCGTTCGCTCCAGGGCCTCGAAATCGGGCTGCCAATCGTTTTTCGCCGTCAGGTCGTAAGGCACAACCTCTGCGCCCAACAGTTTGCTTAGCGAGGTGTAGGTGGGGTAGCCCGGATTGGGCACCAACACCTGTTCGCCGGGGTTCACGAAAGCCAGCGTAACGTGCAGGATGCCCTCCTTGGAACCAATCAGGGGTTGGATTTCCGTTTGTGGGTTCAGTTCCACGTTGTACCAACGTTTGTAGAAACCGGCCATGGCCTGGCGCAGTTCGGGGATGCCGATGGTGGGCTGATAGCCGTGGGCATTGGCCTTGCGCGCCTCGGTGCAGAGCGTTTCAATGGTTTGCTCCGAGGGCGGCATGTCGGGGCTGCCGATGGCCAGGGAGATGACATCAAACCCTTGGGCGTTCATGGCTGCCACTTCCTTGCCCTTGCGGCTGAAGTAGTATTCGTTCACGCTCTCCAGACGTTGGGCGGGTCGGATGGCGGGGTTACAGACTTTGCTTTCCATTTTCGTATTCTCCTAATAGTTTGAGTTCTTGGGTAAGGGGTTTGATGGCATTGATGGCCTGCAGATAGCGTGTGGGGTCGGTGAAGGACAGGTCGACATAGAAAAGATACTGCCATTCCTTGCCGATGATGGGCAGGCTCTGGATCTTCGACAGGTTCAGTTTGTAGAAGCTCAGCACGCTCAGGATAGCGCTCAGCGAACCCTCCTCGTGGGGCAGGCTGAATACGATGCTCGATTTGTTCATGCGCTCCTTGCCGCGCATGTTCGCGGCCTGTCGCTCGCTGGCGATAACCAGGAAGCGCGTGAAATTGTGTTTGTTCGTCTCGATGCCTTCCTCCAGCACCTTCAATCCGTAGATGTCCGCAGCGTCGCGGTGGCAGATGGCGGCGTGTCCGCTCAGGTGGTCGCGTGCGATGCTTGCCGCTGCGCCGGCGGTGTCGTCCGTTTCCACCACCTTCAGGTTGCGGTGCCGACCCAGGAATTCGCGGCATTGCATCAGCGCCACGGGATGAGAGTTCACCTCCGTCAGGTCCTTCCAATCCTCTTCGGGCAGGCACATCAGGCTGTGTTTGATACGCAGTTTGTGCTCGCCTACGATGCTGCATCCGCTATCGCGCAACAGCTCGTAGTTGTGCAGGAGCGAACCCGCGATGGTGTTCTCTATGGCTACGAGGGCCACCGTCGCCGCGTCTTCCTCCAGGCGGTCGAACACCTGTTCAAAGGTATCGCAGCACACCAGTTCTATGTCGTCGCCCTCGAAATAACGATGGGCGGCGATGTCGTGGAAACTGCCGGGCACTCCCTGTATGGCTACTTTTCTTTTCATGCTTCTCTTGGTCTCTGTGTAACAAAAAATCCCGCTCAGAGGTTGTTCTGAAGCGGGACCTTGTTTGATGTCTTTCTTATTGTTGTTCGCCTTCGTTTTGGCATACAACCATCCGCTTCACTTCATTGCTAAAGTAAAAGTAATAAAAGAAGCCGTAACGATTGTTGTTAAGTTTTTGCATTTTTCTTTCTTTTTGTAAGCTCTCTATGGCTTTACGAGTGCAAATGTACAAACTTCTGTTGTAACGACCAAGCCTTATTGTCATTTTTTTTGTCTCTGTTCTGTGAAGTGGGAATCAATGTGTAGTCAGGTAGTCCTCAACGAGCCATCCGTATTTGCTGGCCGTAACGCGATAGAAACGCCCTGTCATCAATCGAAAATCCGTGGTGTAATAGGGCTTGAACGTCTTGTTCGGAAGAGCCTCCACGAACGACTTGAAATCGTTGAACAGTTTCAGTGTCTCCGCGTCTGCGTCTGCTGGTTCCAGCAGCTCCAAGCTGTAGGGCCTGTCCTGGTAACGCTGCCCTTTGGGCGTTGGTTTCTGATACAGCAGGACGGAGAAGCTGCGCTCTGCCTGATTTTTTCGTGAGGCCTTTTCCAAGGCACACATCGCACCCAGCAGCCTTGCGCCAGCCTGAAGTTTGCCATCCCAATGGCCGTCAAGCAACGTTGACGTAACGTCGGCATACGAAAAGAAATCTGGGAAACTCCTGGTGGAGCTCATGCTTGCCAACAGCTTTCCCTTGTCAAAGAAATCCCAGTGAAGCCGTGGAGAGACAACGAATCCCATGTACCAACGAGGCTCCTCCAGGCGGAGCATCTCCCCGTCCAGCCATGTCTTCTTTGCGTCGCGATTCAAATTCTCCAGCAGTTTTCTTTGCGACGCTCCGTTTTTATCCACCAAGTCGACCAGAACACAATGGGGAAATGACCACACTCCGCGGCATGCCCTTATGTTTTTGTCGGGGTGTCGTTGCAGGGGCGACACCAGCAGGGCACACCCTCCATGCCCCTCCTTCAGGAAACTGGCGGAATCAAACCCCTCGTAAAGGGATTTCTGGCAGACCACGTCCTTGTATCTTAGGAATGCCTCCTTCATTTCCTTAACTTGGATGGTGTCCTTGATATATCTCCCATGCAGTATCCTCAAATCGTTCTCTGGCATCTGCTGAAAGGCATTCCACCGCTCCCCCCAAAAACCAAAAAAGTCCTGACTAAATGAGTTTTGGCTCGCTGCTAACGCGAAGAGTAAAAGCAGTTGCCAGCATCGTCTCTTTGCGCTCGTTTTCATTTTCTTTGTGATGTTTTTTGCATGAACGTACCTCATGCCTTAATTCCGCAACTTAGTTAATTATTATATTTTATAAGTTCCTGAGCAACAAAAAGTTCTTAGACTATCTAAGCGGCAGAGCCGAGCGGCCCAGGATTTTATCATGTCATATTTTTCACTTATATTAGTGTTTCGATTCCAAAGACAGCAAAAGACGTAACGGACATGGCAAAGGTAATCATAAAATCTGAGAAGCTCACTCCTTTCGGCGGTATCTTTTCAATCACGGAGCAATTCGACTCCGGACTTTCATCTGTGATTGATTCCACACTGGGGTTAAGATGCAGGTTCTATGGTCTTTCTACATCCGTGCCAACCGCTGCATTATGACAAATGACCACGGGTCTTCCGTGAGAGAGATTGTCGAGTTCCATAACCTTCGAGGAGGAAAGGAACGTATCTTCGATGATATGAACAACGGATTCGGATGGGACAGACTGCCCAAATCCTTCATGGAAGAAAACACGCTCTTCCTTCTGCTCACGGCACTCATACGCAACTTCTATAAATTCATTATGGAGAGACCGGAAGTGAAGAAGTTCAGACTCAAGGCAACAAGCCGCATCAAGGCGTTTGTATTCAAGTTTATCTCTGTACCGGCCAAGTGGATGAGAACCTCAAGGCAGTCTGTGCTGATTATGTACACAGACAATCATGCCTGTTGAAAGTGTTCAGCGAGTTCTTTCATTTTGATGTCGTTTCCTGTATTCATTATCTTTACGTTTTTGAGATGCATCTGACATAAAGACTCTAAAAGTCCGAAAAAGATTTAAATGAAAGACATTTTTTCAAAAGAAGGGCGAGAATGTACACAATTTCCATCCTCGCCCGCCTTGTATAATTGTGCCTATCGCCACAGGGGCTCGTTCTCCCACCCGCGGGGAAAGCCCATTGCTACGGTATCAATGGCCGGGTAGTCGGCAAGAAGTGAATCAATCTTGGCCTTCATATCGTTGTTCGGCGAAATGATGTTTAGGAAATACTTGATAATGCAAAGGTCAAAGTAGATGCGGAGTGTATCAGTGGGCAGAGTTATCCAGCTGCCAGCCATTCAATTTGGAAGCATTGGACGTATGGTGTTTTGCTTGTTCCACACACGGGCATGATGGCAACATGAGTTGCGGGTTAGAGTAACAATGGTAAGCCACGACTCAAAAGGTGCCACCTGCAAGCCAAATCTACGAGCAATGCTTTTCTTGATTCGGGCAACCTTGATGTTACTGAATATATTGGTGATAACTCCGAAGGGAAGCACTTCTGCCAATATCCAGGCTGGAGGGTACGCATCAGAATAGGTCTGTTTGAAATGAACAATGAAATCTTCGCGTGAGCGATGAAGCTCGGCATCAATCAAGTCCATTGTACGACAGAACTTCCCTGCATCAATGAAATTGCTGCAATCAGTCATCCAGAACGGATTACCCGTCATGGCACTGCCGATATTGACGATTGCGCTTCGCACTGCAACCTCAATCTTTTCTATCTCATTGAAGATAAGCAGTCGAAGTTTCTTGTCGAAACGATAGAGCATCATCACTTGACTAAACGTTGCGCTCGGTTTATAGCGATGTTGCTCCTTCGGCATCTGTAGCAAAGGATACATATAGGCTGACAGGCGGTAATAGCCAATATATTCGAGATAACTCTCAGCCTTGGAAGTATCTGTAACTGTCAAACCTCTTGACTGCAAGAGACAGACAAGATCGTGCGCACTGGTGTACGGCTTCTGGAATGGGATTCTGTTACTCATTGTATTAAAATAAAACGACCCGAACATTTGAACTTCAAGCAATCTCTTCCTCCTTCGCACCTCGGCAATGTTCAAACAAGTTTGACATTGCTCTCGGTTTGTCGTCGGTTGAGCATCGTTGAGAGGCTTGGCGGGTTCTGGTGCTGCAAAGGTAAGACATTTATTTGAGATGTATAGGAGTTTTGAGGGAAAAAAGTTAAATGAGGTTGTTTTCGGTTTGCAGGTTGGCGTCAGTTGTGAAACAGGCGTCAACCTTTTTCACACCTGTTTCTTTTGCAAATCAGTCGGAGTCTCAATGAGTGTACAACTAACTCACATCGTAGCCTACCTGGAGAAAAGTAATGTGTCAGGGTCTGTTGCTTCCGATCGATCTTTCCCTGCAGGATTCTGCTTCTCTTGTCGTATCTTTGTGTTGTAATCAGAAGACAGTAATTTTGTATGAAAACAATAAATTTCACATCCAAACAGGGCCCGTACCTTGATCTTCCGCTTCAAGGGGAGTGGAAATCGCTGTGTATCGATGCGACCATCACGATTTCATATGTCGAATCCAGCGAGGAGAAAATCCGGCTGGTGATACCGGACTCATGTGCCGGCGTCCTTCATATGCGGACGAATGATCGTGGTCGTTTGCTGATTTCTGCCGATGTGACGAGTTCTCCGTGCCCGTCTGCTGTCTTGCGTTTGGAGATTGCTCACAAAGGATTGAAAAGTGTGGTTGTGGGTGGTGAATCTCATTTCGTTTTGTCTGGATGCACAGAAATCATGGATGCTGCAGCCATGATGAACGCAGTTTTGGATCTTTCACAGGCGCAGATCCGAACCACACACATGGTCGTGGAAGTTGGCAGAAATGCTAAATGTGAGCTCGGGACGTTGCATTGCGATACGCTGAAAGTCAATCTTTCAGGAAACAGCAAGCTGACGATGAAGGATATTCACTGTTCGGATACGATCCGTTTGCGTGCGTATGAGAACGGTATTGCGTATCTGTCAGGTGAAACTGCCCGCTTTGAGTCGGTGCAGTTCGATGAGTCTCGGATCTATAGCTATGCATTGATTGCCAAAACAGCCCGGGCTGTTGTTTGTAATCTTTCCACCTTGTCTTGCAACGCCGCCGTGCTGGATTTCTACACATCGCCCTATGCTTTCATCCGGAATGAGCATCCGAAATCCCAAGTGCATCCGATTTCCGGAATTTCGGAGTTCCATCATGTCCGTCAGGTTTCCGAGGAAGATGCGTATCAGTTGCTTCTCCATTTGAAGCCCGAAGAGGAGGGAGCGTCGCGACCGCTATTGCTGCATCAGAAGGTTCACTCCTTATCATTTTCCAGCCGGTGGTATAGTGCGTTTCATCGGAAGAAAGATGGCTATTTCAAAAGTATGGATGACGGTACAGTTGAACCCATGAGTTATAAGTTGATCAGCCAAGAGATCGCAAACACCGCAATCCAAGAAGGGCTATTGGTGGTATCAGTATCGGAGGATGATATTGACTGGAAATCCATTCCCGATGTGAAGGAGCGTTTCTTACGAAGCTCCTTGATGTGCTATGAAAGTCTGAACCGTGATTCGATTCCCTGAAAGGTCCCGCTCAGACTGCCTGTTCGCGGACAGTTTTGTGTCTGTTTCCTGTCGGATGATGCGGGGGAACGGACACAGCCTTTCTGGAGAAAAGCGTGAGTGGTTCCAGGGA
The DNA here is from genome assembly GCA_028723455.1 of Prevotellaceae bacterium. Lineage (GTDB taxonomy): Bacteria > Bacteroidota > Bacteroidia > Bacteroidales > Bacteroidaceae > Physcousia. The sequence goes on along the minus strand of JAQYEW010000018.1, from coordinate 1,524 downwards.
TATGACGGGTAGACTCCGGTCTTTGCTGTCGATGGATAAATTGTCTATCTTTGTGATACAAAAATAGTTATATACATGAGAGAACTTAAAATATCATCAGAAACGGGTCGCTATTTGGATCTCCCTTTTAGCAACAAGTGGAATACGCTGTGTGTCTATTGTCCGATACGGATACAGTATGTGAGTACTGACGATGAGAAAATGAGACTGGTGATTCCGGACGGTTTCAAAGGAAGCCTGAAATATATCGAACAAGACGATGGAATGCTTCATCTGATGGCAATCACGAAAGATGATGCACATTGTTCGCAGGATTTGACGATTGAAATTGCCCATCGTCAGTTGATCTATTTGTTTTTGAGTAGCGGTTCCTCCTTTTCGGCCACCGGGGCCATTCCGCTTGAGAAGATTTCAGTGCATGACAACTCCCAAGTCGACCTCAGGAAGGCCTCCATCGTTTCGGATCAATTCATGGTTGACCTGTATGCGGATGCGCAATGTCAGATGGGTCCTCTGCAATGTCAGCAATTTCAGATTAGACAACACGATAGCTCCTATTTGAATGCCGTCCAAATCCGGTGCAACGGTACGATCACATTGCAGACAAAAGCAGCTTGTAAAACTAATCTGTCAGGTCAGGCTGACCGCCTTGAAACAGAGCAGTTCGGCAATTCCTGGGTGATGGCCGGCAACCTCCATACATCGTCTGTCCGTGCGGTTGTCTGCAATTTTTCCAAACTGTCTTGTCATACTCCCGAATTGGCCTACTACCATTCAGAAAAGGCATATATCCACAATGCTTTGCCGGAGTGCGTTACCCGTCAGATCGAAGGGATTGCCACCTACAAATGGTTGCGAGAGGTAACGCTGGAAGATGTCATTCAAATGATTCTCCATCTGAAACCCAGTGATCATGATCATCAGCATACGCTGTATGTCCAGCGGAATGTGCAGGATCAATACCGGTTCAGCAGATGGTATACGCTGTTCCGTCGCGAGGAACATGATGGCAAGATCGTGCTGGTGGGTGGCTGCCACAAACTCAGGGTGGACTATCCGGAACAGTGCCTTCTGAGCAATTTGATTTCCATCGCCCGCAGAACGAATTCGCTTTGGATCGATGTACCCATGGAGGGTATCGACTGGGAGGCGATTCCCGAGGTGAAGGAACGTCTGTTGCAGCAGATTCCATGTCGCTACGAGTGCCTGGATGATTGACGCCATCCAATCTCCCGTTAATGGAGGTCGTCACTTGGGGGCAACCTCCAGCTCTTCTCCATTTTCTCCCTTTGGGGATACCTTCCGACATGGAGAAAAGTCGTACGGTATACCTTACTTGTTTGACAGAGGACAGTCTGTTCGTTTGCATGAGGATCTTTAGTATCTTTGCTGTGTAATATTGAATGAAATTGAGAATGTTATGGGTTTGTCTAAATTTGAGTTTTCCGCTGAGAATTCCAACGTATTGCATCTGCCTTCTTTCGGGGAGTGGTACACGTTGAGTCTCAATTCTCCGTTGACGCT
>JAQYEW010000017.1 GCA_028723455.1 Prevotellaceae bacterium | reverse complement strand
CAGAAATTTGTACTTTTGTAAAGTGCATTAGTTTGTAATTTTAGATGTTTAATCACTCCTAAAGTACAAACTTCAGGGCTGACACAAAAGTGTTGGCCCACTTTTTTACTACTTCACAGACACACTTTTGGGGACAGTATCAAATTTTTTCCATGTTTTTATTCAGGCGGTTGTTTTTTGTGATTGTGAGAACTTGGAATGTTAGAAAAAGGAGAAGCGGATAAAAAAGGGTTGATTCCTCGTGAGTGAGGTGTCAGCCCTAATAACGTTTTCTGAACAGTAGTAAATGGAAATACGGATAACGGTTATTGGTCAAGGAGAAGAATACAGCATAGTTGTAACAAAAGACTAGTTAATGGTTAAACGTAAAAGGGGGATTTCCCCTTTATCTTAAGATGATTGTACTACCTAACATAACACAACAGGCAAAAAAGACACTTTTATATGACTGGGTGAACATTTCCCAATACTTGTCTTGCTTGTCCGAGACATATACAAGCTCCAATGCATTATGGCATCATGTCAATAATCGCATTTTTTCGCTTCGAAAACAACTGTTTCTATCTCGTTTGCCCATGATGGTATTTGTGTCCCATGTTGCTCCAAGTTATTTAACTCTATATGATTACTTACTCCGACAGCACATCTCTCAATGTTCATAAATCCTGCCAAGGTTAAAGTGTTCTCAATCATTTTGATGCTATATATGAATTTATGTCCCCAATTATATATAAAGTTATTGAACGTTATTACAGCCAAATCTTGTAAATCAAAATGATTCTCAGTTGTAATTTTAGATGAAAACGTTTCGGTGCTCCAGTTGATATATTTAGAATTTTGGGTTTCTGTAGGATTCTCATATAGTGCCAATAAAAAATCTAATGTTGGCATGGCTAATCTAAAAATTCCGCCTGGTTTTAGAACTCGTATTATTTCATGTAAGGAAGATAAGAATGCATCAAATGAAATATGTTCACAGACGTGTTCTGCAAAAACAAATTCAAAAGAGTTATCAACAAAAGGAAATGGCTTGGTTATATCTAAATATAAAACCTCATCTGAATTTGGTTTTATATCCGTATTTATCCATGATGGCAATAAGCAACCACCACATCCAATATGTAATTTTGTTCTATCTTGTGTTCTTTTGCTTACTACCGGTCTTACTCGTTTCTTTATTTCTTCTATACTTCCGAACTGTGTATGGGTCAATGTGTTATATGCATGTCTCGTTTGCCATTCAGAATTTAGTTTCCCATTTATGTCTCTTGGATGTGATAGATGGAATAACGGGCCTTTTATTTTAGTAATGTTATAACCATATTTTTTCCATTTTTCAATTCTATTCCAATCTTCTGGTCCCCAACCATAAAAGGATTCATCCTCTCCACCTGACATGTTAAATTTATTTCGTGCGATAAAAACCGCTCCACCTCCCATGTCGGTTCCATAAGGAAGTAGCATCTTATTGATATTATCGTTAAGAACAGAATAATCGGAGGTTTCTAAATAGATTGAGCGAATAATTTCTGTTGTATCATAAAAATGCCCATCATAAGGAAAAGACACATCAGCTGTCTCTTCTCGTAAAGCAGTGACAGATTCTACTATCTGACGGTAATTGATTATAATATCTGCGTCCCATATTGCTATATATTTACCGATCCCTTTCCTACTTAAGATGTTTAAATACTTTGTACGATGAAAAATCGGATCCAAATCCTCAATAAAGAAATACACCACTTCATTAGGAAGCGATTTCTCTAAAATATGATTGTTAAAATGCGTGGCCTCTATAACAAAAATATTCGTATGAAAATGAGTCAACAGATAATCAATACTGGATAATAAATTCTCTATTCTCACCACAGAATCTATACGAACTGGAATAATAAAGTCAACATCCATTAAATTTATCCTATTCATGGTTGTTTGAGTTGTTTGAGATTTTGATACGCTGATATATATCCTAATACGCCATTTAATCCGGTAAAGCATTTCTCTCTGACTTCACGATATTCCATACCATAATAGATGGTAGATTCTAATTTATGCAATAGCAATTCCCATTCACTGTTTGTTAATGAGAAATTCATCTTTAATAACAGCCTGATTAAACCTGGTAAACCAGACAACATAGACATCGAATTTGCAGGAATCTCATTTGTTATTATTTTTGATACAGAAATATCATTTTTGAAATCATCTATTACTCCATTAAGCCTTTTGTCTGTCGGAATATTTTTCTGTAGTTCAAAGAAAGAACACAATAACAATGTTTTATTATAACCTAAAAAGGCGATTGGGCAAGAATTGTGCTACGCGATTCCTCCCAGATATGCAAAACCCTATCTTGACAGATATCTATCAAATATACTTTGCTTAAGAGAAAAACAAATCTTGCTAATTTGTAACTTAAGCTAAATGGGATTGGCTCCAAATAGAATACATAGTCATGGCTTTGGTAAATTTTATTGATAATATGGTATAGAAACCTTTTAAGGATTCTTTCTTCTGTTTTAGGCATATTACATTCTGTAACTCTTTCTGCCATATACAGAGCAACATCCATCAACGCCTCCTCATGACCATTTATGGAGAAATTCTTATCATAATCTATTGAACTTGTTACATTTTTGTAAATCTCATCGTCTATACTCTTTAAAATTTGGTACAAATTACCCGTAAAGTATTCTTTTTTATATAGATATATAATACTCAACCCGATACCAGACAGTCCATCGACAATATTCACTTTACTATTTCGCTTTATTGAGGAACAAGACAGTCTTAGAAATTCTTGTGCCAAATCGAAATATTTTGAATTTGATGTTAATTCGTACATATCGAACAAAAATAGGCACAAACCCATACTTCCTTTCCTAATAAAAGGATTTTTTTGATTCCGCAACCTATTCGCTTCGTGGAATACGATTTGGTCAATATATTTATTCGTCATAATTTGTTTTTATGTCTTCATGTTCGTACCGCTCATCAGTCTTCCGCTCTTCCGCTTTTAGTTTTCCAAATCTCCACCGCAGGCTAACCTGAAATGAGGCGTGGAAATTGCGATTGCGCACTCTGCTAAAATAATTCGCACTTTCATGGGTTCGTTCAGATTCATAATATACCGGAATGAAACTATTTGCCTCTGCGCTGAGAGTAATACGCCTCTTTCCAAAACTTTTGTATATGCCAATGTTGTAATGGAAACTTTCCCCGCCTTTTCCTTGCATATAGATATAAGGCGTGTTATATCCTCCACTGACGGAAAGGTCTATTCCGTATGGCAATTCTTGCTCAACAGAAGCATTGGTTGAAAAAGTACAACCTCGATTACGCGCATAAAGTTCGTTTTTAGCATAAGCCGTGTAATACAGCTTTGTGTCCAGTTGAATCCACGTGGTAGGCGTGATTTTCGAAGATAGCGTTGCCTGCGTTTTGTTGTCATAACGCTTACCGATGTTGCTTAATGTAATGTTAAGCAAATCAGCATTCAAAAAAGAATGTTGCAAAATCAGGTCTTTAGCGAAAGCATGATCGGAA
>JAQYEW010000016.1 GCA_028723455.1 Prevotellaceae bacterium | reverse complement strand
TTTCTTTTCCCTACCTTTTTGAATCAATTTGCACTGAAGATTACCTGTCTGGCAACACATAAACATTGGTACGATTGACACGGCAAACAAACAGTAGTCAACAAAAAAGAAAGTTGACAGCCGTTTGGATTATCCAAAGTTGACTTTGAATTATTAACCGTCGTTGAATCCCAGATACTTAGAGAATCCGAGATACAATGACGGTACAACTGACCCAATTTTGATGCATTTTCTTTTCTCTTTTGACTGGCAAAAAGTCTTGTCTTTGCTCACCAAAGTTGCCAAAAGCACAAAATGCTCCAAAATTAAAAGTTAAACAATCTTAACGAATTGTTAAATCTTGTCTGGTTTTTATGATATAAAAACTACTCAATCTAATGCTCGAATCAGCAAATCGCAGATTGCACGTTTTTGTACCTTTCAACTTCGGGATATATTTCTTTCTATCTGTATTACAAATACTTACAAAATTCTAAAACACTTTCCAATGAATTCTTCACCGAAGGATTGGTTGCCTTGAAAAAAACAACGCTTTGTTTTTCCAAAAACATATATTAGTTTTGGACAAAACATATATTTAATTTCTGGGAAACTAATATATGTTTCAGACAAAGCGTACGGGGGGTGTTTTTGCCGCTATGTTTCGCTTTTGTCCCGATGAGGCTAAACAAAAAAGGGCCGGGACTTGTGAAAGCCCCGGCCTGTGGTCATTTGGATGCAAATGTAATGCTTACTTCTTGAAGTAGCGGTTGAAGAGACCCTGGAAGCCAGCGCCATGGCGAGCCTCGTCCTTGGCCATCTCGTGAACGCTGTCGTGGATAGCGTCAAGGTTCAGCTGCTTGGCCACCTTGGCGATGTCCATCTTGCCGGCGCAGGCACCTTCCTCGGCCATCATGCGCTTCTCCAGGTTGGTCTTGGTGTCCCATACAACCTCGCCCAGCATCTCTGCGAAGCGTGAAGCGTGGTCAGCCTCCTCCAAAGCGTAGCGCTTGAAGGCCTCGGCGATTTCGGGATAACCCTCGCGGTCAGCCTGACGGCTCATGGCCAGGTACATGCCTACCTCGGTGCACTCGCCTGCGAAGTGGTCCTTCAGACCCTGACGAACGAAGTCGCCGTCGGGACCGGCGGGGATGGCGTTGGCGATGCCAACCTCGTGCTCGGTAACGAAGGACAGACCGGCCTTCTCGTCAACCAATTTGAACTTATCGCCGGGAACGTGGCACTGGGGGCACTCTGAGGGTGCGTTTTCGCCTTCGTGAACATAGCCGCATACAGGGCAGATCCATTTCTTTGTAGCCATAATAGTAATGTTTTTTAGTTATGATAAATGTTAGTTGTACTGCAAAAGTAGTAGAAACTTATGGGTTTGGCAAGGCTATAAGTAATCTTTTTTAGGTATGTCCTGATGTTTTTCTGCTTTCTTCCATTGCGTTGCGCAAATGTGCCGATAATTGTTTTGTCATGTAGGGGACTTTGGCTAAATTTGCAGTAGCTAGACGTATCGAAAATGAAAAATAGTTTTTTGCTTGCCCCCGCAGTGCTGCTCCTGTTGTCCTGCGGCGGTAATAATGATAAGCGGGATGATGCCGGGGACGCATCGCAGGGCGTGGAGGCCAGTGTGCACCAGTTGCCGCGCTACACGCGCAAGGACAGCCTGAAAGTGGGCGCTCATGTCTTTACCTATGAGATTCTGCGTGAGGTCAGCGACAGCCTGCCTCCGGCGCATGACGACCAGTTGGGCGACACGCGCGACAATATCATCCGCCTGCGTATCGGGCGCGACGGACAGCAGCTGTTCCAGCGTACCTTTACCAAGGCTTTCTTCCGTAGCAGCATGGGCGACGCATTCTACAAGCGTTCCATCCTGGACGGCATCAGTTTCCGCAGTGCGGATGCCGCAAGGGGCCTGACCTTTGTGTTCTCCGTGAGCGAGCCGGACAGCGATGTGTCCATGCCTTTTGCCGTAACCGTATCGCCCGATGGGGCTGTCAGCGTTCAGCAGGAGACCTTAGATTATGTTGACGAAGAAAACGAATCATTATGACTTATATCGTATTCGACGCCCTGGGCGTCAGCAGGAGTGATAACCGCTACCTGCATCTGTTCAGGCAGATTGCGGAGTGGCAGCGTATGTTCCCCGGCCGCTTCCGTTTCCTGAACCTGGAGACGATAGCGTTTGCCGCCCAACACGACGATGTGCTGGACTCCACGATCAAGGCGCGCATGGAACGCGAGATGGGCGAGGCGGATAACATGCTCGTGCTCGTCAGCCCGTTGCAGGATACGGAAAGCCCCGTCCTGAACTGGCAGATCTCGCGCGGCGTCAACCGCTTCCACCTGCCCGTCATCATTGCCTATGCCGGTCTTGAAAAGGTGGAGGAGGGCACCATACGTGAGTGCTGGAACTGGTTGCCCCGCAAATTCAAGAAATACATTACCCGCTATCCCTGGGCGCGCATGGCCCATATTCCGCTTACGATGGACAAACTGGAGCGTGCGTTGAAGAATTACAGCGCAGAGCGACAGGAATACCCTTGGGATGCGGAGACCATCTTCTAACCCTTATTACACATATCATATTATAATGGATTTTAAACTGAACGCCGCCGGGCGCGGACTGCAGGCCAAGGGCTGTGGCTGCGGTCGTCACCAATTAAACGTGAACGACTATTTCAGCGACCTGCCCGATAACACCCAAGCCTGTAATCTTGTGGAGGTGCAGTTCAAGAACACACGCAAGGATTATTACATCAACGAGAATGGGCTGGAGCTGCACAAAGGCGATATGGTGGCCGTGGAGAGCAATCCCGGGCACGATATAGGCATGGTGTGCATGACGGGCCGCCTGGTGGAGTTGCAACTGAAGAAGCAGTCCATGCGCCCCGGCGAGCAACTGAAGCATATCTATCGCATTGCGCGCCCCGCAGACATGGAGCGTTACGAGGAGGCCAAGGCACGCGAGCACCAGACCATGATCGAAAGCCGCCAGATCGCCAAGAACCTGGGGCTGGAGATGAAGATAGGCGATGTGGAGTTTCAGGGCGACGGCCAAAAGGCCATCTTCTATTACATTGCCGACGGACGCGTGGACTTCCGCCAGCTGATCAAGGACCTGGCGGCTGCCTTCCATGTGCGTATCGAGATGAAGCAGATCGGAGCGCGCCAGGAGGCCGGCCGCATCGGCGGCTTTGGTCCCTGCGGCCGTGAATTGTGCTGCGCCACGTGGATGCGCAATTTCCAGAGCGTGGGCACGGGTGCGGCACGTACGCAGGACCTCTCGCTCAATCCCCTCAAGTTGGCCGGCCAGTGTGCCAAGCTGAAATGCTGCATGAACTATGAGGTGGACCAGTATATGGAGGCCGCCCGTAAGCTGCCCAGCCGTGAGATTGTTTTGCAGACGGCGGATGCGGACTACTATTATTTCAAGGCGGATATTCTGCAGGGCCTGGTAACGTACAGTACGGACAGGCGCATTGCCGCCAATCTGGAGGCGATCACTGCGGACCGGGCACGCGAGATCATCGCGATGAACCGCGAGGGAAAGAAGCCCTTGAAGCTGAACGAAAGCGAGGCGGTTGTCGCCGGACCGGTGGAGAACGACCTGGCAGCGCAAAGCGACCTGACACGCTTCGACAAGAAAAAGAAGCATAAGAAGAAAAACAACAGGCCGCGTGCGGAGAACGGCGAACGCCGCGACCAACGGCCCCGTGGCAACCGTCGCGAGAAGCCGCAAGCGAATCAGGAATGAAGTGGGGAACGTGCTTTGCCTGTCTTGCGCTGTGCCTCACGGGAGGATGCACGAGACATGCCGATACGCTGCTCTACAACTATCAGCGGACGGCCGGCGAGGCGGGATGGGCCGGGAATGACACCCTTGCCTTTCCCCTGCAGCGTGTTCCGACAACCGGCGTGTATGCCTTGCATGTGGGTGTGCGTATGCGTCCCGACTTTCCCTATCAGGGACTGACGTATGTCGTGGAGCTGAATCTGGCGCATCCGCATGCGGAGATAAGGGATACGGTTCACCTCCATGTGGCGGACAGTTCGGGCATGCGCCTGCTGGGGCAGGGACATTCGCTCGTTACCTATGAGACACATGCTTTTGACCTTCATCTCTATCGTGGTCAGCATGGTACCTTCCGGCTCTATCATCTGATGGCGCAGTCGCCATTGCCGGCGGTTACTGACCTGGGGCTTAAACTGCAAGCGTTGGACTGACGCATACGAAAAGACAACAAAAAAGGCGTGAACCCGATGTATTTTTGAGTTCACGCCTTTCTTATGCCCTTGGGGACAGGGCTTAGTATTCCCAGAAGTTGTTGCGCGCTGTGGCGTTGCTGCCGTCGCCCGTGCCGATCGGACCGGTGGGGTTGTAGGGCAGTTCAACGTTCGATGATGTCTCGTTGCTCAGCTCGTTCGAGTTGCACAAGATGCTGGATGCCTCAAGGCGATGCACAGCGGTAATGGGCTGGATGTATGTTTTCATTGCTTTTCGTTGTGGAGTTTTATTTTACGATGTATTTGTGTCCCTTTTGGATATAGAGTCCACGTGTCAGGGCGTTCCGGTTCACACGCTGCCCCTGGAGGTTATAAACGGCCTCCTCGCCGATGGACTGACCATCAATGCGGTCGATGGCGGTTGCCACGCCGTCGAAGTTGGTCGTCAGGCGAGCGCCTGACTCGGCATCGGGAGCCTGGATAAAGGCACGCATGCCCTTGATATTGGCACCCTCCGTAATGGGCTTGACCAACTGGCCTTCCTTATTGAAATAGAACTGGTGCAGCGCTTGCGTCAGGCTGGTGGGGTTGAGCGTTCCCTTGAAGGCGATGCTGTTGTATTCAACGGGCTGCTCGGTGTTCTTGATTTCGATGTTGCGCAGGCTGAAATCGTTGATGGCGCTGGTCAGTTTCAGGAAGTAAGGCTTGCCCGCCTCGATGGTCTGCGTCTTGGTGAATTGCAGCACGAGGTCGTTGTTGCAGGCGGTGTACTCCATCAGCGTGGCGTCCTCGCCGAAGGTTGCTTTCACCTCGGCCTCGCTCATGTTGAAAGGCAGGCAGAGGGTGTTCCATCCGTCTGCGTTCAGGGTGCGCTGAACGCTTACGTTGACGCGCTTGTCCGCAGGCAGCACGGATGCGCTGGACTCGTTCAGGCTCAGTGTGGGCAGAAGATTGATCACCTGCTCCTTTACCTCGTTGGTAACGGCATAGTTGCCGCTTTGGCCGGCCTCGTTCAGTTTTTGGTTGATCTTGGAAAGTTCGAGGGCCTTTTCACTGCTTGTCTTGAGCTTGAATTCTGCCAGATGGAAGTAGCCACGGTTTGATGTGGTGGCTTTTTCCACGAAGCGGATGTACTTGAAGCCGTTGCGGGGGAAGGGATCTGACAGTACCTCCTCCGTGTTGGAGCGATAGGGCGTAAGGATGCTGGCAGCCAGTTCCGCACACTCGGACAGTTGTGCGTTTTGGTCGTATGTGCCTACGACACGCCATTCGGTGATGTGGTCGTTGTCAACGGCACGACGCTTGAACCAGAAGCGCAGAATGGCGTTATCCGCAACGCCTTCGGGCACCTCTACCTGGAGATAGTGGACACCATTGTCAACATTGCCTCCGCTCCATTTGCTGTGCCAGAATGTGGTGGCGTTGTTGTCAATCAGTGCGGCGATGGAACCTTCGCGAGTCTCGGTGTGGGGGGAGGAGAAGTTCGCTTCGGTCAGCGTGATGTCCGCCTCCTCGGGCAATGTGCCAAAACTCTCTACCAGGCTCTTCACCTCCTGTGCGTTTTGCTTCACCTCTTCGGTCAGAGGCTGTATGGGGCGATAGGGGTTTGCTTCGGTGAATTTGTATTGGCGGTTGCTGGCCCAGTCCAGACTGAAGCGCACGAAGCGCATGGTGTAGCCGCTGGTTACGCCTTCCTCCTCGTAGTACATACCCATCGTGCCGTCGCCCAAAACGGTAACGGCGCTGTAGGCCGAACCACGGGGGCAAACGGTTTTGGGGGTTCCGAAGGTGGCGCCTTGGTCTGTAGATAATGCGATGCTTACGTTCTGTCGGCTGCCGTTGTTTGGCATGGTCTGCGCTACGATGGTCCAGGGGTTACCCTCCAGACGGCTGCACCAAACCATGTACTCGCCGTCGCATGCGTTGCCGTTGAAGCCTGTGTTGAAGCGGTTGTTCGGACCCAGATTCCATGTCTTGCCCAGGTCGGAGGTAACGTTGTGATAGTTGAAGCCGCTGGTACGGACGCTGATGGCCAGGTCGCCGTTGTCGCGCTCCAGAATCTTAGGCTCGTCGGCGGGCAGGGGAGCGGGCGTGCCATAAAGGAACCATGTTTGGCCGTTGTCCTTGGACATTACATTATAATAACGGATGGCGTTATAGGTTGTCGAGCCGTTCTCTTTCTCGCGGATGGAGAAGGGGCTGACCAGCGTGCCGTCGCGCATTTGCAGTCCTGCGCCTGATCCGCTGAATGAAGCGCCGGAATTGGTAATCACCTTGGCACCCTCGGGCGCACCGGCAGGCACTACGGCATTGGCTCCATACAGGCTGTTGGTGTGGTCTACGGGTACGGTCCAGCTTTCTCCGTTATCCATGCTCTTCATCACCTTCCAACGGGCGGGCTGGTCGGCCGGTGCGCTGTTGTTGAAAGCATAGCCTGTGGGCGAACTGGTCATGATGCCGTAAATCTCGCCGTTGTTGCGGTTCAGGATGATTTGCGCGTCGCCATGACCGTAGTTGCCGCCCGTATTCGCTTCGCCGGCAACACGTTTGGGCTGAGACCATGTCTTGCCATTATCGTCGCTGTACTGGGCTACGAGGTAGCAGTGGTTGGGCAGGTCGCCACCGTGATTGATGCGGTCGTCGGTCAGCGTTACCAATCGGCGCCCGTCCTTGGTGGCCGTGATGGCCGGGATGCGGTAAAAGGCACTGCCGTTGTCAAAGGGCAGCAGAACGGATCCCTCGCTCAGGAAGATGGTGGCGGCATGGGTGGGGTTGCCGTTGGCCTCAGCCTGAGGTTGGCCGTTGATGGTATATTCGGTGATGGTGGCATCCACGGTATTGCCTTCTGCGGCCTCTTCGGCAATGTCGAAGGTAATCCAGAGATAGTGGTTGCCAACGGCAAGGTTTTGGGGAGTTGTGAATGTGATGGTATAGTTGCCCTCGCTGTCCACGGTACCCTGGCCCAGATAAGTCTTTACGTTGCTTGGGCGCCATGCCATGTCCTTGGCGTTTTCGCCGGTGTTGCTTGCGCCTACCCACAGTTCGCGGCTGTTGTTGGCCAGATAGGCCTTCACGGCTTTGATGTCAGCCTTGTTGGTGGCGTTGATTCTTCCCTTCACCTGCGAGAAGGACAGCGCACCGGTGAGTCCCGTTACGGAAAGTGTGGAACGGATGATGGGGTCGTTCTGGTTGCCGCGTCCCGTTGTTACCTTGCCTTGTTGCACGTTGGTGGCATTCAGGCGTGTGCTGGCATTGGAAACATCTACAGGCTCGAAGGTCCATACCGAGGCGTTGCCCTGTTGGGCTTCCCAACGTACGAGTACGCTGCCCGCGTTTTGGGCATGCAAGGGCTGGCCCGTGCCGGCCATCAGTGTGTACTGGTCTGTGTAGGGCTTTGCAATCGTATAGACATAGTTGTGGTCTGTTGTTGCCTTGCCGAATTGGGTGTCGCCTCCCGTACCGTTGCCCGGCGTGCCCATCACGGTGCCGTCGTAGGCGCGCAGCTCCAGTTTGTCGCTGTTGGGATCTTTCCAAATGCTCCAGATATAGTTGGGCGCGTAGGTCTTTGTGCCGAATTTCATCAGGTTGGCATCGGCATCGTAATACATGGCCTTGCCGAGGGCGTAAGCGGCACTTGTGGCTTGGCTGACAATATAATACCAATGTACGTTGCCCTCCGTGCTGATGATGTATTCGGGTTTCTCTTCCAGGACAACCTGGAAGTTGCGCGACTGGAAGCCGCCGTTGTTGTTGGTGGACGTGAGCGCAAGCGTAACGCTCTGGCTGTTATTGCCTGTTACGGAGAGTGTCTGCTCTGCCGCTGTCATGGCTACGGGTGCGTTCGCTCCCAATGCTACGCTGGTGGGGTTGGTCTGGGTGGTTACTACGCCCGTTATGCTCACGGACTTGATGACGTATCCCCTGGCTGCCGTCAGTGTGTATGTATATGCCTTGGTGGCACCTCCCTCCATTATATCTATCTTGGAGGCATCCGGAAAGCGCAGGTTGTTTGTGTAGGCACTTTGGCCAAGCAGGGTGAGGGCAGGGGCTTGTGCACCGTCCACGGTTACCTTGGTCGTGCTCTCCCACTTCGCTACCCATGCCGTAGCCGTGGTATTCACGGAGTAAGTACTGCCGTTACCTCTGTACGTGGTTCCGGAAGCGGAATTGACGTTCACCGTGATGGACTCTGCCCACAGGGATACGCCAAAGCAAAGCGCGGCTGCGGCGCTTGCCAGTCGAAATAATACTTTCTTCATTTATAAAACACTGATTTTTAGGTTTGTTGTTTTAGCCAGTTCGTTTGCAAAGATAAACAAATTTTCTTAAACCTGCATCTTTTACCGGAAAAAGTGCTGTAAAGAACCTTTAGAACACGGTTTAGTTAAAGAAATTCCAACTGATGCCGAAGCGGAGGGTCATCGGGTCGATGGCATATTGCGGAGCCCAGAATCGCCGCCCCGTGCCGCTGTTCAGGTGATGTGCCGCCACATAGATACGGCAATGCTTGAGGTGGAGATTGGCGTAGGCCGAGAGAACGGGATAGTTGCCAATCTTGGTACGGGGGTTGTCGGTGTCCTGCACAACGAACATATTGGCAGCCGCACTGTACGTAGGCGCATAATAGTTCGTGAAATAGCGCACGTCGCCTCCCAGTTGGACGTTCAGCGTCTTGGCGATGCGGAACCTCAGGTAGAGGTTGCTGTAAACATTCAGTGTGGGCAGTGGCAGGATGTCGGATTGCGAGCTGGTCTGATAGGTAACGGTATTGTCCCAATGCAGGGGGCCAAGTTTGACGTCCTGGCTGAGCGATGCGGAGAACACCTGTATGCTGCCTGTGTGTTGGCGCACGACGACGTCGTGGCTGTAATCGGCAGGCAGCGTGCTTGCCTCGTGTCCGCCAAGCAGGGTGTTCTGTGCAGCCAGATAGGCCAGATTCTTAACGTTCTCCACACCTATGGTTAGGGCGGTCTTTGTGCGTCGGTTGGTCAGGGTTCCTTCAACGCGTGTCTTGAATTCCTTGTCGAGGTCGTTGTCCCACCAGAGCAGTTGACTGTGATAGCGCTCCAGAAAATGCACGGGCTGCATGTTTTTGATGAAGCCTTTGGCGCTGAGCTCTAAGGTGTCGCGCTTGCCCAGGGGAATGTTGAGGTCTATGTTGCCGTGAACATTAAAATCGCCAATGTCATCGCCGGCCACAACGAACTGTGCCGTAGCGTCGTAGTTGAGCAGGTTTCCCCTGCGTCTGCTAAGCCGTCCGCCCACAAAGAGATTCTGTGAGGTTTCCTTTCCCATCGTGGAATCGCTGACGCTGCGTGGCTGGTTGTATCGCTCGAATTGGTGTGTGGCAAAGGCAGTGATGTCCATGGCCGCCCATTTGCTGAATCCTTCCAGCATGCTCAGGGAGACGGTGTTGTTCATTTGCAGTGCGTCCGCACGGCTCATGATGTTTGCAAGGTCGCCATAGTAGAGGTTGGTATAGAAGTCTTGTGGCGTTGCATAGCTGTAATGGCGGTGCCGCATGGTGCGTAGGTTCAGCGTGTGTCCGATGGCACCCACGGCCACGAACTCTGTAGGAGGAATCTGTTGGCTTTGCCATCGCTGCCGCAGGCTGTCCACGACATGGTTGCGCTGCAAACTGTCCGTTGCCAGCATCAGGCGCAGGCTGTCCGCAAGGCCTTTCATCAGTTCCTCGTCGTTAGGCATCTTGGGTTTCAGGCTGTCGGGGACAGAGAGCTCACGTTCGTAGCCCAACCGGTAACGCTGTCCCAGAAAGTATTGCTCGCCGTCGTTGCGGTTCCATGTCTCGGTGAGGTTGGTAGGAATGTCCTTGGAACCGTAGCGTTGGGGCAGGCTTTGGGGGTCTGTGATGTAGGTGTCGCTCTCCAATCCTCCATTCTCTGCCATTTTGTTGTGGGTGGCGTTGACGTAGGCATGTACCTGATAGCGTTCGCCCATGTGGTATCCGAAGACACTTCCTCCGAACATACTGTTGGCCTGGCTGTTGTAATAGCCTCGCCCGTAGAGATAGTCCAGCAGGAAGCCCACGCCGCTGTGGGCATTGATGTTTGTCGAGAAGTAGCCGCGCACGCGGTCTTGTCCGTTGGTGCTGTTGCCCACTTTGTGATAGGCCAGATTGGTCAGCGGACTTTTGCTGTTGGTGAAGCGGAAATCCGCCACACCACCTATGAAATAGTCGTAGCTTTGCAGGAAGAGCAGTTTGTCGGCATCGGGACGGTGGAGATAGATGCGCGAGAGGCGTGGCGAACCGGCGTTGCCCAGCATCTGGTATTCGCCGCAGAAGCCGTCCGTCAAGTTCCACCATTGGAAATTGTGGACTGCGGTGTCCGTATTCTCTGCCGCCAGGCTGTCGCCCAGCAGCGGGTCAACGGTCCACTGGCTTACGCCCTTGGGTGTGGGCGTTTTTTTTGTGCGTTCCTTGCGCCCCCAACTTTTGGAGCGTGGGTTGCCGTCTTCGTCGGTGCTGCTGACGGAGCCGAAGGAACCTTGTCCTTCGGACCTTGGCAGGCTGAAATCATTTTGCGCCTGCATGCTCAGTGTCATGCAGGCGAACAGTAGGGTGGTAAGCAAGGACGATGCCTTCATCCTAAGAATCGGATAATAAATTCAACAATTTTGATGATCATGCCGCTGAGGGCGAGCATGAAGCCCGTCTCCTTGTGTGTGGGCAGGAAGTAATAGATGCCCAGTCCGGCCACGGCCAGTACGAGAAAGAGGATGTTCAACCCCTTTCTTACACTGTCTTTCCTGATGCCCAACAGGGGCTTGCTGCGCTTGGCGCGTATGCGTTCCAGTTCTTCTTGCTGCCGTCGCAGCATTTCTGATGCGTCATCCATTATTCCTCAATGATGTTGTTACGTTTTGGCTGGGCTACGGGTTGCTCGGCCTTGGCTTCTTCGTTCAGGGCGTCCATCGCGCTTTCGAAGAGTTTCTGCATATAATCTATTGTATGGATACGGAACTTCCCGCTCTTAGGCAGAAGTTTTGTATTCTTGGCGTTTACGGCTTCCGCGTCGCTGATCCATTCTTCGGCACGGTACTGTTGTCCGCCGCCGCCTTCCATGTCCTCGCCGTAATAATAGGCGATCTGGCTGGCGCGCAGCGTAACGCGCCCGTCCTGTACGCCGGCTTCCAGTTGGTAGCGCATACGTGTGCGGTCCAGGTTCAGGAATCTTTTCTTGAACACCAGCCATTGGCAAATGCGGGCTGTCGTTTGCTGACCTTCTGTGCCAAGCATGCGGGCGTATTGTCCCGGAGCGGGGATGCTGTTATCCACCAGCTGCTGCATCCATTGGTTCAGCCTGTCCTGAATCTGTGCGTCCGACTTGCCGTTCACGCGGAAGGTCTTTTGGAACACGACCTGTCCGTCCTGCATGGGCACGGCACCGCGCAGGTATTCCTTTGTCGGTTTTTGCTGTGGAATCACGTCCTGAGCCATGCCAACCAAGGGTAGGCAGCATGTGAGCAATAGCAAAACTGTTTTTTTCATAGTGATAGTGGTTTTGTATTTATAGACTGTTTTGACGTACGAAATCCTGTAGGTCGCTCTTATAGCCTTCGCTGATGGGGATGCGTTCGCCGGCAATCACCACCTCGCCGCGCTCGATGCTGTCGATGTAAGTGCTGTTGACGATATAGCTGCGGTGGATACGCAGGAAGTGGGGTGCGGGCAGATTGCTCTGGATGCTCTTCATGCTGATGAGCGACTGAATGGGGTTGTTGGGCTGGGAACGCAGATGGAAATGGACATAGTCCTTCTGTCCTTCGATGTACAGGAGGTCGTCTACATTGATGCGCATGCTCTTGTAGTCGGTCTTGATGAAGAAGAATTGGGGCTGCTCCTGCTTGGCCGTTTCCTGGGCGCTGGCTGGCAACGCCGCGGGGATGCCATCGCGCTGTTCCACATAAGCCAGGCATTTGTTCGCTGCCTGTAGGAATTCATTGTAGTTGATGGGCTTCGTCAGATAGTCCAGGGCATCCACACGGAAAGCGTCGACGGCATATTCCTTGAAGGCCGTGGTGAAGACCACCTTGGTCTGCAGGGGCAGCATACGCGTGAGGTCGATGCCGTTCACGTCGGGCATTTGGATGTCCATGAAAACAAGGTCCACGGGCCGCTCTGTTATGTTTCTGATAGCCTGCGAAGCCGTGTTGTATATACCTTTGAGAACGAGGAAATTGGTTCTTTCGACATAGCCTTTGAGCAGCTCGCATGCCAAAGGTTCATCGTCGATGATTGTACACGTTATTTGCATAAGTCATTAATGATTAGTTCTGTTATGAATGTTTTTCCGTCTGCGCTGGGTTTGGCGCTTAGGGTGTGTCGGCCGGGATAGAGGTTTCTGAGCCTGTGGCGTGTGGTTGAAAGGCCGATGCCGTGTCCGTGGCGGTCGGTGTTCTGCTTGGGATGGTTGCTGTTCTCGATGCGCACGGTGAAGGTGCCGTTCCGGGCCTTGGAGCGTATGTTCACGAAACAAGGCTCCTCGGCCGTTACGCCATGTTTGAAGGCGTTCTCCACCAGGGGCTGTACGAGCATGGGAGCGATGCGGGCTTGCCCCATGTCGCCGTGGTCGTGGATGAAGCTGACCGAGACGTTGAGGGGCATGCGCAGTTTCATAAGCGTTACGTATTGCTCAAGGAACCTGGCGCCGCGGTCCAGGGTGGTCAGTTCTTGCTGCGTCTCATAAAGCACATAGCTCAGCATACGGCTGAGCCGGTGGACGGTGTCCTGCGCCTGTTCGGGGTTGATCTGGATCAGTGCGTAGATGTTGTTCAGCGTGTTCAGGAGAAAATGGGGACTGAGCTGCACGAGGAGCATGCGTTTCTCCGCCTTGAGGCGTGCCTGCTGCGTTTGCCAATAGTTGCGGCTCAGGCGAAGGAGGAAGGCCATCATGAGCGCGAAGCACAGGGTGATGGAATCGCGTACCAGCATCAGCAGGCTGCGGGAACTGCGTGCGTAGATTCTGGGGAAGCGGTCAAAAAGGAATCTCCCCTCGACATGAATCAGGCAGGGTACGTACATAGCCCATAACTGATAGAGCACCATGGCCAGCCCCATGACAATCATGTTGTAACCGATGAAGCGGCGCATATTGCCTTTTTCGTGTGCGTGGTTCTCGTGGGTCACGTAGCGGGGCACCAGCCACAGGTAGTTGGCATAGAAGACGATGGCCAGTGCCAGCGGGTCGCCCAGCAATAGGAGGGTGCGTCGGAAATCATGCTCCCCCAGGACGTGGATGGCGGTTATTTGGGGGAAAATGAGGATGAAGCTCCACACGGATATGTGGAGAATCAGCTCGATATAGGACATGTATGATTTCCTGTGGTTGCCCTCGTTTTCTTTCACCGGCGTTTCCTTTCTTTTAAACGTTTATTCGTATCTCAGCGCTTCGATGGGGTCCATGCGTGCGGCCTTGCGTGCGGGGATGATGCCGAAGAGCAGTCCTATCAGCGCGCATACGCAGAAACTGACGACGACGCTCCATAGGGGCACGGTGGCGGGGAAGCCCACCGCCCGGGCCAGTGTGGCGCCGCCATAGCCTGCGAATATGCCGATGAGGCCTCCCGTGAGGCTGATCATGATGCTTTCCACCAGGAACTGCAACAGGATGTCGCGGCCGCGGGCACCCACGCTCATGCGCAGTCCGATTTCCTTTGTACGTTCCGTAACGCTTACGAGCATGATGTTCATGATGCCTATGCCGGCAATCAGCAGGCTGAAAGCCGCGGCTACTACCAGGACGGTCTGTACGGTGGTCATGGTGCTGGACATGGTCTCCATCATCTCCTGCTGCGAGCGGATGGAGAAGTCGTTGTCGTCGCCCTCCTTGAGTTTGTGGTTCTGTCTGAGCAGGGCGGTAATCTCCTCGATGGCGGCTTCGCTCTGCTCTTCGCTGAGCGCGCTTACGTTGATGCTGCTGAAGAAGGTCTGTGCGTTGACACGCTTCATCACCGTGGTGTAGGGGGCGATGATTACGTTGTCCTGGTCCATGCCCCAGTTGTTGTAGCCCTTGCTCTTGAGGATGCCCACGATGCGGAAGGGGATGCTTTTGAAGCGTATGCTCTTGCCTACGGCGTCATAGTCCTTGTCGCCGAAGAGTTCCTCGACGACCGTGCTGCCTACGAGGCACACCTTGGCGCTCTTCTTGACGTCCTCCTCGGTGAAGACGATGCCGTCCTTCAGTTCCCACAGCTTGATGTCCATGTATTCGGGCATTTCGCCATAGATGGTTGTCTGCGTGTTGTTGGCGCCATGGATAGCCTGTCCGCTGCTTGTTACCTCGGGGCTGATGGCTTTGACGAGGGTGGCCTTGTCGCGGATGGTCTCATAGTCTTCCATCTTCAATGTCTGCATGGCGCTGGGGTCCAGACGCACGCCGCCGCGTGTCTCGCCGCCGGGTCGCACTGTCAGCAGGTTGGTGCCCATCTTGCTCAGTTCGGTGCGTATGCTTTGTTTCGACCCCTCGCCGATGGCCATCATGCTGATTACGGCGGCCACGCCGATGATGATGCCCAGGGTGGAGAGGAAGGTACGTGTCTTGTTGCTTATGATGGCCGTTATGGCCACCTTTAGGAGATTGGTCAGATTCATACGTCAGTCGTCGTTGTTTTGGGGCAGCGCCGCCAGGGCCTGGCGTGCGTCCAGGATGTTGTCGTTCGTTTTGTCCTCGCATATCTTGCCGTCGCGCAGCGTGATATTGCGGCTGGAGTACTGGGCGATCTCGGGGTTATGGGTTACGAAGATGATGGTGCGCCCCTGGCGGTGAAGCTCCTGGAAGAGACACAGGATTTCAAAGCTGGTGCGCGTATCCAGGTTTCCCGTGGCCTCGTCGGCCAGGATGACGGCGGGGTTGTTCACCAAGGCACGGGCAATGGCCACGCGCTGCATCTGTCCGCCCGACATCTGGTTGCTTTTGTGTTCCAGACGGTTGCCCAGTCCCACAGCCTCCAGCGCCCGGATGGCTGCCTCGCGGCGTTGCTTGGCGTTGTAGGCGTTGTTATAGATGAGGGGCAGTTCCACGTTCTCTATGGCTGTTGTCTTGGCCAGCAGATTGTAGTTCTGGAAGATGAAGCCGATTTTGCGGTTGCGCAGCACGGCGCGCTGCGAGCGTTTCATCTGGCGTACGGGTGTTCCGTCCAGGATGTATTCGCCCTTGGTGGGCGTGTCCAGACAGCCCAGTTGGTTCAGCAGCGTGCTCTTGCCCGACCCCGACGTGCCCATGATGGTAACGAACTCGCCTTCGAAGATTTTGAAGCTCACCCTTCGGAGGGCTTTGACGGTTTCCCCGCCCACCTTGAAGTCGCGACGCACGTTCTGCAGTTCTATGACAACTTTCTTCTCCATTTTTCTTAGGACTTGGTCTTGTTGTTTTTACGTCGAGGCATGAAGGGGTTGGAGGCCTGCTCTGTGGTTTCTTCCGGTTGCTCGGTGCTGGTGCCGATGATTACTTTCTGCCCTTCTTTCACTCCGCTCAGGATCTGCGTATGCGTGGGGCTGCTGGATCCGATTTCCACGGGCACGGCCTTGATGACATTGCCTTCCTTCACCCACACCTTGTTTTTTGCCTTGGGTGCGTCCTGGATGCTCTCGCCTTCGTTCAGCGTCTGCTCGCTGGGCGTAAAGCGCAGGGCTTTTTGAGGCACGGCCGTTACGCCGGGCAGGTCCAGCGTGTGTATGGTTACGTTGGCCGTCAGTCCGGGCTTCAGTTTCAGGTCTTGGTTGGGAGCCGAGATGACAACCTCGTAGGTAACGACGTTGCTCTCCGTGGTGGCTTGTTGGCGCACCTGCGTTACGCTGCCCTCGAAGGTGTCGTCGGGGAAAGCGTCCACGGTAAAGGTTACGCGCAGCCCTTCCCTTACATCGCCGATGTCGGCCTCGTCCACGTCGGCAATGACGCGCATGTCCGTCAGGTCGCGGGCAATCTTGAAGAGGGTGGGGGTTGAGAAGCTGGAGGCCACGGTCTGTCCTTCCTCCACCTCCTTGCTCAGCACCACACCGTCGATGGGGCTGGTGATGGTGGCATAGCCAAGATTGGTCTGGGCACGCTTCACGCTTTGCGTAAGCTGGTTCACGCTCTGTTGTGCCTGGACGTAGCTGAGGCGTGCCTGTTCGTATTCGTTGGCGGAGATGAGGCCTTTTTCGAAGAGGTTCTTATAGCGGTCGTAGTTGCTCTTCTGGTAGTCCAGCGCGCTTTTTGCGCTGCGCAGGTTGGCCTGTGCGCTCTCCAGGTCGCTCTGCAGGTTGGTACGGTCCAGCTCGGCAATCACCTGCCCCGCCTTCACGACGCTGTTGTAGTCGACGTACAGGCGGCTCACGATGCCGCTCACCTGGGTGCCTACGTCCACGCTGGTTACGGGTTCTATGGTACCTGTGGCCGTTACGCTGGTGGTGATGTCGGTCTTCTCCACCAAGGCCGTTTCGTAGTTATACTCTTTTTTGGATTCGCAGGAGGCCAGCAGCAGAAGTGTGGCGGTGCCGGCAAGGGTAAGGTATTTCATTGTTTTGCTTTTTGCTTGATGGGTTTTGTCTAAAGGCGGATTTCCTCTCCCGTGTAGAACTTCAGCAGCTGGATGTTCAGCAGGGTCTGGTACTTGCTTTGCAGTTCGCTTTGCTTGGCGTTGAGGAGCTGGTCGCGGCCTTGCAGCAGTTCCACGATGTTCTTCAGCCCGTTCTTGAACTGTTCGTCCAGCAGGTCGTAACTGGTTTTCTGGCTCTGTGTCTGTGCCTTGGCCGAAAGGTAACGCTGTTGGCCGCTGGCGGCGTTCAGCCACAGTTCCTCGATGGTGCTGGAGAGGGTGGTTTTCTTGTCCTCCAGGCTGAGGCGCGCTGTCTGCTGTTGCAGCACGGCCTTCTTCACGTTCGTGCGGTTGCGGCGGTTGTCCAGGATGGGCACGCTGAGGGTTACGCCAGCGCTCATGTTCAGGTTCGTTTTCATCTGCTCGCCCACGCTCTTCTGGCTGCCGCTGTAATGGCTTTCTCCGATGCCTGCGTTCAGGCTCACCGTGGGCAGGAAGCCGCGCTGTGCGATGTCCCGTTGCAGGTCGGCCGCGGCGATGTCCAGCTGCGCGCTCTTGATTTCGGCGCGCTGGCTGAGTGCGCTCCGCAGGGTCTCTTCCTTGGAGGGCAGGGGCTCAAGCACCTGGCTCTCGGAGGGGAACGTGCCGCTGACGTCGAATTCCTGCTCCATGGGCAGTTGCAACAGGGCTTTCAGCTGGCGCTTGAGGTTGGCGACGGTGGTCTCTCCGCTTACGACGTCATACTGTGCCGAACGCCATTGCGCCTCCAGTTGGGCCACGTCGGCGCGCGACATCTGGCCTTGTTCCATCATCTGCTGGCCGCGGTCGTACTGGTTTTTGGCCGTCTGCTCCAACTGCTGGTTCACACGCACGGCCTCCGCGCTGTACATGATCTGCACATACAGCTGTGCGATCTGTTCCTGGATGCTCTGTTCGTTCTGGCGCGTCTGCAACTCCGCGATTTTGCCTTGCAGTTTCTGTGCCTCGATGTTCTTTTGGTTGATGCCTCCGTTCCACAGCGTAAGGCTGGCGTTCAGCCCGTAGCTGCCCTGGTAGGTGAAGCGGTTGTCGGTGGTCGTTACCTGGCCGTTCTGTACGACGGCCATGGTCTCCTCAAAGGGACGGTAGCCGATGCTTTGGGTCGTGCTGAAGTTCAGGCTGGGAAACAATTCTCCCCGGGCTTGCCACAGGTCTGCTTCTGCGGAGGCTTCCTGCAGGCGCGACTGTTGTATCTGGATGTTCTTGTCCAATGCGTGGTCCAGACATTGCCGCAGGCTCCATCCTTGTGCGTTGGTTTGGATGGCCAAACCAAGGGATATGGAGAATATCAGAAATTTCTTTGCGTTCATCTATAAAAATCATTTTGCCAAGCCGCTGCTTTGTGGCCCGTTTTGTGCAAAGATACAAACAAAATTGGAACAAAGACACTCATTCTTCCCGATTTTCACGTGTTTTGTCGAAAATTCGAAGATTGTTAAACTACTTTTGCAGTTCACCTGCTTGGGACACGTCTCCAAAGCAAAAAGAAAGGGTTGGGTGTCGCTTGCGTCTTTCGTGAAAATGTATTAACTTTTATTGCTGTCCGGTAAAACTTTTTCCTGACTTCGTCATCGTGTCACCCAAAAGTCATCATCAAATAGTCTAGCAATTTTCTGATGCCTTGCCATCAACATGGTTTGTGTGTAAATATCCTTGTTCAGTGGAAGTTTTATTTGTATTGTTGTAATTGTCTTTGCCAATGCAAGTACCTTGTCCACACTCATCTTAATCTCAGAAACCTTCAGCATACGCTCCAGTTCTTTGTAGACCTTCAATGCCACGAAACAGATGCATATATGGGCTTCAATGCGTTTGCGCGTAAAATGAAACATGGGGCGTATCTCTATCTTTGACTTGGCTATACGGAATGCACGCTCAACGTGCCATAGATTGTGATACGCTGTGTATACGTCTTGTATTGGCATGTCTGTATTGGTGAGGTATCCTTTGAGTCCATCCCAACGGGAGTCATCAGCAATGCGGTCATAGCTGATGGCGACCTTCACTTCACCATCCATAGATAGAAAC
>JAQYEW010000015.1 GCA_028723455.1 Prevotellaceae bacterium | reverse complement strand
CATCGGGACAAAAGCGAAACATAGCGGCAAAAACATCCCCCGTACGCTTTGTCTGAAACATATATTAGTTTTCCGGAAATTAAATATATGTTTTGTCCAAAACTAATATATGTTTTTGGAAAAACAAAGCGTTGTTTTTTTCAAGGCAACCAATCCTTGGTGATGAATGTACTTCCTTTTTCCTTTCTCTTGCGTGTGAATTGTATTTTTCATATTTTTGCAACGAAAAGCATTTTTAATCCTATTACAAACACACGAAATGGAACAGATTCAAATGCAGCATGGACGCTATTTGCATACTACGGGTATGCTACGCCATAAAATAAACGACGTATATCATCAACCTGCAAATTGTCTATTATATAACGCACAAATATCATGAAGAAGTATATATGCTGTTTGTTACTTGTCTTAAAATCAATATTTTCTTTGGCGCAGAATATTTTGACTGTCGAAACAAATGCTATGCGAAACTCGGACAGATTTGCTTGTCAATCAATGGGGTTCAGTAATCCCGGGAACCAAGGGAAAGACGTATCATGGGACTTTAGCTATATTGATAATCTTAATATAAAATATGATATTCATTACAAAATAGATTCTCTAAACAGAATTCATCAATATTTTGGACAAGACAGGGTTTCTTTCGTGCTTAATGATGACACTCTAAAGCAATATATGTTTGAGAACCGCCTTACAAAGGTAAAATATCTTAAAAAGAAAATGGCATTAAGATACCCTTTGGAATATGGTGATTCTATCAGCTCCGACTTTGAAGGCTACGGCCTGTATTGTGGTAATCATTTCATTAAGGTTAAAGGACAAGTCTTAACGCAGGCAGACGGCGAGGGCAGACTAATTCTTTCTGATAGAGACACTCTCTATAATACCCTTCGTGTTTATACAATTACCACAACATCAATGGCTATGGATATTGATTACGCAGAATTTGATTCCACAAAGCTACAGCAAGAGATTGAAGAAAAATATGAATGGTACTGCAAAGGATTCAGATACCCTTTGTACACTATTGTTCAGAAGACCAGTTATACAAATCTTGAGCAAGTGGGAAGTACACAATACGCTTACAGATTGTTACCTGAAATTTTTGACAACCTGAATGATGCCACCAATGATAGCATACAGAAAGAATCAGCACACAATGTTATTCAGAATTGTGATCCGGCACAGGACATCTTCCATTATGAGATAAAGAAGGGGGATGGCAGGCTTTTAATTTACTATACAGTCGATGCAGATGCGTCTGTCAGAATTTTGTTGTCCAACTCCCAAGGCATTCTTTTTTGGCAGAAGCCATATACTATAATGGGTGGGAATAGCGGAATCATTACTGTAAGTACAAGTAATCTTCGTGCCGGACAGTATGCACTGTATATCAATGTCAATGGAAAAATTACCAGCAAAACAATAAACATAAAATAGCCAGATGAAACTCCGTAACACACTCGTTAACTTCCTGATATTATTATGTGCAACAGATGTTAATGCCCAGCAAAAGTTTGCTGGTGCCAAACCAGGCTATTGGGTGCCAAACCCAAGTGCCTTTGTTGACGTACAAAGTCCAACGGCTGCCTCTTTAGGAAAATATGGGGAAGAGGATGTTTCATTTTTTACCGGTAATCCCAATATTAGCATTCCTCTTTATACCCTTAGCGTTAGAGATGTCCAAATGCCAATATCACTCGACTATGACGCTAAGGGAGTAATGCCAAACAGCATTCCGTCATGGGCGGGACAGAATTGGACATTAAACGTGGGAGGTGTGATTACCAGAACGGTTAAGGGAAGATACGATGAATGGATCTATCCTAAAGAGACCGAAAAACTTTTATTTTCTAATGCGGGGTATAACTACTTCCAACGCCATGACAAACTAACAGAATACTTGGCAGAGGGAGGTGATTATATTAAGTTAAAGAATAATTCGGAATTTCACGATTATGATCTATCCCCCGATGAATATACATTCCATTTTATGGGGAAAAGCGGAAAATTCTTTCTGGACCAGGACGGTAGTTGGAGGGTAATGAGTAATGATAATCTTGAAGTTATCTTTGATTACAATAATCCTTCAAATTTTATCGGCTCTCTCTTTGAAAGGTATCCTTCCAAGACAACATGTTCTCCAGAACAAACCAAGACCATTGCAGGATTTGTAATTAGGGATGAAGATGGCAACACATACACATTTGGATATGACAAAAATGCCATAGACTACACGACCAACATCTGGCACATGTCAGAAAACGAGTATAACGAGACATGGCATGCCGCCAGTTGGTATCTCACAAAAGTTACTGATAGATTCGGCAATGATTTATACAAACTAAGTTATGAGAGGGGAGTTTATGTCATCCAAGTTTTCAACAGTTACTATTCTGACACCGTCGATGAAAAAGCTATAAGCTTACTGGTGGGTATAAGGAATTTTTTCCCATTGACAAATTGGAAATTCCCTTACACCATCTCTATCAGTTCCCCTGTCTATCTGACGGGGATTGAAGCAATGAATGGTATCAGTGTTAAAGTCTCATCAAGTAACGTTGGGAAGAATCTGGCAACAGAAACATTATATAAATCCCTGTATATTGATCGCGGCGTACATAATTTATATTTACTTCTGGCTTCCATGGTTAATAGATGGAAGTACGAAGCAGGAATGGGAAATAATCCTATTGGTGCGTTCTATTATTTGCAAAGCAACGATAATGATTCGCTGAAGGCCTGGAGGTACCCTTCTCCGGATGACATGGATATTCTGAGTAGGTCAAGAATAAGAAAACTTAATTATGTATCCATTGAAAGTAATAAGTCTGCACCCAATAATTACATTGGTTACAGGTTTTGCATGAGTGATAAAGGCAACAGGCTGAAACTGGACAGCATCATGATACAAAACGATGCCATTCACTATAGTAGCACAACGGGGATTAAAGGAGTATATCGATTTAATTATATTCAGTTTGACAAACTTCCATGCGACTACCTTACCACAAGTGTTGATCATTGGGGATATTATAATGGGAGGCCGTATAAGACTCGTAATGGGTCCTACGCGGAAAACATGATTGCGACCCGGGAGCCAGACTTCAATTACACACAAATTGGAGTGCTTAATGAAATCATGTATCCTACGGGTGGCGTTACTGTTTATGAGTACGAACCAAATGATTATAGTCTGGTTCTATCAAATGACCGTCAGTCTGTGTCATATAAAAACGGCATAGGTGGAGGGTTAAGAGTCAAGTCAATCAAGACCTACGATTCACCGGAGAGAGGGGAACTATTGCACCAGAAAGATTATTCTTACATTGATCCATTAACAGGCAGTTCAAGTGGAGAACTTTTCGCTTCTCCTTTGTACGATTGGAATTGGAAACTAAAGTGTGTACAAAGCAATGCGACATACAAATTAAGAACTCTACATAGTGCTTCTGTTGTTCCCTTGGCAAACGGGTCTGGTATAAGTCTTGCATATTCATGCGTAACTGAAAATATTAAGGATAATGCAAATCCCAATAATACAATAGAGAAACATTTGTATAGATACACGAATATTTCCGACCCCGCCGTTAGGGATGAACGATTTATCCTTACCTTTGGGTATCCTGACCAGCATACTCCTTTTGACGAATGGTCGGAGCTGACTTTCAAAAAGGGATTGCTAACCAGTGAGGAGGTTTTTGACGGAAATGACAATCTGATAACAAAAACAAACTACAAGTATCGGACAGACAATGTCCTTGACAAATATGTACTTACTTCTAATCTCGAATATGAGTGCTACGGTAGTAGTGCACAATACCGACATTATTTAGGCGGTATTTACAAGCTCTATTATCCTAAGTATGACCTTATCAGTAAAACAGAACTTGACTATAGTAGTGGCCCATCTAACCCTATGGTAACTACTTACTCCTACGACAAATCGGATGTCTCATTTACTTCTTTTCTGCCATACAGACATGAGGTTGACATGAGAGTTCTAAAATCAGAAAGTATAACACGTGGTATTTTCAACGAATCATACACATACACCTTTGGCAACTTCAATGCAAAAAGTGGCACTGACTCTATTTTGTATAAGGCCATGTCATACATTAAACCATATAAGACAAGACACGTAAGAAATGGTCAGTTCATCTCAGAGAAAAACATTATTTATTCAAACTATACTATTAACGGCAAGAACCGTCTTCTTCCTAAGATGGTTACAAACAGAAATAGTTATAATCTTGTGGACACCGTATTAACTTATTCAAGTTACACATCTACAGGGATGCCCCTTGTTTTCAAGGAAAAAGGCCGGCCGTCAACATTCTTGAAATGGGGGTATAAGGATTGTTATCTTGTAATGTCAGGTAATGCTTATATTCCTTTCAATATTGACGAGAGCATATTTTTTAATCAAAAAAAATGCTTAGACCATTTAAAATCAAGTATTAAAAACTTTACTTCCGGTCAAATAACAGGATATGTATGGAATCCTCTTTTTGGCGTATCTGCAATCATCCTACCAAATGGTAATGTAACCACATACACATACAACAAATTTGGACAGTTGACAAACATATACGACTGCAACAATGTCTTAACAAATGAATATGAATATAATTTACGCAAATAAAATGTATCGGAAGATATTTGCTTTCGTGTTTTGCACTCCCTTGATTGTTCTTGCTCAAAATAAAAGCCAGAACTACGTAAAAGAAATTGTGCATCTTGATAGCGCAGGCACAATCATAAACCTCCAATACTTTAATGGAATAGGAGACCTGATAGAAACTGCAACGACGAACAGCGGATCTAACACAAGCCTCTTCACCTATATAACCTATGACACGAAAGGGCGAGAACGCAAACTCTACAATGCGGCTCCCCTTAACGGTGAAAGTACAGGCTTTTTGAAAAAATCAGAATTCGAGCAGGCTTCGCATAATTACTATAATGATTATTTCGCATACACAGAAAATCACTATGACACGAACAATCGTATTATCAAAGAAGATATAGGAGGACAGCTATGGCATAATAATAAAAAAAGCAATACTATATCCTATGGCACAAACACAGAGGAAGACAAAGTGATTCGCTATGGTAATCCAAAACACATTCCTGCCACAACAATTACGCAATATTATCCAACAGGTAGCTTAGAAAAGGAAACAACCAAAGATGCAGATGGGAATCAACTGATAATTTTCAAGGATCTGGATGGTAATGTCATCTTAGAAAGAAAAGCACAAGGTGATACTTATTATATATATAGTAACTTAGGACAATTAACATACGTACTTTCTCCTAAGTTCCAGGAGTCACCCGATCTTGACGCTTACGCATACCAGTATGAATACGACAAAAGGGGGAACCTGACAAAGAGAGTTTTGCCAGGAGCGAAATATATTCAATATTGGTATGACAAGGAGGGGCGTATGGTTTTAAAACAAGACGCACAACTACGTGAAAAAAAATTACATAGATTCTATTTGTATGATACGTTTGGGCGTCTGGC
Source organism: Prevotellaceae bacterium (assembly GCA_028723455.1). Lineage (GTDB taxonomy): Bacteria > Bacteroidota > Bacteroidia > Bacteroidales > Bacteroidaceae > Physcousia. The sequence continues at coordinate 37,585 of JAQYEW010000015.1, read as the reverse complement.
TGTTTCGGGAGTAAGCCCGAGATGTAAAACTAATGTTGAACAAACGGAATTTAAAACCACGTATTCGGCAAACTCGACCGGTTTTTTGAACACAGGGTATCTGTTCAATTCCGATTGCATTTCTGCCGTTGGCGCAACGGTCGAGAAAATCTATTACTATGATACGTATGAGTTCCTGAATGGCAGCCATCGAGAGGATTTTAAGGATATAGCCCCCACGGTAAAGGAAAACTCCAACGGACTTCTTGCGGGATCTGTTGTATGGGCATCTAATGGGGAGTATATTTACACAGTAAACTGTTATGACACAAAGGGAAACCTGACAAATTGTTTGGTTAAAAATATAAATGGCTATATATCAAAAACTACTTTTTCATATTCTATTACAAACAATCTGAAGAGTTCATCTGTTGAAGTCGATGTGAAGTATGGCGATAAACTAAGAATATCGGAAAAGAATGGATACTCATCTCGAAATGACAAACTAACCGTCAAGACAATAACAATGTCCCATGGACTCGGAGACTATAGTACCACCATACAATACCAATACGATTCTTTTAACAAGTTGCTAAATATTACACGTCCCCAACAAGCAGGTGTTGTAGTTTATCAATATGATGATATTCACGGATGGCCTACATCAATCAGTACGAATAGTTTTACAGAGTATCTATCATACGCAGATGGGCTGGGAAAACCATGCTATAATGGCAATATTAGTTCCATCAAATGGAAAAATAAAAGTTACAACAAAGAAAGAGGCTACAGATATTCCTATGACAACCAGAATCGGTTGATTCAAGCCTCTTATGGAGAGGGCAATAATCTTACGGATGCGGCCAATCACTATGACGAACTGGTAACGTATGATTTAAATAGCAATATCACTTCATTAAAAAGACACGGAAAAAAGCAGGATGGAAGTTATGGGCTTGTTGATGACCTAAGAATAAGCCTTGCAGGGAATCAGATTCTGGAGGTTACAGATGCCGCGGAAAAAATCATCTATCAAGGCTCTTTAGATTTCAACAATTCATTCAGTGAGAAATCCATATACATGTATAATGATTTTGGCGCATTGACATGCGATGTCAGTAGGGATATCTCCATGATAGAATATGATAATTTCACTAATCCCACTCGTATTCAATTCTCCAACGGAAATGTGACAAAATACATCTATTCTGCGGAAGGAGCAAAACTGCGTACGATACATTATACGGCTATGCCAAATATGGACGTAAGTGAGGGTACGACATATGAACTTTCCGATGCAGAGGTTCAAGAAGTCGACTCCATTGACTACCTCCTTGCAGGAAACCTTATGCTGAAAAATGGGCGAGTCTATAAATATCTGTTTAACGGCGGGTATTGTGATGCGCACAAATCAACCAAACGCATACAAAAGCCTCGCTTGCCAATAACTTTGGATGATTCGCCTATTTCGGAAAAAGCAATGGAAAACTACCGACAGATGGTAAAGATCTGGCAAGCAGCCACGGCTGCTATACGATCAAAAGACTCCTTCCGTTTTTATTACTTCAATGAAGATCATTTGGGAAATGTCAGGGAGGTAATAGATGAAGACGGTAATATAAAACAGGAAAACAATTATTATCCCTATGGAAATCCTTTCTTTGACGAGACCACTGCAATAAACGCAGGCATACAGCCGTTCAAGTATAACAAAAAAGAATTCGATACAATGCACGGTCTAAACACCTATGATTATGGCGCACGGCAATATAATCCTATTGTACCGACATGGGATAGGATGGATCCTCTCTGCGAGTCCTTTTATGGTATCAGTCCATATTCATATTGTGGGGGTAACCCCGTAAATATGATTGATCCTGATGGGCGTGAGCCTATTTTAGGTCTTGTTGGCACTTCTGGAACATTTAGAACGTTACTAAATAACAGTCCAAGAGGAGTGGGGCATTATACTGGACAACAAGCAGCAAATTATCTAAGAAGTTTAGGCAGCACTGAATGGAGTTGGAGCCAAATGCGACCATTGCCAACACAAACAGGCTACTTTAATAATAGAGTGGGCAGATACATATACACAGAAAAAGGCGGTTGGTTGGATATGTCTCATTTTATGTTTTATGCAGGTAAGGCATACGATTATAAAATGCAAAAGCAAACAGCCCAAGAAATAGTGAAGAGCAGTGGCTTTGCATTTATGCCTCCCGAAGCACAAATGCACTGGTTAATACAAGCAAGCATGAATCCAGCGGGCGAATCACTTCAAGACGGCTACCGTCAAGAAATGAGCGATAAAGTTGCAGCTCCTCACTCTGCATATAGTTATGAGGATTTACCAAGCGATAGATTTGGTGCTGATTTTGGAGCAAACTATTTTGATCAGAATAGTAAATTATCTTTTGGAGTACAACTTGAAAACTATTTAAGGGGATTAGGTGCTACAAATCCTCAAAATGCACCAAACTATAATAATTTACCTACTACTTATCCAACGGATAAACCAACACGAACTAACAAAACTCATAATCCAGTTTATACACAAGAAAACCCGTAATGAAAAAGATTTTGATAAAAATAGGATTATTGGTAGTTTCAATTTTAATTGCTATTACTATTGTGTTGTTTATGCAAAATAATGAAAAAAACAATTATCAAAAGTGTGGTGCAGTTTTAATTGATAAAATAGAAACTTTCAGGCAAACAGAAACCCGATTACCTAATAGCGTTAAAGAATTAGGATTGGAAGAGTCTATGAATAGTGGTCCCTATTACGAAAGAAAAGACAGCGTAAATTATGTGATTTTCTTTACAATAGGATTTGACGAAACGTTAATCTACTATTCCGATAAAAAGGAATGGAAAAAGAGTAGGTAATGCCCCAAATCGGGAACTGTTTTCATAATAATCTGATAAACAGCATTAATATTTAAAATTAACGTGAGTTCGACGAATTATAAGTCCTTGTAAATTTGTTGATTAGCGAATTTTGTTGTAACTTTATAGTGTTGAAATACAAAGAATTACAGATAAAAATCGCTATGATTGCCGAGGACAAAGTTACCGAATTATGGTTCATGACACGAAAGATCTTCTCTTTAATACTGCGTATGGAACATTCACTAATTATAAAAAAAAGATGCAGCAATGAGCAAACGAAAATTCAGGAAGAAACTATTCCGACTCGGAGAATATTTACTTCATGGGATAGGGTATGTTCTTATGGGTATTCTTGCTGCCTATATAACGAGCTATTCGGAAGTTAAAAGATATAGAGAGTACAGAGTAATACTTAAGAGAGAACACAAGACGATTAAAGCATATGTATATAGTGGGCATAGCAAAAGCAGAACGATTTATTATCGTTTTGATTTGAACGATACAACATATACCGGGCAATCATACTATACAACCCTTGGTGGAATATGGCCAGAGGAAGGAGACTCCATAAACGTATATTATAGTGAGAAGAATCCGGACATAAACCTATGGTGGTGGTATTGTGATGGTCCATAAACAGCATTCTGTTATTGGTGATAGCCTGATAGTAAAGAATTACTCTCCCAAAAAGATTCCGGATTTCAGGTGTTTGTCCCGTTGTGAGCGCTAAGTCATAAACGGTACTTGGTAGAAAAGAGAGAAAGATATTTGTTCGATGTAGATTATTTCATTGTTTGGCTATGTGTTGGTGCGGGTATTCGGTTAACGCCGCACCAGTTTCTTTCCTTTCCGGATAATGATTCCCCGGTCGTTGCGTGCCGCTTGGCGTCCGCTCAAGGTATAAGGCCGTTGCGACGCGTGGCTGTCGGCCCAAGGGGCAATGATGGCCGTACCGTTCTGGCCGACGGTAAAGTCGGTGGTGCGCTGCTGCAACTGATAGAGGCTGCGCGCATCGGTGCTGGAGAGTTCGCGTTTGTAAATCATCAGTTCGTCCAGCTGGCAAGCGGGGCTGCCATTGAGCGAACCTGCGCCCAGGAACAGATAGCGCAACTGGGACAAAGTGGCAAGCACGTCGGCATAAGGCAGGTCGGTGGCGCGCAGTGCCGAAGGCACGGCATCATATGTGGTCCAATTACGGGTGGTGCCATTGAGGTAGAGGCGCACGCCGTTCGCGGCACCCACAGTCAGCGTTACCCATGTCCAACGCCCCTGCGGAATGTGGCTCAGGATGCCCGTTTCGGGATTATTGAGTTTGAAAGTAACGGCTTCGCTGGCATTGCTGTAATCAAGATACGTATTGCCCGTAAAGAACAGGTGTTCCTTCTGCATCGTGGAGGCAGAATTGCCGGAAAAGCCGAAAAGGGCAGCCCGGGAGTCGTCGCTTTGGCGCAACACCCAAAAGCCGATGGTAAAGCCTTCCGGATTCACGGCCTGAAAGAGCGGGTTCTGAATACGTGCATAGCCGTGTTGCCCCTGCGCTGCGGGGGCTATCTGCATCACCCTGCCAAAGCGGTCCCAGTTGTTTTGCAGCGTGGGCACCGCCGTGGCGGGAGCTGCACTGAGCTTTGCCAAGGCAATCGACGTTTGCGTGCCCGCACTGTTCAGGTATTCATTGCGGACGGGCAGCTCGTCCATCTTATAATAAGCCACCAGTCCCGTCAGGGCATCGCCACCGGGCGTACTGGCTTTGGCGGCGTTCACGGCGGCCTCCTGCGTGAAACGACAGTTACCCGCACGCAAGGTGCGGGTCAGCGTAACACGTGTCGCCTCGCCGGCCGGGGCGAACTTACCCGTCTCGCTGATAATGTCGGGGGCTGTGCTTTGCCAACTTACGCTCACGTTGTCCGTAGCGTCGAACATCAGGCTTTGATGGCTGTTCACGGTTTGGCTGGCGGTCAGGGGAAAGGGATGCTCGTCGTTCACTTTGGCCAGGGCGCTCACCTCGTCCAGCTTATAGCCCCAGAGGGGATTGCCATCGCTGCCCAAGGCACTGAAAGCGATGGCCGTGGCAGTGCTTTTGCGCAGGCCCTGCGTGGTGGCTCCGCTGACACTTTGCGTCATCAGCACACCCCGATAGGCGGTGCCGCCCAGCGTAAGGGAGATGTAATCCGTGCCTGCGGTGCGCTGCCACGTGCCCGTGCGGTCGCCCTCTATCTTGCCTTGCCCGGTCAGCACCACACTGACGGGCGTTGTCTCCTGCATATTCTTGTGGTCCAAGCCATCGGGATGCGGCAAAAGGCTGTAAGTGCCCGGTATGCGGTCGTCGGCAATGGCGGCCTCGGCAGCCACCTTCGCATCCGTCAGCGTTTCCTGGTCATAGACAAAGGGAGCCGCCACCAACCATCCCTCGCTGTTGCGGAAAAGCTGGTGGACACGCACCTGATGGCCTGCCGTGCCGTCGTTGAACTTCGTGTGAGCCACCAGGAAGGTGCGCCCATCCCCGTCCTGCACCACGCTGTTGTGGCCCAAGGCACGTTGGCCTACGTCCTGCAACGTGCCCCAACGGTTCCAACAGCCCATCAATCGCGTGCCGCGCTGTTGCGTGCCCGGCCCGTAGTTCAGGACATAGCGGTCAAAAAGCGCGCTTTGGCCTTTGTGGTCCACATAGGGTCCCGTGGGCGAAGTACTGCGGAAGACACGCATATCGTAGCCACCCTCGGGGCTGAAGAAACCGTAACTGATAAAAAGGTAGTAATAATCGCCGATGTGCCGGATATAGCACCCCTCGCCGCTGACATAACTTCCGCCCGCAATCTTCAATCCGAAATAGGGGTCGCTGACGCCCTGTGCGCCACGCGTGTCATAGTCCGAGGCATAGGCGTACGTGTAATCGCGCAAGCCCGTAGCCTTGTCCAGCTTCAGCATGAAGATGCCCCCGCTCCAACTGCCATAGGCCATCCACAGTTCGCCCGCTTCGTCGTAGAAGACACAGGGATCGATGCAGTTGGGCCAGAAGATGCCGTTGTCGGTTTGGATATAGCGTGCTGGCGTAGCGGACAGCGACTGCCCTAAGGCTATCTCCAGGTCCGTATCCTTGTACGTGGGCGCTGCCTTGCCATTGTGCTGCTGGCCGTCGAAACCGCCCATCACAACGGGGCCTTGATAAGTGAAGGGGCCTGTGGGCCGGTTGGCGGTAAGCAGGACGATGATGCTGTTCCAGAACTCGCCGTTCAGGCTTAGATACATGCACCATTTCTTCATCGCCGTATTATAGATAATATCGGGCGCCCACATGTTGCCATTGATCCAAGCGTCCCTGTCCGCTGCATAGCGGTTGCAATACGCCTCTGCGTCGAAGTTTGGGAAAACGACCTCTTGCCCTTTGGCATTGCGTACCCGGGTGGCCTGCTGCACGTTGAAAGCATCGGCAAAGGTGGTTGCCGTGCCTTCGGCACCGCCCTGGGCGGCAAGGCGTATGAAGCGGTCGTTGCCATGCGCGCCAAGCGGCGTAAAGGTTACCAGGTCCGTGCTTTGCGCCAGTCCCAGATGACTGCCCCAAATGGTGTACAGCCCGTCGCGATAGACCGCACTGGGGTCGTGGATGCTGACCGTCGTGGGCGAGCTTACGCGTAATTTCGCCTTCAATTCGGCCTCTGTCAGTTCCGTCTGAGCCTGCGCCACGGCGGACAAGCAAAGCGCGGCACCAAATGCAAGAAAGATTTTTTTCATTATCAGTAAAGGTCTATCAATCCCTTCAGCAATCTGACGTCCTCGGGGAATGTGATTTTAAAGTTCGTTCGGCTGCCCAAAGCCACGTAGAGCGGTTCGTCGGGCAGGACTTCATGCACCAGCGTAATCAGCGACTGGCTGCCGGTGATGCGCTTTTCCTCCGCCGCGCGCATCAGTTCCTGCAACTTGGCCAAGGAGAATGTCATGGGTGTCTGCGCACGCCACAACAGGTCGCGCCGGATAATCTCCGTACTCTGGATTCCATCTGCGCTGTGCAGATAAGCCTCCTCGCTGCGGATACAACTGATGGCATTGCCGCGCAGGGCGTAAACCTCCAGATTGCGGGTCAGCACGCCCTCGTCCACCAACGGACGCACGGCATCATGCACCATTACGGCCACTTCCTGCGGGGACTCTCCGCCCCACGCTTCGGCCACAGTCTGCAAGCCGTTGCGCAGCGAGTCGATACTGCTGATGCCGCCCGATGCCAAAACCAACGGTTTGCGGATGCCAAACGCAGCCGCCTGCTCACGCACATAGGCTGTCCATTGCGCAGGACAGACAACGCACAGGTCCGTAACGGCGGGATGATTGTCAAAGGCAGCAAGGGTGATGCTAAGCACGCTGCGCCCGTCCACCTCCAAGAACTGCTTGGGACGGTCGGCACCCAAACGCAACCCCTCGCCTCCGGCCAGGAGAAGCGCCACGACACGTTTCATGACACTACCTCCTCTCTCGTGCGGCGGCATAGGCGTTCGTGCCTTCGTATCACATAATGGCGCAGAGGCTCCAGGACAAGAATCTCGAAACAGAAATACAACCAAGGCTCACCCAAAAGCAGGGTCAGGAAAAGCACGCCCACACGCGTATCAAAGGTCAGTATGTTGCACAGCGGCATCAAAGGACGCGACTCGCGACAAAAACGCCGGCGCAAGTCCACGGGCAATTCGCCATCGGGGTAGATCCTGCGCAACGACTGATTCAGTTGCTGAAACTCCGGCGTCATGTTTTCCTGACGCCGGGTGTAACGGATATAGAAAAAGAGATACAGCTTTTGGAACCAATCGTGGCTGAACCACGCCATTCTTTTGTATTTCTCCCGCTCCTCCCGGCTATTGTCAAGTTCGCTCCCTTCCTGACCTAAGAGGAAACGCAAATGGATATTGCGGTAATAGTCGGCAATGTTGCACTGCAAGACATGACAATGCAAGCCCGCCCATGCCGCCAACAGCCATATCCAAGGCCCCCATTCGCCGCCCCAAGGGGCAGTGGCAGAGGTCAGTCTCAGGCACAAGGCAAGATAGATGGCAAAGAACCACAAGTCGCCGGCGAAACCGTCCAAGATACGCCCGATGAGGGTCTTCTGGCCTGTCATGCGTGCCAGCTGGCCGTCGGCACAATCGAACCAATTGGCCCACACCAGCAACAGGATACCCACAAGCGTCATACCGAGAGAGGGGAAATAGAAGAAGTATGCGCTGCCAACGCCCAAGACAATGCTCATGAGCGTAACGGCAATGGGATGGACATGCAGGGTACGGAACAAAAGAGCCCAAAGATAACCCGGCAAACGGGTTACATAAAGTTCGAAGTTACCCTCCGTCTCCGTACTTTTCATCGTACTGAGCACTCGATCTCGTAGTGTCATTGTATCTGTCTAAATAGATGAAACTTATGCAAAGATAACAAAAAAACAAATACTTTTTCAATTATTCCTCTCTCATGCTCAAGGAAATGCGATTTCTACGCAAATCGACCTCCAGCACACGGACGCGCACGTGCTGATGCAGGCTTACGACCTGCGTGGGGTCCTTGACAAAGCGGTTGGCCAACTGAGACACATGTACCAGGCCGTCCTGATGCACGCCGACATCCACGAAAGCACCGAACTGGGTGATATTCGTAACAATACCCGGCAGCAACATGCCCGGACGCAAGTCCTGGGGCGTATGCACCGTAGGGTCGAAACGGAATGCCTCCAGTTGCTCGCGCGGGTCGCGGCCGGGCTTCTCCAACTCATTCATGATGTCCAGCAAAGTGGGCATGCCGATTTCCGGCGTCTGGTATTGCTCCAGCCGGATGCTTTTGCGTTTCTCCGCGCTTTGCATCAGCTGCGCAACGCTGCATCCCGCGTCCTTTGCCATCTGTTCCACCAAGGCATAGCGCTCGGGATGTACGGCACTGTTGTCCAACGGGTTCTTGGCACCACGGATGCGCAGGAAACCCGCACACTGTTCATAGGCCGTGGGACCCAAGCGCGCCACTTTCAGCAGCTGGCGGCGCGAACTAAAAGCACCGTTCGCCGTGCGATAATCCACAATGTTCCGGGCCAAGGCAGGACCCAAACCACTGACATAGGTAAGCAGATGACGCGAAGCGGTGTTCAAGTCCACGCCTACGCGGTTCACGCAGCTGACAACGGTCTGGTCCAACTGCCTGCGCAACAAGCCCTGGTCCACATCGTGCTGGTATTGGCCCACGCCGATGCTTTCGGGCGGCAACTTCACCAGTTCGCTCAAAGGGTCCATCAATCGCCTGCCAATACTTACCGCGCCACGCACCGTTACGTCCTCCGAAGGGAATTCCTCACGGGCCACTTCGCTGGCACTGTAAATGCTGGCACCGTCTTCGCTCACGACAAAGACGGGCGGCAAGGCATTTCCCGCCGCTTGCATACGGTCCAGGAAAGCCGTTGTTTCACGCGAAGCCGTGCCGTTGCCCACGGCAATGGCTTCAATCCTATACTTCCGTACCGCCTGCGCAATCTGGCGCGCGGCGCCGGATTCGTCCCCCGTATGGGGCTTGATAACGAAGTGGATCAACAAATCGCCGTGTTCGCCCAGGCACACCACCTTGCATCCCGTGCGAAAACCGGGGTCGATGGCGAGCACACGTTGCTCGCCTAAGGGGGCACCCATCAGGAGTTGGCTCAGATTCCCGGCAAAGACACGGACGGCTTCAGTGTCCGCTTTCTCCTTGCCCAGACGCATCATCTCGCTTTCCATCTGCGGAGCCAGCAGGCGTTTGTAAGCATCGGCGATGGCTGCCTCCAGCAAACGGGCACAAGCCGGCTGCTGCGTGTGTACATAACGGCGCACAATGCCCGCCACCGCTTCGTCCTCGTCCTCCAGAACAACACTCAGGCCAAGCACGCCCTCATGCTCGCCACGGCGCATGGCAAGCATGCGATGACTGGGACAACGGCGCAGCTGTTCCTCCCATTCAAAATAGTCGGAGAACTTCTGCGCCTCGTCCTTTTCCTTCATGCCACGCCTGATACGCGACCGAAGGATAGCTTTACGCTCAAAAAGGCGGCGCAGGCGTTCGCGCACATCGGCGTCCTCGCTCACCATCTCCGCCAAAATATCCTGGGCACCCTGCAAGGCCTCGGCAACCGACTTTACTTCCTCCCCCACGTATTGCTCCGCAGCCGCCTCGGGATTGCGCTCACGACCCATCATAATCAGCGTCGCCAAGGGTTCCAGACCCTGTTCGCGCGCCACTTGGGCACGTGTGCGGCGGCGAGGCTTGAAAGGAAGATAGAGGTCCTCCAGCTGGTTGCCATCCCAAGTGGCTTCGATTTGCCGGCGCAGGGCATCGGTCAGCTTGCCCTGAGCGTCAATCGTGCTAAGGACGGTCTGCTTGCGCTTCTCCAACTCCTGCAATCTCGTCAGTTCCTGACTGATACGGGCAATGTCCACTTCGTTCATGCCGCCCGTACGTTCCTTGCGATAGCGGGCGATAAAAGGCACGGTGGCACCCTCGCCCAAAAGTTCCACCACTCCGCTCACCCCCTGCAAGGGCAGGCCGAGACATCCGGAAATTATTTCTTTCATTTCTTAAAGGCAAAGTAAACAGCGCCAATGAGACAGAGGGCGCTCCATAATTGATTCCATGTAAACTGCATGTTGCGGAACATCAAGCCCGAAACAACCACAAAAACCATCAGGGTGATACATTCCTGTAACACCTTCAGCTGCAAAAGCGAAAAGGGGCCTCCGTTGCCCTGAAAGCCAATGCGGTTCGCAGGCACCATCAGGCAATACTCGAAGAAAGCCACTCCCCAACTCAGAACAATAATGGCCATCAAGGGCCAGCCCGTGGTAACGCCCATCTCCTGCAACTTCAGATGGCCATACCAGGCCAATGTCATCATGATATTGCTACCGACAAGCAGCAGGATGGTCAAAAGGTAACTGTTCATCTATATAATATTCTTTTTGCTCATTTGGAGAACAAAAGTAAATAAAAGGCATGAAAAAACAAGAGCGGAACGCTTGCATCGTACAACAAACTTTGCTATTTTTGTAAAACTATTAACCAAAATTTAAAATTATGAAAAAATTCTTTGCAGAACTCTTGGGAACATTCGTACTAACGTTCATGGGTTGCGGCACTGCCATCGGCCTGTCGTGTGGAGTTGATGCCGCCAGCGTCGTAGGCACCGCTGTGGCTTTTGGTCTCAGTGTTGTGGCTATGGCATACGCCTTTGGCAGCACCAGCGGCTGCCACATCAACCCCGCCGTTACGCTGGGTGTTTGGGGAATGGGCCGCATGAGCCTGAAGGATGCCCTCAGCTATTGGTGTGCACAGCTCATCGGCGGTATTCTCGCCGGCGCGCTTCTGATGTTCCTCTATGGCGCGGAAACCGGACTGGGCGCCAACGGCGTCGGAGCCGGCTGTAAGGGCAGCGTTGCCGTTGCCTTTATTGTGGAGGTTGTGCTCACCTATGCCTTCGTGGGTGTTGTCCTGGCTGCAACGGACAAAAAGAAAGGTGCGGGCAATCTGGCAGGCTTGGCCATCGGCCTTACCCTCGTTCTGGTTCACTTGGTAGGCATCTATTTCACGGGCACAAGCGTGAACCCCGCCCGTTCCATCGGTCCCGCTATCTTTGCCGGCGGCCAGGCTCTTACCTATCTGTGGATATTCATTGCCGCACCCCTCTGCGGTGCAGTGCTGGCCATCCTGTGCTGGAAGTACTTCGAGGACAAAGAATAACCGATTCTCTTAAAGTTTGTTACGAAGCCCATTTTCGTGGGCTTCGTAAGTTGTATGCCCTAAAAAAAACCATTCCATGTGGCTCACAAGTCAGAACTTTTCCCTACCTTTGCAGTAGCGAATTAAGACAATAAGAATAATAACAACTAAATAACTGAAACTATGGTAAGTTACAAGGAATTGGGTCTGGTAAATACCCGAGACATGTTTGCCAAGGCAGTGGCTGGCGGCTACGCCATCCCCGCTTTCAATTTCAACACGATGGAGCAGATGCAGGCTATCGTACAGGCTGCTGTAGAGACCAAGAGTCCTGTTATCATGCAGGTATCCAAGGGTGCTCGCGCTTATGCCAACGGTACCATCCTGCGCTACATGGCTCAAGGCGCTGTTGAGTACGCCAAGGAGTTGGGTTGCGAGAAGCCCCAGATCGCTTTGCACCTGGACCACGGCGATAGCTTCGAAATCTGTAAGGAGTGTATCGACAACGGTTTCTCAAGCGTAATGATTGACGGCAGCCACCTGCCCTACGAGGAGAACATCGCCCTCACCAAGAAGGTTGTAGAGTATGCTCACGCACACGACGTAACCGTTGAGGCTGAGTTAGGCGTTCTGGCCGGCGTAGAGGACGAGGTATCCAGCGAGGTATCTCACTACACGAAGCCCGAGGAGGTTGAGGATTTCAGCAAGCGTACCGGTTGCGACAGCCTCGCCATTTCCATCGGCACCAGCCACGGCGCTTATAAGTTCACTCCCGAGCAGTGCACCCGCGACCCCAAGACCGGTTTGCTCGTTCCCCCTCCCTTGGCCTTCGACATCCTGGCCGAGATTGAGAAGCGCATTCCCGGTTTCCCCATCGTACTGCACGGTTCAAGCTCAGTGCCTCAGGACGAGGTAGCAACCATCAACCAGTTTGGCGGTAAGTTGCCCGATGCCGTTGGTATCCCCGAGGAGCAGCTCCGTCAGGCCAGCAAGAGCGCTGTTTGCAAGATCAACATCGACTCCGACTCACGTCTGGCCATGACCGCCGCTATCCGCAAGTACTTTGCCGAGAACCCCGCTCACTTCGATCCCCGTCAGTACCTCAAGCCCGCTCGCGAGGCCATGAAGAAGATGTACATCCACAAGATCATGGAGGTACTGGGTTCTAACGACAAGCTCTAAAACCCAAGACCAACCTTTTTAAAAGATAAGATAAAGCCCCGCTGCAATTTTCCATGCAGCGGGGCTTTTTTTGTGCCTATATATTATAAAGGTATCAAATGCTCAGCGTGCTCAGCACATCCACCAGTTCGTGCTTCACCACCTTGTTGCTCTTTACCGCCGAGGTGAAGGGTACATAAACGATTTCGTCATTGCGGATACCGATCATCACATTACGCTGCCCCTCCATCAAGGCGTTGATGGCACCGGCACCCAAACGAGAAGCCAAGATACGATCACCGGCCGAAGGGCTGCCGCCACGCTGCAAATGACCCAAGATGGAAACGCGCACGTCAAATTCGGGATGCTCCTTCTTCAGGCGGTCGGCGTAATACATGGCACCGCACTTAGGGCTCTCGCTCACGATGACAATACTCGAGTTCTTGCTCTTACGGATACCGCGGCTGACGAAATGCTCCAACTGGTCGGCACCCGTGCTGTCCTCGGGAATGATGGCAGCCTCGGCACCGGCGGCAATGGCACTGTTCTGAGCCAGGAAACCCGCATCGCGCCCCATTACCTCTACGAAGAAAATGCGCTCGTGGCTGGTTGCGGTGTCGCGGATTTTGTCCACGCACTCCATGATGGTGTTCAGCGTGGTATCGTAACCGATGGTCAGATCCGTACCGTTCAGGTCGTTGTCGATCGTTCCGGGCAGACCGATGCACGGCACGTCGAACTCCTGGGCGAAGATGCGTGCGCCCGACAGCGAACCGTTACCGCCAATGACCACCAAGGCATCAATACCCGCCGCCGTCATGTTCTCATAGGCTTTCTGACGACCCTCCACCGTCTCGAACTCTTTGGAACGGGCGGTCTTCAGGATGGTTCCGCCACGCTGGATGATATTGCTTACGTTCTCTGTGGAGAATTCCACAATCTCGTTTTGGATCAGCCCGTCGTAGCCACGGTAGATACCCTTGACACGAAAGCCATTGGCAATGGCTGCACGCGTAATGGCACGAATGGCTGCGTTCATGCCCGGAGCATCGCCGCCAGAGGTCAGGATGCCAATCGTTTCAATCTTTCTCATTTTACCTTAATGCTATATAGTTGTTTCAAATAATTCTTAATCTGCCTGCCGCTCATAGGCTTCCAGTTTATCCAGATAATAGCGGCGCAGGTCGTCCCAACGATAATAATACTTACCTTGGGCGGGCGTACCGGGCAGCGTAACCTCACGCTCGTTCAGACGTGCCTTTACGAGCACGGGGGCCTGGGCGTTCTTCTTGCTTCGGTAGAACGTCAACTGGATATTGCTACCCATGGGATAGATTTCATAATTGAAGAAAGCGTGGTGCAGTGTATCCAGACCCGCGGAGGGCACTTCGGGATAACAGCCCTCCAGCTCCAGCAATGCGGCCAAGGGCATTACACACACCTCGTGGCCATAGCGCAGCGTCGCACCGTGGAAACTACGGCTGTGGGCAATGGTGTCGGCCGTCTGGATGATGTTCTTCAGCAGGTTGCTTTGCGAGAACGGTGCCGTACCCTGGGCGTAGCCGATGTACCATTCGATGTTCTTGATCTTCCAAAGGTCGAAACGCTCCTCCTTTGTAAAGAGGTCATAGAGGTCGAGGCCGTTGTCGTGGCTCTGCATATTGCCGGCGATGGAGAAGAGCCGCCTCATGAAATCCGTGCGGCTGCTCTTCACGGAGTCGCGATAGTCAGCGTCCTTGAACAGCTGGGACCAGAAACGCTTGGGGTTGATCCATTGCTGCGTGGGATTAAAAGGCTTCATGGCCTCCCGGCGTGCGCGGTTGTCGCGACGCATCCGCTCTGTCCAGTCCGCGTTCAGATAGTATTGGAAACTCTCGCTGACATCGTTATGTATGCGTGCCTTGGGATTGGCGGCCGCCAGTTCCTCGCAGGCGGCGGTCATAGACAGGATGCAACGGATGACAACCGTGCTGCGGGCATCAATCTGCGTATCCTTGCGTTTGAAGATTTCGGGATAGCGCTGCGCCATGCGTCTGCCGATACCGTGGTGCTGGCGTTCGCCCACCTCCGTCAGTTCGCCCAAGCGTTTCTCCGTGGTTTTGCGGAAAGCCTTCAGGTCGTCCAGCAGTTGCATGCCGCGTGGTGTCAGCTGCCCTGCTTCGCTGCCCCTTTGCAGGACATCTATGGCGTCGTCATACTCCCACGCGCCTATCAGCCAACGGCTGCCGTGCCGGCCATAGTGGGTAAGATAGAAGGCTTCATAGCCTTTGGGGGCCTCGTCCTTTACCTCCTCAGGTTCGATATAAGCCAGATAATTAGAGGCAGACAGCCGGGGATTCGCATTGATTTCCCGGCGTGCGCGTCCGGGTTGCGCCAAGGCAGGCAGGGACAGGACAGCCGCAAGAGTAAAAGTAAGGATTCTGTTCATGGATGATTATTTAAAGGCATATTTCCAATTCTGTTCGATGATGGCTTGCACAAGTTTGTCGCCGGACTGATCGGGAACACCCAGGAAATCGCCAAATACGTATCCCAAAGGAGCGTCAAAATTCTTCAGGTAGTCGACAGCCCACGGGTTCATAGACCCGGCATAACTGGCAGGACCATAAGGGAAATGAAAGGCTATGCTGAGGAAATTGAAGTTGTACTGATGGTTAGTCCTGATCTTGCCAAAAGCCTTGAATTGCGCCTGGGCCGCCTCCTGCTTGGCACTTGTTCTCGAATTATACTTGTCCTGAACACCATAGGTGGCATTGTTCCAATTACCCGCGCGTGTAAGGATAAAGTTGAACGTTGTGTCCTGACCGTCATTAGGCCAGTCTTCCGCAATCGCCCCACAGACCACATCGCGGTAACCATTGTTCGCATTGCCATAGGGATTGCGACTCACAACGCAGATGCGGCCGCGCATGTCTCTCAAGGTAAGCGGTCCCAAACCATCCAGCAGATAGGGCTTGCGGCTTGCGTCCTGGAAACATTGGCGGATACTGGCACGCCAAGTCTCGCTTTGGTCTGCGCCCGATGCTTGCTCCTTACTCATCAGAATGGTCAGGGCTTCCGAAGGATTGTTCCTCACAAAGTCAATAAGCTGGTCCACGGCATCCTTGAACCGCACGCCCGTGCCATAAGTGCCATGGAAAATCTCCAGATTGTCCAGTTGGATGTCCTCCACAGTGTTGGACGTAAAGCGAGGGCGCAGGTCGAAAGCACGCACGCCGGCGGCAAGCAGTTCGGAGATGTTGAGCCCTTGGCATTTGGCATAGGTGGAAAAGGCACCCGACACGCTGCTGGTGGTGGCATCGTGAACACCCGGCGTGCTCAACAGATTATAATGAAGGCTCTGGGGCAGTGTGGCCATCCACAGGTTCCGGGCGGTGCTCTGTGTAAACTGAAGCGTATTCTCCTGACCCGGACTGATGAGACCGAAGTTCTGACTGTAATGCTTCCCGTCGGTGGTGGAAACGGTTACCATTACGCCTTGCGACAGATCCTGTGGTTGAAGACAGAGCGTATAGCTTCCGTCCGTACTGCCCTCCCACGCAACGATATCGCTCTGCCGCGAGGAGCGGTAGTCGCTGTCGCCCGTTTCGTTGTTCAGCGTCTCGCCTCCAACAGCCCAAACGCTTACGCGCTCTACGTTCGGCAAACTGGTCTGCACCACCAGACGCGTGGCATACCGCAACATCTCCGGACTTTGATTGCCGGCGTTCTGCACAGCGGGAATCATGCCCCAAGGCTCCGGATTTTGGACGAGACCCTCATTGATGCCAAGAAGCACATCGCGCAGATATTCCACATCCTTGGCATCCACCACCCCATCCTGGTTGGCATCGCAGCGCAAAACATCAGCAGTTCCTTCTTTCAGCGCGTCAATAAGCAGCGTCAGGTCGCCGGCCGACAGGCGGTGGTCGGCATTCACGTCGCCGGCCACATCAGCGAGTGTGCAACGGCGGACATACCGCACATAGCCCGTGTGCCAGTTAGCACCCTCGGCACTGTTGCCGATACTCAGCCTGAGCGTACCGTCCGTAACGCGGACACGCTCAAGCTTGTAAAGCATGGGCTCGCCCTTGGCCATAGCCACATTGTTGATGACGGGCAATCTGATTTCAACGTCGTTGGCGCGCAGATAACTGTTGGGCGTGCCGTCCTCAACGACCTTAGCCGTCCATGCCATGTGGGCATGCGCATATACGCCCAACTCATAGACACCATTCTCCAGGTTCATCGTAGCGCTGAGGGCATCGCCCGTAAAATGATTCTTTTTCCAGCTCTCGGGTATCGGCGTACCGAGGTTGTATCCGGTATAGTTGCCTGTGCCCGTCAACTGCGTGGGGGTGATGTCGCTACTACTGGCAAACCAAGTGTCGGTAGGTTCGTCCTTATAGAGACGCACATCGTCGACATACACGACGGGGTACTGTCCGCTGCCGTTCTGTCCTTCAACATTGGCAACAGCACCCACGTTGATGCTCACCGTCTGCGGTGTGCCCAGGCTTAGGCGCACGTCGTCCTCCACCCACCGGTTCGTGGGGAAATACTTGATATTGCCATACGTGGCCTTACCGTCCACCACAAAGCCTATACGGTTCTCCATAAACGTGAAATCGTTGGCATTGCGGATGCGATAGTGCAAGCGATAGGTGCCGGCCTCCAGCAAAAGCGTCTGGCTGTAGTTGATTGTCGAACCCAAACCCACGCTTAGCCCCAAGGCACCACCTGTCGGGGCGCCGTCGGAGTTCACTTCAGGAACGGCCTTGCCGTTGCTCAGCACTGCGCCCGAACCGAAACTGAGAGCGGCACCATAGGCCCAATCGCCCGTTGTGGTGTGGGTCCAACCCGCCACGACATTCACTTTGGTGGCCGGCATCGTTGCCGCAGCCTGCAAATCGAAGTCGGCATTCTGCAACCGAGCGGTAATGTCTTTTTCTGCATGGGCTGCAAACGCACAGGACAGCCCCAGCAGGATAGTCAGGAAGAAATGTTTCATGGCATAGGCATTCGAAATTGATTACCATCCCATCGGACGCGCAGCGTAGGCGCTTGGCGGGGTGCTTTCCTGCGTGCTTCCTCGTCCAGCGGACTCAGAGAGAGGCGGAGGGTGAAGACGGGGGCGTTGCCCTCGGCCTGGATGCTTATCAGGGGCAGGGCTTCCAACTGGGCCGCAACGTCCCGGTCAGCATCATCGCCCACAAACTGACGCACGGTGGGCATGGGGAAGTCCAGCCAATGCTGCTCTGTCCAGCGGTCGTTGAAGAAACGGATACTGCTCACGCTGCCGTTGGCCTCGACACTCTCCACCAGGGCGATGAGGGTGGTACTGTCCGTGGTATGCAGAAGACGCAGCTGGAGCGTTGAAACAGGCGACGTGCGCAGCTGCATGAAATCCTCGCCAAGCGTATCCAGGACAACCTCCGTATTCATCACATCACGCACCAGGGCGTCGGTGCCCAGGACATAGGCATGTGTCAGCGCCTGGCGCGCCTGTGCGTTGACCAAAGGCAGCAGGCTGTCGGGCATCTGCTCAAATAAACCGCGCACAGCAGGCCGCTGGGCGTGCAGCATTGTTGCGCCGAAGCATATCAGCAAGAAGGAAAACAGTTTTCTCATAGCGCAAATTTACGAAAACCGCACGGAATGACAAAAGGATTTGACAGATATTCTGTCCCGTGAAAACATGCGGCAAGGCGGCCGGAGACAATCCCCCGGCCGCCTTGCCGCTACCTTGAAGCCGTTATTTTATCGTATCCGCAATCCATGCCACATGCTCCCGGATGGCCTTGCGTGCCTCGTCCGTCAGTACGCCGGAACCGTCGTTCAGCAAACCTCCCGTGAACTTGCCGCCAAGATACTCCATATTGCAGAAGGTGGCACTGACCCTGAAACGATTCAGGATATCCTGGTCCGTGATGCCCATCACGTTATTGGCGTAAGCCTCCGTGGGGCCGCCCGCCGTGATGCCAAAGACGATCCGCTTGCCCTTCAGCGCGGTGCCCGTGCTGCCATAGGCCCAACCGTGAGTGAACACTTCCTCCCACCAACGCATGACGAGGGCGGGCATGGAATACCAGAACAGGGGTGCCTGAACGATGATGGTATCCGCCGCCAACAACTTCTGCTGCTCGGCCTCGACGTCGATTTTGAAATCCGGATACAATGCCGCCAGATTGTCCACCTCCACATCGGGGATGGCCGCTGTCAGTTCCTTTACAATCTCCTTGTTTGCCACAGAATAGTCCTGGTACGAATGACCGGTAACCAATAATACTTTTGCCATAAAATTCTATTTTACCTTAATTTTTAAAACCGTTCTTTGTTTAACTTGTTTCTTATTTACAGGTGCAAAAGTAATGAAATAATTTTATATCGCAAGCGATGTCTTGTAAAAAAACAAATTATACCGTAGTTTTCAAAAAAACATATAGTAATTCCGACCAAAACAAAGCGTTGTTTTTTCAAAATTACTATATAGTTTTTTTTGCACTCCATATTCCGCTTTTCAGCGCGTGCCGATATAGAGGCAAAGCATGCTCAGCAGGACAAGCAGCAGGTCCAGGGCTTTGCTGCGCAGATTGCGCTCGCGGAACACCATTGCTCCCACCAGAAAACTGACCACGACACTGCTGCGGCGTATCATGCTGACAACGGAAATCAAGGCGCCCTCCTGACTCAGTGCCTGGAAATAGACCCAATCGGCAGCGGAAAGGAAGATGGAGATGAGGAGGATACACCAATCCCAATGAAAGGGCGTGCTGCGCCGGCGTTGCGGCCACCATAACACGGCGAGCAGCACCAGCATGATGCCCGCCTGATAGAAGTTATAATAGGCCTGCACCACGCGCCGGTCCAACGCCAATCCGCCGTCCGCCGTGGGAGCCATCAGGAATTTGTCGTACAGTCCGCTCACCGCACCCAACACCGCGGCCAGCACGATAAGGGCAATCCAGCGGTTGTGGCGGAAGTCGATGCCCTCGCGCCTGCCACTGCGCGAAAGCAGAAAGAAGCTCAGGATGGCCAGCGCCACACCCGCCCACTGCCACACATTCAGGCGTTCGCCAAAAACCAAGAGCGCACCCACGAGCACCATCACGGGACGTGTGGCATTGATAGGGCCTACTAAGGTCAGGGGCAGATGCTTCATGGCGAAATAGCCGCAGATCCAAGAACTTAGGACAATAAAGCTTTTCAGCACAATCCAACGCTGCACCGCCCATCCGCCTGCATCCACGCCGAGGGCTACGGGTAAGAAAATCAGAGAACAAAAAACGGTGTTCAGAAACAGCACGGGGACAACGGCATTGCCGCGCAGTGCGTGCTTCTTGAAAACATCATAGAATCCGAGTAAAAAGGCCGAGCAAAAGGCCAAAAGCATCCATATCACTACAGAGAGAACATTTTCGTTAATACTGAATATCCACCAGACTAAGGGCATGGGCGGGAACGCTCTCGCCGGCACTCTGGCGGTCCTTGCGTTCGATGACGGCACAGAACTCGTCCACCGTAAGGCGATGACGCCCCACCTCCACCAGCGTGCCCACGATGGCGCGCACCATATTGCGCAGGAAGCGGTTGGCCGTAACGGTGAAGCGCCATTGATTAGGGCCTACTTTCTGCCAATAGGCCTCGCTGATGTGGCAGATATTGGTCTTCTGGTCGTTATTGACCTTGCTGAAACTGGTGAAATCCTCGTACTGCATCATGCGGCGCGCCGCCTCGTTCATCAGCGCGAAATCCAGTTCCTGGAACAGCTGCCAGCTATAATGACGCTGAAAGGGTTGTTTGCCCAGATGGACATGATAATGATAGGTGCGGCGGGTGGCCGAGAAGCGTGCGTGCAAATCGTCGGCAACGTGCCACACACGCTGCACGGCGATGTCGCGCGGCAACAGGCGATTCAGTTTATACACAAGCTGCGTGCCGTCAACGGCAGCGTCGGCATCGAAATGTGCCACCATCATGGCGGCATGTACGCCCGTATCTGTGCGGCCGGCACCCGTTACGGGCGTGTCCCGGCGCAGCAGCGTACTCAGGGCTTCTTGCAGGGTTTCCTGCACGGAAGAGGCACCGGGCTGCACCTGCCATCCGTGGTAAGCCGTGCCGTCGTAGGATAATTGGATAAAGTAGCGCAAGTGGTGAAGTGGTGGATTAGTGGATTGGTAAATTGGTGGATTGGTGAAGTGGTAAATTGGTGAAGTGGTAAATTGGTGGATTGGTAAAGTGGTGAAGTGGCGTATTATTGAAGTAATTCGAGGACGAGGGGCATGACGTGATGATGCAGTACGGCATCGTTGAGGTAATGCTCGCCGTCGAAAAGGCGGAAATGGTCCTTGCCGTATGCTTTGAGGAAGGGCTTCTGGAAGTTCACGAGCTTGTCGTGCTCGCCGAAAAGTCCCCACACCAGTTCTTTCTCCCGGGGCGTAATGCCCTTGAGGGTGTGCTGCTGCACCTGGCGAAACTCGTCGATCATTTGTTTGTCCACCTTGAAATCCTTGGCACCGTCCGCCCGCTTGTTGCGGAATTCGCGCCGTCCCATGCCGCCGAAGGTCAGGCTGCGCGCCATATCCAGGCTGGGGTTTACCAGGATGCGCGGGATGCCATGCAGCTGCTCGGCATAGAGGGCACCCATACTGGTGGCCACGATAAGCACGGGTTGCAGTTCCGCCACCAGGCTGCGCAGCATGTCCATTGCCGCCAGCGGGCTCACGGGCAAATCGGGAGCCTCGACACGATAGCCCAAAGGATAGAGGGCGTTCCTTAGATGGAGGGCGTTGCCCGAACTGCCTGCCGAAGCAAAGCCATGTAGAAAGAGTACGGTTTTCATCTTACAACAAATGTCAATCCTACCTCGCCGGCACGTGCTACATAAGTGCCGCTGCCCAGCCCGCTGATGTCGAAGCGTGCGGTGCCGGCCTCCAATACGAGCGTGGTACGCAGCACCTGATAGCCACGGACGCTATGAATCGTGAGGTCGATATGCGCCAGGTCCTCGGCTTTCACAACGACAGAAGAGCCTTGAAGCAGGATACTCTGGCCGTTCTCACGCGCATGCAGGGCGGAAAGTCCCGTAGAGGGGTCTTGCGAGGGGTCATAAATATAGCGTTGGGCATAGTGGTTGATGCGGTTCGTGGCGGCGATGGTGGTATGGTCCATCACATATATCTCGCGCCCGCCGTCGGGATAACGGCCCACACTCTGCGTGCCCTCGTGGGGCTGATAGTGGAGCGTGTCCGACCAACTGCCGTCGGGAGCGGTGAGCACGACGTGCCCCAGTTCCTTGTTGCCCAGTTTGAAGGGAGCGTGCAGTTCGCGCTGCGTGGTACGTCCGCTGCACCAGACCAGTCTGTAGCCACGGGCGGGCAGCAGTGTGTTTGCCTGCGTACCTTGCGCGGTAATCTGGTATTTCCGGGGTTGGCTGAGGTCGTCGCTGAGGAACATGCCCGTCAGGTCAATGTCCGCATCCGTGGTATTGTAAAGCTCCACCCAGTCGTCCTTCTTGAAGTATTCATTGGCATTGACACTGTTGCCTGCGCTCGCCTCGTTGATGACCACAGGCGCCAGACTCAGACCGGCGGCTATTTTCTCCTCCGTGCTAAGGGGTTCGAAGACGGCTTGCAGATGGCCGCCGGCATCCTCGGGCAAGGTGTAGCGCGGTTCCGTGCTTACGATGTCCCCCCCTGCCACGGTTTGGGAAAGTGTCAGGCCGGCATCCCAGAGGATGTCGCTGCTGGCGGCGCTGTTGTTGTGCACCTCCACGGCCACCACATTCACGCCCTTGCGCAGCAGGGCGGCATTGAGTTTCAGCGTGCCTCGGTCGGGATTGCCGGGGGCGTAGGTGCTGGCAAAGGTATTGTAAGCGGTTTGGCCCGCCGGCATATTGTAACGCCCTGCCTCCGTTCCGTTGATATAAAGTACGAAGCCATCATCTACAGCATAATTGCATGCGAGTTCGGCATCGGCGGAGGGCTGTTCGTCCAGCGTAAAGCCGATACGGAAATAATAGGTGGGAAGATTGGCGGCCGTGGTGGTTACGGCCTGCGTCTTGCCATAGCCTAAGGGAGCCTCACCCTGCTTCCACGCCTTGTCGTCGAAAGTGGGGCTGGTCCAGTCCGTGCCATCCAGCGAGCCGCCGTCGTAATAATGCCAAGAGGTGCCGTCGGACAAAAGGGTGGTTGTCTGGCTGGCCGAGCCGTCCACCTGTTTCCATCCCAGAAAACGATAACCGCCGGGGGCTGTGGCAGCAAGCGTAACGGGGCGGAAGAGCTGGCCGTTGAAACTGTTGGTGGGCACACTGAGGTCGTTCACGCTCAGGCGCGCCTGAGGCAGGTTGGCGCTCAACTGGATGTCCAGGGGCGTTTCTCCGTCCAGACCCATGAGATAAAAGTTCTTCATGAAGGCCATCATCTGCTGCTGGCGGTTGGCAGACAGACTGCTTATCAGGTTATTGGCCGTGCTCCAGGGCGTAGAACCCTTGCCATAGACCTCGGAACTGATGTTCTGGCTGTCGCTCACACGCGAGGCCAGACGGTTGATAATCTCGTGGCAACGCTCGGGCCGGAACACGCTGCCGGAGATAAGGCTGTAAGTGTCGATGAAGCGTTTGCGGAAAGCGTCGTTCTGCAACATTTGGAGGAAGATGCTTACCATCTCTATCTCCTTCGTAATCTGCTGCCCCTCGATGCCCTCGCCGTAAAGTCTGTTGAAGGTATAGTTCTGTTTCCAGGCCATGCGTGTAAAGGGATTGTCATTGCCGCCCTCCAGCGCGCTGTCCATATCGAAGGCAACGAAGCGGAACTTACCGCCCTCCATGCGGGGCTTGAAGCCTTTGATGTTGTTCTGGGGCCAGTCGGTGCTGTTGAGGTAAAGCATGAGCGCCATGTAGTTGGTGTATTCGTCGATGTCCACCATCTGCAGAATCCGGGCATAAGCCTCATCGTCTGTGCCGCAGAGGGCACTCAGTTCCTTCCATCGCTGCATGCTCTCGTAGGTGCCGCATTTCTGGACATAGCCCGAATCGGGCGACATCTCGAACTGGTCTATCTCGTCATCGTCCAGACCATAGTTCGCCAGGACGTAATGCTTGTTGTTAGGCTCGCGCACGTTGATGACACCGGCATAACGGCCGTTGATATAGTGCATGGCAGGCTGGTAGCCCTGAAGGTCGACATCCAGGCCGCTGCTGCGGACAATCTCGCCGAGGGCAGGATCCTTGATACGGCAGGTGTTGTCGTTGCCGCCGTTGCGGATCTGCAAGGTCTTGTGGCGCAGATAGGGTTTTGTCGTGAAGAATCCATAGGGCAGGTAGTTCTGTCCCTCGTACTGCTTGGAGGCCTTGATCTTGAAACTATAGGGCGTCCAGGCGCGGCTCCATCCGCCGGCACGCTCCATGTGGGTCTCCTGATTGACAACCATCTCTCCCTGCGCCGTAAGATACTCAAAGTTCACGGGGCGGTCCCAATCCATGTTCCAGTTGCAGGGCGTGCTCTGTCCGTTGCCCGGACGTCCGTTGCCGTTGCCACGCGTCAGGATGCCATAGTCCTCGCCCCACAGGTTGCGCTCGTCACTGCTGACGCTGAAGGTGGGCAGGGGGAAGTCCTTATCCTTATATATATAGGTACGCGTTACGACAGGGCTGGGCAGATAGCCGTCGGCAAAAAGACCGAAGCGATAGACGGTGGTGGCTGAGGGATAGAAAAGACCGTCCCCGCTCTCCTCGCCGTTCGTCAGGGTGGGCGCACTGCCGTCCGTGGTATAGCGCAGGGTGGTGCCTGGAGGAATCTGTACGCTTACGCCCAGTGTGGTAGTAAAAAACTGCGAGGCCTGGTCAACGACGGGTGCACTCAGGCGACTGGCTTGAAAGGTCATGCCTTCGTTCAAAGTACCGGGCGTTGGGGCACTGCTCCATGCCCATTCGCTTCCATCCACCGCCTTGCGCACATAACTGCAACGGGCGATGGCAGCAGGATAATCCACGCGCGTAATCTCCGAACCCGAACTGCGGCTCAGCACCAGCGTGCCGCCATCCATGTCCAGTTCGGCATTGATTTGTCGGGGGGCGTATTGGCTGTAATGGTCGAACCACAACACCGCATATCCCTGTGCCTCGATGGCCAAGGGATAGTTGATTTGCGCCTGCCGTATGTTCTGGGCGTCGCCCAGCCAACAACCCGTAAGCGTAATGGCCTGGTCTGTGGGATTGTAAAGTTCGACCCATGAACCGAAATTGAACGAGGGGTCCAGGAATTGGTCGATGTTGGCGCTCTGCACCTCCGTAATCACCAGTCTGCCGATACCGGTATAGTTGCTGCGAACGGTTACGCTGATGCTGCCTTGCGCATTGCTGCCGTCCTGTGCCGTAGCGGTGATGACGGAGGTTCCCACAGCCACGGCAATAATCTTTCCCTGTTCGTCGACGCTTACAACGTCAGGGCGGCTGCTGGTCCACGTAAGACGCTTGCTAAAAGCGTCCTCGGGCAAAACAACGGACGTTACCTGCGCCTCCTGACCATGCGTCAAAGTGGTCGTTGGCAGGCTAAGCCCGATGCTCTCCACCTGGGTAATCTCGCCGTAATACTCCAGCTTCCAGTTTCCCCAAATGGTCCAGTTCTCGCTTTGAGCCTCCAGGATGCTGATGCCTATGGTCAAACGGCCGTCCGCAACATCCACCTCCAATGCGTTGTGATACATGCCCAACTGATAGAAGCAATGCGAGGCGGCCTGCATGGTGTTGGGGTAGTAGCGGCCGTTGTAGGTGTTCACACCGCCATAGGGACTTTGCATGCTTTCGCTGTAGACGGTCTGCAGGCGCGTGCTCTTGTCGTTGGCGGTCAGGTTGGCTTTGCGGTCCGCATCCTGAACCGTACGTGCCAGTGTCTGGTTAAAGGGACCGGGGCGGTAGTATCCTCCCACGCTAACGCGGTAATGCCCGTTGGGCACCTCCATCGTCTGCGTCATCTCCCCCACTCCGTTCCATATCTCATGGCAGTTGTAGTTCGTGTTGCTGTTTCCCTGGGCCCAGATGTTCCATCCCGTTATGCTGTTGTTAGTATAACGTGGGTTCTGCATAAAGAGACCGGTAACATCCACCCATTGTTGGGCAAGGGCGGTTTGGGCAAGCGCAAGCGCTAAGACCCAAACCATCAATCTAAGGTTTTTCATCGTGTGTATTTTAGCTCTCACGAAGCAAAGGTAGTGAAAATTACACACAATCGCAACGACTAACAGGAAAAGATAAAAATCCTAATACTCAATCTTATCCGTTTGCTCGCGCCAGAGGTCGAAAACCTGCGCGCCTTCCTTGGCCATCATCACACGTGTGGCCAGACTACGCTGCGACGGCTCCAGGTCCAGTTCCTGATAGATGAAGGCATCGCTGAAGTCCACGCTGGCGGCATCGTCCTTCGAGGCGGCAAAGTAAAGTTTGGACATACGGCTCCAATAGATAGCTCCGAGGCACATGGGACAGGGTTCGCAGGAACTGTAAATCTCGCAACCGGCCAACACGAAGGTGTTCAGCTTCTGGCAGGCGGCACGGATGGCCTGCACCTCGGCGTGGGCTGTGGGGTCTTGGTTGCTGGTAACACGGTTCACACCCGTGGCCACTATCTCGCCGTCCTTAACGATTACGGCGCCGAAAGGGCCTCCGCCGTTCTTGATGTTCTCCTTGGCCAGATCGATGGCCATTTGCATAAATTGGTTTGGTTCCATGAATTAGGTTATTTAAATGGTTATTAATCAAAGTTTCCAAGCACTGAGCACCAGGTTGTGCTCTACGACATCCTCCAGTTCGTCAGGCAGGTTGCAGAAGAAGTCAAGACCTGTCTTCTTCTCCAGCTCGTCGATGCTGATGGCAAAGGAGGCATAATCGTTGCGTGTGTTGGCCTCATGCTTCATCCAAAAAGCGATGGCCTTGTAGCCTCCCTGGCTGCTCTCACGGTTCTTGCACAACAAAGCCATGTAGAAATAGTCGGGCACGATGAGCGCGCGTCCGCTGCGACCCGTTGCCGTATGGTAATTGGCGTCGATGGTGCCGCCCTTTACGATGTACAGGGTGTCGCGGAAATCATCGCGGTCGTAATTGCTGCGCAGGCGGCCCTCCAGATTGTACCAGATGCCGCGCTGGTTGAAGCCCGCAAGCTGAGGGTGCATGTTACTGAGATAGAAGGTCTGGCCGTTGGCCTCCATGGAGTTCAGGCGGTCGGCACTGCCCAACATGTGTCCGCGGTCGTGGCCGTTGCGGGAATGGTCGTCAAGGGTTGTACGCGAGGCATAGGGAATCAGGGGGTCGGGCTGGAAAGGGTCGCCCGACCAGGTGAGGCCGTTCCATGTAGCGCCAGACCAGTAGTTGCGGTTCCAATATTTCTCGTTGCTGCTCCATCCCTTGTAGGTGGCGTATGCCGTCCACCGGCTGGCACGCTTGTTTTGGTCGTACTCGACGGCATAGTTCACCTTGCCGCCCGTGGTATGCACCACGAACAGGTTGTTCGTGCCGCCACGCAAGGCAGGCATTTCCAGACGCTGGGCGCGCTGGCTGAGCTGCACATTGCCGTCATCACTTCTGTACGTGATGGCATTTTGCTCCACCCGTCCGCGGTTGCCATTGGCGTTATCGCCCGGGGCGTTCGGTGTTACGGGGTCGTCGCAGCCGGCAAAGAGGGGAGCGAGCAAAAGGAGAGACAGGATTTTCTTCATAGTAAACAATGAGGCAAAAAAAACGTGGAAAGCAGCGGGGGCAAATGCCACGCTTGCTTTCCACGCCTTTAGGTTTTGTTTTGCTTTCGAACTACAAGGAATTACTTGCGGGCACGTGAGTAGCGGCTCATGAACTTGTCCACACGACCTGCGGTGTCCACCAACTTGCTCTTGCCTGTGTAGAAGGGGTGAGAGGTAGAGCTGATTTCAATCTTCACTACGGGGTACTCCTGGCCCTCGAACTCAATGGTCTCAGAGGTCTTGCAGGTAGAACGAGTGAGGAACATGTCGCCATTACTCATGTCCTTGAACACTACGGGGCGATAATTCTCGGGATGAATGCCTTGTTTCATTGTCTTATGTTTTTGTTTTTTCGTATTCTTAATCTGTTGGTTTATATAGTGGTAAGCTATATATTGTGTAATGGTAGTAACAGTTTACGGATTGCAAAGGTACAGCTTTTCCGTTTAACGGCCAAACCTTTCAGGCGGATTTTTCATTTCGATTTGCCATAACCTGCAACGGGTTCTGCCGCCATACCATATTCTTCCCCTGTTGTCTCGTAAGATTTTACGCTTCTGTCCTCAAGATAGACATGGTAAAGCGTATGTTCCAAAGCGTCCAATGTCTGCTGGCGTACTTTGGGTTTCAGCTGACATTCCCATACGGTGATGCAATGCCAGCCCATAGAGGCCAGTTGCTCCCGCTCCTCTATGTCCCTGTTCCTGTTGCGTTCGATCTTATTCCGCCAGAAGTCGACATTCGTCTTGGGAAGGACATAATGCCCGCATCCTTCATGTCCATGCCAAAAGCAACCGTTCACAAAGATGACCGTTCTGTATTTGCGCAAAACAAGGTCGGGATGTCCCGGCAGCCGCGGATGATTCAATCTGTAGCGGAATCCACGGCTGAACAAGAACTTCCGCACCAGCAATTCAGGCTTTGTGTTCTTACCCTTTATTGCCGACATACAGCGGTGTCTCTGCTCTTTGCTTAGCTTGTCCATATTAAAATAGGGAACAGCCTATTTCCCTAATTTAATCCTGTCGGGGATGTCGTCTTCCTTTCCCTCACTCCGCCTCCTTGGCCTCGTTCCAAAGGGCGTCCATCTCTTGCAGGGTCATGTCCTGCAAACGGCGTCCTTGGGCTTTGGCCTGCGCTTCCACATAATTGAAGCGGCGGATGAACTTCTGGTTCGTGCTTTCCAGGGCGTTGTCGGGATTGATATGGTAGAGGCGCGACACGTTGATCAGACTGAAGAGGAAGTCGCCGAACTCGCTTGTCGAACGTTCCTTGTCGTCCTTTTCCAGTTCGGCGCGCAGTTCGCCGAGTTCCTCCGCCACCTTGTCCCACGAATCCTCGCGGCGTTCCCAATCGAAGCCTACGTTGCGTGCCTTGTCCTGAATGCGGTAGGCCTTCACCAGCGAGGGCAGGGCCTGGGGCACACCGCCCAGCACGGATTTGTTGCCGTCCTTTTCCTGTTGCTTGATCTTTTCCCAATTCTGCACCACCTCGCCGGCCGTCTCGGCCACGGTATCGCCATAGACGTGGGGATGGCGGAAGATCAGCTTGTCGCAAATCTTGTTACATACGTCGGCAATGTCAAAGGCACCCTTCTCGCTGCCTATCTTGGCATAGAACACCACGTGCAACAGCACGTCGCCCAGTTCCTTGCATATTTCGTTGTCGTCCTCGCGCATCAGCGCGTCGCACAATTCATAGGTCTCCTCGATGGTATTGGGGCGGAGGCTTTGGTTCGTCTGCTTCGCATCCCAGGGGCATTTCTCGCGCAGCGTGTCCATTACATCCAGCAGCCGGCCAAAGGCGGCCATTTTCTCTTCTCGTGTTGACATGGGTCTTGTAAACTTAAAAATCCGGTTATTCCATGGACAAAGGTACGAAAAACAATCCATAAGCCCCCTAAGTGCGAAATATTTTGTAATTTTGCACCTTGGTTCTCTGCGCCCCGCCGCCAAGCGGCAGCCCAAGGAACGAAACAACGAAAAAAAACAAATCACGAAATATGGAATTAGCATCGAAGTACAGCCCCCAGGACATCGAGGGCAAATGGTACCAGTACTGGCTGGAGCATAAGCTCTTCAGCAGCAAGCCCGACGGACGGGAGCCTTACACCATCGTCATTCCTCCCCCCAATGTTACGGGTGTGCTGCACATGGGCCACATGCTGAACAACACCATTCAGGACATCCTGGTGCGCAAGGCACGCCTGGACGGCAAGAACGCCTGCTGGGTGCCCGGCACAGACCATGCCTCCATAGCCACCGAGGCCAAGGTGGTCAACAAGCTGGCTGCCCAGGGCATCAGGAAGCGCGACCTTACGCGTGAGGAGTTCTTGGGCCACGCCTGGGATTGGACCAACGAGCACGGAGGCATCATCCTGCAACAGCTGCGCCGTTTGGGTGCCAGCTGCGACTGGGACCGCACGGCCTTCACCATGGACGAGCAACGCAGCGAGAGCGTGCTAAAGGTCTTCGTGGACCTTTACGACAAGGGCCTCATCTATCGCGGCCTGCGCATGGTGAACTGGGACCCCAAGGCACAGACGGTGCTGAGCACAGAGGAGGTTATCTACCGCGACGAGAAGAGCCACCTCTTCAACCTGCGCTATTACGTTGCCGACCAGGACACGAACCCCGTCGTGCCCACGAACATGGAGGGCGAAGTGCTGCACCGCGACGAAGCGGGCCGCTACTACGCCGTTGTTGCCACCACGCGTCCCGAGACGATCATGGGCGACACGGCCATGTGCATCAATCCCAAGGACCCCAAGAACCAGTGGTTGCGCGGGCATAAGGTCATCGTACCCTTGGTAGGCCGCGTCATCCCCGTCATCGAGGACCGCTACGTGGATGTAGAATTCGGCACGGGCTGCCTGAAGGTAACCCCCGCCCACGATGTCAACGACTATGCCTTGGGCAAGACGCACAACCTGGAGACCATCGACATCTTCAACCCCGACGGCACGCTGAGCGAGGCCGCAGGCCTGTACATCGGCATGGACCGCATGGACGTGCGCAGGCAGATTGTAAAAGACCTTCAGGCTGCCGGCCTGATGGAAAAGATCGAGGACTATGGCAACAAGGTGGGCTACAGCGAGCGCAACCAGGACACCGCCGTCGAGCCCCGCCTCTGCCAGCAATGGTTCCTCGACATGAAGCACTTTGCCGACATCGCCCTGCCGCCCGTCCTGGAAGGCAAGATCAGATTCTATCCCACCAAATACGTCAATACCTACCGCAACTGGCTGGAGAACATCCAGGACTGGTGCATCAGCCGCCAGCTGTGGTGGGGGCATCGCATCCCCGCTTACTTCCTGCCCACCGCCGAGGGTCAGGAGGAACAGTTCGTGGTTGCCCTGACCCGCGAGGAAGCCTTGGAGAAGGCACGCAAAATCAAGGGCTACGAGCATATCAGCGCCGACGAACTGCATCACGACGAGGACGCATTGGACACCTGGTTCAGCTCCTGGCTCTGGCCCATCAGCCTCTTCGACGGCATCAACAACCCCGGCAACGAGGAAATCAAGTACTACTACCCCACCTCGGCCCTGGTAACGGGTCCCGACATTATCTTCTTCTGGGTGGCACGCATGATCATGGCCGGCGAGGAGTACCTGAAGGACGTGCCCTTCCGCGACGTTTACTTCACGGGCATCGTCCGCGACGAACTGGGACGCAAGATGAGCAAATCGTTAGGCAACAGCCCCGACCCCCTGGATCTGATTGACAGGGTCGGTGCCGACGGCGTGCGCATGGGCATGCTCCTGGCCGCTCCGGCAGGCAACGACATCCTCTTCAAGGAGGACCTCTGCCAACAGGGCGCAGCCTTCTGCAACAAGATATGGAACGCCTTCCGCCTGGTGAAGGGTTGGAGCGTGGACAACAGTCTGGCACAGCCCGAAACAAACAAGCTGGCCATCCGATGGATGCAGGCGAAACTGAACGCAGAGGCCGAAGAAATGAACGACCTCTACACGAAGTACCGCCTGAACGAAGCCTTGATGACGGTCTTCAAACTCTTCACCGACGAGTTCTCGGGCTGGTTCCTGGAGATGATCAAGCCCGCCTACCAAGCGCCCATCGACGCGGCCACCCTACAAGCCACCCTCGGACTCTTCGAGCAACTGATGCAACTTATCCATCCCTTCATGCCCTTCATCACGGAGGAGCTTTACCAAGGCATTGCCGAGCGCAAGGAGGGCGAAAGCATCATGACCTCCGCATGGCAGCCCGCAGCCCTCGCAGATGCCGACAGCGCGCTGCTGGCGCGTATGGAAGATGCCAAGCAGGTCATTAGCGGTGTGCGTGCCGTACGCAGCAGCAAGAACATCGCGCAGCGCGAGCCGCTGACCCTGGAGGTGGTGAACGCCACGGAAAGCAACGTGGCCAAGGACCCCACCTTGGGTGCCGTCATCCAAAAGATGGCCGGTTTGGACGCCATCAGCTTCGTAAGCCAGAAGGGCGATGGCAGCCAGGCCTTCCTGGTGGGCACACAGGAATACGCCGTGCCTTTGGGCAACCTGATTGATGCCGAGGCGGAAATCCAAAAAGCCCAAGCCGAAGTGGACCGCCTGAAAGGCTTCATCCGGGGCATCGAGAAGAAGATGAGCAACGAACGCTTCGTGCAGAACGCCCCTGCCCAGGTGGTGGAACTGGAACGCAAGAAACTGGCCGACGCGCAGAGCAAGATTGCCGCACTGGAGGAAACCATCGCCGCACTATCAAAGTAACATATATATTATATAAGGTAAAAAGAAAAAACAAGAACAATGAAAAAGACAATTCGCATGGCCTTGATGGCCGCAATGATGATGGTGGCCCCCGTGGCCGCCAACGCCCAACTGAGCAATATCCTGAAGGGTGCTGCCAGCGGCCTGCTGGGCAACAGCGCGGCCACCAGCGCAGCTACGGACCTGGCCGGCAACCTGTTGGGCAACCTGCTGGGAACGGACAAACTGACGGAGAGCAACCTCGTAGGCACATGGACCTACGAAGAGCCCTGCGCCGTTCTGGAAAGCAAGGATGTCCTGGGACAGTTGGGCAGCAGCCTGATTACCAACAAACTGGTCAAGAGCCAGAAGAAAGCGCTGGAGAAGGTGGGCTTCAAGGCCGGCAAGGTAGTGCTGGTACTGAACCAGGACAAGAGCGGCACCATCACCGTTGGCAAACGCCAGATGAACCTGACATGGGGCATCAGCGGATCGAACCTGACCCTCACTTTCCTGACACAGACCATGCAGATCAACGCCAACATGAAGGGCGGCAATCTCCAACTGGCCATGAACGCCGACAAACTGCTGACACTGGCCGGCAGCGCAACGGCGATGGCCGGCAAGCTCAACAGCAGCCTGGGCACCGTCAGCACGATTCTGAGCAAGTACGACGGACTCTACGTAGGTCTGAAGTTCGTGCGCAAATAAGCGCAGCGCGCCGAACCAACAGCAAAAGCGATCCCCACTTTCAACCTCAAGCGTTGAAGGTGGGGATTGTCTGTCTCTGGCGCACGGCCTCGTACATCAGCACGGCGGCCGAGACACTGACATTGAGGCTGTCCAGCCGTCCCAGCATCGGGATGCGTATGTGGGCGTCGGCGGCCCTGCGCCATGCGTCCGTAAGCCCCGTGGCCTCCGTGCCCATCACCAGTGCCGTAGGCCGGCGCATGTCGGTGTCGTAATAAAGATGGCTGTCCTGCAACTGTGCCGTCAGGATGCACACGCCCCTTTCCTTCAGAAAAGCGATACATTCCTCCGTAGGCGCAACGGCCACGGGCACCGTGAAGACGCTGCCTATGCTGCTGCGGATCAGGTTGGGGTTGTAAA
The DNA here is from genome assembly GCA_028723455.1 of Prevotellaceae bacterium. Lineage (GTDB taxonomy): Bacteria > Bacteroidota > Bacteroidia > Bacteroidales > Bacteroidaceae > Physcousia. Next base: position 4,320 of record JAQYEW010000015.1, on the reverse strand, counting down.
GGTCGGCACGCGGATCGGCCAGGATAACGCCGCTGACACCCGCGGCATCCGCCGAGCGCAGGATGGCGCCCACGTTGCCGGGTTTCTCCACGCCCTCGATAACCACGAACAAAGGCGCGCCCTGCCACCGTAGTTCATGCAGGCCGTGCGCCTTGCCGTACATCAGGGCCAGCACGCCCTCCGTGCCCTCGCGATAGGCCATGCGGGCATACACCTGGGGCGTAACCTCAATCCGTTCGGCATCGGCCAGGGCTTCGGGCAGGCGATAGTCCGCACCCGCAATCTCGGGACACAGGAAAACCGTGCGCGCACGGTATCCGCACGCTGCCGCATGGGAAAGCTCACGCTGCCCCTCCAAAGGAAAAAGCCCTTGGCGACGACGTTCCTGGCTCTTCTGCTGCAAGAGGAGCACTTCCTTGATACGTGCGTTGGTGGTGCTGGAAATAATCAATGTCGGAAACGGATTTAGATATTGCTCAAACGAGCGATGTACTTGCCGATGATGTCAAACTCCAGGTTCACGGTGCTGCCCACCCGGATGTCCTTGAAGTTCGTATTGTCAAAGGTATAGGGGATGATGTTCACGGCAAAGGTGTTGTCCGTGGGGCGGCATACGGTCAGGCTGACACCATTGACGGTAACGCTGCCCTTGTCCACGGTGAAATAGCCACGGCGTGCCATGTCGGCATCCGCGTCGTATTGGAACGTGAACTCGTGGCTGCCGCCTTTTTCCTCGACGCTGATACAGCGTGCCGTGGTATCAACATGACCCTGCACGATGTGGCCATCCAAGCGTCCGTTCATCATCATCGAACGCTCTACGTTCACTTCATCGCCCACCTGCAAGAGTCCCAAGTTCGAGAGATCCAAGGTTTCACGCATGGCGGTAACGGTATAGGTGTCCCCCTCCTGTGCGACGACGGTCAGGCACACCCCGTTGTGGGCCACGCTCTGGTCGATGGAAAGCTCACGCGCAAAGGCGCATGAGAGGGTCAGGTACAGGTTCTCCTGCTCGTGGCGCAGCGCAACGACACGTGCCGCACCCTCAACAATTCCTGAAAACATATTCTTCTGTCTGTTATTTGGTTTGCATGCAAAGATACAACAAAGAAACGAAAGTGAGCGGGAAAGGAAGAACGAATCTTGTCCGTTAACGCCGCAGGCATAGCCTCTCGACGCTTTTTCCCACGTAGGTCAATACTAATGTGGCCAGCATACTGCCCAGAACGAAGACGAACAGCCCGACCTCCTCCGAGTCCATATAATCAATAGGTATCGCCTCCATAAAATACACATACAGGCTGTTACGTCCCATAAAGCCGATCACGGATTCTTTCTTTGGGACGCTCACCCTTAGCGAAAGGCTGGCGAAGAACAGGCAACAGATGACAGGCGGAAGTATCGCCCTGACCAAGTGAAAGGGCACAAACCTGTAACAGACGACGAACAGACAGGCGATGACAACAAAGCCTTTGAGCGGAAGCCTTTTGGACAGGACATGGGGATAGTTCGCATACAAAATGCCGACGGGAAAACAAAGGACCGTATTCCACCACCAGTCGGAAACGCCCGAAATCGCAAGGACAGAAACATACAGGACAATCAGCACGGCAACGCCCGTCCCTGAATATGGCTTCATGAATCTTGCCATCGCAAAATAAACGATGTACACACCCAGTATCGTCCTGAAGAACCAGGCATCTGCATCCGGCATCTTCAAAAGGAGGAAATCCGTAAACAACACGGCATGAGCCGACGGGAAATGTCCGGCGCATAATCCTGTAAGGAAATAGAACAGCCAAAAGATTATGTACGGGCAGAGGAGGTTGCGCAGGTGTCTGCACACATAGGAAGAATCAATCTTGTTCCGGTGTACAGACAATGTCAGTCCGTATCCGCTTAGGAAAAAGAAAATCCCTGTCGCGAATCTTCCACACACCAGCATACCGTTCAGATGGTATTGCGCCAGCAGGTCTGTAAATTCGTTCGCCGTATGTGAAAACAGAATCATCATCATACACATGCCCCGCAAGAAGGAAGTGTAATCACGGTTGAGAAAAGACGGCTCCGTCCGCCCGGTATCTGTTTCAGTTTGTGCCATAGATCATGGAAGAGAACAAGGGGTTACAAAAATACTGAAAAAAACAATACGTTAGTTTCAAAAAACAACGGTTTGTTTTGATCAAAATTACTGAATGATTTTTGAAAACTATACTATTGTTTTCCCGCCCCACCTGAAATGTGTCTTTTAGCCATGGCCACGCCGCCCGAACTTGTCGTAGCCTAACATAGTGATGCGGTCATATTCTGTTTTTGCCATTATATCCATTGAAACAAGAGATATGAGGTTCATCCGAAAAATGCATAGTTTCGATGCCGAAAAATGAGTATAAAGAGAGATGGCTAAGATTTTATTTCTACCTTTGGTTACCCCTAACTAAAGAGTAGTAATATGAATCCCAGCTATCTATATCATGCGTAAGCAAACTATTCATCACATCAAGACTCGCAAAGAGAAATTGTGCTGTCCGGAGTGCGGAAGCCGTAAGATTATCCGTTCTGGTTGTCAATACAGAGATATAAGATGTGTTCCTGTAGGTCATAGAGAAACCATACTTCGTATGAAAGTACAACGTATAGAATGCAAGGAGTGCGGACGCATCCGTCAGGAAAGGATTCACTTTGTGACAGGCAAGCGAAGCTACACGAACAAGTTTGCCCGCTATGTAGTCAGTCTCTCCCACATAGGTACCATTAAGGACGTAGCGATGTTCCTTAATGTTTCATGGGATACTGTGAAGGACATACAGAAACGCTGTCTCCAACGCCATTACGGCAATCCTGACCTGTGCGAGCTGGAGTACATCGGCATAGATGAGTTTGCAGTCCGCAAGGGGCATGTTTACAAGACAATAGTAGTGGATCTGCTGACGGGACAGGTGGCATATGTCGGTGATGGGAAAGGTGCTGACGCACTCGAAAAGTTCTGGAAGAAGATACGCAAGGCAAAGGTCCGAATAAAGGCTGTTGCTACAGACCTCTCTGCTGCCTTTATATCTTCTGTAAGGGTGAATGCTCCAGAGGCAACGCCCGTCTTTGACCACTTCCATGTTGTCAAACTGATGAACGATACGCTGGACAAACTTCGCCATCAGGCGTACAATCAGGAGGCAAACCTCATGAAACGCAAGGTCTTGAAAGGTACAAGATGGCTACTGCTGTGCAACGGAGAAGATATTTATGACTCCTATCATCGGAACAGACTTGAAAATGCTCTTGAGATGAATCAGCCTCTCATGAAAGGATATTACCTCAAGGAGTCACTGCGTGAAATCCGGATGCAGATAAGCAAAGAGGATGCTGAGAATGTATTAAGGCAATGGGTGAAGCAGGCACAGGACTCAAAGATCCCGCTGTTGCAGAAGTTTGCGATGACTCTGATGGCACACCGTAGTGGAATCCTCTCATGGTATGACTATCACATCTCTACAGGAAAAATTGAAGGTATAAACAACAAAATCAAGACAATGAAAAGGCAAGCCTATGGATATAGAGATGAGAAGTTCTTTGAACTCAAAATACTATCACTACACGATAAAAACTACGCATTTTTCGGATGAACCTCTTTTATTTGGGGCCTGTCGGCGATGATTTGGATTTCGCCTATCTGCTTGCCGTCTCTCCTGATGTCGATGGTTCGCATGTCGCCGTACTTCACGCCGGGGGTGAACTCCGCGCCGTTGAGTTCCTTCAGGTCGGCTACGGGGTTGGGCTTCGGTCGGGGTATCGGGGGGAAGATGTGTATGATGATGATTCCACCACCGGTAACGATGACGATGATGTGCTTGAACCTGTCGCGCCACTTCACCCTGATGGGCACCGAACCGCAGCCGTGGTCGGGGTCGAAACTATATACTCCGCCGGCAGCGGGGCGAGCTACTTTGCCCGCCATCTCGATGATGCGCCTGCCGATGGCGTTCCTCGTGGCACTGTTGTAGCGTGAGAAGTTGCGCACGGTGTCCGCTCCGATGTTCGCCACCGCTTTCTTGTTTACAACCATTGGTCGGGGTCGCCTGTTGATGTTCTTCGTTTCCATTTCTTCTTGATTTTAAGGATGAAACATATTGTTTTTTTGTTATTCTCCTCTCGCCCTCAAAAGCGGCGAGAGGAGAAACTTCCTACGCTCTTTGACGTCTGATACACTCCATAGGATGAGATCGTTTGACTCTTCTCTTTGTTCCTAAAGAATGAATGGGCTATTATTAAATAAGTTTCAACTCGCCCTTGAAATCCAGACTGACGGTGTGTTCAAAGCCGTCA
>JAQYEW010000014.1 GCA_028723455.1 Prevotellaceae bacterium | reverse complement strand
GAACAGGATCTGCCCCTCGAAAAGCATATAAGCGCGGTCGGTGATGCAGAGCGTGTCCTCGACGTTATGGTCGGTAATCAGCACGCCTATGTTCTGCTGTTTCAATTTCCACACGATGTACTGGATGTCCTCCACGGCAATAGGGTCGACGCCGGCAAAAGGCTCGTCGAGCATGATGAACTTGGGGTTGATGGCCAGGCAGCGCGCTATCTCGCAACGGCGGCGCTCGCCGCCGGAACAACGGTCGCCCAGGTTCTTGCGGATCTTTTGCAGGCTGAACTCATTCAGCAGACTCTCCAGTTTCCAGCTGCGGTATTCCTTCGCGCTGCCCTCAAAGTCCGCCGGCTTGGGCGTCATTTCCAGCACGCTCAGGATATTGTCCTCGACACTCATCTTGCGGAACACGCTGGCTTCCTGGGCCAGATAACCAATACCCATGCGGGCACGGCGATAGACCGGCAGCTTCGTGATTTCACGGTCGTCGATATAGATGTGTCCGGCATTGGGAATCACGAGTCCCGTGGTCATATAGAACGAGGTGGTCTTGCCGGCGCCGTTGGGGCCCAGCAGTCCTACAATCTCGCCCTGGCTGACGCTGAAGCTTACGTCCTGCACCACGGTGCGCTTGCCGTAGATTTTCTTCAATCCCTCGCTGCGCAGCGTGGAAATCTGTTGTGTCTGTTCTTCCATAACAGGTGCGAAGATAATGAAAAATCTCCATACGAATACACCTCAAATCGCAACTATTTTGTATCTTTGCGTGTTAAGACATTCATATCACATGTTCATAATTAACCGCATTGCAGATTTTGGCCGCTACTTGGACCTGATGGGGAAGACTTTCTCCGTGCCCGAACGCATACGCATGTATTGGCGCCAACTGATCAAGGAGATGACCCAATTAGGCGTCGACTCCATCGGTATCGTGCTGCTTATCAGTTTCTTCATCGGGGCCGTCATCTGCATCCAGATCAAGCTGAACATCGCCAGCCCCTGGATGCCCACCTTCACCACGGGCTACACGGCACGCGAAATCCTGCTGCTGGAGTTCAGTTCCAGCATCATGTGCCTGATTCTGGCTGGAAAGGTAGGCTCGAACATCGCCTCGGAGATAGGCACCATGCGCGTTACGCAGCAAATAGACGCCCTGGAGACGATGGGCGTCAACTCCGCCTCGTACATCATCCTGCCCAAAGTGCTGGGCCTGATGCTCATGATGCCCTTTCTGGTGGTCTTCAGCATCAGCGCGGGCTTTGCAGGGGCTTATGCCACCTCGCTTACGGGCGTTATCAGCACCGAGGACCTCACCGTGGGCTTTCTGCATGATTTCCGCCAGTGGTTTGTCTTTGCCAGCATCATCAAGAGCATCTGCTTTGCCTTCATCATCGCCAGCGTATCCAGTTTCTACGGCTATTACGTGGAGGGCGGTTCGTTCGACGTGGGCAAGGCATCCACGAACGCCGTCGTGAGCAGCAGCATGCTCATCCTCTTTGCCGACATCTTCTTAACCCCATTACTGTCATGATTGAATTAAGAGACATCCACAAACGCTTTGATGACAAAGAGGTTCTGAGGGGCATCAGCGCGGTATTCGAGAAAGGGAAGACGAACCTGATCATCGGACAGAGCGGATCGGGCAAGACGGTATTGATGAAGAACATCGTGGGCCTGCTGACGCCCACCAGCGGACAAATCCTCTATGACGGACGCGACTTCGTAGGCATGACGAAGCACGACCGCGTCATGGTGCGCCGCGAAATGGGCATGATTTTCCAAAGCGCCGCCCTCTTCGACAGCATCAGCGTGCTGGAGAACGTGATGTTCCCCCTGGACATGTTCTCGGACATGAACGAGGCCGACCGCATCAGCCGTGCCAAAGAATGTCTGGACCGCGTAAACCTGAAGGGCGCTGAGATGAAAATGCCCGGCGAACTGTCCGGCGGCATGCAGAAGCGTGTGGCCATCGCCCGCGCCATCGCCCTGAACCCCAAATATCTGTTCTGCGACGAACCCAACTCGGGACTGGATCCCAAGACCAGCCTGGTCATCGACGAACTGATCTCCAGCATCACCCACGAATACGGCATGACCACCATCATCAACACCCACGACATGAACTCCGTCATGGGCATCGGCGAGAACATCATCTTTATCCACAAAGGCTACAAGGAATGGCAGGGCGCCAGTGCCGACATCATGTCCAGCACCAACGAGCGACTGAACAGCTTTATCTTCGCCAGCGACCTGTTCCGCAAAATCAAGGATGCTCACGACCAAGAGGAGAACGAAGCAATAAAACAAAAAACAACCATCTAACCCTTTACTTATGTCAAACCTCAAATCTACGCTTGCCTTCCTGGTGGCTCTCCTATTGCCCCAGTTGGCACCGGCACTGACCACGCCGCAGTACAACCAAGAGGTGTACTATCTGCTACAGTTTACCAACAGCCGTCTGCTGCTGACCGCCGGCAACAATGGCAGCAACCTGACCACAGAAAACGGATCTCTGTCCAGCCACACGGACCGGCAGTTGTGGAAATTCGTAGGATCGGCCACGGGTTTCCAACTCGTGAACAAAGCGGGGCAGTACGCCACCTACAACGGCACACGCCTGCAGGCCAACGCCAGCAGCGACGCCAGCGGATGGACGCTGAAGCAGAACAGCAGCTCGCTGGAAATGCGATGGAAAGGAACCACGGCCAGCCAGTCCTACATGAACCAGTTCGGAGGCACCGGCGCAGGCACCACCTTAGGCCTATGGAACAGCGGCGACACGAACAACCAGTTTACCATCGTTGACCCCGAGAATCCCGAACTGCCCGAGTTCGCCACCCAGGGAACAACGGCCTTCACTCCCGCCCACCCCCTCACGCTGTGGTACAACCAGCCCGCCACAAGCACGGGAGTCAGCAACCCCTGGATGGAATACAGCCTGCCCATCGGCAACGGACAGTTGGGAGCCAGCCTCTTCGGCGGCATCAAAAAGGACGAAATCCAGTTTAACGAGAAAACCCTCTGGCAAGGCTCGCCCAACGACCTGGGCACCCACGGCGGCTACAAGAACTTCGGCAGTGTCTTTATCGAAGACCTAAGCTCCGTGATAGGCTACAAGGAAGGAGAAGCCGCCAAGGACTACTACCGCAGCCTCGACCTGGAGGATGCCACCGCACATGTCCACTTCACCAGCCCCGACGGCCAAACGACCTACGACCGCACCTACCTGAGTTCCTTCCCCGACCAGGTAATCGCCGTGCGCTATCAAGCCAAGGGCAAAGACAAGATGCACCTGCGCGTCAGCATGGTACCCGGCACAGGCATCAACAACACCGCCCTCACCTACAGCGTGGCCACGTCCGGAGCAGCCTATGCCGCCTTCATGGGCAGCCTGAACACCGTCAGCTATGGGGCACGCCTGCGTGTGGTGCCCGTGGACGGAACCGTTACGAAGACCGACCAGGGACTGGTGGTGGAAAACGCCACAGAGGTCATTTTCTATCTCTGTGCGGCAACAAACTTCGACCCCAACACCGACACACGCACCTCGGGCGAGACCAACACCGCGCTGCGCAGCCGTGTGCTGAACACCTGTACTGCCGCCTTCAACAAGGGATTTGAGAGCATCCTCAATGACCACGTGGCGGACTACAGCCCCCTCTTGGGTCGTGTACGGCTGGACCTGAAGGCCGGCTCAAGCCGCACGACAGAGGATCTGATCAAATACTACAACACCCTGGCCACCCCCAACACCGCCGAGGCCCGCTTCCTGGAACAGCTCTATTTCCAATACGGACGCTACCTGGCCATCAGCAGCAACCGCGGCATAATGGCGCCCAACAACCTGCAAGGCCTTTGGAACAACAAGGAGAACGCTCCCTGGAACAGCGACATCCACACCAATATCAACATCCAGATGAACTACTGGCCCACGGAGGTTACCAACCTGAGCGAGATGCACCTGCCCCTGCTGGAGTACATCATCAAGAACGCCGCCAGCAACAACTGGCAACGCGTGGCCAAGCAATACGCCGGCGTGCAGAACGGATGGACCGTGTTCACGGAGAGTAACATCTTCGGCGGCATGAGCACCTGGGGCAACAACTATTTCGTTGCCAACGCCTGGTATTGCAGCCACCTTTGGCAGCACTACCGCTACACACGCGACACCGAATTCCTCCGCCGTGCGTTCCCCGCCATGTGGAGCGCGGCACAGTTCTGGATGGAACGCATGATCAAAGACCGTGGCTATGACAGCAGCAAGCAGAACGCGGGCTACGGAGGCACGAAATACGTATTCGAGCCCGACGGCAGCTACGTAGCCCCCAACGAATACAGTGCCGAACAGAACGCCCATCCCAGCGAGGACGGCACCGCCCACGCCCAACAGCTGATCTATGACCTGCTGCTGAGCGTGAAGGAGGCCAACGACATTCTCTCGCCCGCCGTTACCGGACTCTCGGCAAGCGACATCGCAAAGCTTGAAGAGTACCTGGAAAAAACAGATAAGGGCCTGCATACCGAGACGTACACCGCCAACACCAAGCTGAACGACGCCTGGACCAACCCCCGCAACGGCGTTGTCAAGGGCGACATCCTGCTGCGTGAATGGAAGTACAGCCCCTACGATGTCAGCGACGACCCCAGCCACCGCCACATGAGCCACCTGATGGCCCTCTATCCCCTTACGACCATCGGCCCCAACAGCCCCTACTTCGTGCCTGCCGTAAACAGCCTGAAGCTGCGCGGTGATGTGGCCACGGGATGGAGCATGGGATGGAAGGTGAACCTGTGGGCACGTGCCCTGGACGGCGACCACGCCCACATCATCATCAAGAACGCCCTGAAACACTCCACGGACTATGGCACGAACCAGTATGCCGGCGGTGTCTACTACAACCTCTACGACAGCCACTCGCCCTTCCAGATCGACGGCAACTTCGGCGTTTGCGCCGGTATGGCCGAGATGCTGCTGCAAAGCCATACCGACACGCTGCAGCTTCTGCCCGCCCTGCCCTCTCTCTGGAAAGAAGGTAGCATCAAGGGACTGAAAGCCATCGGCAACTTCGAGGTTGACCAAACATGGGCGGCCGGCAAACTGACCCAGGCCACCATCAAGAGCAACCTGGGACTGCCCTGCCCCATCCGCTACACGGGCATCGGCGACCGCAAGATTACCGATGAATCAGGCAACGAAGTGAAGTACGTAAGAATCGACGCTGATAACATCCTTCTGCCCACCACCGCCGGTGCCACCTACACCGTGGATATGGCACAACAGACCACCGCTATCCGCACCGCCAAAACCCAAGCCCTGGGTTTTAAGGTAGCCCGCACCGCCAACAGCCTCACCGTTGTGGGCCAGAACATCCAAAAAGTGGAGGTTTACGATGCAAGCGGCCGTATTCTTGCCAAGGGCAAAGCGAACAACCCTCTGTCCGTTGGCACCGGCGCAGTAGTAATCCGCGCCACCCTGGCCGACGGTACGGTACAGAGGAGGACCGTCTTCTAACCAACTGATTCCCCATATACAAAATTCGGGCTGGCACGATTCACGTGTCAGCCCGAATTTCTTTGTGAATGAGTCATCAAACAACGGTCGCTTACAGTTTTTTCAGCGTCATGCAATCAATATTGGGCGCAAAGGCTGCGGGATTCGCAATGCGAACCACATTGTTGCCTTTCTTCAGCTGCACCTTGACAATGGCCTCCTGCCAACGGTCGGTGTAGCTGCCCGTATAGAGGTTCGTGAGAAGGGTTTGTTGTGCGCCATTCACGCTGACTTCCATCGCGCGGTCCTCGCCCGAAGCATAGCGGATATGGAGTTCGTAAGTGCCGCCCTTGGCACTGTACACACGCTGCCATTCCAGATAGTTGTCCGGACGGTTGCCCAAAAAACTAACGTACGCCCCCTGATCGGCCTGCGGAGCGTCAGAGTAGCGTGCAGTCTCTTCGTTGCGCAGTTCCTGGTAGCACTTCAACCACGCTTCCTCCGCCTGATAGAGCGTCTGCTCCGCGCGACGACCCGTGGCAAAGAATGCCGCAGAGCCGTGGGCAGGCACGTTGACGGTCATCGATTCCGTAAAAGTGCCGCGCTGGCTGTGCGTCAGACAATCGTAGAAAAGCACCTTGTCCGCGAAGCCGAGCGCCTGAAGGTCCAGCCGGATGGTACGCGGTTCATCGCTCAGGTTTGAAACGACCACGGCCCTTTGCTTGCCGAACACCTGCTTCATGTCCTTGGCAAAAACAAAGACATCGCCCTCACGCTGCGCCACGGGAGCACCCAAGCCCAGGCAGTCCTGGTTCATGGCGATGAGGTCGGCGTTCTTCATCAGTTCCAGCGAATGCCGGGGGATATTGCGCATGTCGCAGCCGATGAGCAAGGGCGCACTGGTGATGCACCAGTAGGCCATGTGCGTGTTCTCCTCGTCGGGCGTAAGGGTACGGCCGATTTCCAACATGTCGGGATCGTTGTAATGCCCTCCTCCCGTATAGGCCTGCAAGTAGAGGTTCTCGCGGATAATATCACGAACGGACTTCCAGGCGCAATAGATATCGCCCGTGGTGCGCCATGAATCGCTCACCTCCGAAATCCACGTGCCGGGATAAGCCCAGCGGCAGACATTGAACACGACATCCTGTTTCTTGCACGCCTTGATGGCATCCCGTATCTTGGAATACTGTGCCCATTCATTCAGCCCCATGTGTATGCCGCCGCAATAGTCCACCTTGATGAAGTCAAAATCCCACTCGTCGAAATACAGGCGGCAGTCCTCCGTTTCATGGCCTGCCAGGCCAACGCCCAGTCCCCAGGCTTGTCGGTTGCCCGAGCCACAGGTGTTGTCGCCGGCATCGCTGTAAATACCCGCTTTCAATCCCTTGGCATGGATATAGTCCACCAAGGAACGCATGCCGTTGGGAAACCGTTCGGTGTTCAGACGCAACTGACCGTCCTCGGCCCGGCCGTTCCAGTAGCCGTCGTCGATGTTGATGAAGCGATAGCCTGCGTCCTTCAGGCCCGTTGCCACCATGGCATCGGCCTGAGAACGGATAAGGTCGTCGCTGATGTCCAGGGCAAAGGTGTTCCACGAACTCCATCCCATCGTAGGAGGGTTGAACTTCTGGGCCCGGGCCGAAAGGCTGAATGCCAAGCCTAAGAGCCAAAGATTGCTGTGTTTCATAATCCGGATAAGATAAAGGTTAGGTTATCGCAAAGATACAAAAAAAAGGCGTGCCCCAACGGACACGCCTAAAAAAATGCTTCCTGCACTTAGAGAATACTGCACCCCTCGCAAGGCTTGAGCTGCTTGAAGAAATCATTGCCCTTGTCGTCAACAAGAATGAAGGCAGGGAAATCCTCGACACGGATCTTCCATACGGCTTCCATGCCCAGTTCGGGATATTCCACACATTCGATGCTCTTGATGCTCGATTGGCTGAGTACGGCAGCCACACCACCGATAGTACCCAAATAGAAGCCCCCGTACTTCTTGCAAGCGTCTGTAACCTGCTGGCTGCGGTTGCCCTTGGCAATCATCACCAGTCCGCCGCCGTTGGCTTGGAATTCATCCACATAAGAGTCCATACGCCCTGCCGTCGTGGGACCCATGGAACCACAAGGCAGGCCCTCGGGAGTCTTGGCGGGGCCAGCATATAACACGGGATGGTCCTTGAAGTACTGAGGCATACCCTCGCCGGCATCCAGACGGGCTTTCAGCTTGGCATGCGCGATGTCGCGTGCCACGATGATGGTGCCCTTCAGGTTTACGCGGGTGCTCACGGGGTATTTCGACAGTTCTGCACGTACGGCATCAATGCCCTTGTCCAGATCGATCTCGATGCCCTTGCCTCCTTCGCCCGGGCGACGCAGCTCTTCGGGAATCAGTTCCGTGGGGTTGGTATCCATCTCCTCGATCCAGATGCCCTGCTCGTTGATCTTCGCTTTGATGTTGCGGTCTGCAGAACAGCTGACACCCATGCCGATGGGGCAGCTGGCACCGTGGCGAGGCAAGCGGATGACACGAATGTCATGCGCCAGATACTTACCGCCGAACTGTGCGCCCAAACCAATCTTATAGGCTTCCTTCAGAAGTTTCTGTTCCAAATCAATATCGCGGAAGGCACGACCCGTTTCGTCGCCCGTGGTGGGCAGGCTGTCGTAGTACTTGATGCTGGCCAGCTTTACCGTCAGGAGATTCTTCTCGGCGCTGGTGCCGCCAATCACGAAGGCGATATGATAAGGAGGACAGGCCGCCGTGCCCAGATGCTTCATTTCCTCGACGAGGAAGGGCAGCAGGGTGCCTTCGTTCTGGATGGTAGCCTTGGTCATAGGATAGAAATACGTCTTGTTGGCCGAACCGCCACCCTTGGCCACCATCACGAAGCGGTACTCCATACCTTCCGTAGCCTCGATATCAATTTGCGCAGGCAGGTTGCACTTCGTGTTCACCTCGTCGTACATATTCAACGGCGCGTTCTGAGAGTAGCGCAGGTTGTCCTGAGTGAAAGTGTTGAAGACACCGCGCGAGAGCGCCTCCTCGTCCTCGAAACCCGTCCACACCTGCTGACCCTTCTCGCCGTGAATGATGGCCGTACCCGTGTCCTGACAGAAAGGCAGGATTCCCTTGGCGGCCGTTTCCGCGTTGCGCAGGAACTGCAAGGCAACGTACTTGTCGTTCTCCGTGGCTTCGGGATCGCGCAGAATCTTCGCCACCATCTCGTTGTGCTCGCGGCGCAGCATGAACTCCACATCGTGGAAAGCCTGCTGGGCCACTAAGGTCAAGGCCTCGGGACTTACCTTCAACATCTTGTGTCCTTCAAACTCGCCCACGCTTACGCCCTCCGTGCTTATCAGGCGGTACTTGGTTTTGTCTTCTCCCAGCTGAAACATGGGAGCATACTTGAAATCTGCCATAATACTATATTTTATAATGTTTAGTTGTGCTTTTCTATAACACCCGAATCAGCGTCAATCCATCGCGGACGGGAACGATGACCTTTTCCACACGAACATCCTGCGCCACATGGTCATTGAAAGCCTTGATGCCCTGGGTCTGCTGGTCGCTCGCACGCGAATGCGCCTCAATCACGTGGCCATACCAGAGGGTGTTATCCGCAATGATATAGGAGCCGCTATGCATCATGGGCAGGAGCATCTCGTAGAAATCCACATAATGACGCTTGTCCGCGTCAATGAACGCCATGTCGGGATGCAGGTTGAGCTGAGGCAGCAGATGGAGGGCATCGCCGATGTGCAGATGGATACGGTCGGCATAGGCCGACTGTTCCAGCCAGGGGCGTGTGAAATCCTCCTGCTCGTCATAAATCTCGAAAGTATGCAGTTCCGCCCCGGGTGCCAGACCCTCGGCAATGCACAGGGCACTGTAGCCACTGAACGTTCCCAGTTCCACCACTGTTTGCGGGCGTATCATCTGCGTCAGCATCTTCAAAAGGCGTCCCTGCACATGTCCGCTCGCCATTTGGCCGTAGCTCAGACGTAGCTGCGTATCACGATACAGCGCATGCAGATAGGCCGGTTCGGGACTGATGTGCGCGCGGATATAATCGTCCAGGCTTTGTTCTGCATCCATCCCCTCAACCTTCACCTTGCGACTTCAGCCCCTCGATTGCCAACCGATAACCATCCAGGCCAAAACCCAGGACTACGCCCAGGCAGGCAGCGGACAGCATGCTATGATGGCGGAATTCCTCGCGCTTGTGCACATTACTGATATGCACCTCCACGGCAGGCGTCCCGATGCCGCGCAAGGCATCATGCAGGGCGATGCTGGTGTGGGTGTAGGCACCTGCGTTGAGCACGATGCCATCCACCATGCCAAAGCCCACTTCGTGAATCTTATTTATCAACTCGCCCTCGATATTGCTCTGGAAATAGAGAATTTCGTCCTGGGGATAGCGCTGGCGCAACTCTTCAAGGTAAGCCTCGAAGCCACGCGAACCGTAGATGCCAGGCTCGCGACGACCCAGCAGATTCAAGTTTGGTCCGTTGATAATTTGTATTTTCATCTTCTTTTGGGTATTTTTGTACCTTCATGCAAAGATAATGATAAAATAAGATACAAACGTGCCAAAGAAGGAATTTTCTAACACGGGTGGTGTGCCACAGGCCCTATTGCGTCGCTACGTTGCCTACCTGAAGCTGGAAAAAGGACTCAGCGCGAACACGCTGGATGCCTATCAGCGCGATTTGCAGAAGTTGCTGAACTACTACAGCGACGAGGGCATTTCCTTTCGCGAGGTAACACTGGCGGAATTGGACCATTTTGCCTCGCGGCTGATAGACTTGGGGCTGGAGCACCGTTCCTTAGGGCGCGTGTTGAGCGGCGTAAGGGCGTTCTATCGTTTCTTGGTCTTGGAGGACGAGATGGAAACCGACCCCACGGAACTGCTGGACAGTCCTAAATTGGGCAAACACCTGCCCGACGTGCTCAGCATGTCAGAGATAGACCTCATGGAACAGGTCATTGACGTAAGCGTGGGCGAGGGCACGCGCGACCGCGCCATCATCGAGGTACTTTTCAGTTGCGGGCTGCGCGTGAGCGAATTGTGCAACCTCAAACTCTCGCAACTCTTCCTGAACGAAGGCTTCATCCACGTCCACGGCAAAGGCAACAAGGACCGTCTGGTGCCCATCTCGCCGGCTGCCATCCGAGAGCTGGAGCATTGGTTTGAAGTAAGAAACGGCATCAGCATCAAGCCCGGCGAGGAGGACTATGTCTTTCTCAGTCTCACACGCGGCAAACACCTGAGCCGTATCACCGTATTCTATAACATCAAGAAATACGCCGCGGCCGCCGGCATCCAAAAGAACCTCTCGCCCCACACCCTGCGCCATAGTTTTGCCACGGCCCTTTTGGAGGGCGGTGCCAATCTGCGCGCCATCCAGGCCATGCTGGGACACGAGAGCATCTCAACGACGGAAATCTACACCCATGTGGACCGCCAGCACCTGCGCGAAGAAATCCTGTTGCATCATCCAAGAAACAGAAAGAAAAACGAACCTGTCAAAAATAATTAAAAAACAGCGAGTGGTGTGAAATCCGCACGCAGTTCATGATTTTTCCTTAACTTTGTGTCTCGGAAACAACAAATCAACAATATAATTACATGAAGAAGATTTTTCTTGTGGCAGCATCAGCCCCTTTGCTCTTTTCCGGTTGTGCCAAATTGGGCAACCTGAGCAGCGACGACGTGAAGGTGAACCCCACTCCTCTGGTAGCCACCGCAGGTCAGGTGCCAGCAACCATCAGCGTTACCTTCCCCGAGAAGTACATGAAGAAGAAAGCCGTTGTTACCTGCATCCCCGTACTGCAATATCAGGGCGGCCGGGCAGAGGGACAGAGCGCAACGTTCCAAGGCGAGAAGGTAGAGGGCAACGCCACCACCGTGAACTATAAGATCGGCGGTGTCTATAACATGAAGACCAACTTCCGCTATACACCCGAGATGCTGAAGAGCGACCTCCTGATGACCTTCGATGCCCGCATCGGCAAGAAGCAGGTGAAGCTGAAGCCCGTCAAGATCGGCTATGGCGTACTTGCCACCAGCGACCTGTTGGGCCGTTGTCTGGACGGCAGCAACGCAGCCATCGCTCCCGACAACTTCCAACGCGTAATCAGCCAAAAGCAGGAGGCCAACATCAAGTTCCTCATCGCACAGAGCAAGCTACGCACCAGCGAACTGCAAAGCGTCTCCATGAAGGACCTCGTAGCCATTCTGAAAGAGATTAACAACGATCAGGAAGGACGCATCCTGGAAACCCTGGAGGTAAGCGCATACGCCTCGCCCGACGGCCGGTTCAGCTTCAACGAACAGCTGGCACAGCGCCGCCAGAAAGTGAGTGCCGAATATCTGCGCCAGGAGCTCAAGAAGATCAAGATGAACAACGTGGACATCAACACGAAGTTCACGGCCGAGGACTGGGAAGGCTTCCAGGAACTCATCCAGGCCAGCAGCCTTCAGGACAAGCAGGTCATCCTCTCCGTACTCTCCATGTACAAGGATCCCGAGCAGCGCGAGCAGCAGATCCGCAACATGAGCGAAATTTACACAGACATCAAGGAGGGCATCATGCCCGAGCTGCGCCGTGCACGCCTGATCGTGAACTACGAGGTGATCGGTCGCAGCGACGAGCAAATCATGGAGCAATACCAACAGGATGCCAAACAGCTGAGTGTTGAGGAACTGGTGTATGCCGCTACCACCCTGGAGGAAGACCCCGCCAAGCAGCAAGCCATGAACGAGCGCATCACACAGCTTTATCCCAACGACTATCGTGCCTATAACAATCTGGCTGCCCTTGCCTATCAGCGTGGCGATTACGCCGAGGCCGGCCGTCAGCTGAAGCGTGCCAAGAGCGTGCTGAACAACGCGGCCGAGGCCAATGCCAACCAAGCCCTGCTCGCCCTGCGCGAAGGTAAGCTGGAGGATGCCGAGACCTTCCTGGCCCAAGGCAGTGCCGCCAATACCTATAACGAGACCCTTGGCCTCCTGAACGTGGCGAAAGGCAACTATCCCCAGGCCGCACAGCAACTGAAAGGCAGCAACACCAACGCTCAGGCCCTGGCCGAATTGCTCAGCGATGATCTGGCCGGTGCCGCCCAGACCTTAGCCGGCGTGAAGAATGCCGATGCCACCACCGCCTATCTGCAAGCCATCCTGGCCGCCCGTAAGAACGATGCCAGCGGTTTGGTTAGCAGTCTCAAGAAAGCTACACAGTTGGATCCCTCTCTCGCCCAGCGTGCCCTGAACGACCTGGAGTTCGCCAACTTCACCTCTACGGTGGCCGGCCTGGTGAAATAAAGCGTTTCCCATGCCTATTCCCAAAGCACTGATGACCGTCCTGCTGCCCTTGTTGTTCCTCTCATGTGAGGGGCGCAGGGGCAGCTTGCGCATTGACGCAAGACTGAAGAACATCGACCAGGCCGACTTGCTGATTCTTAGCACCGACGGCGGACTGAGCGATATTGACACCTTGCATCTTGTAAAAGGGCGTGCCCAACACGACATCGCCCTCCAGGGAGGGCCCTACACCTTCATTATCCTATATCCCAACATGGCCGGCATACGCTTTATGGCCAGCGAAGGACAAACGGTGAAAGTGCGCGGCGACGTATTGCAGACGGGACGGGAAGAAATCACAGGCTGCGACAGCATCCTCCCTCCCGACACCCTCATCCAGACCCTGCCCCTCAAAGTGGGTCGGGCAATGCCCAAGGACAGCGTCCTGAACGCAAGCCGAAGAGCGGGGAAACCCTTGTTGGTCGCTTTTTGGGCTAATTGGAAGAGTGGCAGCAATATCGCCCAACGCAACCTGAGAGATGCCCACACGACCTACGGCGACAGCATTGCCATGCTGCTCTACAGCCTGGACGTAGACGAAAAAATGTACAAGGCTGCCTGGCGCGACCCCCAAAGCCCGTGGAAAGAACATTGCGACCTGCGTGGCTTCCAAAGCCCCTTGGCACGCAAACTGAAAATTACGAAGTTGCCTTATTTCATCCTTGTGAATGCCCAAGGGCGTATCCAGGGCCACGGCAGCAACTACGACCGCGACATCAAACCGCAACTGAGCAAAAAATAGGACGCTTTCAACACCCCTGTATCATGAAAACCATAAAGATTCTCCTTTCTCTTGCACTTACCGCTCTGCTCCCCTTGGGTGCGCACGCCGATGCCTGGTACCGGCTGAAACATCAGGCCAGCGGACTCTATGTCCAATTTCCGGCCTCGCCTACGGGCAACCCCACGCTTGAAGGGCAAGGCACCGTCCTCCGCCTTCGGATGGCCAACGAGGGAGCCGTGCTGCAAAGTACGGAAGGGCAGTTCCTGAGCGCGAACAGCAACGGATGGAGCATCAACACCACCCCGGATGTCGCCAAGGCCATGAGCCTGCAACTAAGCCCCCTGGCCGATGGCACGGCCACGCTGCGCTACCGCAACGGCACGGGGTTGGGTACCGACGCCGCCACTCAGGGCGGCAAACTCTTCTACAACAAAAGCCGCCGTGCCAAAAACAGTTTCTTTGTATTAGAACCTGCCGCTGCACAGCCCGCGGCCGAAGCCGCATTGGGCAGCGCTCCCACCATCAGCGTGCGCGAGCAACTACAGGGCGAGCAACTGACCATGACGGCAAAAGGCGACCTGCACCTCTTCGGCACCACAGATGTCCTGAAGGATGCCGGCATCAACCTACAAAGCGAAGAGGCGTGGGTAATCATGGACCACATACGCCCCCAGGAATGTGTGGACAAATACCTGCAATTCGTGAAGGTATTGGGCGAGACGGCCGTGCTCAATCAAAACGTGCGCGTGGCTGTTTACAAGGACGGCTGCGCCATCATCCCCCACAGCAACCGCTATCAGGCCTTCCTGGGCTACTACGAAGCCAACCGACAAGGCAGCACTATCAGCCTGAGCGTGGGTACCTTCAACAACCTGGGGGAACAGGCCAACGAAATGAACAGTTTCGTGCTCAAGCGCGGCTATATGGCCACACTGAGCAGCAACGCCGACGGATCGGGCTACAGCCGCGTCTATGTGGCGGACCACAGCGACATCGTGGTGGACCAGTTGCCGGCCGCCCTGGCAGGACGCGTAAGCAGCATCGTGATACGCCGCTGGAACTACAACAACAAGAAAGGATGGGGCAGCACGGGGAACAACACCGGCGAGGCCAACACCGTGCGTGCCAACTGGATCTACAGCTGGAGCGCAGGCTACTCGAGCGGCAACAACGCCGAATATGTGCCCCACAAGAGCCATATCTACTGGCCGGGATGGAGCGAAATCAACGGGAAAAGCGGCTCAAACCACGTACTGGGATACAACGAACCCGAGCACAGCGAGCAGCATAGCGACCAATGCGGCACAACCATCTCGGCATGGACAGCCTTCCAACACAGCGACGAATTTCTGGCCGGCGGCATGCGTATCGGCAGCCCCTCGCCCACCGACGCCTCGTGGCTTACCGAATACTGCGGCTATCTCGACGGCTACGCCCGCCGCTGCGACTTCGTGGCCTATCACGCCTATTGGACGGGAGACATCGCCAGCTGGAAGAACCAGCTGGAGGCTATCCACAACAACACAAAACGCCCCATCTGGATCACAGAGATGGAGTATGGCGCCTCGTGGCTTAGCCCGGGATATTCGGACGTGAACACCGCCAAAGGCAAGTACGAGCAGATTTTCAACCTCCTGGAAACGCTGGATTTCGTGGAGGCCTATTTCCCCTACAACACCGACCTATGGTACAACCGCATGATTTACGAACAGGGCGGCCTGACACCTGCCGGCCAGGTCTATCGCGACTGGGATTCCGATTTCGCCTACAAAAGCTGGGAGCAACTGACACCGCTGTGGTGGCAACCCTCCGCAAGCACGCCTTCGCTCAGGGTTGCGCTAAGCACGGATGCCCAAAACACCGTGTTTACGACCCAAAACGGAAATCTGGACTATACCCAAACGCTCTACGTCGAGCGGCAAAACCCAGAGACCCGGGCATGGGAGGTGATCATCACGGAAACGAAGCGTTCCAGCTTCGACAACAAGGAAAACACCTACGCCCTGTCGCGCGGCGAACATCCCTTTGATCTGGAGAACGACCTGTTCCGCGTGCGTGTGGTCCTGAACAACGGAAAGGAAGTGGTCAGCGACCCCGTTTCAGGCGCACTGGTCCAGAACGGCAACATCACCACCAGCAGCAAAAGTACCGTACCCCACTGGACCTGCGAGCGCCATGCCCAAAACGGCAATACGAAGGATACGGGCAACACCTACCTGGAGGTTTGGGATGCCAAGGCTGCGAACATCCGGTTCAAATACTATCAGATACTCGGCAACCTGCCCGCCGGCTATTACTCTCTGGAAGCCCAGTGCTTCAACAGCGCGAACGGCGTTGAGGGCGACAGCGTGAACGGTGCCGTCGTACTCTTCGCCGAAAACATCAAGTCGGGTCTGGAATACACCGCTCCCGTACTCCGAGAGACCACCATCGACGACAGCCTCACCCTCAGCATACCATATATTTACGTAGGTGCGGGCGACACCCTGTGCGTTGGCATACGCAACATCGCCGCCATGACCGCCCGCTGGGCCGGTGCCGACAACTTCAGGCTCACCTATCTGGGACGTGCCGCTACGGATCTGACCCGGGAGGCCTGCGCATGGGCGCACGAGACAACGGACTCGCTGCTGCAAAGCTGCCGCCTGAATGGCGTTCAGAACCAGCTGAACCGCTATGCGGCAAGCACCAGCAATTCCTCGCTGATGTTCCAAAACCTGATGCGGGGCGTACGCGTGGCCGAGGCCGAGCGTTTCGTACAAGCCGCCGAAGGAACGGAACCGGTCGACCTCACGTCCCTCCTTGTCAACCCCAATGCCGGGGCGGCAGATGCTTACGGATGGGCCGCAACCAACGTCAGCTTCGACGCGGCCAACGCCAGCGACGGCACCACCAGTGGCAACAGCTATTTCAACTATTGGAACAGCAACAGCTACACCAGCACCATGAGCCAGGACCTGCGCCATTTGCCTGCCGGCGACTATCAGCTGCGCCTGCTCTACCGCGCCTCGGACAAGGCGCAACTCACCCTCAGCGCCGAGGCCAACGGCAAGTCCCTTGCAACCATACCGCTCCCGGGACGTGGCGAAACCACCGTCAGCGGCGAACCTTACGTCAAGGGATGGATGCTGAGCGAACCGCTTCTCTTCACCTTGCCCATGAACCAAACGCTCACCATCCGCTTTAATTGCGAGGGCGGCGCAGGGGCCTGGTGGAGCGCCGACGATTTCCAACTGCGCTATGCCAGTCCTGTCGTGCCCACCGCCATTGCTCTGCCTGCCGAAGTCAAAAGACAAACGCCGGACTTCAAACTGAACGGACAACAGGCAACCGGCAACCACAGGGGCATTGTCGTGCGACAGGGCGGGAAGTACATCAACCGTTAGTTCCAAACCCTTAAATTGATTGCCGTATGATGAAATTCTGGAAGAAAAACGCGATTATCACCATCCTTGGAATCGTTTTGTTTGGGGTACTTAAAATATATATCCCCTGGTTCGATTACGTTCAACTCGCCCTGATTCTCTACCTTGCGCTGATCTGCCTGCCTTTCCTTATATATCATTATAACGAGGGCAAACGAAAAAGCATAAGAAAATAACGGGCATACACACATACAGAAGAAAATTATCGTTTTTTTCACACTTTATTTGCATGCTTTCTTAGGTTTACGTAATTTTGCATGTGTCAGACATGGAAAACGACAAATCATTATACCTAAAACGCATGAAACGACATCTTCTTACGTGTTTGCTCTTGCTGGCTCTTGGAGGCCGGGCGACAGCGCAACGCCCAACGGACAAACTGGACCGCGGACTGCTTGCAGTGCCCTCCGGCAGCGGCTATCTGGTCAGCTGGCGACTGATGGGCGAGGAATACTATGGCACGGAGTTCAACCTCTATCGCAACGGGACAAAGATAAACACCAAGCCCATCGCCACCGGCAACTTCCTGGATACGGGAGGATCGGCCACGGCACAATACCAGGTGGCGCCTGTGGTCAACGGCACAGAGCAAGCCCTGAGCGCAGCGGTAACGCCCTGGACCCAGAAGGACGGCAACAACAACCCCTATTATGAATTTCCGGTGGCCGCCGTTACGGACCGCAACGGACAGGACGCTATGGCCGACTATGAACTGAACGACATCTCGCTGGGCGACGTGGACGGCGACGGCATTGTGGAATTCATTGTCAAGCGCAACAGCCGCGTGGCCTATGACAGAACGACCACCGCCCGCAACCACCTGCTGGAGTGTTACACGCTGAGGGGCGAACGACTGTGGTGGATAGACCTCGGACCCAACATGCTGTCCGGACCCGACGAACAACGCGACATCGTCTTTTACGACTGGGACGGCGACGGCAAGGCGGAAGGCCTTATGCGCGGTGCCGACAACATGATCATCCACACCGCCGACGGCCGGCAGATTACCATCGGCAACATGAGCCTGGACACACGCCACGAAGGCATCGAATACACCTCCACCGGCAACGAATACCTGCTTTATCTGGAGGGCGCAACAGGCCGGCCCTATCAAATCGGGCCCGCAGCGCATCCCGACTACATGGTCTATCCCCTGCCCCGCGGTCTCGACTCCGATTGGGGAGCGGGCATTGTGGGACACCGCTCCACCAAGCACTATTTTGGCGCACCGTTCCTGGACGGGCGCAAGGCCAGCATCTTCCTGGGACGCGGCGCTTACACGAAGCATCACTTCGCCAGCTTTGATGTCGACCCCATCACCCACCAGCTTACCAAACGCTGGGAATGGAAAAGCGACGGATTGAGCGGTGCCTGGTTTGGTCAGGGCTACCACAACTACGGCATTGCCGACGTGGACATGGACGGCAGAGACGAGATCGTTTTCGGCTCCATGGTGATTGACGACAACGGCAAGGGCCTCAGCACAACGGGTTTGGGACACGGCGACGCACAACACACGCGCGATTTCGACCCCTACCGCTTCGGCCTTGAGTTCTTCGGCTGTAACGAGACCTCGCCCAACATGAACTACCGCAACGCCACCACCTCCGAGTTCTATTACCGCTCCGTAGGCACGAACGACGACGGACGTGCCCTGATGGGCAACTTCTCGGACAAATATCCCGGCTGCCTGGGCAAATCCGTAAACACTGGCATGATAAGTTCCGTGGCCGACCGCGAGATTCCCGATGCGCCGGGCATTGCGTTCAGCGACCTGAACTTCCGTATCTTCTGGGACGGCGACCTGCGCGACGAAGTGCTGAACAGTCCCGGTTCCAACGCACGCGACGCCAAGATCGAGAAACCGGGCGTGGGACGCATCTTCACCTCGTGGGGATGCTCTACGAACAACAGCAGCAAGAACAATCCGGGTGCCAGCGCGGACATCCTGGGCGACTGGCGCGAGGAAATCGTCCTGCGCACCAGCGACAACCGCGCCCTACGCATCTACGCAACACCCCACCCGACCACCTTCCGCCTCCCCACGCTGTGGCACGACCACCAGTACCGCCAGGCCATGGTATGGCAGAGCATCGGATACAACCAGCCCCCGCACGTAAGCTATTTCGTAGGCGAGTTAGAGGGCATCACCCTGGCACCTCCTCCTTTGACGAACACAGGCCGCACGGAAATCATGAACGGCGGCACCATCTCCACCAGCCACAACGGCCTGCACGTGATGGTTTCCCAGAACAGCGACACACAGATCCAAATCGGAGATGGCGCCGCACCCGATGTGGCCACCTTTAACGTTCCCTCGTGGACGCAGGGCAACAACGACAATGCGGCCATCCTGACAACCTACTATACCTGCACCGTTACCGGTGCCGGCTTCTCGGGGAAGACGCGTCTGGTAAAACAAGGCGAAGGCAAACTCATCCTGCCCGCGACAGCCATGACGCACACCGCACCCACGGATGTATGGAACGGTACGCTGCAATTCGACGGGCAGATGCCGGAGAGCGCACTTTGGCTGAACCGGCACACCACGCTCCTTTCCAACGGAGGACAGTTCCGCAGCATCCGTGCCGACTACAACGCAACAATCCAGCCCGGAGGGGCGGACAACGTGGGGCAGATCAGTGCCGATACCCTCCGCTTGGGCTTTGGCAGCCGGCTCGTCCTGGACATCATGCAGGAGCGGAACGACCGCATCAACGCCAAGGTGCTGAACATCGAAACCAAGCAATGGGAATACGGCCCCAAGTACCTTAGTCCCGTCATCGAGTTCCGTCTGGACGGCACGCTTCAGGACGGCACCTACGACCTGGGCGCCATTGAGACGCTACAGAGCGGACTGGTCAGCAACATCACCCTCGAAGGCCTGCCCGCAGAGAAACAGACCAGCCTGCAACTCAACGACGGCTGCCTGCGCCTGCACGTCTCCAGCCTGCGCCAGCCCACGGCCATCACATGGAACGGTACGGCAGGCCCTGTTTGGGACAAAGCCAGCACCCTAAACTTCATGCTTACGGATAACCTTATCCAGGAAATGCAGCTCTTTGTAACGGGCGACGACGTGCGCTTCGACGATAACACCCAACAGTACGCCGTTGAACTGAAAGGGGCTTTGGAGCCCAACAGCGTAACTGTGGACAACGCGAACGACTACACCTTCCAAGGCAACGGCCTGCTTGCGGGAAACATGCGCCTTACGAAGCAGGGCACGGGTACCCTCACGATGAAAAATGACAACACGTTTACGGGTCCCGTACTGATTTCCGGCGGAACGGTCAGCGTAAGCGCCCTGGCCAACGACGTGCAGGGATATGGCGCGCTGGGAGCCGTAAGAGACAAGGCTTCTGACCTCGTACTGGAAAACAGCGGCACCATCCTCGCTACGGCCAACGTAACACAAGGCTCACCCATGACAGTACGCGGAACGGAGGGAGGCGTCATCAACACGCAGTCCGATTACGTTGCGAACAGGCCTATCCAGGGAAGCAAACTGACGAAGAAAGGCAATGCCTGGCTGAAACTGAACGTGGCCAACACGCTGCTGGACACCCTGAGCATTCAGGCAGGCGCCGTGGACATGACCACAGACAACAGCCTGATGCCTGCCAAGGCGGTCGAACTGTGCGGCGGCGCACTGAACGATGCCAATGGCAACGGCAGCTACAGCAACTACACCTATGCCGTACACGTGCCCCAAGGCAAGACAGGTACCTGGAACCTGGACAGCCGCGCCACCTACAGGAACAGGCTTACCGGGTCGGGGACGCTGACAGTGAACGTCCAGACCACTATCCAGCGCACACAGCTGCAAGGCGACTGGAGCCAATTCACAGGAACGATAAATACGGCAACCAATTCCGGAGCCAGCTTCCCCTTTGACAACAACTACGGACTGCCCAAGGCCGAACTGAACATTGCCGCCGGCATGACGGTTGTGAACGGCGGCGGCAAGACCTTCAGCATCGGCAAACTCTCGGGCACAGGCACCCTGGGCGGCCCCGCAGCCTATGCCAGCGGCGGCAACATCAGCCAAATCACCTGGCGGCTGGGCAATGACGAACGCTGGAGCTTCGCCGGAAGAATCTCGGGTAACTGCAAGGTGGTGAAAACAGGCTCCGGCCGTATCCAACTCTCAAACAAGGAGAACGATTTCTCCGGCCCGATAAGCATTGAATCCGGTGAACTGGCTTTAACAAGCGGAGCAACCCTGGGTACGGGAACGCTCACCGTGAGCCAGAACGCCCAACTCAACGCCACGGGTAACAGTGCCACCACGCTCACGAACAGCGCCTACACCATCCTGGGCACCCTGATGCTGGGAACCAACATCCCGGCCACCACGGGCGTACTGAACTTCAATGACAAGAACGTAACCTTTGGCAGCAACAGCACCCTCGTGATCGGCGTACGCCGCGCCGCAACGGAAACGCTGACCGGCGGTTGCGCGATGGGACGCATCAAACGTCTGACCATGAACGGTACGGTGGACGTGCGCGTCAGCGACAGCCACACGCTGGCTGAAGGAGACAGCGTTGTCCTTTGGAAAGCAGCCAGCGTCAGCGGTACGCCCAAGTTACTGAGCAAGGTGGTGGACATCGACCGGCAACTGGCCTGGGACGACACGGACCTGCAACGTGGCATTTTACGCGTGGTGAAAGACGCAACCGTAGGTATCCAAGACCTTGAGAGCGTCGAGGCACAGCCTATCGAAGTGGTGAATGCCGGAGGCAGTGTGGTGCTCACGCTACACACATCGCTCTCCGATGCCCAAAACCAACTGCTGCGCAGCAAACTGCCCGGCGGCATCTATCTTCTGCGTAGCGCCCAGCGCAGCCTGAAGGTAATGAAACGCTAAGACCGGAGCACAGCCGTCCGGAAACAATTCAGCCCAACGAACACATATCACGTTCGTTGGGCTGAATCATTGACAAAAGGCCGGCCGTTATTTTATCTTCCAGTTTCCATGACGCTTTACCACGGGCAGATGGATACGCTCGCGCACGCTGTCGGCATATTGCAACTCGACGAAAGCTTCGGCGTTGATGCTGTCCAAGATGCTGTCGCCAACGACCACGGCCGCCGTCAGGCCACCATGCAAGCGCCGCTCCTTGTCCATGTGCATCAGCATGGCATCACGCAACTGGCGGCGGTAGGACTCGGGCAGAGAGTCATAACCATCCATCCTGGACAGCCAGCCGTCCACGTCGCCCGCAAGGAGCAGTTCAAAACCCTCGCGCGCCAAACGCTGCACCTCCGTGCTTGTGCGGTCATCCGAACGGTCGTCCAAACAGGCTGTCAGGACCAGGGAGGCGATGAGCAAGCAGGCCACCTTACGCATCATTTCTGACGAATGAAGATGTTGATGGGACAACCGCCGAAGTCCCAACGCTCGCGGATCTTGTTCTCCAGGAAACGACGATAAGGCTCCTTGACGTACTGGGGCAGATTGGCATAGAACACGAACGAGGGCACGCGCGTTTCCGGAATCTGCATGCAGTATTTGATCTTGATGTACTTGCCCTTCATCGAGGGTGGCGGATAAGCCTCAATCAAGGGCAGCATCTCCTCGTTCAGCTTGGCGGTAGAAACACGGCGGCGGCGGTTCAGATACACATCCTTGGCTGTTTCCAGCACACGGAAGATGCGCTGCTTGGACAGGGCCGAGGTGAAGATAATGGGGAAGTCCGAGAAAGGAGCCATGCGATTGCGGATGGCATCAATCATGGTGTCCATCACCTTCTGTGTCTTGTCGGGCACCAAGTCCCATTTGTTCACCACCACCACCAGGCTTTTCTGGTTCTTTTGGATGAGCGAGAAGATATTCAGGTCCTGGCTCTCGATACCACGCGTGGCATCCAGCATCAGGATGCACACGTCGCTGTTCTCGATGCTGCGTATGCTGCGCATGACGCTGTAAAACTCCAGGTCCTCGCTTACCTTGTTCTTGCGGCGTATTCCCGCCGTATCCACAAGATAGAAGTCGAATCCGAACTTGGTATAGCGTGTGTAAATGCTGTCGCGCGTGGTGCCGGCAATGTCCGTTACGATGTTGCGTTCCTCGCCGATGAAGGCATTGACGATACTGCTCTTGCCCACGTTCGGACGGCCTACGACAGCAAAGCGTGGAATGTCCTCCTCCAAGGTCTCCTCGCTTTTCTTGGGCAATTTCTCTATGATAAGGTCCAGAAGGTCGCCCGTGCCGCTGCCCGTTGCCGAACTGATGCACTGGGGGTCGCCCAATCCCAGGCTATAAAACTCCGCAGCCAGGTAGGTCTCGTTGTTGTCCGTCTTGTTGGCAACCAGAATCACAGGTTTTTTCGTGCGGCGCAGGATGCCGGCCACAGCCTCGTCCAGATCGGTAAGGCCGTTCTGGACATCCACAAGAAAGAGGATGACATCCGCTTCCTCGGTGGCCAGGGTTACCTGTTTGCGGATTTCCTCCTCGAAGATGTCATCGCTATTCACGACCCATCCTCCCGTGTCCACGACACTAAATTCATGTTTGCCCCACTCGCACTTGCCGTACTGGCGGTCGCGCGTGGTGCCGGCCTCATCGCTTACAATGGCGTGGCGCGTCTGCGTCAGGCGGTTGAAAAGCGTACTCTTGCCCACATTGGGGCGGCCTACGATAGCTACTAAATTGGCCATTTCTCTGTCTTTTGTTTCATTTTCTACTTATCCCCCAAATCGTAGCCATACATCTTCATGGCTTTCTCGTTGTTGCGCCAGTCCTTGTTCACCTTGACGAAAGTCTCCAGATAGATGCTTTTGCCAAAGAACTTCTCCAGGCTCTTGCGGGCCTCGGTGCTTACACGCTTCAGAGCCACACCCTTGTGTCCGATCAGGATGCCTTTCTGGCTGTCCCGCTCGACATAGATGACGGCGTTGATGTGGATATTGCGGTCGGTTTCCTTGAAACCTTCCACGACCACCTCGGTGCTGTAGGGAATCTCCTTGTCGTAATACAGGAGGATCTTTTCGCGGATAATCTCCGTTACGAAGAAACGCGCGGGCTTGTCCGTCCACTGGTCCTTGTCGAAATAGGCCGGGCTCTCGGGCAAGAGTTCCTTGATACGCTCCAGGATGATGTCCACACCGAATTTATTCAGGGCCGAGATGGGGATAATCTCCGCCTGGGGCAAGGCGGCGTGCCACTGCTCCACTTTCTTTACAAGCTCCTCCTGGTTGCTTAGGTCAATCTTGTTGATAAGCAAGAGGATGGGGCAACGCATCCTGCCCACTTTCTCCAGGAAAGCCTGGTTCTTGTCCGGTGTCTCCACCATGTCCGTAACATAGAGCAGTACGTCAGCGTCCTGAAGTGCGCTCTCGGAGAACTGCAACATCTGCTCTTGCAGTTTCGAGGCGGGCTTCAGCACGCCCGGCGTGTCGCTCAGTACGATCTGCATCTCGGGCGTGTTGATGATGCCCATGATGCGGTGGCGCGTGGTCTGTGCCTTGAAGGTGGCGATGCTGATACGCTCGCCCACCAACAGGTTCATCAACGTGCTCTTCCCCACATTGGGGTTACCCACGATATTTACAAATCCGGCTTTATGCATCTTTTCTGAAAAGCAACTGTTACTTTCTGCGTTCCGCACAGTAAGCAGCCCATTCTTCACGACTGATCTCGCCCTCCTTATAGAAGCGGGCGGGACTCTTCCGGGCTTCCTGCGCACCATCATAGCCCCATACGAGGTAGCTGGCGCCCCAAGAGAAACCTGCGCCGAAAGCGGTGAAGATGATCTTGTCGCCCTTCTTCAGCTGAGGCTCGTACTCCCAAAGGCCCAAGGGCAGCGTGCCGCCACTGGTGTTGGCCATGTGGTCGATGTTCACGATCACCTGGTCTTTGCTCAGTTTCAGACGCTCGGCCACGCTCTCCTCGATATTGATATTGGCCTGGTGAGGCACCAGGAAGCGGATGTTCTCGTTCGTCAGGCCGTTGCGCTGGGCGATCGCGCCCACGGCGCGGCTCATGCTCAGCACAGCATGCTTATAAACGGTGCGCCCCTCCTGATACACGAAGTGCTCGCGGGCATCCACGCTCTCATGGCTCGGCATCTTGGCACTGCCTCCGGCTGCCATGTGCAAGGGGTCGTAGTTGCTGTTGGTGTAATAAACGCCGTCCTGCAAGCCGATTCCCTCCTCCGTTGTAGGCTCCAGCATGACGCAGGCAGCACCGTCGCCAAAGATGGGACAGGTGTTACGGTCCTCATAGTTCGTCATGGAGCTCATGTGGTCGCCGCCACACACGATGACGTGCTTGTAACGACCCGAACGTACAAAGTTGGCTCCCGTCTCCAGGGCATAGAGGAAACCCGAACAAGCGGCCTCCAGGTCGAAGCCGAAGGCGTGCTTCATCTTCAGGTTGCCGATCACCAGCGAAGCCGTTGAGGGGAAATGGTAATCGGGGGTTGTCGTGGCACATATCACTGCCTCCACCTCCTCGGGCTGCACACCCGTCTTTTCCAACAGCTGGCGCACGGCGTGCGTCATCATATAGCTGGTGCCGCTGCCCTGCTCGGGCTTCAGAATGTGGCGTGTCTTCACGCCGATGCGCTGCATGATCCATTCGTCGCTCGTTTCCACGATGCGCGACATCTCCTCGTTGTCAAGGATATAGTCGGGAACATAGCCGCCCACGCCCGTTATCATTGCATTTATCTTTTCCATAATGTCTGTTCTTAAAAATATTCCTAAAACAAAAAGCCGTCTGAGCTTTTAGGCTCAAACGGCTTTCGTCAAACCTAAGACGGTTTTAATGTGTTAGGCCTCTTTCTCGATTGCCACCTTACCACGGTAGTAGCCACAAGCGGGGCATACGGTGTGGTAGATGTAGAACTCGCCACAGTTGGGGCATACTGCCAGCGTGGGAGCTACTGCGCCATCATGGGTGCGGCGCTTGAGGGTACGAGTCTTTGACTGTCTTCTTTTAGGATGTGCCATTTTTTTATTATTTATTTGTTATCTAACATCTTCTTAAGTGCGTCCCATCGGGGGTCCGTGGACTGCACATCGTCTTCGGGCGCTTCGTCAGCGCTTAATCGCCGCAGGGCCTCTAAGGCTTCCTCCGGACATTCGCCTTCGGGGTGTACGCGGCGCAGCGGCAGCTGCAAGGCAATCAGTTCGTACAGGTTCCAACCCAAGTCCAGCGTACCACGCTCTTCGGGAATGGTGATCACGTCGCCGTCGTCAGCGTCCTCCTCGCCCAGTTTTACGAACAGCGTACCGCTGCCTTCCAAGTTCAAGCCCAAAGTCTCGGCGCAACGGTCGCAGACCACCCACACCTGACCCTTGAGGTTGAAACGCAATGCGTATGCTCCACCTGCGGTACGCTCCGACTCCAGCCAAACGTCCACCGTTCCACGCTGAATATCATCCTGATCCGCCTGAGCGAAGAAAGCGTCATCCGCCACCCAATGATAGGCGGCCAAAGCGGTTTTCTGGTCCCTTAAATTGATGGTATAAGGCTTCGTTTCTTGGCTCATAAAGATTCGCACGCTCGCATTTGGAGTGCAAAGTTACTAAATAAATGCTTTATACACAAAGAAAAGAGGATGTTTTCTTTTCGTCCCTAAGCTTTTTTAAGTTCAACGCGAAAGGTAGTGCCCTTGCCCAGTTCGCTTTGTTTCACAAAGATATGGCCTTCGTGATATTCCTCCACAATACGTCTGGCCAGTGGCAGCCCCAACCCCCAACCGCGCGCCTTGGTCGTAAAGCCCGGCATGAAGACGGAATCAAAGTTCTTGAGCGCAATGCCCTTGCCCGTATCGCGCACCTCCACCCAAGCCACATTCTCGCCCTCGCCGGCCGTGATCCATATATTGCCACGCGCCTCCATGGCATCAATGGCATTCTTGCAGAGGTTCTCGATTACCCACTCGAAAAGGGAGGCGCTCAGGGGCACGATGATGGGCGTTTCGGGCACCTGCAGCGAGAGGCTGACGCGCTGCCCTGCCCTACGCTTCATGTACTGGACAACAGTATCCAAGGTATCGCACAAGTTCTCGGGTTTGAGTTCGGGCCGCGAACCGATCTTGTTGAAGCGGTCCGCCAACAGCTCCAGACGTTTGACGTCCTTGCCCATCTCGACGATCAGATCGTCCTCGGGATAGGTCTCGCGCAACACCTCCACCCATCCTGTCAGGCTGCTGATGGGCGTTCCCAACTGGTGGGCCGTCTCCTTGCTCAGTCCCACCCACACCCTGTTCTGTTCAGCCCGTTTGCTGCTCAGCACAGCCATCAAGGCCACGATGACAAAGAGCAGCACAACGGCCATCTGGACATAAGGATAGATAGCCAGGCGGCGCAGCATGAGGCTCTCGGCATAGCATACTTCCAAATCATCCACGCGCACCACACGCCCGTTGCTTCGCATTTCATCCGCCAGGCGGCGCACATAGTCCAGGCTGTCGGCAGCCGTGCGCCCCTTGATGCTCAGGTTGCGGTAGTCCTGCACATTGCCTTCGCTGTCCGTTACCACCACGGGGATGTTGTCGTTGCCGTTCAACACCTTCAGCACCAACATCAGGTCCGTGTTCTCGTCCGCCGTATTCAGTTGGCGCATGGCTTCCGCCCATACTTCCATGTTCCTGTGCTCCTGAAGCGAGAGGTCGCGCACCAGCAGATGGCTCACCACCAGCGAGGCAGCCACAATCACAGCCGCCGCCACCACAAGCAGCGTTCTGACATGTCGTATCTTATCCGTCCATTGCATGGAACAAAGATAGCGAAATTTAAAATAAAATGACTACCTTTGCAGCCATGTTTCAGAAACTTCTATACATTATTATACTGACAGGCCTGCTTGCAGGCTGCCGCAAGAGCGACATCAAGCCCCGCCTCCCCTACGAGAGCGAACTAAGAAGGCTGGTGGTGGTCTACATGACGGCGGAGAATTCCCTCTCCACCTACGCCAACGCCGACCTGAACGAAATGCGGCAGGGCATCGGAAGCATCCCCGAGGACTGCGCACTGGCCGTGTATTTCGACAATGCCGACCGCAGCCAAAACCCCGCCATCCTGCTCCTCGACAGCAGGAACGGCGAGCGCACCCTCCACCGATTCACCAACGACCCCATCAGTTCCGACTCCGCCGCGATGCTCAGCACCCTGCGCATGATTACCCGGCAGATAAAGGCCAGGGAGTACGCCCTGGTGTTGTGGGGGCATGGCTCGGGATGGCAGCCCGCACGCGTCCGCCGAAAGGTCTATGGCCCCGACAACGGACAGAACGGCACACATAATGCCGGCCTGTGGATGGAGACCCACACCCTGCACCACGTGCTCCAACAGACGGGTGTCCATTGGCGCTACATCTTCTCGGACGTATGCTTCATGCAGAGCATGGCCCAGGCCTATGAGCTGCGCGACGTAACCGACTGGCACATCGCCTCGCCCGTAGAGATTCCCGGCTACGGAGCACCCTACAACACGCTCATGCCCCATCTCTTCGACGCCACGGACTTCGCACGCACCATCCCCCAACACTACCGCGAGCAATTCCCCGTATTGGTGTCCAGCGTGCAAAGCGACCGCCTGGAGGCTCTTGCCAGGACAACGGCTGCCGCCCTGGATACCCTCGGAAACTTTAACACCCGAGGCGTGCAGCGTTATCCCGTACTAGCGCCGGGATACACCGAACAGTCGTACTACGACCTCCGCTCGCTGATGGCAGCCTCGCTCTCCGAGGCGGATTATGCCCGCTGGCTGACGGTCTTCGACCAAGCCGTCCCCTACCGTTTCTCTGCTCCCCAATGGGAATCACTAATGTCCGGGCAAGTGCTCACGGACGGCGACCATTATGGCGGCGTGGCTATCTTCCTGCCCTATGATGCCTGCCCGCCGGCCACCCTTGCCACCTGGCGCGCCCTTCAATGGGCCCGGGAGGTGTTCCCCCGATAAAAACAGAAAAAGATATGCAGAACCAATTTTCCCGTACCCAGCTTTTGCTGGGCAAACCCGCCATCGACACCCTGCACGCCTCGCGCGTAATAGTATTCGGTGTGGGCGGCGTCGGCGGATATGTCGTTGAAGTGCTGGCCCGCAGCGGAGTGGGTGCCATCGACGTGGTGGACGACGACCGCGTCTGCCTGACCAATGTGAACCGTCAGCTCCTGGCCACGGTGAAAACGGTGGGCGAATTCAAGGTGGACGTGGCGGAACGGCGCATCCACGACATCAACCCCCGTTGCCACGTACGCAAATACCAGACCTTCTATCTGCCCGAGCGTGCCGAGGAATTCAACCTGGCACAATATGATTATGTGGTGGATTGCATCGACACCGTTACGGCCAAGCTGGACCTCGTGCGCCGTTGCCATGCGCTGGGCGTTCCCTTGCTCTCGTGCATGGGTGCCGCCTACAAGCTGGACGCCACACAATTTCAGGTAACGGACATCACCAAGACCATCAACGACCCTCTTGCCAAGGTTATACGCCGCAAGCTGCGCAAAGAGGGCATCAGACACCTGAAAGTGGTGTACAGCCCCGAAGTGCCTCTCGAAAGCATCGAGCAGCCCGAAATCAGCTGCCGCTTCCATTGCATCTGTCCCGACAAGGATATGCGGAAATGCACCGAACGCCACACCATTCCCTCCAGCAACGCATGGGTGCCTGCCACCGCCGGACTGATTGCGGGCGGAGAGGTGGTCAAGGACCTGGTACAACGTGCGGACACCTTCCGCATCAAGCCCGAAGACGAAGCCACAAACCCTGCGGCCCAAAAAGCCGCGGAGGGGGCAAAGCGCTATTTGGAAAGCTACAAGGCCCGCAGGCGGCAAGAATTGGCCGAGCAACAGGAGAACGCCGTTGCCGAGCCTTTGGAAGAAGACTAAGGGAAAACTACTCTCCGCGCCGGTATTCCGCCACATATTGCGCGGCCACGCGCAGAGGGTCGTACTGATACATCGCGTAATGCTGGGCGGCCTCTCCCAAAAGGGGATGTCCCAGGACATAGAGGATACCGCGCGCCAGATCCTCGCTATCGCCCAGCTGCGCCACGTACCCGTTCGCCTCGTGGTCAATCATTTCCGGAATGCCTCCCGTGCGGAATCCCACACAGGGCGTGCCGCATCCCATCGCCTCGGCAATGGTGTTGGGCAGGTTGTCCTGAAGCGAAGGCGTTACGAAGACATCCGCAGCACGGTAAATATCCGCCACGCGGCCCGCTTCGCTGACATAGCCCATGGCATAGACGGGAAAGCGCAACCGCCGGCGCAGTTCCTCGGCATGCTGACCCATCACTAAGAAGGCCACACCCTCGCACTGTTCCGCATAGCGTTCCTCCATCAGACGGGCAGCCTCCAAGAGATAATCCACACCCTTGCGCTTGTCCGTAACCTTCATGCTGGCAAAAAGGATGAACTTCGCCTTCAGCGGCAGCCCCAACCGCTTGCGCGCCTCGATGCGGGAATCAGGATAGAAAACGTCCGTAGGCAAGGCGTTCGAGATACAGGTTACACGTTGCTGGCGCAGCATACTGCTGTCCTGGGCTTGCTGTTCCAGCCAATGGCTGCACGCCACGAAACTTATCTTCGCACCCCCAAGCATCCGGCTTTTTTGACGCAGCACGCGGTTGCTGGCATCGCCATTGCCGCCATAATGTAATTGCGGACAGCGGCCACAGTGTTTCCGATAGCCCACGCAATCATTACTGTAATGACAGATGCCCGTAAAGGGCCACATATCGTGCATGGTCCACACCACACGCTTGCCGCTATGAAAAATCTTGTCCAGCGTATCCAGCGAGAGGAAACCCTGGTTCACCCAATGCAGGTGAATGACATCGGCCTCACGGTAAGCCTGCATTTGGGTTATGTCCACACCCACCTCCGCCGTGTCAATGTCCCACAAGCCTCGCTTGGAAAAACCATTGTGAAAGAAAACCCGCAGGCGGTCCAACAGAAACGCGGCCTTGTAGCGCCAGTCCGCTGCCGCCTGAATCACGGGCTTCCGGTCCGTTTCCTTACGTGCCACCAACATCCGGGCGTCCACGCCATACCGGTGCAACGCATCCAGCAGGCGATGGGCCGCTATCGCCGCCCCGCCCGTTTGCTCAGAGGTATTTACAAGAAG
The DNA here is from genome assembly GCA_028723455.1 of Prevotellaceae bacterium. Classification (GTDB taxonomy): domain Bacteria; phylum Bacteroidota; class Bacteroidia; order Bacteroidales; family Bacteroidaceae; genus Physcousia. The sequence continues at coordinate 11,796 of JAQYEW010000014.1, read as the reverse complement.
TACTTTCATCGTTTCCAACAGTAATGACACAAAGATAAGCAAAGATTCGGACAGAATGAGTAATTTTCGGGTAAATATCAGCGAAAAACATAAAATTTACACACTTTTATTTGGCAGATCTGAAATAACCACCTACCTTTGTAACGATAAATTTAGGCCAAACCGCCCTGTTGGTAACGACAAAGGAGTTTAAAGCACTGAGTATCACGAGAGAGAACAAAAATAAAAGAAGTTAAAAAAGACGCAAAAATGAAGAAACAAATTAGAAACATTCTGAGCCTGACATTGACAGCCTCTATCCTTGGCGCTTGCTCCAATGTGGATATTGAGGACTTTGGCCTCAAGCAGGAGAAAGTGCTGCCCAAAACCACCGAGGTACAGCTGTCAAACCAGACAGTGATGCGCATCGGCTCAAGCTCTCAATACGCCGCTTACAAAGCAACGGAGCAGGAGGCTGGAAACGCCGCCTTGACCCTGAACATGGATCCCGTGCCCGCAATCCCCAGCAACGCCGTGCTCGTTGAGGACTACAAGGACCAATGGGGCACCAACAGCTTCGGATGGGACCAGAACCGCACCGTACCCGTTGTCATTGCCAACCGCGACGGCAAGGACTATCAGTTCCCCATGGCTGCCGACGTTTACATCAGCGGCAAGGCTACCGTCAGCAATGCCTACGGCGTTTATGGCAGAGAAGCCAGAATCATCGTTACTTCAACCGGTGAGCTTACCTTCGCCATGCCTACACTGGACAGAACAACCATCATCGTACAGAACGGCGGTAAGCTGAACATCACCCAGACAGACTTCAAGATCAACAGGGGCGCAAAGCTTCTGGCAGAGGGCGACCAGGCATTCCCCGGCTCATTGAACACCGGCGGCGACCTCTTCGTAGGCGGCAACATGACTGCAAAGAAGATTGACGCCAACAATTCCGCCAAAACCCACGTAATGGGCAATATGCTGGTAGAGGACCTCATCGACCTGACCAACGGCAGCGAAACGGCTGTTGAAGGAAGCGTAAAGACCCAAAACATCCTGATTGACTCAAACGCACAATTATGGGCAGGATGCTGCGTATGGACAAAAGACCTGAAGCTACACAACCAATCAGAGTTGAGCACAGAGTATATCAAGGCTGAAACCACAAGCATCAGCGCCTCAACGATCAATATGGCCGACCAGGGCGTTGCAGACCTCGGCAAGACCGTGGTTGGCGACGTAAGCGACTTGAAATTCAATGTTGTCGGCGATGGTGAAGCCATGATTGTTTCCACGGACTTTGAACTGCAAGAGCAGTATAGCCTGACCAACAACATCGGCGCAAACTTCTATTTCAACTACGAGCGCTTCTACGTTATCAATCAAGGCAAGGAACAGGTTACCCTCCCCGGCAAAACCAACGATGGTTTCCACAATGTTGAAATCGGTACAGACAAGGTTAACGCAGGTACTCCCAACGCATGGCAGGAAGGACAGTGCAGCCCCGGCTTCAAGAAAAACACCACACCTGAGACTGGCGATCCCGAAACACCCGGAACTACACCCGAGGAACCCGGAACTACACCTGAGGAACCCGGAACCACACCTGAGAACCCCGGAACCACACCTGAGCAGCCTGGCACTCCCGAAGAGCCCACGACACCCGTTACTCCCACAACAGACGGCACAAACGTAACCATCGTAATCCCCAACGACATTGAGCGCGAGTGGTTCCTGGAGGCTGACGACTTTGCTATCCGTCGCGACGGTGTGTTCGAACAGAATATCGTTCCCGTAAACAACACGGTTGAAAGATATGGCGCCAAGATTACCGAGAAGAACCTCGTAGTAAACGTGGAGAATGTGAACAACCTTGACTTCACCACCACCAAGGAGTACACCTACGAGACCTACCTTTGGGTAACCAAGGAGAGCTGGAGCACATTCACCGCAGCTCAGAAGGAGGAGTTCTTCAGCGATGCACGCCAAGGCGATGGCACAGACATCACAGCACGTTGCCAGATTACAAGCCCCGAGGGTTACGAAGTACGTTACAACGTCTATAAGGGCTTGGGCGGACAAAACGACACACCCTACATCAAAGTGAGCGTACACATCACCAAGAAGTAATTCTCAGGAAAACAAACAATATCCGAACAGCAGGGGCTGACGCGACTACAAAGCGTCAGCCCCTCCTGTTTGTCGTGCGTTCTCCCTCCTTTTGTTTGTCTGTATCAAGAAAAAGAACTAATTTTGCAAACATGAATTCCGAACCGCTCATATCGCTTATCACCGTTACCTATAACGCTCAGGACACCATCGAGCGTACCCTGCGCAGCATAGAGCAGCAGACCTACAGACGCGTGGAACACATCATCGTGGACGGTGTGTCAGCCGACGGCACCATGAGCCGCATACGGAACTATGTGGAGCGTAACGACCCCCAAAAAGGGCACGTCATCCGTATGCTGCGCGAACCCGACAAGGGCCTCTACGATGCCATGAACAAAGGTATCCAGCTGGCTACGGGCGACTATATCTGCTTCCTGAACGCAGGCGACAAACTGCATACGCCTACCACACTGGCGGAAATCGCGAAGCAAACGGAATGGGAAAGTGGCGGACGCAATTACGCCATCCTCTACGGAGAAACGGATCTGGTGGACAACGAAGGCCGCTTTCTGCGCCACCGCCGCCTGCAAACGCCCCAAAGGCTCACCTGGTCCACATTCAAATGGGGCATGCTTGTTTGCCACCAGAGCTTCTATGTGCGCACGGACTTGGCAAAGACCGTCCCCTACAATCTTGCCTACCGCTTTTCCGCGGATTACGACTGGTGTATCCGCCTGATGAAAATAGCCGAAGGGCGCAAACTGAAAAACCTGAACACGCACCTCGTCCTGACGGACTACCTGAGCGAGGGAATGACAACACGCAACCATCGCAGCTCGCTCCTGGAGCGACTGCGCGTAATGGCAACCCACTTCGGATGGGGCACCACCCTTTGGCAGCACGCTTTGTTTGTCGGGCGCGCCATCATCAAGAAATAAAACAGGCGGACAGGCTTGCCTCCGCAACCCACATGGTTGCCCGGCAAGCCTGTCCGCCTGTTTTTATTATTATCCCTAACGGCTATGCCTTACGCTTTCGCCACAGCGCAACCACAAGGCCCAGGAACAGCAGGCCCAGGAAAGCCAGCGCGGCGTAGGCGATACGCTCCGTGGCGTGAACGCTGACGGGGTCGAAACGCATCACCACCTCGTGTTTGCCGGGCGTTACCCGGACGGCACGCAGCACGTAATTCACACGACCCACGGGCACATCCTTGCCATCCACCTGACATGTCCAGCCGGGATAGTAGATTTCGCTCATCACAACCACACCACCCTGCTTGCTCTCCACGTCATACACCAGGCGGTTGCTCTCGATGCTCTTCAAGGCCACCGTGGCAGTGCTGTCCGCAATGCCCTGCCCCAGAACATCCCGGAACCGCTTGTCGGCAACCGCCTGACGCGCCACATCAAGCCCGTGCAGGCCCAGCAGTTCTTCGTCGGCATTGTCCACATACTTCACCTCGTCCACGAACCAGGCGTCGCCCATGGCATAGTGGTTGACAAAGGGAGGCTGCTGCGCGTCAAAGATAATGAAGCGCGTGTTCAGCATGTTCAGCACAGGCATGAAGGCCAAGGAGTCGGGTTCCGAGGTGAAGGCACGCAGCTCGGTATTCAAGTGCTCCTCGATCAGTTCCTGATAGCGACGCAACTTGGCGGGATGATAACCGCCCACACTGCGGTGGCGGAAACTGGTCGTGTTATCGTTAAAGGTGCTTACGCTCAGGTTCAGCACACGTCCCTGCACACTGTCTGCCAGGATGGCCTGGTCGGCCACCGTGGCGGGAATGGTCTGCTGCGCGGGCTTGGGGTTGGTGAAATTCTCATTGTTCAGGTAGCGACGGTTCACGCCCCACATATCACCCAGACAAAGCACGGCAAGGCAGACGGTCAGCGTCGTGGCGCCGATGCGCTTCCAACGGTACACCAGCAGGACAACGAAACCCATCAGGATGACGACCAGCGAACGCGCCGCATCGGCGGTGAACATGGCACGGCGCATCTCCTGAAGATTAGCCACCACCTGGTCCACAGGCCAGCCGTATTGCGCCAGACCCTGGATACTCATCATCTCCTGGTCATTGATGTAATTGCCGAAGAAAAGGTCGGGCAGCAACCAGAACAGGAAGCACACGCCGCCCGTCAGGCCCAGACTGGCATAAAGCCACGTGCTGTTCCTTACGCCATAGGTCTTCGTCCCGAAGAAGTCCTCGCTGTCCACGACGCGCTTCAGTGCCAGCATCGCCAAGAGGGGGATGGTAAACTCAGCAATCACAAGGATAGAGGCCACGGTGCGGAACTTGTCGTACATGGGCACATAATCCAGGAAGAAATCCGTAAAGGGCATGAAGTTGCGTCCCCACGACAGCAGGACACTAAGCACCGTAGCACCCAGCAACGCCCATTTCATGCTGCCCTTGACCACGAACAGGCCCAGCACGAAGAGGAAAAGCACGAAGGCACCCACATATACGGGACCCGCCGTGCCCGGCTGTGTGCCCCAGTACTGCCCCAACTGCTGGTAAAGGGGCTGGAACTGCGGATTGGCATGCGCCATGGCCTCCTTGCTGCGCGTCAGGGGCACACTGGCGCCGCCCTTGGTATTGGGCACCAGAAGCGTCCACGTCTCGTCGATGCCATAGCTCCAGGCGGTGATGTAGCTTCGTTCCAGTCCGCCGGAGGTCTGGTCGGCGGCATCCTTCACCTGGTGCGTCAGTTCGCTCTTGCCGCGCATGCTTTCCTTGCTGTACTCGTAGGTATGGTACAGGTTGCTGGCATTCACCGCAACGCCCAGCAGACCGCCCGCCAAGGCACAGGCACTGGCCTTGAAGAAGCGTGCCCAAGCCCCCTTGCGCGCCGCGTCAACGGCATAGGCGACAACCATGAAGGCCATCACGAAGAGGAAATAGTAGGACATCTGAACGTGGTTCGAGAACACCTGCAGGGCTGTAAAGAGCGCCGTCAGGAACAAGCCCCACAGGTATTTGCCGCGGTAGCAGAGCACCACGCCGGCAATGGTGGGGGGAATGAAGCACAACGTCAGCAGCTTCCAGATATGGCCTGCGGCGATGATGATGAAATAATAGCTGCTGAACGCCCACAGAACGGCACCCAAGGCTGCCATCCACGCCTTGAAGTCAAAGGCACGCAAGAGGATGTAAAAGCCCAGGAGCAGCATAAAGATATAGCCGGCCACCGTAGGCAGCCAAAGCTGGTACGCGCTTTCCACGCGCGCCAAAACGTCGCTGCTGCCGTACGAGGGGGCGATCTGATAGGTGGGCATGCCGCTGAAGGCACTGTTCAGCCAGCGCGAACGCTCGCCGTCGTGGGTTTCGCGGTAGTGGTTCAGTTCGGCGTTCAGGCCGATGCCGGCCGTGTTGTCGGTGCCATGCAACACCTGGCCCTCCATGATGGGGCTCCAGAAATAGGCGACACTGATGGCAGCGAAGAGGACAACCATCGCAATGTCGAGGAGGAAGGACTTCTTCATAGATTAGGATTTCTGAGTAAATAACGAAAAAGCTGCAATCCCGATGTGGAACTGCAGCTTGTATTCTCTCTATTATTACCGCTTGGGGCGCTGCATTACTTACGCAGACCCAAAGCCTTGACGATGGCACGGTAACGCTCGATATCCTGCTTCTTGACGTAGTTCAGGAGGGCGCGACGCTTACCTACCAGACCCGTCAGCGCACGCTCCGTGCTGTGATCCTTACGGTTCTGCTTCATGTGCTCGGTCAGGCACTTGATGCGATAGGTGAACAATGCGATCTGGCTCTCTGAGCTGCCCGTGTCGGTTGCGCCCTTGCCATAAGTGGTGAAGATCTCGGTCTTCTTCTCTTTGGTCAAATACATTTCTTTGTGTGTATTTATCAGTTTAACTTGTTGTCCGCAGAGCCGCCTCTCTATGGCTACTCTTGCGAAAATGTGGTGCAAAGGTAAGCAAAATTACCGTCCGCACCAAATTTCTCCGGGATAAATCTTTAATCCTCAGCGCGGCGGCTGGCTTTCTTGCGCTCGTTGTGGTCCAGAATAGCCTTGCGCATACGCATGCTCTTGGGCGTTACCTCCACCAGCTCGTCCTCCTTGATGTACTCCAGGGCCTCCTCCAGACTGAGGATGGTGGCCGGGATGATGCGCGCCTTCTCGTCGCTGCCGCTGGCACGCATATTGGTCAGCTGCTTGGCCTTCGTTACGTTCACAACCAGGTCGTTGTCGTGTACGTGCTCGCCCACCACCTGGCCGGCATACACCTGGTCCTGGGGCTGGATGAAGAACTTGCCGCGGTCCTGGAGGTTATTGATGCTGTAGGCATAGGCATTGCCGCCTTCCAGAGCGATCATCGAACCGTTGGTGCGGCGCACGATCTCGCCCTTGAAGGGCTGGTACTCCTTGAAACGGTGCGCCATGATGGCCTCGCCCTGGCTGGCCGTCAGCACGTTGGTACGCAGTCCGATGATGCCGCGCGAGGGCACGTTGAACTCGATGTTCACACGCTCGCCCTGGCTCTCCATACTGGTCATCTCGCCCTTGCGGCGCGTTACCATGTCAATCATCTTGGAGGCGAACTCCTCGGGCACGTTGATGGTCAGCTCCTCGATAGGTTCGCAGCGCACGCCGTCAATCTCCTTGTAGATCACCTGGGGCTGGCCCACCTGCAACTCATAGCCCTCGCGGCGCATGGTCTCGATCAGCACGCTCAGGTGCAGCACGCCACGCCCGGAAACAATCCAGCGGTCGCCATAGCCCTCGGCGGGGCGCACACGCAGCGCCAGGTTCTTCTCCAGTTCCTTGTCCAGGCGGTCGCCGATGTGGCGGCTGGTGCAGAACTTGCCCTCCTTGCCGAAGAAAGGCGAGTCGTTGATGGTGAAGAGCATGGACATCGTAGGCTCGTCGATGCTGATGGTGGGCAGGGGTTCGGGGTTCAGCGCGTCGCAGATGGTGTCGCCAATCTCAAAACGCTCCAATCCCACGATGGCACAGATGTCGCCACTGCCGGCCTCGGCAGTCTTGGCACGGCCCATGCCCGTAAAGGTGTGCACCTCCTTGATTTTCGTCTTCTCCAGTTCGCCGTTGCGGTGAGCGATGGTGATGTTCATGCCTTCCTTCAGCGTGCCGCGATGCACGCGGCCCACGGCAATACGTCCCGTGTAACTGCTGAAGTCGAGGCTGGTGATCAGCATCTGGGGCGTACCCTCCAGCTGCTCGGGTGCAGGGATATGTTCCAGGATAACGTCCAGCAGATAGGTGATGTCCTGCGTGGGCTGGTTGTAGTCCGGACCCATCCAGTTGTTCTTGGCAGAACCATAGACAACGGGGAAGTCCAGCTGCTCCTCCGTAGCGTCCAGGTCGCACATCAGGTCGAAGACCATCTCGTAAACCTCCTCGGGGCGGCAGTTGGGCTTGTCCACCTTGTTCACCACCACCACGGGCTTCAGTCCCAGTTCCAACGCCTTCTGCAATACGAAGCGCGTTTGGGGCATGGGACCCTCGAAAGCATCCACAAGCAGGATAACGCCATCCGCCATGTTCAGGACACGCTCCACCTCGCCGCCGAAATCACTGTGGCCCGGGGTGTCGATGATGTTGATTTTCGTGTCCTTGTAATTGATGCTTACATTCTTGGAGAGGATGGTGATGCCGCGCTCGCGCTCCAGTTCGTTGTTGTCCAGCATCAGGTCGCCTGTCTGTTGGTTTTCGCGGAACAGGTTGCCGGCCAGGAGCATCTTGTCCACGAGTGTCGTCTTTCCGTGATCGACGTGTGCGATAATCGCAATGTTACGGATATTCTGCATGTATCTTAATTTGCTTTCAAACTGCAAAGGTAAGCAAAAAACATGGCATTCCGTGCTTGCCGCCGCATTATTTTCCGGGACAAAGGTACGGTACACGCCCGCGCCGCTGTCCGTTTAGCGCACCTGACAGTCCTACAATGCTGCAAAAAAAACTAACCGATGATTGGAAGAAAACATGCAGTTAATTTTTAAAAACTACCATATAATTTTTCCAAAACATATCATGTTTTTCATCTACATCATCATCTACATCATCATCTACATCATCATCTACATTATCATCTACATTATCATCTACATCTACATTATAGTTCCATTCGTTCCATTTCGTTCCATTAGAGTGTAAAGAAGACGAACAAAACCCGACTGCAAAACAATGCTTTTTCGTATTAGCGTAGCGCCTTTTCTGCTTATAAAAATGTACAGTTAGCGGGAATACCACTAACGGGCAGAAAAGAAACAGCGCAGGAGGGTTTCCTGCGCTGTTGCCTTATCCGGTAAACGATTGGGGGCAATCTGTTTACTTTGACTCGGGGAGCATGATCACATTGAACTCGTTCTTGGCCTTCAGGATCTGCTGGGCCATCTTTTGGATGTCCTTCACGGTGATGGCCTTGAGGGTTTGTTCAAAGGCGGTGGTGTCATCGATTCCCTTGCGGTACCATGAGCGCAGGTAGCGAAGCCATGAATCGTTCTCGCGCTGAGCCTCTGTGTAGCTCTTCTGCATGAACTCCTTCACCTTGTCGATATTCTCCTGGGCTACCTCTCCGTTGGCAATCTTCTGCAACTCGTTGTTGATGACTGTCAGGCAGGTGTCCACCATTTCGGGCTTCACGGGGGCATAGACCTGCAGGGTGGTGCGGTACTTGTCCTCCTTCGTGGTATTGCCCAGGCTGGCGTGCGTGCCTACGCTGTAGGCGGCACCCATCTCCTCGCGGACGGTCTCCGTAAGGCGGATGTCCATGATCTGACCCAGGATGTCGGTTATGAGGTCGTTCTTCATGCTGTACTTCACGGGGGCGGTCTTCACGAGCACCATGGTGCAGCTGGGCTGCTCCTGCTTCTTCTCGAAGCGGCAGGTGTGGACGCCGGGGATGAAGTCGGCGTGGCTGTCGGCCACCACCTCCTTACGCTTCTGCGTGGGTAGGGTGGCCAGATACTGCTTGGCGAAGGCGCGGATGCTGTCCTGGTCGAAATTACCCACCACAAGGAAGGTGAAGTCGCTGGCATCGGCGAAACGTTCGTTATAGATCTCGATAGCACGGTCGTAGCTTACCTTGTCCACATCCTGCTCCGTCATGGGCACGGTCCAGGGGTTGTCGCCGTAGAGGGTGCCGGCAATGGAGTCCTGCAGGGCCTTCATGGGGTTCAGGGCCTGGTTGCGCAGGCTCAGGCGTGTCTGCTCCAGCAGTGCGGCAACGGCCTTGTCGTCGCGCGTGAGGGGCTGGAAGCGCAGATAGGTGAGTTCGAACATGGTGCGCAGGTCCTTGGGCACGGCATGGCCGCTGAGCCCCTCTGTAAAGCCGCCGATGGAGGCGTCGGCGCCGGCCTGCTTGCCTGCAAGCGCCTTGGGCAATTCGGTGCTGGAGAACTCGCCCAGACCGCTGGAGCCGATCAGGCTGTTCAGCATGGAGAGGGTGTGTCTGTCCTCAATGCCGTATTTGTTGGAGCCGCCGGGGCTGAAGGCGTTCATGACAACCTCGTTGGCCTTGAAATCGGTCTGTTTCAGGACGAGGCGCACGCCGTTGCTCAGCGTGAGCACCGTGGTACCGAACTTACCGGGCTTCTCGCTCTTGATTTCACCGGGCTGGGGCAGCCGGGCAATCAGGGGAACGTTCTTCACGTTGTCCACATAGGCCTCCAGGTCCATCTGCTGGGCAGCGTGTACGGCACCCAGGAGTTCCTGCTCCGTGGGCTGTACATAACCCTCCTTCTCGGGGTTCATGCTCAGGATGACGAGGTTGCTGTCGCTGACGCTGATGAGCTGGCCCATGAGCTGGTTCACCACGTCGACGGGGATGTTGGGGGCAACCTGGTTATAGAGCGGATACTCGACTTCGATGCCGGGTGCGGCCACGTTGTTCAGGAAGTGCTCCACATACTCCTGGACATAGCCTGAGGTCTCCGCCGTCTCACGGTTGTTGTAGACGGCTTCGATACCGCTCAGGAACTCCGTGCGCGAACGGTCGTACTCGGTGGCCGTAAAGCCATGGCGGGAAGCACGGTACACCTCGGCCATGACGGTCTGCACGGCCTCCTGAATACGTCCCTCCTTAGGAACGATGGTGATGTCGAAGGACTTGGTAACGCTGCTCAGGAGGAAATCATCGTCGGACACGTAGGCTGCGACGAAGGGCACCTCGGGGTTCTGGCTCAGTTCTGAAAGGCGCTCGTTGAGCATGCCCACGCCCCTTTCCAGGACATAGTTGGCAACGAGGAACTGGACGCTGTTACGCATCTCGCGAGGCAGTATGTCCTGGTGCTTGTAGCTGATGAGGACGATGGGCGTGGTCTGCTCCTTGTCGTGGTCGCTGACAACGATGGGCTCGTGGTTGTCGGGCACGGAATAGTAGACACGCTCGGCGGGATTCACGGGGGCAGGGATGTCGGCGAAGATTTCCTTCAGACGCTGCTCTGTGCGGTCCACATCCAGATCGCCCACGATGATGATGCCCTGGAGGTCGGGACGGTACCATTTCTCGTAATAGTCGCGCAAGGCCTGGGGCTTGAAGTTGTCAACGACCTCCATGGTGCCGATGGGCAGACGGTGGCCGGGACGGCTGTCAGACATCAACTTGGGCAGCTGGCGCTCGAAGATACGCATCTGAGCCGAACTGCGCGAACGCCACTCCTCGTGGATAACGCCGCGCTCCTTGTCGATTTCCTTGGTCTCCAGCAGGAGGTCGTTGCTCCAATCGTGAAGGATGAGCATCACGCTGTCGATGGTGGCGGTGCGTGCCGTGGGCACGTTGTTGATGTTGTACACGGTCTGGTCTACGGCCGTGTAGGCGTTCAGCTGCTCACCGAACTTCACGCCGATGGATTCCAGATACTTCACCACGTTGTTTCCAGGGAAGTTCTTGGTACCGTTGAAACACATGTGTTCCAGGAAGTGGGCCAAACCGCGCTGGTTGTCCTCCTCGAGTACACTACCTACCTTCTGGGCGATGTAGAAATTGGCCTGTCCCTTGGGATGCTCGTTGTGGCGGATGTAATAGGTGAGACCATTCTCCAGTTTGCCGACACGCGTCTTTGGGTCCAGAGGCAGTTCCTGCACCTGGGGCTGCTGCGCACGGGCCACGAAAGCCACGAAGAGCGCAACAAGTAAAGTGAGTTTTCTCATGTTTTTTTTAGTGAATTAGTATATTGGTGAATTGGTGAATTAGTGGATTGGTGAATTGGTGAATTGGTGGATTGGTGGATTGGTGGATTGGTGAATTGGTGGATTGGTGAATTAGTATATTGGTGAATTGGTAAATTGGTAAATTGGTGAATTGGTGGATTGGTGGATTGGTGAATTAGTGAATTGGTGAATTGGTAAATTGGTGAATTGGTGGATTGGTGGATTGGTGGATTGGTGAATTGGTGAATTGGTGGATTAGTGAATTGGTGAATTGGTGGATTGGTGGAGAGTCTGCTCCCTATTTCACTAATTTACTAATTTACTAATTTACTACTCCACTAATTTACTACTCCACTAATTTACTACTCCACTAATTTACTACTCCACTACTCCACTAATTTACTACTCCACTAATTCACTACTTTCTACTCACCACTCTCTACTCCTCATACTTCTTCAGACCCTCCTGTAGCCAACGGACGTAGGCATCCACGTTTTCGTCGAAGCTGTAGCTGCGGGTCAAGGGACGGCCCTCGTTGTCTAAAAGGACATAGAAGGGCTGGGC
>JAQYEW010000013.1 GCA_028723455.1 Prevotellaceae bacterium | reverse complement strand
TTGAGTGACTGGGTAAAGCAAATTCAGGCTGATTCATCTGTTCAGACAGGAGGATGGGATAAGGACAATACCATCTTTATCATGCGACTCCCGACAATCTTGCGAGATGCGTGGAGGATTGTAAGCGGTGTGCTTATATATTTATTGATTGGTATCGGTATCGGTGCCTTCATGCATGGCTTTGTGCCTGAAGGATTCTTTGAGCAGTACATGTCGAAAGATAACTGGTATGCAGTACCTCTCTCTGTCATACTTGCCGTGCCGATGTATGCCAATGCCGCAAGTATCGTCCCTGTGATTGAAGTGTTTGTGGCCAAAGGTATTCCTGTCGGAACAGCAATTGCCTTCATGATGGCTGTCGTTGGTCTTTCTTTGCCAGAAGCGACGCTGCTCAAAAAAGTAATGACATGGAGGCTTATCGGCATATTCTTCGGCACTGTGGCGTTCTTCATCATCTTGTCCGGCTATCTGTTTAATTATATTCTATAATATGCCCCCAAAAAGCATTCAAACAATATAGTAAGTCAAACCCAAAAATGAAAATATTGATTCTTTGTACAGGAAATAGTTGTCGTAGCCAAATGGCTCATGGCTTTTTACGGTCATTCGATAAAACTTTAGAGGTGTATTCTGGTGGAACGGCACCGGCAAGGCAGGTAAACGCCAAGGCGGTGGAGGTAATGAAAGAAGCAGGAATAGACATTGCCTCACATGTCCCAACACATGTTAATAGCTATCTTGACATGGAATGGGATTATGTAATAACCGTTTGCGGCGGCGCAAACGAAAGTTGTCCGAAATTTTCAGGCAAAGTAAGAAACAGGATACATATAGGTTTTGACGATCCCTCTGAGGCGACTGGGAGTGCCGTGTTTGTCGACAGTGAGTTTCGCCGGGTACGGGAGGAAATAAAAGACCGTTTCTGTGCTTTTTACCTGAACGAGTTAAAACCGCAGTTAGGCTAAGTATTTGTTGATATGGAAAAGGAAAAGAAACGAAGAATAGGATTTTTTGAAAGATACCTAACCATTTGGGTTACTGTGTGTATCATTATTGGAATCGCAGTGGGGGAATGGTTTCCCTCTGTTCCGTATACATTGGAAAAACTTGAGTATGCCAATGTGTCCTTACCCATAGCTATCCTGATATGGCTAATGATTTATCCGATGATGCTGAAAGTGGATTTTCAAAGTGTCAAGAATGTTGGTAGAAGTCCCAAAGGAATTATCGTCACTTGTGTTACTAATTGGCTGATAAAGCCCTTTACCATGTTTGGAATAGCTTACTTGTTTTTCCATGTGGTTTTCAAAAGCATTATATCTGCTGAGTTGTCCGAAGAATATTTAGCCGGTGCGGTATTGCTGGGCGCTGCTCCCTGTACAGCGATGGTCTTTGTGTGGAGTTATCTTACCAAAGGGGATGCCGCTTATACGTTGGTACAAGTGGCTGTGAACGATTTGATCATATTGGTGGCCTTCGCCCCAATTGTGGCTTTTCTGCTGGGAGTTGGCGGAGTAAGTATCCCGTGGAACACGTTGTTGCTATCCGTTGCTCTGTTTGTCGTGATACCGTTGGCTGCCGGAATTATTACGCGAATTTCGGTTATCCGCCGCAAAGGTGTAGAATATTTCAATAATGTATTTGTAAGGAAGTTTGATAATTATACGATAGGCGGACTGTTGTTAACACTTATTATCCTGTTTTCATTTCAGGGAGAAACGATACTGAACAATCCGCTGCATATTTTATTGATTGCCATTCCACTTGTATTGCAAACTTTTCTTATCTTTTTTGTTGCTTATGGTTGGGCAAAATGGTGGAAACTACCCCATGAGGTGGCTGCACCGGCAGGGATGATAGGGGCAAGCAACTTCTTCGAGTTAGCGGTAGCAGTGGCTGTTTCCTTGTTTGGTTTGCAATCAGGGGCGGCATTGGCTACGGTGGTGGGTGTTTTGGTTGAAGTCCCTGTGATGTTGATGTTAGTCCGTGTTGCAAATAAGACACGCCACCATTTCACTGGGGCATATTAGTTTTAGAGGCAGTTGTATGAGATTAAGTCAGGTCTCCATGCATTATGAATCCATGGAAGCGAGAAACTGATTCTTCATATGAACATGACAATATGCTGTTGGAGCATAGCGGTGTGGCGCCCGAACGGCCTTTCGTGGTGGAGGATAACAATTGTCCGGTGAATATTCCTTCACCACAGGCTGTCAGCGAATCCACCGTAACGCAAGACCCTGTGGATGGCTTTGAGAATGCGTACATCGCTGAGAACAGACTCTCCAGCAACAATCAGGACGAGGTGGCGGTCTTTGCTACCCGGTTGATGATGATGGCAATGGCACCGTCGCCGGTTACGTTGGCTGCTGTGCCGAAACTGTCCATGGCGATGTAGAGGGCGATCATGAGTGCTTGGTCCGTATTGTCAAAGCCCAGCATGTTCTCCAGCACGCCTAATGCTGCCATGATGGCGCCTCCGGGTACGCCGGGAGCAGCCACCATGGTAATGGCCAGCATAAGAATAAAACCAAGCATCATGGGCGTGGTGTAGCCGATGTCCTGCATCAGCATCAGTGCCACAGCACAAGCGACAATCTTCAGCATACTGCCTGCCAGATGAATGGTGGCACAGAGAGGGACGACAAACCCTGCAATATCCTCGCTTACACCATTCTTCTTTACCTGTTCTAACGTTACGGGGATGGTGGCAGCGGAGGATTGCGTGCCCAATGCCGTGAAGTAGGCGGGCAGCATATTGTAGAGCGCACGGAAAGGATTGCGTCCGGCCACGAGTCCCGCGATGCTGTATTGCAAGAGTAAGAGGAGGATATGCAGGGCAAAGATGATGAGAATGATTTGGGCAAACGTGCTCAGGACGTGAGCCACTTGGCCTTTGCTTACCATCTCCACGAATATGCCGAATATATAAGGTGGTAGGAGAGGAATGATGAAATGTCTTATGGTTGCGTGGATGATAGCGCTTAGGTCGTCCATTGCTCCACGCAGTGGGGCTTCCGGAGACCTGCGGGAAAGACCGATTCCCAAAATGAAAGACAGGGCGAGGGCGGAGACAACGTCCATGAGGGGGCTGATCTCAAGGCTGAAGTAAGGCGTCAGCGTTGTATAGCTTGTATCGCCTAATGAACCTGATGCGGAGAGAATGAAGTCGGGGAAGAATGTATCAGCTGTATAGTAGGAGAGGATACCGGCTCCCACGGTCATGCCATAGGCAATGAGCGTGGTGAGCACAAGCAGTTTGCCGGCTTTGTTCCCCACGTCGGCTATTGCGGTCGTTACAAAGCCCACGATAATGAGCGGAACGATAAAGCCGAGAAGCTCACTGAACAACATGTTGTAGGTGAGCAACAGACGGATGAGCCAGTCGGGGAGATAGGCTCCGACAAGAATGCCAGCGCCGATAGCAAGAAGGACACGTGGCAGAAGGCCGAAGGTAAAGGTTTTGGATTTCATAGTATTTTGTTGAAACGCACAGCGCCCAAGTATTCTTTCGTTTGTCGAAGGGCTACTTGGGCGCGTGCGTATTATTATAGAGATGTTCGTTTAGTTGGCGGCGGTAAATTCGTCCAAGAAGCGTGCGTCGTTTTCCGAGAAGAGACGCAGGTCGCTCACCTGATACTTCAGGTTGGTGATGCGTTCCACACCCATGCCAAAGGCGTAGCCGTTGTATTTGGCACTGTCAATGCCACTGGCTTCCAGTACGGCAGGGTCCACCATGCCGCAGCCCAGGATTTCAACCCATCCCGTGTGTTTGCAGAAACCGCAGCCCTTGCCGCCGCAGAGGAAGCAGGAGATGTCCATCTCGGCGCTGGGTTCGGTGAAGGGGAAGAACGAGGGTCGCAGGCGGATCTGTGTGTCTTTGCCAAACATCTCTTGGGCGAAAAGCATAAGTACCTGCTTGAGATCGGCGAAGCTGACGTTCTCTGCGATGTACAAACCCTCTACTTGGTGGAAGAAACAGTGCGCACGTGCGGAAATCGCTTCGTTACGATAAACGCGGCCGGGGCAAACAACGCGGATAGGGGGCTGTTGCCTTTCCATGACGCGTGCCTGTACCGAACTGGTGTGGCTACGCAGGACAACGGAAGGGTGAGCTTCCACGAAGAACGTGTCCTGCATATCGCGTGCGGGATGGTCATCGGCGAAGTTCATGCTGCCGTACACGTGCCAATCGTCCTCCACTTCCGGACCCTCGGCTAATGTAAATCCAAGGCGAGAGAAAATGTCGACAATCTCGTTACGCACAAGCGTGAGGGGGTGGCGTGTGCCCAAGCGGACGGGGTAGGGCGTGCGGGTGAGGTCTGCATCGTCCGACTCTGCACTTTGCTCGTCCAGCTGTTCGCGCAAGGCGGCGATACGCTCTACGGCAAGGGCCTTGAGTTCGTTGATTTTCATTCCCACCTCTTTTTTCATCTCGGCAGGCACATTTCGGAAGTCAGCCATCAGCTCGTTCAGCGCACCCTTCTTGCTCAGGTATTTGATACGCAGCGTTTCCACGTCCTGGGCTGTTTGTGCTTGCAGTTTACTCACTTCAGCTGTCAATTGTGCTATTTTCTCTGTTATCATTTGCTGTTGTTTCTTATGTCTGTGCAAAGTTAGTCATTTTTGCTCATAAGCTTGTGCTATATGGAAATAAAATTGTACTTTTGTATGTGAAATTCGCTTTGAAAAGTTAGATGAGTAGAGAGACTTTGCGTGTTGTCGCTTTAGTGGCGTTGGCGCTTGGCATTGCGTCGTGTGGTTCGCGTGGCAGTAGGATGACAGCCCCGGAGAGTGAGCAAGATAGCCTGCAAGACGTGCCTGTGGATTCTCAGGAAACCGTTATGCCGACGGATTATGAGGAGCGTGTCGAAGAACTTTCGGGTCCGACACAGCGTACGGAGGCTTTCAGTGATTTCTTTTTCAGTTTTCTTAACGACCGCCGTTTCCAGGCCGATCGGGTGAAATTTCCCCTCCATCTGACAAATGTGAAAGGTGAAAAGCGCACGATAACGCGCGGAAGTGATTTCCGTGAATATTTCGCATGGCCTAATGCCGACGAATACATGCTCCTTTTGTCCAACGAGTCCCAGATGGAGCATTTTCAGAATGCCATGGACCTGACGGAGGTTGAGGTGCAGGTGATAGATTTGAAGCGCCTGACGATTAAGGGTTTTGATTTTTCCCGTGCGGAGAAGCAATGGAAACTTTTGGAGGGCCGTGAGTATATCCCTCATGGCGTGTATTACGATTTCCTTCGTTTCTACCAACGCTTCAGTACGGACAATGACTTTCAGACACAGTCCCTGGCCCGCCCACTCGTCTATACCATGCCCGATCCGGATGACGAGCGTGGTGAAATCACAGGCACCTTAGACCCCGAACAGTGGCCTGCCTTTCGTCCTGACTTGCCTCGCGACGTTGTCAGCAATATTCTCTTTGGCCAGAATTTGGAACAGACGCGTCAGATTACGCTTGTGCATTGTGGTATAGCCAGTGGTTTGCTGGATGTCTTTACCTTCCGTCTGGTGGGCGAACGCTGGCAGCTGGTTTCTTTCAAAAGTTAACTCCAAGATATGTTTCAGCTCACAGCCAACCATTCCCTGCGTAAGCACAATACCTTTGGCATAGAATGCCATGCCGCCACGTTTGCCACTTACGAGGTGGCTTCGGACGTACAGCAGCTACTTCAAGCCTTTCCAGGGACACGCTACCTGCCCATTGGCATGGGTAGCAACCTGCTCTTTCTGGCACCTCGTTTTGAGGGTGTCGTTTTGCATTGCGAGAATCGTCAGTGGCAGTTGCTGGAGGAGTCGGACACGGAGGTGCTGTTGCGTGTCGGCGCAGGATGGAACTGGGACGAATTTGTCCGACACACCCTGCACCACGGCTGGTATGGATTGGAAAACTTGAGTTATATTCCGGGCGAGACGGGTGCCTCGGCCGTGCAGAATGTTGGTGCCTTTGGTGTTGAGGCGGGCGAGAGGGTCGCCGCCGTTGAGGCCGTTGATTTGCGAACGGGTGTCCTGCGCCGTTTTACGCATGAGGAGCTGCAATTCGCCTATCGCGACAGTTTCTTTAAGCATCCCGACGAAGCGCGCCAATGGGCTATCGTGTGGGTTACCTATCGCTTGGACAAGACCTTCACTCCCAATCTTTCCTATGCAGGTGTGGCGCGCGAAGTGGAGCGTAGGGGGGTGTCGGCAGCCTCCCTGACAGCACAGGAGATGAGAGAACTGATTATCGACGTGCGTCGTGGCAAATTACCCGACCCCGCGGAGATAGGCAGCGCAGGTAGTTTTTTCAAGAACCCCATTGTTTCTGTTGAAAAGCTGGAGGAGATCAAGCAAAGCCATCCGGGGATTGTCCATTTTCCTGTTTCCCGGGACAAGGTCAAACTGTCGGCGGGCTGGATGATCGACCGCTTGGGCTGGCGTGGACGCAGCATGGGTCCTGCGGGCGTTTACGAGCGTCAGGCTCTGGTGATTGTAAACCATGGCGGAGCGGTGGGCACAGATGTCTTGAACGTGTGCCGTGCCGTGCAGCATGATGTCTTCAAAGCCTATGGAGTACAATTAGAACCCGAGGTGAATTTTATTGAATAATTGTTTTGCCTTAAGATTGGAATTTTTTACCTTTGCAACTTCAAAAGAGAATACTTAATAAATAACACGCACACTTTATGAAGATTTTACTTACCGGCGGTGCAGGCTTTATTGGCAGTCATACATTGATTGAGCTTGATAAGGCTGGCCACGAAGCAGTTGTCTTGGACAACCTTTACAACAGTTCTCCCCTGGCTTTGAAGCGCGCTGCAGAGATTATCGGAAAAGAGGTTCCTTTTTATCAGGTGGACATCCGCGATCGTGAAGGTTTGACGAAAGTGTTCGAGGCTCATCAGTTTGATGCTTGTATTCATTTCGCCGGTCTGAAGGCTGTGGGTGAGAGCGTCGAGAAGCCCCTGGAGTATTACGAGAACAATCTGAACGGCACATTTGTGTTGCTGGATGTCATGCGCAAGCACGGCTGCAAGAACATTATCTTCAGTTCCAGCGCGACGGTGTATGGCGACCCCGAGATTATCCCCATCACGGAGGAGTGTCCCAAAGGCATTTGCACGAATCCCTATGGCAAGACGAAGAGCATGCTGGAGGATGTGCTGATAGATGTGCAGAAGGCGGATCCCGAGTGGAACGTTGTAGTGCTGCGTTATTTCAACCCCATTGGCGCGCACCCCAGTGGCAAGTTGGGCGACAACCCCAACGGTATTCCCAACAACCTGATGCCTTACATTACGCAGGTGGCGGTAGGCAAGCGCAAGGAACTGGGTGTGTTTGGCGCGGATTACGACACCCACGACGGTACGGGCGTGCGCGATTATATTCATGTCGTCGACTTGGGCCGCGCCCATGTGGCTTCCCTCAAGGCCATCGAGCAGAAGAAGGGTGTAGCGATCTATAATATAGGTACGGGTACGGGTTACAGCGTGCTGGATGTCGTTAAGGCATTTGTCCGGGTTAACGGCGTTGACGTGCCTTATGTCATCAAGCCCCGCCGGTCGGGCGACGTTGCCGTAAACTACTGCAATCCGGCCAAGGCAAAGATGGAGTTGGGTTGGGAGGCTCAGTACGGCATCGAGGATATGTGCCGCGACAGTTGGAACTGGCAGAAGCAAAACCCCAACGGTTTTGAAGAATAATAGAAGTGAGGTTTATGGCCCTCAGCACATACGTGCTGAGGGCTGATTTGTTTAATAAAAGAGCGTTTTAAGATTTTTTATGGGAGGTTTTTTCGGAGTTGTCTCGGAGACAAGTTGTGTGGCCGACGTTTTTTACGGTACGGATTACAATTCGCACATGGGCACGCGCAGAGGTGGCATGGCCACCTATAAGGCGGAGGAAAAGGCCATGGTTCGCAGTATTCATAATCTGGAAAGCGCCTATTTCCGGTCTAAGTTTGAAAGCGAACTGGATAAGTTCGCCGGCAGCACATCCGGTATCGGCGTTATTTCGGACACGGATGCTCAGCCATTGGTCATCAGCAGTCATTTGGGGCGTTTTGCCATTACCACGGTAGCGAAAATCGCCAACCTTGACGAACTGGCGCAGGAATTGTTGTCCCAGAATATGCACTTTGGCGAGCTTAGTGGCAGCGGCATCAACCAAACGGAACTTGTTGCCCTTCTGATTATTCAGGGAAAAACCTTCCGCGAGGGTATTGAGAATCTGTTTTCGCGCGTGAAGGGTTCCGTTTCCTTGCTTATCCTTACGGATGACGGTATCATTGCCGCTCGCGACCGTTATGGCCGCACGCCTATTGTGGTGGGACGTAAGGCAGGGGCGATGGCAGCCACCAGCGAGAGTTCCGCTTTCCCGAATTTGGACTACGATATCCATCATTTCCTGGGTCCGGGCGAGATCGTGCGTATTCGTGCGAATGAAATGGAGACCATTCGTCCTGCCGACAAGGAGATGCAGATCTGCAGTTTCCTGTGGGTCTATTACGGTTTCCCCACCAGCAGTTACGAAAACCGCAATGTGGAGCAAGTGCGCTTTGAAAGCGGACGCCTGATGGGCGAAACAGACAAGACGGAGGTGGATTGCGTGTGCGGTATTCCCGACAGCGGTGTGGGTATGGCTTTGGGCTATGCCGCAGGTATGGGACGTCCCTATATGCGCGCCGTCAGCAAGTACACACCCACCTGGCCCCGCTCCTTTACCCCCGCCACACAGGACATGCGCTCGCTTGTGGCCAAGATGAAACTGATTCCCAACCGTGCCGTTCTGAAGGACCGCCGTGTCCTTTTCTGTGATGACAGTATTGTCCGTGGCACCCAGTTGCGTGATAACGTAACGGTGTTGTACGATGATGGCGCCAAGGAGGTGCACATGCGTATCGCTTGTCCTCCTCTCATTTATGGCTGCCCTTTTATCGGTTTTACAAACAGCAAAAGCGATATGGAACTGATTACGCGCCGTGTGATAGAGGAGTTGGAGGGCGACCCGACAAAGAACCTGCAAGCCTATGCCACCACGGACTCTCCGCAGTATCAGGCCATGGTGGAACGCCTGCGCCGGCATTTCGGTCTGGACAGCCTGCGCTTTGCCAAACTGGAGGATCTGGTGAAGGCCATTGGCCTGCCCAAATGCAAGCTTTGTACGCACTGTTTTGATGGCAGCAGCCACTTCTAAGAAAAACATATATAAGAAATCCCAAAAACATGTATTAGTTTTTGGGATTTCTTATATATGTTTTTTTTAAATCTACTATAAAAAAAAGAGCATACTCGAAAGTATGCTCTCCATTTCTGACTTTTTTGTTCGCTTTCGCGACCTAAGCGTGCTAATTACTGAGCTACGCTGTCAGTAGCAACTACGCTGTCAGCAACTACGCTGTCAACAACCTCTACGGTGGTGTCAACTGCAACGCTGTCGCTGTCAACAGCAGTCTCGTTGGCCTTGGTACCGTTGCCGCAAGAGGCGAAAGAAATAGCTGAAACAGCTACGAACAAAAATGCTAACTTTTTCATTTCCTTTTTGTTTTAATTGTTGTTAATCAATTTGCTTTTCTAAAACACTGCAAAGGTAGTTACTTTTTCAATAGCTTGTATCACATTGAGGCAATTTTTTTTCATTTTTTTTAATTTTTCTTTTCGCACCCCTCTTATCTGCCTGTTTTTTTTGTCTTTCGCATGCTTTGCGCTACCTTTGTATATATGAATTTAGTGAATGATTTGGCGGGCAAGAAGGCCGCCTATTTTACTTTGGGCTGCAAGCTGAACTTTGCGGAGACATCTTCCATCGCCGAAATGCTGCGTCGCGCGGGTGTTAGCAATGTCCGGGAGGGCGAGGTGGCTGATATTTGTGTGGTGAATACGTGCAGCGTAACGGAGGTTGCGGATGCCAAATGTCGTCAGGCCATCCATAAACTGGTACGTAGGCATCCCGGCAGTTTCGTTCTGGTTACGGGATGTTATGCCCAGTTGCAGCCCGAAGCGGTCAGCAACATCGAGGGTGTGGATCTGGTATTGGGCAGTGAGGAGAAAGGGCAGGTTCTGGATTTCCTGAGTGAGCGTATCAACTTGAAAGCGGAGGAGCGCGCTGCCTTGCGGCACGACCATCACACCGTGCGCACGGCCGAGATACGCACCTTTGTGCCCTCGTGCTCTTGTGGCGACCGCACACGCTATTTCCTGAAGGTGCAGGATGGCTGCGATTATTATTGTACCTATTGTACGATTCCCATCGCCCGGGGGCGCAGCCGCAACGGCAGCATTGCCTCAATGGTGGAGCAGGCGCGTGAGGTTGCGGCCCGTGGCGGCAAGGAAATCGTGATAACGGGTGTGAACATCGGCGACTTCGGTCATTCCACGGGCGAGACCTTCCTGGATCTTGTCAAGGCCTTGGACCAGGTGGAAGGTATCGAACGTTATCGCATCAGCAGCATCGAACCCAACCTCCTGACGGACGAGATTATTGATTACTGTGCTCATAGCCGTGCTTTTATGCCTCATTTCCATATCCCTTTGCAGAGCGGAAGCGATGAGGTCTTGAGATTGATGCGTCGCAAGTATGACACGGCACTCTTCGCTCACAAGGTAGCGCGTATTCGCGCACTGATGCCCGATGCTTTCATCGGTGTGGATGTGATCGTGGGAACGCGTGGCGAGACGGAGGAGCTGTTCCTGCAGGCCAAGGCGTTCATGGAAAGTATGGATGTCTGCCAGTATCATGTCTTCAGCTACAGCGAGCGTGCGGGCACGATGGCGCTCAAGATTCCGCATCAGGTGCGTCCCGAGGAGAAGCACGAACGCAGCCAACAGGTGCTTGCCATCAGCCAGCACAAATTGGATACTTTTTACGAGCGGTTTATCGGTACGGAAAGACCCGTCCTTTTGGAGCATGGACGCAAGGGTGGCGTTCAAACAGGCTTCACGGATAATTACATAAAGGTAGAGGTAAAGACACAGGGGAGCGACAACCAGATTGTAAACGTCCGTTTGGAAGGCTGGAATGCCAAGAGGACGGCATTAAAGGGAAGCATTGTATGAAATTGGCGATTGTAATCCTGAATTGGAACGGTTTGGGGATGATGCGCCGCTTCCTGCCCGGCATTGTGGAACATAGTCCTCAGGGAAAGGTGATAGTGGCGGATAATGCCAGTACGGACGGTTCGGTGGAATGGCTGAAGGCGGAGATGCCCGAGGTGGGCTTGTTGCAGCTGGACCGCAACTATGGCTTTGCGGGTGGATACAACCGTGCCTTGCGTCAGGTGGATGCCGACCTATACCTTATATTAAATAGTGATGTTGAGGTGCGCATGGGATGGTTGGATGCCATGTTGGCCTTTATGGATGCCCATCCCGAGGTGGCTGCCTGTCAGCCCAAACTGCTATGCCAATGGTCGCCGAATGATTTTGAGTATGCCGGTGCCGCGGGCGGTTTTGTTGACCGCTTGGGTTATCCCTTTTGCCGGGGGCGAATGTTCGGTACGCTGGAGCCTGACGAGGGACAGTACGACCAAGTTTTGCCTTGCCTGTGGGCCACGGGAGCTTGTCTGCTGATTCGCAGCCGTGATTTTTGGCAGGTGGGCGGTTTCGACGAGCGTTTCTTTGCCCATCAGGAGGAGATAGACCTCTGTTGGCGACTGCGCGCGCGGGGCAGGGGAGTGGTGTGCGTGCCCCATAGCGTGGCCTATCACTTGGGTGGGGGTACGCTGCCCCAAGGCAATCCGCGAAAGACCTTCTTGAATTTCCGCAACAATCAGCTCTTGTTGTATAAGAATCTGCCCGAGGAGGACTTGCCCAGTGTCATGCGCTGGCGTTTCTGGCTGGATGCTTTGGCAAGCGTACAGTTCTTGCTCACGGGACAATGGGGCTCCTTCTGGGCTGTGTGGCAGGGGCGCAAGGCTTTTCACCGGATGAAGGATGATTTCAAGGCCGACCGTCGGCGGAATCTGCAAGAGAGCGTGTGCAACCCACTGGAAGGTGCGCCGCGAAGCATACTATACCAATATTATATTAAAGGAAGAAAGAAATGGAGCCAGCTCTCTATCTGATACCCTGTGCCCTGGGTGATACGCCCATGGAGCGTGTGTTGCCCTCCCACAACATGGATGTCATCCGCCAGTTGCGCGTTTTTATCGTAGAGGACATCCGTAGCGCGCGTCGTTTCTTGCGCCGTGTGGACCGTGAGTTCCCTATCGACGACAGTCGGTTTCTGGAAATGGGTAAGCATGCGGACGTTAAACAATTCGCCGGCTACCTGAAACCCTTGGAGCAAGGCCAAAGCATAGGCGTTATCAGTGAGGCAGGTTGTCCCGCTGTGGCAGACCCGGGTGCCGATGTGGTTGCTATCGCGCAACAGAAGGGCTTGAGGGTGGTTCCCCTTGTAGGACCCAACAGCATGATTATGGCAGTGATGGGCAGCGGACTGAACGGCCAGAGTTTTGCTTTCAACGGCTATTTGCCGATTGACGAGAGTCTGCGTGTGAAGCGTATCAAACATCTGGAATCGCGCGCCCAGCAGGAAAACCAGACGCAGCTGTTTATCGAGACCCCCTACCGCAATCACAAGTTCTTCGAACTGCTCCTGCGTACCCTGCGTCCCACGACACGTCTGTGTGTCGCAGCGGGCATCACTACCGAATTCGAATGGATACACACCCATACCGTCCAGCAGTGGCGGAAACGCTCTTTACCTGATTTGACAAAAACTCCCGCCATTTTTCTTTTCTTGTGATTTTTTCTTATCTTTGTAAAAAATACAATTAAAAAGACGCCTAAAACACAATGAAAAGAACCTTCTTGAAAACCTTCGCGGCCGTGGCGCTGCTCTGCATGTTCGCTACTCCCTTGGAAGCCAAGGACAAGTATGTGGCTTACCTCTTTACCTATTTTACCGGTAACCGTGTGGCCGAGGAACAGATCCGTTACGCACTGAGCACGGACGGATGGAACTATACTCCCATGAACAACGGCAACCCCGTTATTGCCAGCGATACCATCGCCCTCAAGAAGGCCGTGCGCGATCCTCACATCCTGCGTGGCGAGGACGGCTATTTCTACCAGGTGATTACAGACATGGCCAGCAGCCAGGGATGGAGCAGCAACCGCGGCATGGTGCTGATGCGTTCCCGGAATCTCATAAATTGGGAACATCACGCCATTCATTTCCCTGACCGATACAAGAACACCAAATTTGCGCGCGTAACCCGCGTGTGGGCTCCCCAAACAATCTATGACAAGGCTGCGGGGAAATACATGGTTTATTTCAGTCTGCTTACCGATGATGGCTCAATACCCTATGACAAGGTCTTCTATGCCTATGCCAACAAAGATTTTAGTGATTTCGAGGGTGAGCCTGTAGAAATGTTTGATGTTCAAAGTGCAGCCATTGACACGGATATCGTCCAGGACGACGAGGGCGTTTATCATATCTTCTACAAGACAGAAGGCGGGTCCAAGGGCATACGCAAATTCACGGGCACACAACTCACCAACAGCAAGGAGTGGGTTCTCCAGGACGGCTATTGCCAGGATACCAACGAGGCCGTAGAGGGCAGTGGCGTGTTCCGCCTCTTTGACGGTACCTGGGTGCTGATGTATGATTGTTACATGAACGGGCACTATCAGTTCTGCAAGAGCACGGATCTGAAAACCTTCAAGGCGGTGCAGAACACCAAGACCAGTGGTGCCTTTACTCCGCGCCACGGCACGGTAATTGCCATTACCCGTCAGGAACTGGACTTGCTGAAGGCATGGGAGAGTCTGCGCTTGGCTACTGACGACCTGAAGGTGCGTGCCGTGCCAACGCTTTCGCTCTATCAGTTGGATAACCGCCAGCGCATGCTTGATGAACTGGAGCATACTCTCCGTCAGCCGGCCAGTCTGAAGGCTTATAAAGCACAACAGAAACGTTTGGATGCTTTCTTCGCAAAATAAAATCCCACCTTTAATATATATATCAATGAGAAAACTGATTTTGGCCATTGCCGCTCTCTTCTTTACTGCGGCATCTTTTGCTGTCAACACCATCACGGAAGTTGAGCAGGTAACGGAAAGCGTTACGCTGACAGCAGATGTGGACTATGTCATCACCTCGACAACTCCCATTGCCACCTCAGGAAGCGTGAATATCCGGAACACGGAACATGCTGTGCTCATCTTTAAGCATATCAAGCCCTCGAAGGTGATTGCCAATCATCTGGGCGCGGTGTTCATCAATGGTGAAAAGGCCGTTAATGGTGTCAACTGCCAGGTGAAGATGTATGCCCAGGGGACGATTGTGCTTCCCTATGGCGACGGTTTTAAGCCCTTGACTTGCTACAGCGAGGAGAATTATGGCGGCGAGAGCTGTAACAACTACGGATTGGGCAACACGGGCGGCTATATGAACACGCTCACCGCAGCTCAGTTGAACAATAACATTCGCTCCTTTAAGCTTAAGCGTGGCTATATGGCGACTTTTGCTGTGGGTGTTAGCGGATGGGGTTATAGCCGTTGCTTCATTGCCGACCGCGAAGATCTGGAGATTGCCGCCGTACCTGCGCCTCTGAACGGGAAGATAAGTTCTTATCGTATCTTTAAGTGGCAGGATGCACAGAAGAAAGGTTTGGCAAGCGACACGCGATTTGAACCCAACGATGCCCTGAATACCTCGTGGTGCTATGATTGGGCTTTGGGTAACAACCGCCTTCCTGACCAGGAGACCGTTCCCAATCATATCTATGAGGATTGGCCAAGCAGCGCCTCATGCGGCAGCGTGAACTACAGTGCGCACATGAAGACAAACAACGAACCGGGAAACAGCGCCGACGACCATCCCCAAACCGTGGACGAGGTGCTTAATAACTGGCAGAATCTGATGCGTACGGGTATGCGTCTGTGTTCGGAAAGCAGCCACGATGGTAGTATGAACCACCTGAAAGCCTTCATTGACAGCATTGATGCGCGTGGTTGGCGTTGTGATATTCTGGACCTTCACTGCTACTGGCCCTCTGGCTCATTCAACAATCTTACCTGGTACAGTGACTATTATGGTAACGGTCGTCCCATCTGGGTAAGTGAGTGGGTGTGGGGTGCCTCTTGGAACAATAATGGTATTTTCGCCAGTGGCTATGACCGTAACGACTTCTGGTCCTCTGTGAACCAGGAGGCTAACTACAACGGTGTCGTTCCGATTCTGCAAGTGATGAACGCAAACTCACGTGTGGAACGCTATGCCTATTGGAATAGTGAGGCTGATTGTTCGAAAATTTACAAGGATGGCAATCTCTCGAAGTTAGGCAAGTATTATGCGGAGATGGAGAGTGGGCTTGCCTATAATCCCGCCAACGAGTTTGTACCCAAGATTGTGTACAAGAATCCCGGCGCACTGATCCTGAACTATACCAAGAAAACCAACCATGTTCAGTTGACGTGGGAGGATGCAAATGGCGATATGATTGACAGTATCATCGTGGAATGTAAACGGCCCGGGACTACGCGCTATACGACCATTGCCACCATTCCTGTCAAGGACCAAGATAGTAAGGCGGGTTCGACTTATACCTTTAGCGAAACATTGCAGGAGGTAGGCCTGCACACCTATCGTGTTACGGAATATTACGATGCAAAGAGAAAGACTTTCAGGACGAACGAAGAAGGTGTTACCGTGGCTGCTGCTTTGAATGTGGGTTCGCTACAGTATGGCCGGTTGAACATCCTGAATACGGACTTGGTTACCACGGACATTGTCGCACAGGATGTTGCGCCTTATGTCGTTACCGGACTTATGAGCAACAGGAACGCTGCCAATGGCATTACGGGACGCTTGCGCTCGTTGTCCAAGTCCAGTTTCGGCTTTAATTTGCTACCTTGGGCTTACCCGACAGCGGTGGAAATCAAGACTGCTGAACAGATGGACTACCTCATTTTACCGGCGGACACAATCTTGGAGTTAAGCGATGGTTTCATGCTCATGTCGCAAAAGGCCGGCTATGTGAAGGGTGATGTCGTTGAGATTACCTTTCCCAAGGCTTTCCCCGAGGGAGTTGTGCCCGTAGTCGTCGCTCAGCAGAATACGGCCCTGACGTCATATCCTCCTGTGGTCGTGCGTGTCTTTGACGTAACGAATACGGGCTTTAAGGTTGTGCTGACCAAGCAAGAAGCGGAGACCAGTACGTTGAGAAACCACAACGTCAATTACTTTGCTGCAAGTCCGGGCCAGATTTCTTTAGGTGAGGGTAAGATGCTTACAGTGGGTAGGGATAATACGAATGCCATAGGGGGCGTGTCAAGAAAAAACATCTATTTTAATGATTTACAGGGAAATTCACTTTCATTCCAAAATCCTTATATCATTGCCGCTCCTCAGACCTATAACTATGCTCCTACGGCCCTTTTCCGCCAGCATGCCAATGTTGTCAATGAAACAGGAGGGGTGTATGGCATAACGCTACGACGTCAGATAGATGGCACGACGACGGACGATACCGGCAACAGTGCAAGCACTAATGGCGACTATATGGGCTGGTTCGTAATCAGCGATGACCCCAACGGCAATTTGGAGGATCTGCCCGTGATTGTTCCTACGGGTATTCATACGGTGGCACACACTTCCATGGCAGTTACTATTAGCGGAAGGGTGGTCTATAGCGACAATCAATCGCTTCGTTTGTATGATTCTACGGGCCGACAGATGCCTTTCGGACGTTCCTTGCCCGCAGGAATCTATGTGCTCTCTAATGGCATGCAAAGCCAAAAGGTCGTATTGAAGTAAAGGATAATTCTGAGGTAATACGCTCTTTATGAGTTATGGGAAAAGGCAGGGCATGTGTGTTCTGCCTTTTCTTGTTAACTCATGCTATTTGCCTACTTTTTTCGGGCTTCCTGATGGGAATGTTATTAGACGATATTTTTACACTTGTTAAACTATGTTAACATGCAGATGTATCCAAGTCTGACGCGCCTTTGAGAAGTTTTTTTTGTTTAGATTTGTGCAGCAAAAAGCCTTGAAAAGTTAAAAAATAACATATAAACTCTAAATCAATGTGTATGGAAAACCGTTTTAGCAAAGCGGCACGAGGGAAGACTTGGCTGCTTATGATGCTAACAATCAGCGGTATGGCAACATCTTGTAAGGACGAGTATTTGCTTGATGACGAGAAGCCTTCGTGGCTTAGTACAAGCATCTACGAGAATCTGCAACAGCGAGGTAATTTCAGCTATTACCTCCGCTTGCTTAATGACCCGGAGGTTAACATTTCGACAGAGTCTGACAACAACCGTGGCTTGGCCGACGTGTTGTCAAAAACGGGTTCAAAGACCCTTTTTGTTGCGGACGATGAAGCATGGGAGAACTTCTTTAAAAGCAATGCCCTGCTGGATGCATCCAATCCCTGGCACTATGCTACCAGTTATGAGAATCTGAGCGCCGCCCAGAAGAAGTTGCTGGTTCATAACAGTATGTTGAACAATGCCATTGTGATGGAGAACCTGGCCAGTTCGGAAGGCAGCAATATTACGCGTGGCACTTATTTGCGCCGATACACAGACGTAGCCTTTACGGACAGTATCATTTACCTTAATGGCGACCAGATCCCTGTTAACTATAACTTGAATAACGGCGAAATTGATTTCTGGAGCCGTTTCCGTACGGAGAAGGGTGGTAAGGGTATCTATATGGTGGCTGACTCTACGTTGCCTATGATGGTTCATTTTACCAATGAGTACATGGCAATGAACAATATCACGGACGAGGACTTCAAGATTTTCATGGGTAAAGCCCGTGTGAGCGGTGATGTGCACATCAATGAGTCCAAGCTTCTTGACAAGGACGAGGTGTGCGAGAATGGTTACGTGAATACCACGGAGGGCGTACAGAAACCTTTGGCCAATATGGCCGAGGTAATCCGCACCAACGGCCGTACCCGAATCTTCAGCCACATGTTGGACCGCTGGAGTGTTCCCTTCTACAACAATGCTGTAACGCAGGCCTACAAGAATGTGATGGCTGCCCAAGGCAAGGACTGGACGGACTCTATTTTCACCAAGCGTTATTTTGCGGACAATAGCACCGGCTCAAGAGCTTTGACCCGTGGACCCAAGGGAGAGGTTTTCCGTGATAATCTTTCGACAGACGTTACCTTGAAGTTTGATCCGGGATGGAACACTTTTAAGGTGAACGCACAGGCTAATGAAAAGATGGACATGGCAGCCATGTACGTGCCTACGGACGATGCTCTCTGGCCTTACTTTCAGGCTGGTGGCGGCGGCTCGGCCTTGATTGAGACTTATTGCGACCCTAAGGTTACGTATTCTGCTGCCCATACCGAAGAGGACTACGAACGCCTGTTCCGCAATATTGACCAGATTCCTATCAGTAAGTTGCGCTCGCTTATCAACGTGATCATGTTCAATAGTTTTGCCGCGAGTGTGCCCAGCAAAATGACACAGTTGCGCGACGATGCCCAGGAGCAAATCTTCTTGCCTGAGGATCGGGAACACGTCGTAGGTAGTCTTTTGGCGAATAATGGCGTGATTTATCTTACAGACAAGGTGTTTGGTCCTGCGGACTTCACCTCTGTTGCCGCTCCGGCCTATATTAGTAAGAACAAGACACTTATTTCATGGGCTATTTATAATGGTTCAACCGGCGCAACGGACTACATGAAACTTAACTACTATGCCTATTTGAAGGCTATGCAGAGCCGTTTCGTATTCCTCTTGCCCACAGACTCGGCCATGCAATATGTCTATGACCCCGTCAGTTTCAAGAGCCGCCATCCTCGTGTGATGAAGCTCACGATGAAGGCAAGTAGCGGTACGTCTAACGTTTTTCCTGTTGATGCCGCATTGCTTAACTTCAATCAGGCAACAGGTGAAATCGGTACCCAGTTTAAAACGGAAACCGTTGGTCAGGCCGATATCGTTAACCGTTTGAAGGATATTCTGGAGAGCCATACCATCGTATTGGATGGAAGAGACGAGATAGACAGTGATGTCGACGAGTACTATTTGGCCAAGAACGGTGCGCCTGTTCGCGTTTTCCGCGAGAACGGGAAGGTGGTTCGCGTTCAGGGCGGCTTCCAGAAGGGTAATGCTGAAATGGGACTTAATGGTACGTCATTGGGATTGTCGGACAATCTTATCACCGACGCCCAGCGCATGAACAATGGTACTACTTATGTATTGAACAGTCCCTTGATCGCGTCTTCTCAGAGCGTGTACTCCTTGCTGACGAATGACGGTAAGTACAATAATGATATTTATCAGACTTTTTACTCATTTACTCAGCCCAATACTGATATTATTCTGCGTTGTGGTTTGGTGAACGAAAACTTACAGGCTAAGGATAGAGAGAAGGAACTTTCCAAGTTCTCAATCTTTACCAATACAGGTGCGCCTGATAATAACGTGCAGTTCTTCAATAACTATAACTACACGCTTTTTGTTCCCACGAAAGAAGCACTTGAGCAGGCAATCGCTAACGGCTTGCCAACCTGGGAAAGTATTGAGGAGGATTATAATGCCTGCAAGGATGCCTCGGGCTATCTGACCAATGCGGTGGATAGTGCTCGCATCAGTGCTAAGATTACCTACCTGACCAACTTTGTACGTAACCATTTTGTGGATAACAGCGTTTTCGTTGACCGCAGTAAAATTGCTGAAAGTGAATATGTAACAGCAAGTTACGATAATACGAAGGGCTTGTTTAATAAGATAATGCTTCGCCGTGCGGATGGCGTTTTGCAGGTGAAGGATACCAGCAATGGCGGATGGCTTACTGTCTTTGGAGAGTACAACAAACTGACTCGCGACATCGTTTGCTACAAGAACGGCAAACCGTTCAGCCCCAACAATGCCGCCAACATGACAGGTATCTCTATCGACGGTTCAAGCTATGCTGTTGTGCACCAGATTCCTGGCACATTGAATCATGCCAAGCTTGATGAGAACGGCCGCTATGACAGCCATTGGGCTAACCTAAAACAGAGTCGTGCATACCTCATGCGTTACGCCATCAAATAAACTACTACTATGAATAAATATATTAGAACATTATTGCTGTTGGTAGTTGCGCTGGTTGCACTGCCAGTTAGCGCACAAATCAAGCGCATCAGTGGTACGGTGAGCGATGAGTTCGGTGGTGTTCCTGGCATTCAGGTGAAGGAGATTGACTCGAACAACCGTATCGTAAGCAGTGCCATCACGGACGGAAACGGTAACTTCGTGATGAACGTCAAGAACCAGAAGAACAAGCTGGTTTTCCACGGCATGGGTTATACGGATAAGACGTTTCCCATCAACAAGGCCGTGTACAAGGTTAATATGACCGAAAGCACCAAGACATTGGACGTTGTTGAGGTTATAGCAAAGAAAAAAGCCGCAACAACCGGTCTGGAAATTCCTGCCCGTGAGTATGCCGGTGCAGTTTCAAGTATGAAGATGGACGACTTGGAAGGTTTGGCCTTTGAGTCTGTCGACCAGGCTTTGCAGGGTCAGATTGCCGGTCTTGATATTGTTGCTAACTCAGGTAACTTAGGTTCGGGTACAACGATGCGCTTGCGTGGTAAGACCACTTTCGGTACAAACGACCAGCCCTTGATTGTAGTGAACGACCACATCTTTGAATTGCCTGATGACAAGAAGGCGGACTTTAACCCCGATGACATGGATAACGAGGAGCAATTCTCGACGCTGTTGAACGTGAACACAGAGGATATCGAAAGCATCACGGTTTTGAAGGATGCGGCTTCCGCTGCCAAGTGGGGTGTAAGAGGCTCAAACGGTGTTATTGAGATCAAGCTTCGTCGTGGTAAGCGTGGTCCCACGCGTGTGAACTTCTCTTATAAGTTCACAGGCACCTGGCAGCCGGATGGTTACAAGATGCTTAACGGTGATGGCTACACCATGATGCTTAAGGAGGCTTATTACAATCCTCAGTATAATTCGGCCATTACAGACCAGATTGCGGAGTTGAACTATAACCAAAGTATGCCCTACATCTATAACCATTTCAATCACAATACGGATTGGTTGGACGAGGTGAAGCAGTTTGGTAAGGAACACCGCTATTATGTCAATCTCAGCGGTGGTGGTGAGAAGGCCCAGTTCCGTATCGGCGCCGGCTATAACACGAGCACAGGTTCCGTTATCGGTCAGAAGTTGGACCAGTTCACCGAGAGCACTACACTGGACTATCAGGTGAGCGACCGCATCCAGTTCCGCGCTACAGTGAACATGACCTTTACGAACAACCATAAGAACTATGGCAATGACATCCTTGGTCGTGCATACAATGCTATGCCCAACATGAGTGTCTATGAGTATGACGCTATGGGTAATTTGACCGGTAACTATTTCAGTATGTTCCCAATGGCTGCAAGCATCTCTACAGGTGGATTTGGTATGCTTCCTCAGACTGATGGCCACACGAGTTACTATCTGAGTGACATGTATATGAATGGCAACCCTGTTTCACGTGCCTTGAAGGCTTGGACGAAGATGAAGCAGTATAACCTGACTCCTCAGTTCGATGTTACCTATAAACTATGGGGCAAGGACAGCGACCAGCATCAGCTGAACTATAAGGGTGATGTACAGTTGAATATCTATAACACCAGCACCGACGATTACGTTCCCAGCGAGTTGCGTAATCTTCCATGGGTGTTTGGTGGACTGACTCCTGCTCATGGTGGACGTAATAATGAACGTAACGTTGTGGGCAACAATGAGTATAAATCGCTTGAGTTCACTACCCGACATGAGTTACAGTACTACAGCCATTTCAAGAATCCTGACCATAATCTCTCAGGTTTGGCTCGTTTTGAAATGTACACCGGTAACAGCTCCAATCAGAACCTTGGTTTGTGGAACGTGCCCGACGGTATCACTGACCCTACGGTAGTAGCCCTGCTTACTGCCGCCAGTGCCAGCAACGGTGAATGGCGCAGCCATAGTTTCTTTGAGCAGCTGCACTATTCTTACAAGAGTAAGTATTCTGTTGACGTAAGTGTTCGTACGGACGGTAGCACAGCGTTTGGTCGTGGCCGTAAATACGGTACCTTCCCTGCTATCGGTGCTCGTTGGAATATCAGCGACGAAAAGTTTATGGGCTTCTCGAAGAAGGTCATCAGCATGTTGGCCTTCCGTCCTACGTGGGGTATAACGGGTAACACGGGTGGTGCGAATGGCTGGCAGTACAATAAGTACAGTTCATCGGGCTATTATAACGGACACTCTATTATTACGCCAAGTAATCTCTCTTTGGTGAACCTGCAATGGGAAAAGACTCAGCAGTGGAACCTTGGCTTCAATTTGGGCTTGTTTAACGACCTCTTTACTTTTGAGTTCGAGGTCTATAACAAAAAAACCACGGATATGCTCATGAGTAACCGCCGTATCGCCAGTGCCAATGGTTTTGGCAGCCTGGGTTATGTAAACGCCGGTCAGATGCGAAACAGAGGTTGGGAGTTGAACGGAAGTACTTCCAAGTTTGCCAAGATAGGCAAGTTCTCCATGAAGTTGCGTGGTAATGTTTCCCAGAACTTTAACACCGTCGAGGAAATGGATCCTCTGATTCTTGAGAACATGAACGGTAGTGATGACTGGAACCCCACCAACTTCAATTTCCCCAAGCGTGTTCAGATCAACAATGCGTTGGGTTCTATCTACGGTCTGCGTAGTAAGGGCGTTTATCGTTATGGCTATGACCACAATGGGTATGATGCCTCTTCATTTGCCGCTTACGGTTATGCCGAGGTGGACGCGCAGGGTAATACTTTCAGCAATGTTGATGAGGCTACGGCGCGTGGTACTGGTTATGACGTTCACGGCAATCCTGTCAACACGGCGGCTGCTGCTGCTCGTCGCGGCGAGAATAGCTCTTGCCCCATCGCCTATGATGCCGCCGGCAATATGCTGACCGATGCTAAGGGTACTCCTCTGCCCATGTATTATGCTTATAGTGAGGGGTCTCGTAAGCAGTTCCAAGGCGGAGACGCTATCTATGAGGATATCAACCACGATGGTAGCATCGACAGATACGACATTGTTTACCTTGGCAACTCTAACCCCAAACTTTATGGCGGTTTCGGTATCAATCTCTACTATGACCGCTTTGAGTTGAATGCAAGTTTCAACTTCCGTATGGGTCAGGAGATTATCAATTTGGCACGTGCTAACTACGAGGCGATGACGGGTAATGGCAACCAAAGTTATGCTACAACATGGCGTTGGCGCAAGAATGGTGATATCACGGATATTCCTCGTGCGCTCCATTCTTCCCAGGGGACGAGTTACAACAGTCTTGTTAGTGACCGCTATGTCGAGAATGGCGACTATCTGCGTTTGCAGTATATCCAAGCCAAGTATAATTTTGATCCCAAGAAGTTGAAGAAGTATGGTATCAATAGCCTTTCACTTTCAGCGACTATCAATAACGTATTCTGCTTGACTAAGTACACGGGCGTTGATCCTGAGGTGAGCACTTCAGGTTGGGGACCCTCTGTGGATAACAGTAAAACACCGCGTGCCCGTTCCTTTACTTGCAGTGTTAACCTTGGTTTCTAATCCAAATATAGAGAACAAAAGATGAAAGCAAATAAGAATATAATAAAGTCAGCGCTTCTGCTTGCCTTTGCGGCAGCGACTACCACATCCTGTCAGGATTGGCTGACCGTCTACCCTCAGTCGCAAGTAGTTGAGGAGCAGTTCTGGGAGGACAAGAACGACTTGGAAGGTGTGCGCTATGCCGCTTATGCGAACATGACCGGTTCCTTGGATAAAATCATTTTGTGGGGTGAACTGCGTTCTGACAACAACAGTTTGTGGCCTACTGAGATTATGTCTGACAATAAATTCATAAACACCACCACAAACTACAAGAATATGATGGATGGTCACTTGGAGCGTGACTCAACGAACAGCTATTTTGACTGGGCGAGGTTCTACACCACTATCAACCTTTGTAACAAGGTGCTTCAGCACGGTCAGGAGGTTCTGGATAGGGACAAGCAGTTCACCCCTTCGGAATGGCGTCAAATGCGTGCCGAGATGATCGGTCTGCGTGCTTTGAATTACTTCTACCTGTTGCGTTCCTTTAAGGACATTCCTTACACGACGCAGGTGATAAACAACGATACGGAAGTGCGTGATTTCCCGGCAACGAACCAGTTGGTTGTCCTTGACAGTCTGATAGCGGACGTTGAGGCGATTAAGGGGCAGGCGCGTAACCGCTTCGAATACTCGGGCAATTTCACTGCGAAGCAGGAGACCAAGAGTAAAATCACCAATGCTGCCATTTATGCCTTGTTGAGTGATATGTACTTGTGGCGTGCCTCTCTGAATCAAGGCCGTGGCTTGAATACGAAAAAGGTGTTCATTGCCCAGAAGGGCGATTCTGTTACGCAAACAGTGGAGTCGGACTATCAGTCCTGCATCACTTACGCTGACGAAGCCATGAAGAATCTGAGCGAACAACTTCAAAATCAAAGTAGTGGCAGTTTCCTTTTCACAAATGAAATGACTTCATACGGTTTGCCTTATGTGAATCTGTATAAGAATGATTTTACGCCGTTCATGCGTAGCAGTTCTCCTTTGTTGCCCGCTCACTCAATGATTTTCTCTCAGGGAAGTAGCGACGAGACAATTTTTGAGTTATCGTTTAATATATACGATAGCCGTAAAAATGACTTGATTAACGCTTATTGGGGCATGGACAATAACCATTATTTCTCGACGGTTGATAACCAGCTCGACGATGCTTATGGTAATGGTTCGGCGACAAAGTACAACGATGCGCGCATGTGGTTCAATTCTTGGAAGGATGTTACAACGAGCACTACGTCACTTGCAGCTAATTGTTGTTTCAAGTGGAACAGTGTTCTTGTTGATGTTTCCAACATGGGTACAACCCCCAATGTGCAAAAGATACGTGTGCTAAATGCCACTTCCTCTTACCGCAATTGGATTGTCTATCGCTTGAGCGACGTGATGTTGCAGAAGGCTGAGGCTCTGGCATGTTTGAATACGTTGAATGCTGATCCTGCAAAGCAGGCTGATGCGATGCGTCTGGTGCATGCCCTGCATCGTCGTTGGTTCTGCAATGACAAGTCGTCATCTCAACCTTCGGAGGATGTGTCATCACTTACGGCAAGTAACTGGGGTCCCGCCTCTTTGAGTGCGAGCACACCGTCGAATCTATTAGGCAATTTGCCTCAGCCTACACTTAAATCGGGCGTCAACAACAAACTTCTTTATGAGGTTGCTGTGTTGAATGAACGTCAAATTGAGTTTTTTGCAGAAGGTAAGCGTTGGTTCGATCTTGTACGTTTCGCCGAACGTCATGCAGGCGGTAGCAACGGCACACAGGATCCCCGCGAGTTCTCTGACGCCATGCCTATTGGTGATGGTCGCGAAGGTGTCAACTTAATGATTTCACAGTTCTTCCCCACCTTGCAGTCGGGCGAGAAGGAATCACTGAAGACCCAGCTCAAGAATCGCTATGGCCTGTACAATCTTATTTATTACATGGAGATTAAGGCCAGCAATGGAGCTTTGCTTCAGAACCCCGTGTGGAATAAGTCTGTTTACGACAAGTAAGAAAACGAAATAAGTATTTACACAATGAAAATGATAAAGAAATATTCGTTTCTGTTGCTTTCGGTGGTAGCGGCCGCTTTTTCTCAGAGTTGTACCGAGGAGATCGATACCTCTGACCGCTATACCTATAAGCAAGAAACTTTAGCACAATACCTGAAGGGGCATGAGGTTTATAGTGAGTATTGTAAGCTATTGGATCTTGTACCCATCAGCAGGCGCAGTGATTCAAAGGTGATGCAATTACTTTCTGCCCGTGGTCACTATACTGTGTTTGCGCCCACGAACAAGGCGATTCAGGACTATTTGGATACGCTTTATAGCAAGGATATTATCAGCCAACCATCGTGGGAGGGCTTCCGTAACGAGAAGGACTTGGATTCTATCCAGAAGATTATCGTGTATAATAGCATCATTGATGCCGGAGATGCCAGTGATGCAACGATATTCTATACCAGCAACTTCCCTCAGAAGGCCGGTGGTTTCTCTGTGAACAATCTTAACGACCGTCAGTTAATCTTGAACATTGACGCAAAGAGTAACTATTTCATCAATGGCACCGTCGATAGCAAAACCGACAGTGTAATCGGTGGGGCAGCCTTGGATCCTCAAAACCGTGATATTCCTGCCATCAATGGTGTGTTGCACCAAATGCATGGCGTTGTTGCCCCAAGCAACGAAACGCTTGCAGATAAGTTCACGGCAATCATCGAGGAGAAAGGTGAGGGCATCGCTATCTCTAAAGTGATGCTGCTTTGCGGCTTCGGTGATGAATTGCGTAAGGTGCGTGATGAGGTTTATGAGGATAAGGTGCTGGCCGGCGAGTTAAATAAGGTTTTATCTTCCGTTAATGATAACAAGCCTATTGAAATTCCCGAACATAGACGTTATGGTTACACGATTTTTGCCGAAACGGATGCTTTCTGGGCAAACCAGTTGGGTGTGGATGTTCAGAGCATTTCTCAGAGCGAATTGGCAGTGAAGATGAAAGACTGGGTGGTTGCTCAAGGTTTCTATCCCAATGCCGTGAATGACGAAAACTGGAAATCCCCAAATAATGTTCTGAACCAGTTTCTTAGCTATCACGTAATTCCCTATAAACTTTCTGCTGACAAATTGGTGATTCATTGGAACGAGAAAGGATACAGTCGTACCTCACGCGTATTGACCATTCCTGTCGAGGAGTTTTACACCACCATTGCCCAGCCTCGTCTGTTGAAGATTTATCAGAGTGCTGACACGGAAGATAAGGGGATTTATCTCAACCGCTTCCCTAAACTCAACAATGGTCGGAAGGATAATTACCACGAGGCTTCTTGTGATGATGACAAGCAAGGCTTCCGTATTCTTACTACGCAGTCGCAGGAGGTGCTAAACGGATACATCTATCCGATCGAGCCCGCTTCTGCCGGACAGTCCGGTCCTGCCACACTGGCTTATAATGAGGCTACGAGATCTAATCTGCAAAAGCAGCGCATTCGTTTTGACGTAACTACCATCTCTCCTGAGATCATTAACAATAATATGCGTTTGGTTGACAGCAAGGGTAATAACGGCTATTGGGGTTTCCATCCCGACAAGACATTCAAGTATTTGGAGAACATTCAGATCGAGAATGGCACCAACTTCTGCTATTTGCCCGGTATCACTTATGCGTGGAACAATTATCAGGGCGATGAGTTTAATGTAACGGGTAATTATGAGATGACTTTCAAGTTGCCCCCTGTTCCTGTTAAAGGTACCTACGAAATCCGTTATGCCGTACAGAACAACAGCAACCGTCGCGGTATGTGTCAGGTGTATTTCGGCACGAACCCTGATGCCTTGCCAGCCATGGGTATTCCCTTGGACCTGCGTATTGGCGGTACCGACAGCCGTTTGGGTTGGGAAGCAGACTTAGCCAGCGACGACGACTACAATGCAGAGGTGGACAAGAAAATGCGTAACTACGGCTTTATGAAGGGTCCGGAGTTCTATACCATCGGCGGTGGTTCGGCTCGTGCCAATCAGACGACAACCCGACGTATCATTGTTCGCCAGGACATGGACCCCGACAAGACCTATTACCTCAAGTTCAAGTCTGTGCTTGACGATAATACGAAGGAGTTCTATATGGATTATCTGGAGTTCTGCGCCAAGGAGGTTTATGACAACCCCCAAACGCCTGAGGACATTTGGTAAACTAATCGCTTGCAAAAGAAAACAAAACATGAAAACAACAAGAAAATATTTCGGAGCACTAATGCTTGGCCTTACCGCTTTGTCAGTGGCCAGTTGCACCGATACGTGGGACGAGCATTATAATACGGTGGATGGCACCGTTCCCACAGAGTCGCTGTGGGAGCTTATCAGCAAGAATCCTGAGATGAGCAAATTTGCACAGTTGGCTCAAAAGGTGCATTACTATCGCGATGAACGTCATCCTCAGGCTGATTATACATTCAAGGATATGCTGGATAGCAAGCAGGCTATGACGGTATGGATTCCTAAGAATGATGCCTATAGTGATGAGCAGTGGAATGCATGGTTTCAGCAGGCCGAAACAGCTCCATTTACGGTTCAGCAGCAGTTGCTGGCTAATAGTATTGCATTGTGGCGTAGGGTGGTTTCTTCACCGGGTATCGACACAATCACGATGGTGAATGCCAAAAAGTACGCTTTTGACACTCAGCAGCTGACCATGGGTGGCCGTTTCTTGAGCCCTAACGCTTATAACATAGCGGCATCTAACGGCACACTTCATACGGTGGACAAGTTCTTGCCATTCAACTACAACTTCTATGAGTACATGAAGGATGAGATGAATGCCGCGAACACGGGTATCACGTCATTGAGCAAATTTGTGATTGCAAACGATACCACTTATTTTAGTCCGACATCAAGCATCGAGGGCGCGCCCGACACGAATGGTAACCCCACTTACGTGGATAGCGTTTATTTTACAAGCAATAACCTTTTTTTCGCTAATAAGCGTTTCCCGTCTCGTTTGAATACGGAGCGTTTCTTGACATATGACGAAGGCTTTGGTGCTTATCTGGACGCAGAGGATTCCACATTCGTAATGGTTGTTCCCACAGATGCTGCGTGGGAGAATGCAGTGCAGACCTTGTCGCCTTTTTACAAGTACGCTCCCGTCTATCTTGATAATGAGAAACTGGACGAGAATCCCAGATACAATGTTCTTCGCCAGTCTTCCAATGTCGATTCGCTGACGCAGAAAAATCTGGTTATGGACATCGCTTCTCCTTTGGTGTTCAATGTTAACCTTCAGCCCGATGCAAGCGGTCGTGTAGGTACTTGGAAAATAGACGACTTTTTGCAAAAGAGTGAACAGGCCAAGCATTTCTTGAATACCTATGGTGATACCCTGCGCAGCGATGAGAATTGGCAGAAGTCTTCACTTTTGGAGGGGCAGGCCGTTGAAATGAGCAATGGCTATGCGATTTTGGCTGACAAGTGGAATTTCCCATCAAAATTCTATAAGCCAGACGTGAATGTAGAGTTGGGTTATCGCTCGCTTTATCAGTTGGATAACTCCACCTTCACTTCCACTACAGTCACTTTCTCCAATACGGCTGCTTCGGATTGGGTGGACAGCGTAGGTCGTGTTTCCAATGACAACTTCATGAAGTTCAAAGCCCCTACAAATAGCAGATTAAGCGTTAACTTCAAGTTGCGTGGCACTCAGCAGGAAATCCGCGATTCTGAAGTGATGAGTGGTAAGTACGACATTTATGCGGTACTTGTTCCGGCTTTCTATGAAACCAGCGGAAGTGAGATCTTTGGAGACACTGTCAAGGCAAAGGTTACTGCTACATTGAGTTACAATGACGGTAATGCCAGCGGTCGTGTGGCAACAAGCAAGTCTCAGCAGTACGACTATCAAGGCGAGAAGGTGGACACTGTGCTTCTTTTCCAGGATTTCGTGTTCCCCTACACCTACAAGAATCTTATCCATTCTTATCCGACCTTGCTTATCGAGGCCGCACGTCCCAGCTCTAAGGAACAGGCCTTGGGCTATCGTGCAGAACTCTACATTGACCGAATCATTCTCAAAAGCAAAGACTAAGACCTATGAAGAAGAATTTTAATAAGGGAGTATGCCTCTTATTGTTCTGCGCTATGGGAATGACTCCCGCTATGGCGCAGACACAGGAGGAGAAGGACGCAGAAGTTGTTTACAACAAACGTAAAGCAGACAGCGAGAAGAAAGAGTCGTTGTCGATGCTTACAGTGAAAGGTACAATCATTGACGAGGCCACGGGTTCTCCTATGGGCGGTGTTCGCGTTCAGGCTTTTGGTAACGACAGCTACTCAACGCTTACGGAGGAAAACGGCGCTTATAGTCTCGATGTTCCTGACTATGTAACCAGTCTTTTGGTTGTTGTACCCGGCTACAACACAATTCAAGTCTCTATTGGAAAGGACAGGATTGCAAATGCCAAGTTGCTAACTGATGGTTTCCGTGGCGAGTATGCCAATGCAACGGAGATTAAAAGCCGTGCTACCGCAACCTTGCGCGAGACAAGCAGCCTTACTGTTGAGACGGACATAGAGAATCAGCTTAATGCCGCCGTGCGTAGCATCTCGCGTAATGGTCTTCCCGGTCAGGGAGCTTACATGACCATTCGGGGTGTGAACTCTGTCAATGCCAATGCTCAGCCCCTCATCATTGTCGATGGTAACATCATTGATCCGCAGTACGACCGCACCTCGTTACACGAAGGCTTTTATAACAATTTGTTGGCAGGTATTGACCCTGACAATATTGAGAGTGTGGAAGTGTTGAAGAATGCAACGTCGTTGTATGGCGCAAAGGGTGCCAATGGTGTGATTGTCATCACAACAAAGCGTGGCAAGACTTTGGCCACACGTATTGGTGTGCGTATCTATGGCGGAACGGAGTTGACTCCTAAGAAGCTGAAGATGCTTGATGGCAACCAATACCGCACTTACTTGAGCGATATGGTAAGCACGATGCGTTATGCAAGCTTGAGCAATTCGACAAACATACCTTTCTTGAACGACAACCCCAGTAACTTCTTTTACAACGTCTATCACAACAACACCGATTGGCAGAAGGACATGTATCAGAAAACCTTTATGCAGAACTACAAGATTAGCGTAGAAGGTGGTGATGATGTGGGTATGTACAGCCTTTCGTTAGGTTATGCCAGCGCTGACGGTACGCAGAAAGGTAATGATATGAGCCGCTTGAATATCCGTTTCAATACGGACATCAAGATAACGGATGCGTTGACCACGTCCCTTGACATTGCTTACAACCAGACAAGCTTTAATGTCCTGGACAATGGTTGGAGTGAGAATTATGATATGCAGAATATTGGTAGTACGAATGTATTGGGCGTAATTTCCAGTCCGATGATTAGCCCTTATGCTTACTATCTTGACGAGGCCACCTCGAAATTGCGTCTCTCGAATGAGTATGCAGGCAAGTATGCAAGTTCCGCTTCGTCCTCTAATTTCTATGTTCAGAATCCTTTTGGTTTTGCTCGCCTTATGGGCATCAATGAGAGTCTGCGTAACCCTTATTGGATTATCAGAAACGGCGAAGGCAAGAACAAGAACTATGCCGAGCTCTCGCAGATCAATATCAATGTTCGCCCCAAGTATCAGATTACGAAGCAGTTCTCGATAAGCAACCGCTTCAATTATCAGATGAACCGCAACAACGAGAAGTATTTTCTGCCCAAGGCTGGTACCACGATGTATTCATTGACAGACCTTGGTATGATTCATACCGTGCTCAAGACACAGTTCTCGAAGGAAGAGACCATCAACAATGATTTGCGCTTGGAGTGGAAGAACAGTTACGGCGCGCATAATATCAACGCGATAGGTGGTTGGCGTTACAACAACTATTCCTATTCTTACAGCTACATGCGCGGCTACAACAACGAAAACGACAAGTTGCCCAATCTGAGCGTTAACATGCAGTACATCAACTATGGTGGAGCCAAGGACAACTGGATGGATATGACTTACTACCTGAACGGTGCTTACAATTACGCCAACAAGTATTTTGCAGAAGCCACCATCAGCAGCCAAGCCAGCAGCCGTTTCGGCAGCCACACAAAGGACGGCTTCCGTCTTGGAGGTGTCTCTTGGGGGCTGTTCCCCAGTTTGCAGTTGGGTTGGGTGGTTAGTAACGAGAAATGGTTCAAACCTAAGGGTGTTGACTACTTGAAATTGACAGCCGGTGTTGACCAAAGCGGTAACGACGACCTTGACTACTATGCTGCCCGCACCTATTGGGAGAGCCAGCAGGTGTATCAGAACGTGGTGGGTCTCTATCTTAAGAATATCGAGAACAGCACCATCCAGTGGGAGACAACCACGAAGTATAATGTTGCTCTGCATGGTTCTTTCCTGAACAATCGTTTGCAGGCCGGTCTTGACCTCTTCTGGCATAAGACTGACAACCTGCTTACGCTGAAAGAGCTATCCTTTGTCTCAGGTATGAACAGCAAGTATTGGACTAACGAAGGCTCGCTTACCAATAAGGGCTTTGAATTGAGTGCCAATGCAGTGTTGATTAACCGTAAGGATTGGAAATGGGAGGCCGGCTTTACCATGGGCCACTACAACAACAAGATTACCTCTCTGCCCGCAGACAATGTTATTACCTATGTAGATGCTAACGGCAATCAGACAAAGATTCACGGGTACACTACCAGCGTCTACGGCAAGGATAATGTTCTTACGGCAGTGGGACAGGCTGTTGGCAGTTTTTATGGCTGGCAGACCAATGGCGTGCTGGCAAGCAATGCCGAGGCAGCCAGTGCGGGCGTGTTGGGTTACCTGAAGTATCCCACCGGCTTGGCAGACGCCGCTAACAAATATCGCAATTTTGAGGCAGGAGACATGCGTTTCGTCGACCAAAACAACGATGGCGTTATTGATGATGCTGACCGTGTTGTGATAGGCAACCCCAACCCCGACATTTACGGTAACCTCTACACGAACCTGACATGGAAGAACCTCCGTCTGGATGTCAACTTCAAGTACTCTCTGGGTAATGACATCTATAACTATCAGCGTTCTATCATTGAGGGCATGAACACCACCTATAATCAGTCGACAGCTGTGCTGAATCGTTGGACCTATGAGGGACAGCAGACCAATATGCCCAAGGCCAACTATACTGTCAGCGACTC
Source organism: Prevotellaceae bacterium (assembly GCA_028723455.1). Taxonomy (GTDB): domain Bacteria; phylum Bacteroidota; class Bacteroidia; order Bacteroidales; family Bacteroidaceae; genus Physcousia. The sequence goes on along the minus strand of JAQYEW010000013.1, from coordinate 59,216 downwards.
TTGGCGCAACAACGAACGTATGAGCGACCGTTGGATTGAGGATGGCAGCTATCTCAGACTAAAGAACGTTCGTTTGACATATACGCTTCCTTACTCAAATAACTGGCTCCAGGGCTTGAAGGTGTGGGGCGAGGCTAACAACCTCCTTACAATCACAAAGTATTTGGGTACGGATCCCGAGATGTCAACGCGCAACAGTGTGCTCTATCAGGGTATTGACACGGGTCTTATCCCCATGGGTCGTAGCTTCAATATTGGTCTTTCTCTCAACTTGTAATCAACATGAAAAAGAAATCTTTAATATTCATCTTAATCGCATGTCTTGGCTGGAGTCTTACCTCCTGCCAGGATATGCTCACCCCCTCCAGTGAGCGACACAGATACGAGATTGCTCAAGATACACTTTACAGCTATTGGGGTATCCTGCGTTCGTTGCAGAATGTAGCCGAGCGCTATGTTGTCTTGGGAGAGTTCCGTGGCGATCTGGTAGACCGTACCAGTTACCTTAGCGACTCCATCCGCACGATTCTCGACTTTGATATGCAGGCCGCCACGGATGGCAGTAACCGCTTTCTGCGTGCCGTGGACTATTATCATGTCATTAACTCATGCAATGCCTATCTGGCATCTTATGACAGTCTGCGTACTGTTGGTACGCTTGAGCCTTATATGAAGAAGGAGGCCGCTCAGGTGAGTGCTATCCGTGCCTGGACCTATCTGCAGATGGTGCTGGCTTACGGTAAGGTGCCCTTTTACACAAAGCCTTTGCTGACCACAGACGAAATCGCATCATATAAGAGCCATAGTCAGACGGCGACTATTGACAATCTGGCAGACCTCCTCGTTGAAGACCTTGAGCAGGCCGCTCGTGTAGAGGCGCAGTATGGTTTCCCTCAGTACGACACTTATGATAATGGTGTTTATGATGTACACAGCAGTAAACTGATGTTCCCTGTCAAGATTGTATTGGGTGATCTCTTTTTGGCAAAGGGCGACAAGGCCAGTTGTGCGCGCGCCGCTCAGTATTATTATGACTATTTGAGCGGAAACCAGGGTATGTCAATCATTCCCGCAGGTGGTGCTGTACCCGAGGGTTATGATTATTATGGCTTTCGCCCCGAAGGTGTAACTACGACATTGTATTTGCCTAATGTTTCTTCCCTATATCATACCCCCTGGACGGAAACCTCTCGTACGTCTCGTGTTAGAGAGGGTATTACCGCCATCGCCTCAAGTGCCAACAAACTTTGGGGAAATGTTTTGCGTGGAGTGAATGAAATCTACGGATATACTTCTGAAATCCAGATGAATACGGAAGGTAATGATACAAGTGCCACTTCCAATGCCTACATCATTCTTACTCCCCGCTATGACCACAAGCAAATTGTTGCCAGCCAGGCTTATCTTGATTTGTGTGATGCTCAGGATTATGAGTTCTACATTGGTGCGGGTGACGACCAGACACAGTGGGTATTGACCACCGACGCGAATGTCGGGGATGCACGTCGCTACTGGTTCAGTGAGGTTTACCAAACTTACTCGGATGGAACCTCCGCTCCCGAGCGTTTCATTACGAAACAAAATCCTTATGGTGAATTCACTGCTGTTTTCCCGATGATTTATCGCAAGAGCCATGTGTGGCTTCGTTTTGCGGAGGCAATCTGTAACGCAGGTTATCCGGGTCATGCCTTTGCCATTTTGAAGGATGGTCTCTGCAATGTTACTAACTGGCTTCCCGAAGCAAATGCACAGGATTTTGAAGGTGTTTACCGTTATTCTTATGAAAAGCAGTCGGGAGAAACAGTCACCTCAGACGAGAGCCGTCAGGCACTTGCTGAGCAGTTGATTGCCGATGTCCAGTTTGTTGACGATGCCGCCAGACAGGACTCGTTGACCAAGTTGCTTGCCAAGATTGATTCCAGTGTTGTAAGTCTGCGCAATACGCCCAATCCTTTGTCAACCAAAATGGTAAATTATATTGCGCTTGACGAGATAGAGAACCGTCCTTCGTACCTGAATTTCAACTTCACATCTTTCCAAGGGGACAAGTCCATTAATCACGTGGTAGTCAGGAGTTCAATGGAAAGCACTCGGTCACTTTTTATTTCAGATGACAGTCAGGAGATGAAGGATTTCACCAATGGTATTCACAGCCGAGGCTGCGGCTATGTCCGTTTCAGTGATCGCGAGAAGAGTGCCTTCAACTATGTGGCTATGGTAAGCAAGAAAGCCAAAGAGAATTATGGTAAGACGCTGACGAAAGAGGATATCTATAATCCGGCCAACAAAGAGCTTGTGCAGAAGTGTGTCGAGGACTTGATTGTCGACGAAGGAGCTTTGGAGCTCGCTTTTGAGGGAAATCGTTTCTTTGATTTGATGCGTGTGGCTCACAGACGTGGCGATCCGGCCTATTTGGCGGATAAGATCGCCCTGCGCAACCCCGCCCTGCGCAGCCGTTTGATGAACGAAAGCAACTGGTATTTCCCCTTGCCTAACAACTGATTTAGGATAACTTAGTACTACATCCCCCTATAATTAAGGAATTTGTTTGCCTGATATTATAGGGGGATTGTTGTTTCATGCTGCAAAAGATGTCTGTTTGTGGTTTTTTTTGTATCTTTGCGCAACCATTTTTGTAGATACAAAGAAAAAGCAAGATAAATCTATGTCAAAGAAATTCGTTGAGCGCGCTGGTTTGAATTTGAGCCAGGTGAACAAAGACGTGCTAAAGCTGTGGGAAGAGGAGAATCTCTTCCGCCGCAGCCTGGAGGAGCGCGAGGGTTGTCCCTCGTTCGTTTTCTTTGAAGGACCTCCCTCTGCCAATGGTCATCCTGGCATTCATCATGTGCTGGCCCGTAGTATCAAGGATACTTTCTGCCGTTTCAAGACCATGCAAGGCTACTTGGTGAATCGCAAGGCAGGTTGGGATACCCACGGTCTGCCCGTTGAGTTGGGCGTAGAGAAGGAACTGGGTATTACGAAGGAGGCTATTGGCAAGACCATCAGCATTGAGGAGTATAATGCGCGTTGTCGTCAGAACGTGATGATGTACACCGACGAATGGCGCGCCCTGAGCGAGCAGATGGGGTATTGGGTGGATATGGACCATCCCTATATCACTTATGACAATAAGTTCATCGAAACCCTGTGGTGGCTCTTGAAGCAGCTCTATAACAAGAACCTGCTGTATAAGGGATATACCATCCAGCCTTATAGTCCCGCCGCCGGAACGGGTTTGAGCAGCCACGAGCTGAATCAGCCCGGTTGTTACCGTGATGTGAAGGATACGAGCGTTACGGCCCAGTTCGAGATCCTGGACCCCAAGCCTGAGATGACGAAGCATGGCAAGCCTGTCTTCCTGGCATGGACCACGACTCCTTGGACATTGCCTTCGAACACCGCCCTGTGTGTGGGTCCCAAAATCACGTATGTGGCTGTGGAGGCGGAAAATCCTTATACGCATGAACCCATTACCGCAGTACTTGCGGAGAACCGCTTGTCTGCCTACTTCAAGAACGAGGAAGACTATAAGGTAGTTGCCCACTATGCGGGTGCCGACTTGGTGGGCATGCACTATGCCCAGCTGATGCCGTGGGTGAAGCCTACGGAACTGGTAGGCACGGAGATGGTGGACCGCTCCGCCGATGCCTTCCGTGTGATTCCCGGCGACTACGTAACCACAGACGACGGTTCGGGTATCGTACATATTGCGCCCACTTTTGGCGCCGATGATGCCAAGGTAGCCAAGGAGGCAGGTGTCCCCGCTCTCTTTATTCAAGACAAGATGGGCGATACGCGCCCCATGGTGGATTTTGCGGGCAAGTACTTCTTGCCCGAGGACATGGATGCCCGTTTCTATGCCCGGTTTGTGGATCACGAGGCGTACGGAAAGCATCAGGGTGCTTTCGTGAAGAATGCCTATGACCCTCAGTATGCTACGTTCGATGAGAAGGAACTGAGCAAGACCGAGGACCTGAACATTGTGCTTTGTATGGAGATGAAGCAGAGTGGTCAGGCTTTCAAGATAGAGAAATTCGTACATAACTATCCCCATTGCTGGCGTACGGACAAGCCCGTGCTGTACTATCCGTTGGACAGTTGGTTTATCCGCTCCACGGCCGTGAAGGACCGCATGATAGAACTCAACCAAACCATCAACTGGAAACCGGAGGCAACGGGTACGGGACGCTTTGGCAAGTGGCTGGAGAATTTGAACGACTGGAACCTGAGCCGTAGCCGCTATTGGGGCACGCCCCTGCCTATCTGGCGCAACCGCGATACACGCGAGGAATTGTGCATTGGCAGTGTAGAGGAATTGTACCAAGAGATAGAGAAGGCTGTGAAAGCCGGCGTGATGCCGTCGAACCCTCTGAAGGAGCGTGGCTTTGTGCCAGGCAACATGGATCAGGCCAATTATGACCTTATTGACCTGCACCGCCCCTTCGTGGACGACATCGTGCTTGTTGGCGAAAGTGGCCAGCCCCTGAGACGTGAGGCAGACCTGATTGATGTGTGGTTCGACAGTGGTGCCATGCCCTATGCCCAGTTGCACTATCCTTTTGAGAATCACGAGATGATTGACAACCGCTCGTTCTTCCCTGCCGACTTCATTGCAGAGGGCGTGGACCAGACACGTGGCTGGTTCTTTACCCTGCATGCCATCGCGACGATGATTTCAGACAGCGTGGCCTATAAGGCGGTTGTCAGCAATGGTCTTGTGTTGGACAAGAACGGCATGAAGATGTCGAAACGCCTGGGCAATGCGGTGGACCCTTTCAAGGCCATCAAGGAATATGGCTCGGATGCCCTGCGCTGGTATATGATTACGAACAGTCAGCCTTGGGATAACCTGAAATTTGACGTGGAGGGCGTGAAGGAGGTTTCGCGTGCTTTCTTTGGCAAGCTGCAACAGACATATAGTTTCCTGAGCATGTATGCCAACGTGGATGGATGGGATTACAGCGAGGCGGACATCCCGGCCACAGAGCGTCCCGAGATGGACCGTTGGATTCTGAGCGAATTGAACAGCCTGGTGAAGAACGTAACGGAATGTTATGATACGTATGAACCGACACGTGCAGGGCGTCTGATTCAGGCCTTTGTGGTGGATAATGTTTCCAATTGGTTCGTACGCCTGAGCAAGAAACGTTTCTGGGGCGGCGAGACATCCACGGACAAGCTGTCAGCCTACCAGACCCTTTATACTTGTCTGGATGTGGTGGCCCGTTTGATGGCTCCCATCGCTCCTTACTATGCAGATTTGCTGTATCGCGATTTGAAAGCTGCTACGGGACGTGGAACGTCCGTCAGTGTTCACTTGGAGACATTCCCCGTTGCCAGCGAGGACATGATTGACAAGCCTTTGGAACAGAGTATGGAGCAGGCTCAGCAGATAACCTCCATGATTCTCTCTCTGCGCAAGAAAGAGAAGATAATGGTGAAGCAGCCCTTGCAGCGCATCGCCATTCCAGTTACCGACCCTGTTATCCAAGCCCGGATAGAAGCGATGAAGGACTTGATTCTGAGCGAAGTAAATGTGAAGGAATTGGAGTTTGTGGGCGATGAAGGCATTCTGGTGAAGAAGGTAAAATGTAACTTCCGCACCATGGGCAAGAAGTTCGGCAAACAGATGAAGGACGTGAACGCTGCCGTATTGGCGTTGAGCCAGGAAGACATCAACCGTTTGGAGCAGGAGCAACATCTGACTGTCGTTTTGCAGAACGGAGAAGCGGTTACCATTGATGCTGAGGACGTGGAAATCTTCAGCGAGGATGTTCCCGGTTGGAGCGTAGCCAATGAAGGTGTTCTCACGGTTGCTCTGGACTTGAACATCAGCGAGGAGTTGCGAATCGAGGGCGTTGCCCGTGAAATCGTGCGCACCATCCAACAGCTGCGCAAGGACAGTGGTCTTGAGATTACGGACCGTATCCGCGTTACCATCCCCGCTACCAAAGATAATGAGGCTTGCCTCAGTACCATGAAGGAATACATTGCTTCTCAGGTGTTGGCTAACAGCATCGAGGCAAGGGATGAGGACTTCGTGGTTGAGAAAATGTCGTGATTCACTTTAATTACATTATAATCTATTAACTTAAAATTTTTCCAAATTATGCCTGAAAAACTTAGATATAGCGATGAGGAACTGGAGGGTTTCCGCGCCATCATAGAGGAAAAGCTGGCTGTGGCTCGTGGCGACTATAAAGCGTTGTTGGACGAATTGACAGGCAGCAAGAGTAACGATGTTGCAGACACGCTACCTACCTATCACGCGTTGGAGGAGGGTAGCGAGGCTCAGAGCCAAGCGCAAATGATGCAGGACGTGATGCGGCTGGAGAAGTTTATCAAGGGATTGGAGGGTGCGTTGGTGCGTATTCACAACAAGACCTATGGTATCTGCCGCGAGACGGGGAAACTGATTCCTAAGGAGCGTCTGCGGGCGGTGCCCCATGCCACGCTCTGCATCGAAGTAAAGCTGGACAAGCACAGAAAGCACTAACGAAGACATGACAAGAGCGACGAAGCAATCAATCCTGGCAGTGGCCATTACCCTTGGGGTGGTGGTCATTGACCAGGTTATCAAGGTAATGGTGAAGACGGGGATGTATTTCCACGAGAGCATCCGTATTACCGACTGGTTCTATCTTTTCTTTACCGAGAACAACGGGATGGCCTTCGGTTGGGAGTTCATGAACAAGTATTTCCTGACCTCCTTCCGGATTCTTTTTACGGTGGGCATCATCTATTACCTTGTTGGGCTCATTCGCCGTGGCACTGCGTATGGCTATTTGGTTTGTCTCAGTATGGTGCTGGCCGGAGCGTTGGGCAATATCATTGATTGCGTCTTCTATGGTCTTGTCTTCAATAATCCTCCCGCTCCCGAAGTGGCCCGGCTCGTCCCCTTTGGCGAGGGCTATGCTCCCGTGCTTTTGGGTAGGGTGGTGGATATGTTCTATTTTCCTTTGGTGGACTGGAACTGGCCGGACTGGCTGCCGTTGTATGGCGGTCAGCATTTTGTTTTTTTTAGTCCTATCTTTAATTTTGCGGATGCCAGCATTTCTGTGGGTATAGCCCTGTTGTTGTTATTCTACCGTAAAGAACTGACAAAGTGAAAAACCTTGTAACTTTCTCACTCCTTGGTCTGCTCATGGCCGGTTGCGAGGTGCGCATCCCTTCGGATGTTATCTCGCAGCGCAAGATGACGGACTTGTTGTTTGACTATCATCAGGCGCAGCAAGCCGCTGACGCCTTGGGTGAGGGTCGTGTGGAGGAAGAACGTTACGTGTTGATTCAAAAGGTTTTCCAAAAGTATGGTGTTACGGAAGCGGAGTTTGACAGTTCCATGGTGTGGTATGCCGGGAACTCAAAGTATCTGACAGAGATTTACAATGAGATTGACGATCGTCTAAAGCGTGAGATGAAAGCCTTGGGGTTGGACGAGGTGGCTGATGAATACGCCAATCTGAGCGCTACGGGCGATACGGCCCTTATCTGGAGCCGTGCGAATTTGTGGTTGCGCAATGATGTCCGCGATAATCTTTTGAGTTTTACGATTATTCCGGATTCTACCTTTGCTTTGGGGGATACCTATCTCTTGAAATTTGACAACCGTTTTGTTACCAACGAAAATCTGCGAGAGGGTTACGCCATGCTTGTCGCTCGCTATGAAAATGATAGTGTAGTGGCGCAGGTTACGCGCGTCGCCGGCGGTTTCGAGACCTTTTTACGCATCAATTCCAGTCATTTGACGGACAACAACCTGTTGCGCAGACTGGAAGTTTCTTTCTATCAGGATTATGAACCGCACCAAGGTTTGAGCATGTGGATGGTCGCTAAACCCCAACTGATTCGCTTCCATCAGAGGAAGGATACGGTTGCTGTGGATAGTACAGCCGTTGAAAGCCCCCAGCCTGTACTCAAAAGGGACAGTACGCCTGCCATTCGTCTGGACAGTTCGGAACGCCTTACGCCTGCCGAACTGCGACAGAGCCAGAAGGGCGAGCGGAGTATCAAAGTCGTGAAGCAACGCCAGGTGATTCTGCCGGCTCAACCTGTCAGACGTCAGCGGTAATGACCAAGCGAGGGTATCACCGTCTGATAACGCCTTCGGGCGAGGTGCTGAATCAGGTGATTGTGGAGTTTGAGGACGACGGCAAGATTGTTGGCTGGCACACATTCCGCCGGGAAGAGGCTGGCGTGGAATGGATGGGGGGGACGTTGGACCTGAGGATGACATCATCCTAAAAACATATACTTAATTTTGAAAAAACATATAGAAGAAACGGGCAAAACAAATATTAGTTTTGTCCGTTTCTTCTATATGTTTTTTCCTGCTGTTATAAAGGAATTTATAACAATTTGATTTTGAGCCTTTCAATCATGTCTGCGGTCATGCTTTCCAAATTGTAGGCACTCTTCCAATCCCACTCCGTGCGTGCGCAGCTGTCGTCAAGGCTGTTGGGCCAACTGCTGGCAATGCTCTGCTTGAGCGCGTCCACCTGATATTCCATTTGAAAATCGGGATAGAATTTCCGGATGGCCTGATAGATCTCGTTGGGTTCAAAACTCATGGAGGCGATGTTGAAGCCGTTGCGGTGGACGAGTCGGCTTGGGTCAGCCTCCATCAGTTGTACGCAGGCATTCAGGGCGTCAGGCATGTACATCATGTCCATATAGGTGTTGGGGGCAATGGGGCAGATGAATTTCTCCCCCTTTACTGCGCTGTAGTAAATGTCCACGGCATAGTCCGTAGTTCCACCTCCGGGGGGCGTTACATAGCTGATAAGCCCGGGGAAGCGGACGCTGCGCGTATCAACGCCATATTTTGAAAAGTAGTAGTCGCTGATCAGCTCGGTCGTAACCTTGCTTACGCCATAGATGGTCCGTGGGCGTTGCACCGTGTCCTGAGGCGTGCCGTCTGCGGGCGTGCCAGGTCCGAAGCTGCCGATGCTGGAGGGGGTGAATACGCTGCATCCGTTTTCGCGTGCCACCTCAAGCACGTTCCACAGGCCGTCAATACCAATCTTCCACGCCAGACGAGGCTTGCCCTCAGCAACCACGCTCAGGAGGGCCGCCAGATTGTAAATGGCGTCGATATGATGTTTCTTCACTACGTCGGCAATGGCCTCGGCATCCGTAACGTCGCAGATTTCACTGGGACCGCTCTCGGCCAGTTCTCCCTTGGGTTCGGCCCCCTTGATGTATCCTGCAACAACGTTCTCGTTTCCATAGATGCTACGTAGGCGCATGGTCAGTTCAGAACCGATTTGACCGGTAGCTCCGATAACTAATATTTTTTTCATGTCGTTTGGTTAATTTGTATTCTTTGAGTGCAAAGTTACTACCTCTTTGCCAAATTACAAAACAAAAAGTTTGCTTTTATCTTTGATATGCCGTAATTTTGTAAATGTATTTATTAACCCCAAAATCACATAATATCTATATTATCATGTACGGAGATTTTCAAAGCCATTTGACTAACGAGCTTACTGCCATTCGGGAAGCCGGCTTGTACAAGAACGAACGTTTGATTGTAAGCCCCCAGCAGGCTGCCATACAGGTGGCTGGCAAGGAGGTGTTGAACTTTTGTGCCAATAATTACTTGGGATTGTCGAACAATCCACGTTTGATTCAGGCGGCTAAGGACGCTATGGATGCCCGCGGCTATGGCATGAGTTCGGTACGTTTCATCTGTGGCACGCAGGATATTCACAAGGAGCTGGAGGCGCGTATCAGCCGGTTCTTCAAGACAGAGGATACGATTCTTTACGCCGCCTGTTTTGATGCCAATGGTGGTGTCTTTGAACCTTTGTTCACGGATCAGGACGCTATTATTTCTGACGCCTTGAACCATGCGAGCATCATTGATGGGGTTCGTTTGTGCAAGGCCAAGCGTTATCGCTATGCCAATGCGGATATGGAGGATCTGGAACGCCAGTTGGTGGCTGCACAGGAGCAGCGCTTCCGCATCATAGTTACGGACGGTGTGTTCTCCATGGACGGCAATGTCGCCCCTATGGATAAGATTTGCGATCTGGCTGAGAAATACAACGCTTTGGTGATGGTGGACGAGAGCCATTCTGCGGGTGTCGTTGGTCAGACTGGCCGTGGTGTGAGCGAGTTCTTCAATACCTATGGCCGCGTAGACATCTACACCGGTACGCTTGGTAAGGCCTTTGGTGGCGCTGTGGGTGGTTTTACCACGGGTCGCAAGGAGATTATCGACATGTTGCGCCAGCGCAGTCGTCCGTACCTCTTTTCGAACAGTATTCCCCCCATGGTTGCCGGTGCTGCCATTGAAACTTTCAATATTTTGGAGGAAAGCAACGACCTGCACGACAAATTGGTCCGTAACGTAGAGTATTTCCGCAGCAAGATGATTGCCGCCGGTTTTGACATCAAGCCTACGCAGAGTGCTATCTGTGCCGTGATGCTGTATGACGCTCCATTGAGCCAGCAGTATGCCGCGGCCTTGCAGGAAGAGGGTATCTATGTTACAGGATTCTATTATCCTGTTGTGCCCCAAGGACAGGCACGCATCCGTGTGCAAATATCTGCCGGGCACGAGGTGGAGCATCTGGACCGCTGCATTGATGCCTTTATTAAGGTGGGCAAGCAGCTGGGCGTGCTGAAGTAAATAACCGCAAGGAACGAATAATCCCGCAGAATCCTGTTTGATGGAATCTGCGGGATTATTCGTTTGTTTCCTTACAGGCTCTCACATTCGTCTACCCACAACTGGAAGGCGGCATCGCTGGGCATGCGCCAGTCGCCACGAGGACTCAGGCTGCAACTGCCGACTTTTGGCCCATCAGGCAAGCAGCTGCGCTTGAACTGATGGATGAAAAAGCGACGGCAGAAGGTGGTGAGGCATTTCTTGATGATTTCGTCCGCGTACTTGTTTCTGAAGGCCAATTTGGCAAGCATGAAAATCTTCCGTGGCCGGAAGCCCCAACGCAGGAAGTAGAAGAGGAAGAAATCATGCAGCTCGTAAGGGCCTACGAGATCCTCTGTTACTTGGGCGATTTCTCCATCTTCGGCTGTAGGCTTCAGTTCGGGACTAATGGGGGTGTCGACGATGTCCAGAAGGATATGCCGCACCTGCTCGTCGCTCATGCGGTTGGCCTCCCATGCAACAAGGTGGCGTACGAGCGTTTTGGGCACGCCGGCATTGACACCATACATGCTCATGTGGTCGCCGTTGTAGGTGGCCCATCCTAAGGCCAGTTCGCTCATGTCTCCTGTTCCCACAACCATCCCGTTGAGTTGGTTGGCGGCATCCATGAGGATTTGCGTGCGTTCGCGTGCCTGAGAGTTTTCGTAAGTTACGTCATGCGTATTGACATCGTGCCCCAGGTCCTCGAAATGCTGGATAACCGCATCGCGAATACTTATTTCACGAATGGTGATTCCCAGTTGCTGCATCAGTTGCAGGGCATTGGTGTAGGTGCGGTCGCTGGTTCCGAAGCCCGGCATGGTGATGCCTACGATGCCTCGGCGGTTGCGTCCTAATTTGTCAAATGCACGAACGCAGACGAGCAAGGCAAGTGTGCTGTCCAATCCGCCGGAGATGCCTATGATCACAGTCTCACTGCGGGTGTGCTCGATGCGTTTGGCCAGACCTTCTGTTTGGATGGCCAAAACTTCCTGACAGCGCTCGTCCAATGTCGCTCCTTTAGGTACAAAGGGATGGGGGTCGATCATGCGTGATAGGGAGAAGTCCGGGGCAATGATATTGCAACTGTCTACAATGCTTACGGGAGTCTCCTTGTATAGCCGTGCATTGGAAGCGAAGGTAGTGTTGACACGTCGCTCGCTTCGCAGCCGCTCAATGTCAATTTCACTGATTGTGAGCATCTCGCTGTGCGTACTTTGCGTTGTGGAGGCCAGAATGGTTCCATTTTCGCAAATTACGGATTTGCCAATAAAGACAACGTCCTGTGTGCTTTCTCCGTATCCGCAGGCGCTATATACGTATCCACAGATGCCACGTGCACTTTGTTGGCTTACCAGGGAATCCAGGTAGGAACGCTTGCCGATGATGTCATCAGCCGCGCTGAGGTTAAAAATGACATCTGCCCCCTGCATCGTCAGTACGGAAGAGGGGGGGATGGGTGCCCAAAGGTCTTCGCACAATTCAATGCCGAAGGTGAAATTGGGTGTGCGGAAAAGTTGGCGGGCGCTGATGGGAACCTGCTGGCCGCAAATCAGGACTTGACCTTCGGGTACGTCCAAGGCAGAGGTAAACCAACGTTTTTCGTAGAATTCTTTGTAGTTGGGCAAAAAGGTTTTGGGAACAATGCCCAATAGCTTTCCGCGTTGCAGCACAACAGCGCAATTCATCAGCGTATGGTGATAAGCGACGGGCATGCCGACAATGCTTATGATATCCATGGAACGGGTGAAGTTCATCAGGCTGATGAGCTGCATTTCCGCCTCCTCAAGCAAGGTCTGCTGTTGAAAAAGATCTGCACAGGTGTAGGCCGTAATGCTCAGTTCGGGAAAGCAGATAACCTCTGCCTGTTGGTTGTTGGCCTGAAGTATGAGAGATTGAATCTGTTGTGTATTGTATTTGGGTGATGCTATCTGTACCAGGGGCACGGCCGAGGCGACTTTAACAAATCCGTAATTCATAGATACTCTTTTAGGCGATAAATCCGCAGTTACAGCGCCTCTTCTTTGCACTATCAACCACGGATTGTCTGTTACTTTATTTTTGAGCGATAAACGGGACTCGAACCCGCGACCCTCGGCTTGGGAAGCCAATGCTCTACCAACTGAGCTATTATCGCGTTTGTGCTATTCCTTGTGCAAAGATATACATTTTTTTTGAAATACCATTTTTCTTTATACAGTTTTCGCAGATTACGCGTTTTTTCTTTGCTTTTCCAAATCAAAAACTGCGTAATCTGCGAAATAATTTTCTGTTGTCCCAGGCTTATACCTCAGCGTTCATGTAAAGGAAACGCTTGATGCTCTTCTTGGGCGTTTTCTCAAATTCTTCGTCACGAAGGCTGATGCCCATGATTTGACAGTAACTGGGGATGTTCTTGTTAAGCTCCTTGCGGTTTTCCTCCATCACGGCCTGAAGGTCGTTTTTGCTCAGTCCGAGTTCGCCTACCTTCTCGGGGTCGGCATAGACAAGGGCATAGAATTTCTCGTTCTTCTGAATCACCACACATTCCTGTACCAAAGGCAGACTGACCAGTTTGTCCTCGATTTCCTCGGGATAGACATTTTGGCCGTTGGCACCAAGCAGCATGTTCTTGGAACGGCCTTTGATAAAGATATTGCCCTGTGCGTCCTTAATGCCCAGGTCTCCCGTATGATACCAACCGTCCACCAGCGTCTGCTGGGTGGCTTCTTCGTTCTTGAAATATCCCAGCATAACATTGGTGCCACGTGCCAAAATCTCGCCGGGTATGTTTTCGGGGTCGGGGCTGTTGATCTCCAGTTCCATGCGTGGAGCGGTACGTCCGCAGCTGCCGGGAACGAAAGTCTGGTAGTCGCTATACGACAGGATGGGAGCACATTCCGTAGCTCCATAGCCCACGGTGAAGGGGAACTTGATATCCACCAGCACCTCTTCAATTTCCTTGTTCAAGGCTGAACCGCCGATGATGACCTCATAAAAGTTTCCGCCCAGGGCTTCGCTAAGTCCTTCGCGTATCTTCTTCTTGATGCGGTCGCCAATGATAGGTGTGCGCATGAGGAGGGCAATCTTGGGGTCTTGAATCTTGGGCAGGATGGCCTTGCGAACCACCTTCTCGATAATCAGAGGCACAACAATCAGGATGCGTGGCCTAATCTCCTTAAGTGCCTTCATCAAAACCGTGGGACTGGCCAGTTTGGTGAGGAAGTGGATATGCACTCCGTAGCTGAACTCAAAAAGGAACTCAAAGGCCATACCGTACATGTGCGCCATGGGTAGGATGCTCAGGACGCGGTCGCCTGCTTGTATTTTGTCTCCCAGCACCTCCACGGCAAACTCGCGGTTGCTCCACAAGGCACGATAGGGAATCATTACGCCCTTGCTGTTTGACGTTGTACCGCTGGTGTAGTTGATGATTGCCAACTCATCAGGTTGGTCCTGATGGTAGTTGATATGGTGCTTGCGGAAATTCATGGGATATTTCTCGCCAAACAGACGGTTCAGATTCTCACGCGCAAAGGTTAGTTTCTCGCTGCGCGAAACCAGGAGGCTATAGTCATTAAGGGAGATGACACCCTGAAGGGCTGGCATCGCATCGGCCTCGAGGCTGGGCCATACCTTATCACCGACAAAGAGTAGTTTCGCCTCGCTATGGTTCACGATGTCGTGTACCTGGGCCGGGTGAAACTCATGTAGAATAGGAATGGCCACTGCACCATAGGTGAGGGTGGCGAAGAAAGCAGCGCCCCAACGCGAGAGGTTACGGCCACACAGGGCGATGTGGTCGCCCTTTTGCACACCTGCTTCTGCAAAGAGCAGATGTAGTTTTTCAATTACCCGAGCTACGTCCTTGTATTGGTAGGTGAAGTCCCCATAATCCGACATGGAATCCATGTCCCAATGTTTCTGTATTGACTCAGCGAGTATTTGGTTAAAACTTTGTGGATTGCTCATTTTTGATGTAAATGTGAAATTTTGACACAAAGTTAAAGCAATAACTGCACATAACCAAAAATTATGTGCAGTTATTGCTTAGGCTGGTGTGTTTTTACAGTCAGTAGGAACGCTCCCCGAATATTTTTGTACCAATTCTTACGAGTGTGCTGCCATTTTGAACAGCAAGTGGATAGTCGTCGCTCATGCCCCATGAGCGATGGCAAAAATTATCGTCGTGAGGAAAGTATTTTTCCTTGCACAGACTGAAGAAACTGTTTGCCATGCGGAACTCTCGGACAATCTGTTCTTCGTTGTCTGTGTTCGAGGCCATGCACATCATCCCACAGATCTGTACACCCTCCAGCGTTTTCCATTCCCCACTTTCCAGATAGGCTTCGCATGCTTCCAAGGAAAAGCCGTATTTGCTTTCCTCTTGGGCCACGTGGAGTTCCAGCAGACAGGGAATACGTCTGCCGTTCTTTATGCCCTGCTTGTTGATCTCATTCAGCAATTTGGGTGTATCCACGGCATGGATGAGGCTGATGAATGGAGCGATATACTTGACCTTGTTCGTTTGCAGATGACCGATAAAGTGCCACTCGATGTCCTTCGGCAAGGCGTCGTGTTTCGCCATCAATTCCTGTACATGGCTTTCGCCGAAGATACGCTGGCCGCAGTCGTAGGCCGCTTGTATAGCTTCGCAGGGATGGTATTTGCTTACGGCCACCAGGTGGGTCTGCTGTGGCAGTTCCTGCCTGATGGATTCGATGACCTGGCAAATCATGGGCTTATGCTTCTTTGAATTCAGGCTCGCTGTCCTTGGAGTCCACGGCATATCGTATCACGTCCAGGATGTTGGTCTCTTGAACGGAGGTAATGAGGTAATCGCCCAATGTACCGTGCATGGCGGTGTCAATGTTTTTTACGGCTATGCGCAGGTCTTGCGCTTGTACCATCACCAGTTGGGTGGCACGCTTCTCGGAACCTGTTTTCTCGTCCAGTGTGATGAAGGCAAGTCTGGCCTTGAACCAGCGGTCGTCATTGCCGTCGTTAGAGAAGAAAATCTCGCTCAGGCGGGCCTTCTTGATATCAGTTACCTCGAATTCAACACCCTTCACGAAGGGTTCTATTTCCTCCAGAAAGCGTGCTTCAGCCTCGGTGTAGGTAAGGGCTTCAACAAGGTAGGGTTCTGTTACTTTCTTAATGAGTCCGTTCTCCATGGTCTTGTCGAAACGGACTTTGCACTCAAACCATTGATTCATATTCTGCTGTTTATTTGTTTCTTTGTTTTTTCTTTGTATGCTGTTTGTTTGATGGGTGTTTGGTATCTCCTTTTTTCGGTTGGAAACCTGCTCCCGCGCCGAAAAGTTGGGGGATGAGGTCGGGGCGACCGATACGCTTCAGTTCGGATGTGATGGGGCCTCGTTCTTCGGGCTTGTACCAAAAGAAAAACATGCGTTGGTGCTGTTTCTCTTTAGGCGTGCGTGCTGAATATACCGGCTCCAGGGTGTAGGGATGATAGCCACTTACCCAAGCATCCGTGGCCAGCGTCATGGGTGTGGGTGTGAAGTCCTGAACCTGTTCCAAATGGAAATCCAATTTCTTTGTGATGACAGCCAGTTGCGCCATATCTTCGGGTGTGCAACTGGGATGTGAACTCATGAAATAAGGAATGATCTGCTGGTTGAGGCGGTGGCGGCGACAGGTGTCATCGAACACACGCTTGAACTTATAGAACAGATTGAACGAGGGCTTGCGCATGATGTTCAGTACATGGTCCGAGGTGTGCTCGGGCGCCACCTTCAGCCGGCCGCTGACATGCTTGGTAATCAGTTCTTCTGTGTATTCGTCGATGCTGCGCTGTACTGCCGCATCCTTGTGATTATGCATCAGCAGGTCGTAGCGGACACCGCTGCCGATGAAGCTTTTCTTGATGCCGGGCAAGGCATCCACACTGCGATAGATGTCTAACAGTGGTGTCATATCGCAATTCAGGTTCGGGCATACTTCAGGATGGATACATGAGGGACGTTTGCATACTGCACAGGCTTTTTTGTTACGTCCCTCCAGCATGTACATATTGGCTGACGGCCCTCCTAAGTCGCTTAAGTAACCTTTGAAATCAGGCAATTCCGTGATTTTCCTTACCTCTCTCAGGATACTCTCCTTCGAGCGGTTCATGATGAACTTGCCTTGATGTGCGGAAATCGTGCAGAAGGCGCATCCTCCAAAACATCCGCGATGGATATTTACCGAGAACTTGATCATCTCATAGGCGGGTATGCGCTTGCCCTTGTATTTGGGGTGGGGCAGACGTGTGTAGGGCAGGTCGAAACTATGATCCAGTTCCTCTGTGGTCAGAGGGGGATAAGGTGGGTTTACTACTACGTACTTGTTCCCTGTGGGTTGGATGATACGCTGGGCATGCAGTTTGTTGCTTTCCTCCTCGATGTGCATGAAATTGCGTGCAAACTTCTTGGAATCGCACAACACTTCCTCATGACTGCTTAGCATAATATCGTTCTTGCCAATACCACCCGGAACTTGGTCATAGAGGATGGCTGTTTGAGGGATTGCGTTGCGTCCTATCAGGGCCTTGGCAAAGGCTTTGTGCCCGATGTAGCTGTCCCCCTTTTCGTCGTAGAGCAAGTCGGGGTCGCAGTCCTGAATCAGTTCCGTCATGCGACGGGCCATTTCTATGGTGGGCTTCTCTCCCATACCATATATAATAAGGTCTGCTTCTGATGGGATGAGGATACTGGGGAGAATCTGGTCTTTCCAATAGTCGTAATGCGAGACACGCCGTAACGAGGCTTCTACGCCCCCTAAAACGATAGGAGTGTCAGGATACAGTTGTCGCAGGATCTGGCTGTAGACAATGGTAGGATAGTCAGGTCGGAGGTCGTGCCTGCCATCAGGTGAATAGGCATCCTCACTGCGTAGGCGTCGGCTGGCGGTATATTTGTTAACCATGGAGTCCATGCAGCCCGGTGATATGCCGAACCACAAGCGAGGACGCCCCAGACGTTTGAAGTCGCGGTAATCTCCGTGCCAGGAGGGTTGGGGGATAATGCCCACACGCAATCCCTCAGCTTCCAGCAAACGTCCGATTACGGCAGCCGGAAACGAGGGGTGGTCGACATAGGCATCACCCGAGAAGAGAATAACGTCCAACTCGTCCCACCCACGCAGTTCCATTTCGCGACGTGTGGTGGGGAGCCAGTCTTTTAATTGATGTTCGTTTCTTGTCTCCAATTGATGTATAACTTGATAAGCTGGTACAGAGCAAAAGCTTTCATGTTGTCTTGGAAGAGCACATCCTGACAAAGACCTAATAGCTCTGGCTTGCCATTGGTGTTTTCCAACAGTGCGCGTACGTTTAATTGCAGTTTGTCCAGTGTCTTCTGATCTACAAAACCTGTGCTGTTCAGCAGATCGCCCAGCAGATTGTATTTTTCGATTGTCTGTAAATTTTCTTCGCTCACTGTGATGAAGCGAGAGCCTTTTTCGTTGGCTTGAATCTGATAGCTGTTCATTGTATTAGAAAGTTTAAGCTGGCGGCCAAAATAGCACGTCGCAGTTGATTGTCGGTAATCATTTCCAAAGGGAATCCATAGCATAGCGTACGCTGTCTGCTATTGTTCCATGCAACACTGGCCGGAAAACCGGAGCCTGCATACAGCGTAGAGGCAAATGCCCCTTGCGCGGGTTGCAGGATGCTGCAACGGGTAGTGCTGAAACTATGCTCGTTGAGGTCGTTCCAGAGTTGGATATTGGCTCCCATTCCTTGGACGATGTTGGCGGAATCAGCAATGGATACGGCACCAGAGGGATTCATGTGCAGCACATTTTGGGAAAAGGATTCGTAGGCCGCAAGTTCTTCGCTCAGATAAGCTCCGCTTAGCAGGATGCTGCCACCGTTCTGGGCGTGTCGGCTGAGTGCTTCTATGGTTGCAGTCGTGAATGCTTGCTTGGATGTCAAACTGTAGCCATCGTTGCGCTGTGCCCCCAAAATAAGATCGAGAACTTGTGCTTGGGGAGCGTTTTTTTCATACGCCTCAATGGAACTGCTCGATATACATAGGGAATGCCCCGTGTTCAGTAGGTCGCGAGCGTGTAAGGTGGGGTAATTAAAAGTGTTGCCCGCTACCAAAAGATGTTCATATTCTTTACCACTTTCACCCAAGGAAGAGGGAGACTTCTTGTTGAAAGCTATCTGTCGGCCACTGTAGCAAGGGCTCTTGTAATGCACCACGCCGGGGTCGATGTCGAAGCGGAAACCACGAAGGCTGTCATTGTCAATGGGTTGCGGCCCCGCCAGTCGGGTAAACCCATTGACAATGAGCATGCGGGTGCCTGTTCCGGCAAAGGGGGAGTAAGTGCATAGCTCTTCGCTGGGAACACTGACACCTCCGCTGTTCGCCGCACAGATGCGGTAGCGTACAAGGGCGCCGCGATGGGAGGGCAAGCTCAGATTGGTACCGAAGATCTGTGTGCCATTGTCCCAATCGCCGTTGCCAATGGCTGTGTAAAGTACGAAGTGAGTGGGGGCTGCAGTGGGTTCTAAGGAATCCATAGTCGGTTGCCAACTGAGGTGCACACTGTCGGCGCTGTTTGTTACTAAGGCACTAAAGGCATGCACGGGAAGAGGTGCTATGACGGGCGGGCTTTGATTGTGCATTTGGCGGACATAGCGCAGTATTCCCTTGTAAATGCCTCTGGACACAAGGAACTTGAAATAAGGGTCATGTCCAAGTAACATGTCGGCATAGTTTTGGTGCGAAAGCATTTCCAAGATCATGCTGGGCACTTCGGGCAGACGTGATTCGCTGTAGTTGCGGTCATACATTTGTCTACGTGTCCAGGAGGGAAAAAAGCTGCGGATATCGCTGCATACGCTGCTCATCACCAGGTTTGATAGGTCGCGCGACGTGGTTCTTGATATGCCGGCAGGTAAGAATCCCTCGGCCAAGAGGCCTTCATATTCGCCCTTGGTGTAGCGTCCTGTCGTGTAGATGCCCAATGTACCTATGGTGCTCATGTCGCCACGCTGGCCGGCATCGCTGTGTATGCCCATGCTTAGTTCCAATGGCACGCACAAGCCACTATCGCCAGGCAGATAGACGCTGCCACGTGCCATGTAGTTTGTCATGAGCGAGCGCACATTGATATCCTCTGCATAATCGTCTGTGCCATCTTTGTTGGCGTAATATTTGTAGGGCGCACCGGCAAACTGCGCACTGTATCGGGCGCCTTCCAGATAGCGCGGCAACATGCTTCGCACAGCGGGATAGAGGCTGTCCCCACGAGCGATATTTCCCATGCCACCACCAAAACGCACTGCGTCTGCAGTAACCACGCCACGATAGTTGCTTTGGTTTGTTAGCTTTACCTGATTGTCTTCAGGGTTGCCGGCTTGGAAATGGAAGGTACCCAGATAGACCCACGTACGACCACCCATCTGTTGGTTAACGCGCACGGTGGTGTTTGTTCCGCTATGGCGAACGATGTAGGTCGCATCTGGAATACTTGTTGGCAGGCTGACATAACTTACGTACACCGCGTAATCACCTTCTTTCTTGAAGTCAGGTTGCCATACAATACTGCTCGTCATCCGGTGGCTTGTTTGCACATCTGTCATGGCAAAGGTGCCTCCTTCAAAGGGGTTCTGCCCATTGAGCAGGACGTCTGCCGTACTGCCGTATCCCATACCGGTTGTTACCCATTCGTTGCGCCCCGTTATCTCGCGATACAGTCCGCCCCATTGTGGATTGTCATTGTCGAGGATATAAGAATCTTTTTGCCAGTCGCGCTCACGAGGAGAATAAAGGATAGCACCGGCATTCTCCAGCATGGGCATCAGATAGGGCACGACAAAGCTTTGGGTAAAGAGATCTTCAGTGGTGCCAAAAAGACGCGGGCGCTGCCATTGCCATCGGTTTTCGTTTTGGTCATAGAAGCGGCCATGACTGGCCCAGAGTGCTAAGTGCCGGTCTTGCAGGCCGTCCTTCGTCTCATAGGGAAGGTTTGTTCTTTTAACCCAAGGATGTCCTTTGTAGTCTATGTTACGCCAAATGCGGTTTGAGAGGTCTGTGGTATCGTTGACGTCGTATTGTATGAGTTGTTCCAGAGGTTGTGTGCCGCAAAAGATGCTCAACGTGTAGGTGTTATAGGGCGCAGGCAGTATTTGCCTGATGTCGCGGTACATTTGACGCACATCTTCGCGCGTCATGGGTTGTTCGCCCAATACCTCGTTCAAATAAATATTCAGCGAGCGTTCTGCGGTAAGTACGCTTGTGTTAAGTAGGCGCAGTGGATTGTCGCTGACAATCTGCTGGTTTCGGCTGCGATTGAAATATTGTTGCAGCTGTTGGTTGGTTGCGGTGTTGAGGCTTGTTTGCGCATACGCCAGGTAGCTGACAAACAGCAAAATCACCGCAAGACATTTCTTGATGTTCATAGTCCTGTGGTGAAGTTTTCGGGGTGCTTGCCCTTGAATGTTTCAAAATAGCGCTTGATTTCTGTCAGTTCGCTTTCGATGTCGCCCGTAGGCATAATCATTCGCGTGCAGACGATTCTTCGGTTTCCGTAATCTAACCCATATAGCAGAATGGGAATCTCTGCCTTAAGGGCGATGTAATAGAAGCCTTTCTTCCATTCCGGTTGTCGTTTGCGCGTGCCTTCCGGTGTGATGCACAAGCGGAACGATTGGGATTTGCGGGCGCTTTGGGCTATAGCATCTGTCATACTCATGTTTTTCTCCCGAAACACGGGGATGCCGCCCATGCGTTGCCACAGGAGGCTGAGAGGCCAAAAGAACCACTCTCTTTTCATTAGGAAGTCAGTACGCAGACCAGTGGCTTGAGCGTAGAGTTGCCCAATAATAAAATCCCAATTACTGGTGTGCGGAGCCAGGGCGATAATGTATTTGTTGGGCTTCTCTATCGTGTCCTCGATGGTGAAGCCCAACACATTGAATAATAGCCAAGCGCTCAGTCTCTGCAACATGCTTTGTCGTTTATGCGATGGCGTAGAGCTGGTTCATGATATCCTCGGCACGCTCTGCCAATTCCTTGCGCAGCTTTTTGAAGAAGATGCTGGCTTTCAAACCGGGTTCAACGTGGCTGACACGCGAAATCATATCACTCTGAAGGTTCAGTGTGCTGACCATGATGCTGTCAATATCCTCTTGGGGGATGCCTGTTTTGAAATGGGCAGTTGCCACACACTCAATAAGCAAGGTACCACACAGGGTGTTGATCTGTTTCTTCAGGTTTCTTTTGTTTGCCATTTTTTTTTGAAATAGTGGGTTGTTTGTGTTGACTGTTGAGTTACAAAGATAACAAAAAATCCGGCAAAGCCAATCTTTTCCTTAGAAAATATTTTTTATCGCTTTCTGATGCCCTTTGACTTGCGCTTTTTCCGTATATTTGCACCTGGAAAAAACATTATCATATTTAATATAATCATAAGACAAGAAATGGAAAAGAGTGCATTGCAGATTGCAAGAGCTGCCTATCAGCCCAAGTTGCCCACAGCTTTGCAGGGCGCGGTAAAAGCCGTTGAAGGCGCTGCTACCCAAAGCGTAGGTAATCAGGAGGAGATTAAGGCGTTGTTCCCCAACACCTACGGCTTGCCTGTTGTTGAGTTCCAAAGTGCGGAGAGCGAGAATCACGATCCCATCAATGTGGGTATCATTCTCAGTGGTGGCCAGGCTCCTGGTGGCCATAACGTAATCAGCGGACTGTACGACGGTGTGAAGTCTCTGAACAAGAACAGCAAACTCTATGGTTTCCTGATGGGACCTGGTGGCTTGGTTGATCATAAGTACGTTGAGTTTACGGACGCTTTCATCGACGAGTATCGTAATACTGGCGGTTTTGACATCATTGGCTCTGGCCGTACAAAATTGGAGAAGGAGGAGCAGTTCGAGAGCGGTATCCAAATTCTTCGTGAATTGGGTATTCAGGCTCTTGTTATTATTGGTGGTGATGACTCAAATACAAATGCTTGCGTGTTGGCAGAGTATTATGCAGCCAAGCAGTACGGCGTGCAGGTGATCGGTTGCCCCAAGACCATTGACGGCGACCTGAAGAACGAGCAAATTGAAACCAGTTTTGGTTTTGACACTGCTTGTAAGACTTATAGCGAACTGATTGGTAACATTCAGCGCGACTGCAACAGTGCCCGTAAGTATTGGCACTTCATCAAACTGATGGGTCGTAGTGCCAGCCACATCGCTTTGGAGTGTGCTTTGCAGACTCAGCCCAATGTGTGTCTTATTTCAGAGGAGATTGAGGCTAAGCAACAGAGCTTGGATGATGTTGTTACCTATATTGCCCAGGCTGTTGCCATGCGTGCCGCCGATGGCAATAACTTTGGTACCGTGCTGATTCCCGAGGGCCTGATTGAGTTCATTCCTGCCATCAAGAAGCTTATCAGCCAGCTGAACGAGATTCTTACCGATCCCGCAACAGGCGAGGCACGTGAGTTTGAGAGCGCAGATGCACAGATTGCCTTCGTAAAGAACAACACTTCGGCTGATAATCTGGCCGTATTGGAGAGCCTGCCCGCCGACGTGGCTCGTCAGCTCTGTCTCGACCGCGATCCTCATGGTAATGTACAGGTATCTCTGATTGAGACAGAGAAACTGCTGAGCCGAATGGTTGCCGATAAGTTGGACCAGTGGAAACAGGAGGGTAAGTTCGTAGGTAAGTTTGCCGCCCAGCACCATTTCTTCGGTTACGAAGGACGTTGTGCAGCCCCCTCTAACTATGATGCCGACTATTGCTATAGCCTTGGTTTCAACGCCAGCCGTTTGATTGCTACCGGCAAGACCGGCTATATGAGCATCATCAAGAATACGACAGCCCCTGCGGCCGAATGGATTGCTGGCGGCGTACCCATCACGATGATGATGAACATTGAGCGTCGTAATGGCGCTAACAAGCCCGTTATCCGCAAGGCTCTTGTTGAGTTGGATGGTGCCCCCTTCAAGTTCTTCGCCGGCAAGCGTGATGAGTGGGCACGTCAGACTGCTTATATCTATCCCGGCCCCATCCAGTACTTCGGTCCTACCGAGGTTTGCGACCAGTGCACCAGAACATTGGCCTTGGAGCAGGCTAAGTAATTTTCTCTTTGCTTTTTAATGGCAGCGAAAGCTCGCAAAGCATCACCCAAGAAACGCCCCGCATCAGGCAGGAAGCAGGTTCGCCATTCGCGTTTTGGCATTAGCTTCTTCTCTTTAAGTGCTGGAGCCGTGATGGCCTTGCTGGCTTTCGCTGCCTTATTTTCCTATTTCATTTTACCGCTGATAACGCGCCCCACGCGTGAGCCTGAGTATTTCAAGAACTACAACATTCGTGGTATTGATGTCAGCCATTATCAGCGTATCATTGATTGGGAGGCATTAAGAAATGCCAGACTGAACGGTTTCCCCATTCGTTTTGTCATCATCAAGGCCAGCGAAGGCAGTGACCACACAGACCGTCGATTCCGTGATAATTTTGTCAAAGCACGTCGTTATGGTTTTGTGCGTGGGGCATATCATTTCTTTAACCCATCAAGCAGCCCGACACTCCAGGCAAAGCATTTCTTCCGCCAGGTCCAGTTGGAAAGCGGAGACCTGCCTCCTATTCTTGATGTGGAGGAGCGAGGCTCCAAACCCTTGGAAGAATTTCAGGAGGATGTACTTGCCTGGCTGGATTATGCTGAAAAGAAGTCAGGTGCAACACCGATTCTTTACGCCAGCTACAGTTTTCGCATGAAGTTTCTGAAGGACCCGCGTTTTGATGCCTATCCTTTTTGGGTGGCTCATTACAATATGCGCAAGCTGCGCTATCGTGGCGAATGGATGATGTGGCAATATACAGAGGACGGACGTATTGATGGCATTGAGGATGATGTCGACCTCAACCTTTTTAATGGGGAGTTTGCGGATCTTCAGCGGTTATTGATACCATAGCAAAAGAAAAGCTCCGAGAGACCTGGTTTTGTGTCTTTCGGAGCTTTTTTTGTTTATGGACTGTTCTTATTTTTTCCCACACTTTACTTTCTCTACATAAGCATCAATGCTGGCCACGGCGGTTACATTAACGATGTCATGCACAGAACTCTCAATGTCGGTGAAGTGAATGGGCTTGTTCAATCCCATTTGGATAGGACCTATAATTTCCACTTCGGGAGCCAAGGCTTGCAGCAGTTGGTAGGTGCTGTTGGCAGCCGACATGTTGGGCATGATCAGTGTATTTACATCCAGACCCTTCAGGCGGGTGAAAGGATACTTCAGGTCTCGCGCTTCACGATTGAGGGCAAAGTTGACTTGCATCTCACCATCTATCAACATGTCGGGATACTCTTCCTGTAGGGCCTTGACGGTATTACGCACAGCGAGTGGCGACCCTTGCTCGTCAGCGCCAAAGTTGCTGTAGCTCACCATTGCCATCACAGGCTTGTCGTTGAAGAACTCGACGGTTCTTTGGCTTAACAAGGCAATGTCTTTCAGCACCTCTTCGTTCGGGTGGCGGTTGATGAGGGTATCTGCCAGATAATAGGTGCCTTGCTTTGTGTTCAGGATGTGCATGGCACCAAAGGTCTTGTATTCGGGTCGGATGCCGATCACCTCCTTGGCCACCTTGATGGTATTGCTGTATTTGGTGTAGAGTCCCGTGATGAAAGCGTCGGCTTCGCCGGTTTCCACCATCATCATACCGAAGTAGTTGCGCTCAAACATCTTATCATTGGCCTCCTCGAAGGTATAGCCCTCGCGTTGACGCTTTTGCGCCAACAGTTGGGCATAGCGTTCGCGGCGTTCGCGTTCGCGGTCGTGTCGAAGGTTAACGATTTCAATGCCCTCCAGGGAAATCTCCAGTTCGGCCGCCATTTTAGTAATCATTTCCTCGTTGCCCAGGAGAATGGGGTGGCAAATGCCTTCTGCCTGCGACTGGGCAGCAGCCTTAATCATACTGGGATGCAAACCCTCGGCAAAGACAATACGCTGGGGATGTTTGCGTGCCGTATCGTAGAGGTTTTGCGTGAGCTGGGTCTCCTGACCAAGCAGCTGACGCAGGCTACGCTTGTACGCATCCCAATCATCAATCGTCTTGCGAGCCACTCCGCTTTCAATGGCGGCTTTGGCCACCGCTGCACTGACCTCCGTGATCAGACGGGGATCGATGGGCTTGGGGATGAAGTATTTGGGGCCGAAAGTGAGGTCGTTCACGTGATACACTTCGTTTACCACATCGGGCACGGCCTGCTTGGCCAGGTTTGCGATTGCCAGGGTGGCCGCCAACTTCATTTCTTCGTTGATAGCTGTAGCATGCACGTCCAAAGCACCACGGAAGATATACGGGAAACCGATTACGTTGTTGATCTGGTTGGGATAGTCGCTGCGACCGGTACTCATCAATACATCGGGACGGCTGGCCATGGCATCCTCGTAGCTGATTTCCGGCACGGGATTGGCCAGGGCAAACACGACCGGGTTTTCGCTCATGGACCGCACCATGTCTTGGCTCAATACGTTACCTTTCGAAAGTCCTACAAAGACATCGGCTCCGCGAACGGCCTCCTCCAAGGTATGTATGTCGTGGCGGCTGGTGGCGAACAGGCGTTTTTCCGCTGTCAGGTCCTGACGCTCATCGGTAATAACGCCACGGCTGTCCAGCATGACGATATTCTCCACCTTTGCACCCAAGGCCACATACATCTTGGTGCAGGAGATGGCTGCTGCTCCTGCGCCGTTCACCACAATCTTTACTTTTGAAATGTCCTTGCCTGCCACTTCCAAAGCGTTCTTCAGACCTGCGGCTGAGATGATTGCGGTGCCATGCTGGTCGTCGTGCATCACGGGAATGTCAAGGGTTTTCTTCAGTCGTTCCTCGATATAGAAACACTCGGGCGCCTTGATGTCCTCCAAGTTGATGCCTCCAAAGGTGGGGGCTATCTTTTCTACTGCCTCGCAGAATTTCTCGGGATCCTTCTCGGCAACCTCGATGTCAAAAACGTCGATGCCTCCATAGATTTTAAACAGCAGGCCCTTGCCCTCCATGACGGGTTTGCCGCTCATGGCGCCTATGTCTCCCAAACCCAGCACCGCCGTTCCGTTGCTGATAACAGCCACCAGATTGCCTTTGTCGGTGTATTTATATACGTTGTTGGGATTCTCTTGTATTTCAAGACAAGGATAGGCCACGCCAGGAGAATAGGCAAGCGAAAGGTCTGTCTGAGTACTGTGAGCTTTGGTGGGAACCACTTCGATTTTGCCGGGACGTCCACTCTCGTGGTATTCCAATGCGGCTTCTTTTGTTATCATTGCCATCTTTTTACCATTTAATTTCGTTTGAAGTGTAATATTTGCGAAATTACAACAAATTATTGAAATACGATGTTTTTTGGCAATAAATTATTATCCTTTATTCTGCTACCTCCATCACGAGGACACGCTTTGTATGCTCTGTCAGGCGATAAGGTTCGGCACTTCGCACCCCAACAACCCAAACGATTTCTCCCTTGGAGAGCATCACGCTTTGTCGTCCTTTCTGGAATCGGTTGAATTTAAGATTCGTCAGCAGGTCGCTCACTAATTTGCGTTTGCCTTTCATGCCGAAGGGCTGAATGGAGTCTCCGGTTTCTGCCAGGCGATGCGTTAAGGGAAAGAATAGTTTGTCGGCATCAAGATAGGCAAAGCGTGGCTCCTTGGGTTGCTTATGCAGAAATGCGATGGCATCCTGAACCTCAATGATCTGTTGCCTGACAGTGGGCAGAGAGGTGGCTTGCTTGGCTTCAACGATAAGGCGGCCCCTATCACGCAAAAGGCGGTGCGTAGGGCTTTCGTACATTGCGCCTGGAGAACCGTCCAAATGGCGCAGGATGTCGCGCTGCTGACTTAAGGTGAAACCGAGAGGGTGGAGCCAAGTATGTAGCGTGAACGGTGTGTAGGGTGGGGATGGACATTCGTCGGTCGGGGGCATGCTTCGCACGATTTCTGCCGTTTGGCAGATGTGTTCGATTGCCTGCGGATTGATTTCACGCAGCAAGGGCATCACATCCAAACGGAGGCGGTTGCGCAGGGCATCGCGTTCCAGATTGGTACTGTCTGTAACAAACGCCTGCCCGATTGAGGCCAGATAATCCAGAATCTCTTGTTTGGAATGGTGCAATAGGGGGCGAATGACGTAGCCATTCCTCTCTTGCATTCCGCCTAATCCTTTGATGCCTGTGCCGCGAAGCAGATTCAGGAGGACAGTCTCGGCTTGGTCCTCACGATGATGCGCAACGGCAATCCATTGGGCGTCAAGTTCCTGTCGCATTTCTTGAAACCAAGCATAGCGCAGGTCGCGAGCCGCCATTTCCAGGCTGATACCGTGTGCATTGGCGTAAGCCTCCGTAGGAAACGCACGCACATGGAGGGGCACACCCAGCGTGCCGCACAGTTGGCGGACGAATTGCTCGTCATGCCGACTCTCCGCGCCCCGTAATTGAAAATTGCAATGTAGGGCTACCACGTTGGCATGTGCCTGGACGGCAAGGCGAAGCAGGGCGACGCTGTCCGCTCCTCCACTCAAGGCCACCAGGCCCAAACCGTCGGGAATTTGGATAATCATTGTACCTTCAGTTGTGATGCCTGTGCGCTTCTGATCATCTTCTTGCCGTTCTTAATCAGGAGGCGGTCCGTTTGTGTGGCGTGCTGTCCGTTGAGGTTGTAGGTCGGGCTGGCGGAAGTGGGCGCATCCGTTTGTTGAGGCCTGATACCCGTGGTCATGTCCGCCACCTCTTCCGCACTGAGGGCGTAGTTGTAGACTTGGAATTCGTCGACGTAAGCCATCAGGTAGGGGTCGTTGATGAACTGGCTGCGGCCGATGTAGTTCAGGGTGGGCCGTATGTCGCTGGGCTTGATACTGATGTTTGTGTTTTCGCCTTCGAGTTTGCCGTTGATATAGAGGCGCGCTGTGCCATCGCCGATGGTTACGACAAGATGATGCCAACGATTGATTGTCAGTCGTGAGGCGGCACTGACGCTTTCCTCGTTTCCTCCATTCTTGATGGCGAAGCGAGGACCGGAGCCGGCATTGGTGGTCAGGAACATATAATGTTCTGGGCCGTTGCCGAAATCCCAGGCGCGTTGCCAGATATTTCCGCCACGGTAGTAAAGCCACACGCTAATGCTGAGCGCATTGTGGTTGGCTATGGTGAAGGGCAGTTGGACGTAGTTGTTCACTCCGCTTAGGTTCAGCACCTCCCGGTTGTCCTTGGTCAGGAATTGGGATTCTCCGTAGATGGCGGCATGGTTGGCGTTCACGGTGTTGTCCGAGAGCGTCGAGTTGAAGCTCAAGTGCATCACTTGGCTCTGTTCGTCCGTCGTGCTTGCTCCTGTAACTGTCTCGCTGCGTCCGCCGTAGTTCAACGATTTGTCGATAGCGTACACTTGATAGGTATAGGTGCTGTCGGCTTCAGCCTCGTTGTCGGTAAATGAAGTCGTAACAATTTCCTTGGCGTGGACATAGCCATTGCGCAGCACCACATATTCTTTGATGTCCCGGTCGGCGGGAGCCGTCCACGATAGCTGTATGCTGTTGGGTTGCGGTGCGGCTTTCACGTTTGTAGGTGCAGCAGGTGCCTGTTGGTCGGGTGTTGTGTTGGTGGCCACGAAGCGCCATTGCTGGTTGGGCTGTCCCGTGAATTCTCCCAATAAGATCTTTGCGCCGGCGGTGGTCTTGCCTCCCTCCACCTCCAGGCACTTGGTTGAATAGCGGTTACGGATGTAGAAAGCACCCTGCCCGGCATATTCCAGATACCATTGCTCCAATACGTTGCCGCCGCCGGGATAAACGCCCACGTCGGCACCACTGTTGAAATTCCAGTTCAGCAAGTCCAGGTACAGGTCGTTGTCCGTATTCAGGACGAATGTGTAGTAGCTGAAATCACCCGATGTGCGCAGGGGCGTTACTTTCCATTGCAGGAATTTGTAGGTGTTGTTGTTATTGCGCTGGGTCAGGGCGGTCCATTCGCTTTGCGGCTTGGTGGTAAAGCCTGCAAGTTTGCCGCTGTTCACATTTACCAGTTTATAGACTCCTTCCTCGATGCGCGGCATAACGTCATCTCCACTCTGCACGTTCACGGTAACCTCGGCACTGCTCTGCCCCTGTTGGTATCCCGTACCGCCGGGCAGGTACATGACATAGTTGCGGCCACGCTGACCATCGTACCACACGGGGCGGTCAGTGGCTACGAAGTCATAGCGTGTGGTGGCGCTTTGGCGTTCGCTCATGCCCCCAAAGGCCTGTACGCTTCCATCGGCATGGCGATAGATGCTGGCTGCCGTCCAGTTGTTGCGATGCTCTGCATAGGCCAGTCGCTTTCCAGGGTTGCGGTGATAGGTGGCTTTCATGAATTGCGAACGTGTGTATTCGTTCGTACCCCACCAAATGCCTGTTTGCAAGCCGTATTCGGCACCTACCATACATTCCATCACGTTATGCAGCTCGTCAGCGGTGGCGTGATGCCCTGCCAGTTTCATTTCCTTGTAGAAATCGGCAAAGGTGTTGAACGATCCGGCCAACTGGTGCGTGTTGCCTTCGTTGAGGTAATCCTTGCTATAACGCCACCATTCCAAGGCGCGGTCGTTATTCAGGGTGTTGCCACCACACAGGCGCACCGCGGCATATTTGTCCTTGTAGATTCCGTCCTCGCGCAATACCTTGCAGATACTGCGGAAATCCTCCATGCGCTGTGTGCTTAAGCCCTGGTCCCATCCAAAGTCTGGCTCGTTAAAGGGCAGTATGCTTGTAAGGTTGGCGAGTCCCTTGCTTTTGTAATAATCGGCGGAAAGGTCAATCAGTTTCGCCCATCGCTGTCCGCGTCCCAGAGAGGTGGTGGCGGCATCGTTGTACCAGGGGTCGACCGTAGGGTGGTCGCAGTTGAGGTAGAGGCTGACATCGGGCTTTAGCCATCGTTTGATGATGGAGATGCGTTCGTCCAATGCTTTCTTTTGCTCGGCGTTGAAAGTGCCTTCTTCGACGTTGTAGGTAGGTTGGAAGGATGTGCGGATAACGTCAATCATCTCGCGACCGGCGTAGAAGATACCCGTGCGCACGTTTGTTTCGCTCAGCCATGCCAAGTCCAGGCCCCATTGCATGGGCGTAGCCTTTCCCTCGTCCGAGAGGCGGAAGGGGATAACGACATCGGCCTTGTCCTGTGTGCGCAAAAAGGAAGCACAGCTGACGCGCGCCGGCTCCTGGGCTTGCAGGGTTAGCGTTGCGATGCAAACAGTAGCTGTCAGGGAAAGGAAGCGTTTCATAGTTTTTCGTTTTTTCGGTTTTATGAGCTGTAATTAAATAAAAAGACACTCAGGGTTTTCTATGTCGAAACCTGAGTGTCTTTCCGGAGGTGCCTGGCGGATTCGAACCGCCGTAGACGGTTTTGCAGACCGTTGACTAAGCCACTCATCCAAGGCACCGTGGCGTTATTTCCAGGTGCAAAGGTAAATTAAAGTTCTGAACCAGCCAAATGATTTGTGTGTTTTTTTGCGTCTAAAAAATCATCTGTATGTTTTGGTCAAAACATCTATATGTTTTCATCAAATCAAATATATGTTTTGCCCAAAACATGCAGTTAGTTTCACAGGTCTTTTTTCGTCTCGAATTTAATCTTTTTTTGCAGTTTGCCACTTCGCATTCTCACGTCCACTTTTCCCGCCGTCCGTTTGCTGCGCAGGATGAGCTGCATATAGCCCTGACGCATACGTTTGGATTGGATGCCGTGGAACAGTTCGTCGGTGTAGTGGTCGGCATTGTCCAGGGCGAGGAAGGTTGCCTGCCCCTCGACACTGACGCTCAGTTCCTCGTTGTACATAGGCACCTGACGCCCTTCCTTATCTACGGCGTAGATGTTGATGTACTGGAGGTCCATGCCGTCGGCCTTCCAGTGGTGGGGCGTTTCAGCCTCCACCTTCAGGGCAACGGCCTTGCCGGCTGTCTCTGTCTGATGGCGTGAGAGTTCTTTTCCCGTCATGTCGCGGGCGATGGCAGTCAGTGTTCCCCCCTTTCCGTAGGGCACGTTCTGCCATGTGATGATGCCTCGCTTGAAAACGTCTGTGGTGTCGTTTTGTTTGATGCCCAGGCTCTGGCCGTTCACCAGCAGTTCCACTTGAGGGGCATTGGTAAAGGTGGTGATGGTAGGGGTACTTCCCTCCGAACAGTTCCAAAAACTGGTGTAGGTCTTTTGTCCTACCTGCACGTCGTTCCATTCCAAGCTCTCGTTGCCCGTACGCATGCCAATGCGCACCATGGGATGCTCCGGCTCGAAACAACCCTTCATGAAATAAGCCTGGGGATAGGGTTGCAGGGTATGGCTGAAGAAACTGAAGTTCCATCCCTTCTTGGGCCATCCGTTGCTTTCGCCCCAATATTCGATGGCACCCCAATAGGCCAAGCCGACGGTACGTTTTTGGTCCATGCCGTAGAAGGGGGCTTGCAACTGGTTCGTTACGGCCTCGCTCTGATAGAGAATCATATTGGGGGCGTACTCGAAGTAGTTGGGGTATTTGTCCCATTGGTAATTGAAGCTGCTCACCTCTGTGGCAAGTGCCAGTTCGGGGGGTGCGAAGTAGGTCTTGAATTCTGGCTCTTCGCGGATGGCACCCGCACGGGCGGGGAACATGGCGACGGTGGTCAGGCGTGTAGGGTCGTAACGCTTCACCATTTGATTGAAGATGTTATAGGTCGTAATGCCCCAATCGTTCGTGTCGTAGCCGCTCCAATGCTTTCTGGTCTGCAATTCGTTGCCCAGGCTCCATAGCACAACGCTGGGGCTGTTGCGGTCGCGTCTGATCCATTCGCCTATCAGTTCCGGCCAGATTTGCATGAAGGGCTTGCGGCCGCCCCAGTATTCATCGTCGCTCCATTTGTCGATAAGTTCGTCCACAACCAGCAGGCCCAGACTGTCGCAAAGCGTTGTGAGTGCCTTGCTATAGGGGTTGTGGCTGGTGCGGATGCTGTTATAGCCGAAGGCCTTCATGGTACGTAGCTGGCGCTCCAGCCCGCGGTCGAAGGCCGCCACACCCAAGGCACCCATATCGTGGTGGTTTGCCATGCCCTTGAGGAACACTTTGCGTCCGTTGAGCCTGAAGCCGAAGTCCTTGCCGAATTCTATGGTACGCACTCCAAAACGCTCGGTGCGCCGGTCGACAAGCAGGCTGTCGGCCCACACTTCCACCTCTACCTTATATAAATAAGGATTGTCCAGATCCCAGCGCACGGGGTGGGGAATGTTGATGCCGGGCAGCCGGACCTCGTCGTAGGTGTGCTTCGTCAGTTGGTTCATCGTCTTCTCGCCTTGCCCGATGACCTTGCCCTGGCGGTCGCGTACGGTGGCCCGCACCAGGGTGTTGCGCTTTTTGAAGCCGTGTACCTCTACGGTTACAGCCACCTCGGCGTTGGCATCCGTGATGTGGGGCGTAGCTACAAAGATGCCGTGGCGCCCGATGTGTGTGGGATTTTGGAGGCGCAGGTGGACGTTGCGGTAGATGCCGCCGCCCGTGTACCATCGGCTGCCGTTTTTCTTGCCTGTATTGGCATAAACAGCCACCACGTTGTCCTTTCCGTACCTGAGATAAGGGCTGATATTGACCTCGAAACCACAGTAGCCGTACTCATGGGATGCCACCTTTTGCCCGTTGACATGGACATCGCAGAAGTAGAGTAC
Source organism: Prevotellaceae bacterium (assembly GCA_028723455.1). GTDB lineage: Bacteria > Bacteroidota > Bacteroidia > Bacteroidales > Bacteroidaceae > Physcousia. Next base: position 25,927 of record JAQYEW010000013.1, on the reverse strand, counting down.
GCCTTCGAAATCCAGGACAACCTCCTTGCCCCTCCACGATTCGGGAGCCTGAAAATGCTTGCGGTACCAACCGTCGCACATGGGCTTGAAGCCGCGTGCTCCGCCATGTTCCTCGCTCCAAGGCTGTTCGAATTGGAAATCATGGGGAAGGTCCAGCTTGCGCCATTGGCTGTCGTCCGTCTGCGGGCTGGCAGCCCCCTCCGGATTGCCCGGTTGAAAGTGCCAGTCAAAGTTCCACAGCCTTTGCTGTTCGGATTGAAAGGTGCTCAGCGCCACATTCTCTGCGAGCGCTTGCTGCCGTTGCCGTTCGTACTGCTGTGCCCCTGACACGAGGCTCATCGCCAAGAGAACGGAGACAAGGAAGGTGCGTTTCATGCGATTATCGGTTTGGTTGTTATTTGTCTGCAATGGTATTATTTTGCCTTGATGGAGTCCTGTCGTATGGCACGGGCAAGGTCCTGCGGTCGTATGGTTACGGGGCCGCTCATGAACTCGGGAATGTTGTATGAGCGCATCAGTTCGCGGTGGTAAAGGGGATGTCTGGAGGGCAGTTCCAGCGGGCGGGAGAATCGGCCGTCAGGCGTCATGTGAGCGATGAACGGGCGGGTGAAATTGCCGTCGTCGCGACGCGAAGAGAAGATGACCCAGCGGTTGTTTGAGCTCCAGCTGTGATAGCTTTCCACCTCGGGCGAGTTGATTTCCTCCAGCCTTCTTGTTTCCATGCTTTCGAGGTTCATCAGGTAGAGGTCGGCTGCCTTGTGCCATATATGGAAAACACCGTATGGCGCCATGGTGAACATCAGCCATCTGCCGTCGGGACTGACGCGTGGCAGGGTGGCGCTCATGCTGTCGCGCGCCGCATCATAGACCATTTCACGCGCGCCGAAAGACTTGCTTTTGAGGTCGAACGAACGGCGATAGAGGTTGTAATGGACATCCTGATAGTTCATAATCATGTCGTATTCCTTTGTTACGCCGGCCGAGGTATCTTTTTTCTCGTAATATGCACTGCAAAAATATAGATAACGTCCGTCGGGGCTCCAATGGGGAAAGCAGTCGAGTTGGTTTGAATCGCTCTCCAATGGCAGGATTTCGTGATTATCCACATCGTAAAGAATGAGGTCGCTGTACGTGTCCTGCACCTCCACTTTCTGATTGCTGTGTGTGTGGAAGCTCTGGCCCGTGCGGTTCGTGCTATAGGCAATCAGGTTGGCGGTAGGGTGCCAAGCCGGATATACGCCTGCGCTTATCGCCTTGTCCGACTTCATGTCGATGCGTTCTATCTTGCCGTCGCGTGCGATAATGGTGCCGCCATGCGCCTGACGTACATGGAACTGAAAGCGGTCGGGATTGTAATTCTGATAGCTGTGGCAGTTGATACATTGGCCGTCTTTCTCGTTGCTGTTGGCCATATTGCTGTAAATGACGCTTTCGTCGTAGGTCTCCAGGTTGCGCTGGCAGATGGTCAGCCCTTCGTAAGTAACATAGGACGGGGAAATCAGGCGGTAACTGATATAGGGGTCGATACTGTCGTTGCTGATGGTGAAGGTGAAACTGCGGAGCTTTGACCAGCGGTCGTTATTCTTCACGTAGGTGTCCACGCTCACTTGTCCGTCCAGCATCCGCCACTCCTTGGCTGCGGGTTCTATGTCCGGCCCTTCGTAGGCAAAGCTCTGCCTGCCATCGCTCAGGACACAGATGACGCGATCGGCCTTGTTCTCGACATGAAAGGTGAGTGGGGCAAGGTTACGTGGCACCACGACATCCTGGTATGCGGGATAGACGCGTGCGCTATCCCGGCTTTCGGTAAATTCTTCGGGTGCGCTTACTCTGCCGCAGCCGGCCAGCATGCATGCAAGGGCAATGTATAATAGTTTTCTCATGATGTTCAGTTCGTCTTTTGATTGCGTACCAAGAAGTAGAAATAATAGAAAGTGTCCCCGAAGCGAGGCAGGAAGGCCTGCTTCTTTTGTGCTTCGCTCATGTTGCCACACTGGGCGTTGAACTGCATGAAATCGGCATAGCGTTGCTTCACGCTGGGATCGAAGGGAATTTTCTCGGCAGCCTGAGCGTTGGTGAGGCCGGGCCACATGGCGCTCTCTCGCTGAGGCTCTAACATGGAGAACAGATAGGCTGCCTCCTGATAGTGCGTTGGCACGCGGAAGCCTGCGTCGTTTTGATGCATGACGACGTAGCGTTGGAAGCGAGGCCAGAAAAGGTTGATGTCCTTCATGATCATGGAGCAGACAAGGGTCATCTCCTGATAATACGGGTCGGCTCCCATGCCCGTACTGAAGGTGCGTAGGAGATACATTTCCACCAAGGTCATGTCTCCGTCCAAACGGTTGGGGAAGTTCGCCATGGGCAGGATGGATGCAAACTCGGGGTCATGCTCCATGAGTTTGCGGCGATGGAGGAACTGCTCGTAGTGCTCGGCCCATGCCTTGTGGTAGCGCGTCTGCTTGAGCAGATTGATGTATTTACTGGCCACGTTCCAATCCTCGGTAACCAGACTGGTCTTAACCATGTATTTAAGGACGTTCACGTTCCAGCCAAACTCCACGCCGTCCTCCATGCACCAGCGATAGCTGAATTGTTCTTTGCCGTAGAAATAGTAAAGCATCTTACCGCCCGACTGGGTGATGCGAACGGGGCAGACAATGTGGTCGGTGCTATTGTCCTGATGGGTGAGGCTGTCTCCTTGAGGCGTTGCAATGGTTGTAATATGACGGCCGCAAAGGCAGTATTGCTCGGCACCTTCGGGATAACGGAACATCTCGTCACCAATTCTTCCTAAGCGGAAGAGGGCCAGGTTCTTCAACATCACCATCAGGCGGGTAGGGGGCATCTGCTTACCCATATCTGCGCTTCGCATTGTTTTTAAGGCTCCTTCCCAATCCAGGCGTTCAATGGCGTTCAGCATGGCTATTTCTTTGTGATAATTGGTGTCGCTGTACCAGCGTGCCTTCACGCCTGCGATGCCTGCGCCCATCAGCACAAGTCCTATCAAGGCCGTCAGGCTTTGCCCTACTGGCTTTATCCAGGTTTGCAGAACAAGGAGGACAAAGCTTAGGGCAAGCGCATAATAGGCATAGCGGAACTCATGAAGGTCAGAGGCTCCGTATTGGAAGCAGGGCATGGCGGCTAAGTAGATCTGCTTGTGCTCTACCTGCGTGTATGTCCACTGGTAATAAAGTTCCGGAACGAGGCCGATAAGGGCAATGGCGCAAAGGGCAAGCGTCAGTCGCGTGATACGCCTGTCGCCCTCGTAACGCATAAAGCCCATAACGCCAACAGGCAAAAAGCCCCAGGCTCCCATCAGGGGATAGCCCGCCAAGGCGACAAGGCTCATATACGCCAATCGTAGCCATGCGTTACCCCTTATCCTATTATATAAGGTGGGGAGCAGGAGCAACAGAGAGAATAGTATGCCCAAAGTTGGCACCCACGGATAGCCTTGCAGTTTGGTACAATAAATCCAATAGCCCGTTTGTACAAGAGCAGCCAATAGTGCCATCTGAGGCAGTGCGGCAAGCAACAGCCAGGCCTTGCGCAGGCGAAAGATGACGGCTGTAAGCCCAAGGATGAAGATCCATGCTAAAGCCAGGAGACTGACACCAAGCAAGGGATGGTGAAAAAACTGGGTCATGAAGGCGCTGGCCCATGTGAGCAGGCCGCCGGGATAAACCAGACTCGTCCGGAGGAAGTGTTTCGTAGGCAGGAAAAGGGACAGTTCCTGCATGCGAAAGAGCACCTCGCTCTCGCGAAGATATAAGTAAGCGACACCCATCAGCAGGGAACAGAGAGGCGCCAATAGATAGGAAAGTTTTTTCACAGTATGGCAGTATGTGTTATATCATGTTTCAAAGTTACATATTTGTTACGATTCAACAAAACAACACGTCAAAAAAACACTTAAAATGATGGTTTCTCAATCGGCATTAAAAATAATTAACGTCGCAGGAAAATGTTGTGTGTGATTTTCTTCGTAATTTTGCCCCATGAAACGCTACATCCGTACATCTCTGACTCTTATGCTGGCGCTGCTGATGCCTCTTTGTGGCATCGGCGTGAACCTGCTTCATTGTCGCCATTCAGGTCGGATGTGGGTGTTGACCCAGATGGATGTGCTGGAACAACAGCACTGTAAGCAACAGCCTGTTTCGGCGGAGAGTGGAGAAGAGGCATCGCATTTCGAGATGCCCCCATGTATGGATTTACATCAGTTCCTACTGGATGTAAAGGCCGTCGTATCCACGGATACTTTCCACTTGCCTGCTCCCTTATGGTCTTTACTCCCTTTCTGGGCAGTTCCTGCCGCGGAGAGCAGTATGAGTTTTTCCGCTCTTTTCTTGCCTCGAGGTGGAGGCACGGTCAAAGCTTGTCCGCCAGAGGCGCGTGAGCTATTGGCGCAAATATGTATACTTAGGATTTGATTCTTGGGACACAGCCAGGACCGGTTTGCCACGCAGTGGCGACCAGGTTTTTTGTGTCATTCATAGATTATAATCCTAAATACATATCAATGCGTATATCATTTTTTTATTTCAGCGTATGCTATACGCTGGCCTGCGCCACAGGGCTGCAGGCGCAGGCCACATCGGACAGTGTGGCCATAGAGAGTCAGCTGAACAGCATCTCGGTAAAGGCCGGGAGAAGCAGTGTCTCCAAGTTTCGTATCAACCACACAGAACTTATCGGCCAAGACCAGCTGGTACGTGCCGCATGCTGCAACCTGGGCGAGTCCTTCACAACGAATCCAAGTGTGGACGTGAGTGTCGGCGACCCCGCCACAGGGGCGCGGCAAATCAAACTGCTGGGGCTTAGCGGTACGTATGTGCAGATGCTTACGGAACATCTTCCTAATTTGCGTGGCGCCAGTCTGCCTTACAGCCTGGGCTATGTGCCCGGACCTTGGATGCAGTCCATTCAAGTGAGCAAGGGAGCGGCGAGCGTCAAAAACGGCTACGAGAGCGTAACGGGTCAGATCAACGTGGAATTTCTGAAGCCTCAGGGAACTGATGGCGTGCGAGCCAATGCCTACCTCGATTCCGAGCTGCGCCAGGAGGTAAATGTAGACGGCAGCGTCCATCTGAACGACCGCCTTAGTACCAGCCTGCTGTTGCATGTGGAGAATCGACAGAACGAACATGATGGCGACGGGGACGGTTTTATGGATATGCCTCGTCTGCGTCAGTACAACCTGATGCATCGCTGGGCTTATGTATCGCCACGCTTCATCAGCCAGTTTTCCGCTCGTGCGCTGCGTGATGAACGTACGAGCGGCATGAGCCACGACCATGCTTACAACTCCATGCCCCACTATAGCACCCACGTGGAAACCAACCGCTATGAGGGACAGTGGAAGAACGCTATCATCACGAATCCCGAGCATAACGCTTCCGTTGCATTGATGCTTACAGGTTCATGGCACAAGGCCGACAACCGCTTTGGCAATACCCTTTATGGCGTGCTTCATAAGACCGGCTATGCCCAACTTATGTATGAGCACGATTTTTCCCCTTACCATAACCTTTCGATAGGTGCTTCGCTGAACCACGACCACTACCGCGAGTCGGGTTTCCGAACGATTAGCCTCTATCGTCGCAGTCAGGAGACTACTCCAGGGGTTTACGTACAATATACGTATAAGTTGGGTGAACGGCTTAGCGTAATGCCCGGTATGCGTTGGGACCACTCTTCGCTCTATGGGGGATTTTTCACACCACGCCTCCATGTGAAGTACCAGCCCTTTGATGAACTTACCCTTCGTGCATCCACGGGAAAGGGCTACCGCTCTCCGCATGCCCTGGCAGAGAACGCACAACTATTGGCTTCCGGGCGCAGCCTCTCCCTGACACCAGACATAAAACAGGAGGAGGCTTGGAATCACGGCCTATCGGTGCATCTGAATGTGCCATTGGCAGGACGGACGCTGGAGCTGAACGGAGAGTATTATTATACGCATTTTCTCAACCAGATGGTAATCAACGTGGATGGAGCCAGTGGCCCGCATACCCTGCGGTTCGAGAATCTGGAAGGACGCAGCCGCAGCCATACGGTACAGGTGGACGCAACATATCCTTTCTTTGACGGTTTTACCACCACAGCTGCCTTCCGTTATAATGACGCGCGTACCACCTACGATGGTGTTTTGCGTCTGCGTCCGCTGACCTCGCGATATAAGGGCTTGCTAACGCTTTCGTACAAGACACCAACCGAACTATGGCAGTTTGATGTTACCGGCCATCTGAACGGTAAGGGCAAACTATATACATGGGAGGATTATCCTACCTACTTCCAGTTACAGGCGCAGGTAACGCGTGAGTTTCGTCGTTTCAGTCTCTACGTGGGCGGTGAAAACCTTACGAACTATCGTATGACGGAACCTGTCGTGTCTGCCGGGAACCCTTGGCTGCCAGCCTTTGATGCCACGCAGGTGTGGGGGCCAACGAACGGAGCGATGGCATACATCGGACTTCGCTTCAAACTGGAGAAAATCTGATTTATTAAGAACCCAAAAAACAATGTAAACTATGAAAGGAATAATATTACTTGTGGCCTTCGTGCTGCAAAGTGTGTCCTCGCAGGCTGCGGACACTCTGAGAGTTACCACATCGCCAGTGATGACTTGCTCTAATTGTGAGAATAAAATCAAAAAGAACATCCGTTTTGTAAAAGGAACGAAGCGTATCATTACGGACATCCCCACGCAGACTGTAACCGTTATCTACGACGGGAAGAAAACGTCTCGTAAGGATTTTGAAGAAGCCTTCCGGAAAATAGGCTATGAGATTAAGTCAAAGGAAACCGTCAAAGCGAAAAAACCGTAACTATCCTCCTATGCCAATTCTTGAAAACTGCGTGTCATCTTCCATTGTGCCAATCCTCGCATTCCAAGATAGGCGTCGAAAGCAAGCCATAGGGCGTGGTTGTTCAAGAGAGGGTGCAATGTAAACCAAAGCAGAAAGAAGGTAAACATGCCGGCTAACATGCTCCAAAGCATTTGACGGGAGCGGGTAAGCCCGATGAAGATGCCGTCCCAAATAAAGGCGGCGTAGCTTGTCAGGGGCAGCAGGCAGAGCCAGGGAAGATAGTTTATGGCCAGGTTTCTTACCGTGCTTTGGTTTGTAAAGAATGATAAGACAAGGGGACCCGAGAGGGTGTAGAGTAATACGAAGCACAGGGCCATGCCAAGTCCCCAGCGATGCAGATGACGAACGAGGGTGCGTAGCCCTCGTTTGTCGTTTGCGCCTTGATAGTTACCGGCCAAAGCCTCTCCGGCATTTGCGAAGCCATCGGCAAAGAAACTGAAAAGAACGAAGAACTGCATCAAAAGTGTGTTTGCCTCTAATATGCCTTGGACCTGCATGCTTCCGGCACGTGTGAAAAAGACTGTTACGCACACCAGACAGAGCGTACGCAAAAAAATATCGACATTCGTACTTAGCAGATGATTCCGGACTTTTCTGTCGGTGGGTTTTAAAAGAAGGCGAATATCAAGCCTGAAAATCATAAACAATGTTCCGGTCCAGGTGCCTGACACTGTTCCCCACGCTACACCTGCAATACCTCCGTGCAAGCCGTAAACAAAATAAAGGCTAAGAAGGATATTAGCGATGTTTTGTAAGATCGCAGCCCACATGGGGGTGCGTGTGTCTTGCTGTCCGATAAACCATCCGCTGAGGCTGTAGTTGAGCAATATGGAGGGGGCACCCCAAATGGCTGTGAAGAAATAAGTATGCAGATAGGGAAGAACGTCCGTCCGAGCGTGCATTAAAAAAGCAGTAACGCGGAACAGGGGTTGCTGGCAAATTAACAGGAAGAATGCTATTCCTATGCTTAATGCCAGACTTCTACGCATTACATCTGCTGCCATCGCTTTGTCCCGGGCACCATAGGCTTGGGCAACAAGCCCACTGGTGCTCATCCTTAGAAAGGAAAATACCCAGTAGATCATGCTGAAAGCCGTGGTGCCGAGTGAAATGGCTGCAATGAAGGCGGCATTTCCCATGTGCCCCACGATGGCTGTATCAGCCATGCCCAAAAGCGGGACGGTGATGTTCGATACAATAGAGGGCAGGGCAAGGCGTAGGATTGCGCGGTCAACGCTCATAATCCGCCTTGCGCTTGGGATTCATAGGAAACCACCCCTTGCGTACACGCTCCCGTTGCTGAAAGACTTCCAGGATACTCCAGAAGCAGCTGAATGCTTCTACGCCCAGCAAAATGCTGAACGAGTTGTTCTGGACAAAAAGCGAAGCGGCAAGGAATCCAATGCCGGAAAGCAGAAAAGCCCACCAGCAACGGACTCCGAAATAGTATTCCGCTTTGATTACAATGGGATGAAAGAGGCCGATGCTAAGAAAAGTGGCCAGACCAAGTAGGATGCCTGTAACGTTCATTGTGTCTCCCTTTGTTTAACGCCACAAAACAATACGGTCGCCTACGCGAGGCTGATAGTTGTCCTTCAGGCCGTTCATGAGATAGATGGACTTGAGGTTCACTCCGTAGCGTTGGCTGATGTCGTAAACGCTCTCGCCTCCCTGAACGATGTGGGCTACGCCACGCATGTCAGGGTTAGTGTCAGCTTTTTTCATGAGATAAATTGTCTGACCAGGATAAACGTTGCCTCCTCTGGGAATGTCGTTGTACTTGCGTATTTTGCGTTTGGACAGTCCCGTTCCTTGGGCGATGGATTCCAGATTATCACCAGGGAGAGCCGTAATGCAATAGATGCCATTTACCTGATTCACATTGTGAGCGACGAGGAAACTCTGAATTGCGGCATCCTTGGCTTCTTGGGCCATCTCGAGGCGTTCCGAACGATTCAGCTTCCGCTTGCGTTTGCTGCCCTTGAATTTCTCTGTTTCATCTTTTCGGGAAGTGGTAGGACGAGAAAACGCCCGTCCGGAGCCCGTGTAATTGTCGTATTGCGCCAAATCATATCGTTCAATGACGCTGATAAGAATATTTGCATACTGGGGATTGGTGGCATAGCCACATCTTTTTAATGTATGCGCCCATCCCTTATAATCCTTTATGTCTAACTTGAAAAGGTCGCTGTATCGGGGGCGAAGAAGAAACTTCGAGTGGTCTTCATAACTCTCCTCAACAGAATTGTATTTACGGAACTTTTCATCCTTTGCATCATCATCATTCAGAATGACGGGGCCTGTCCATTCGCTGGATGCCTTGATTCCGAAGTGGTTGTTGGCCAAACGGGCAAGCCGGCTTTGCCCGGCCGCACTTTCCAAGAGACCTTGCGCCAACGTTATGCTGGCAGGGATGCGATGGCGTTGCATCTTGTCAATAGCCAGTTGTTTGTATTGAGTGATGTACTGCGTGTAGGCATTTTGTGCCGAGACGGGGAGAATCAAGAAAAAATATCCCAAAAGAAAGGAGAAAAGACTGCGGTAACTCATTGTTTTATTTTTTATTGAACAAAAGTAACCAAAAATCGGGAAATCTTATGTATCTTTGCATGGAATTTTCCTTTCAAGCGCTAAATTAAATAAGGTATATCACATGCGTACGTACGAAATAAAGAGCGAAGTAACAGTTTTCGCGATGGACGAACTGGATTCGCAAGACCGTGAGTTGGTTGAACTTGCCCTGAAAGCAACGGACAATAGTTACAGCCCTTATAGCCAGTTCTGTGTAGGTGCAGCCCTGCGTTTGGAGAACGGTGAGGTGTTGTCTGGCAGCAACCAGGAAAACGCATCCTATCCGCTTGGTTTGTGTGCTGAGCGTACGGCTATTTTCCATGCACAGCACATGCATCCTGATCAGGATATTACAGCCATAGCCATTGCTGCCCGTACTGAGGCGGGAGTGTTTACGCGTTTCCCTATCCCTCCTTGTGGGGCATGCCGTCAGGTGATGTTAGAGGTGGAGGACCGTTATCAACGCCCCATGCGCATCTTGCTCTATGGTAGGGACGGTATTCACGTGGTGAATTCCGTTAAGTCACTTTTGCCCTTCCAGTTTGTGGGCGAAAGTATGAAATAAAGAAATAGAAATATAAAGATATAAATGATAACAGTCAGTAACTTAGCAATTCAATTCGGCAAACGTGTCCTGTACAAGGACGTAAACATTAAATTTACCCCTGGAAATATTTATGGTATAATCGGAGCGAATGGCGCAGGTAAATCTACGCTGTTGAAAGCTATTAGCGGCGAGCTTGAAGCAACTAAAGGCACCATCGAGTTGGGACCTGGTGAGCGTTTGAGCGTGCTTTCTCAGGACCATTTCCAATACGACCAGGAAACTGTGCTGAATACGGTACTGATGGGGCATACCACGATGTGGGACATTATGCGAGAGCGTGAGGCCTTGTATTGTAAACCGGACTTTAGCGATGAAGATGGTATTCGTGTCGCGGAATTGGAGGAAAAGTTTGCGGAATGTGGAGGGTACACGGCTGAGAGCGATGCCGGGACCCTGCTTTCCGGGCTTGGTATTAAGGATGCAAAACATAACCTGCTGGTTGGTGAGTTAAGCGGTAAGGAGAAGGTGCGTGTAATGCTGGCTAAGGCTTTGTTTGGCAACCCTGACAACTTGCTGTTGGACGAGCCTACCAATGATTTGGACTTGGATACGGTACAGTGGTTGGAGTCCTACCTGAGTGATATGGAAACGACGGTGTTGGTGGTCAGCCATGACCGCCACTTCCTGGATAGTGTATGTACCCATACGGTGGACATCGACTTTGGAAAGGTAACGATGTTTGCCGGTAACTATAGTTTCTGGTACGAGAGTTCGCAGTTGGCTTTGCGCCAAGCCCAAAACCAAAAGGCCAAAGCAGAAGAGAAACGTAAGGAACTGGAGGAGTTTATCCGCCGCTTTTCTGCCAACGTGGCAAAGAGCAAGCAGACAACCAGCCGTAAGAAGATGCTGGAGAAGTTGAACGTAGAAGAAATTCGTCCCAGCACGCGTAAGTATCCTGGCATCATCTTCCAGATGGAACGTGAACCGGGCAACCAGATTCTTGAAGTGGAAGGCTTGAAAGCTGTGGCCGAAGATGGTACCGTTCTTTTCGACAATGTTAGCTTCACTGTGGAAAAGGGGGATAAGATTGTCTTCTTGAGTCATGATCCTCGTGCCATGACTGCCTTGTTTGAGATTATCCAAGGCAACCGCGAAGCCCAGGCAGGTACGTTCAGTTGGGGTGTAACAATCACCACCGCCTACTTGCCTTTGGATAATACGGAGTTTTTCCAGAGCGATAAAAACCTCATAGACTGGTTGTCGCAGTACGGCGAAGGCAACGAGGTGTTCATTAAGGGCTACTTGGGTCGTATGCTCTTCAGTGGCGAGGAGGTGCTGAAAAAAGTGAACGTACTTTCGGGTGGAGAAAAGATGCGCTGCATGATTGCACGTATGCAGCTCGCAAATGCCAACTGCTTGGTGTTGGATACGCCCACAAACCATCTTGACTTGGAAAGCATCCAGGCTTTCAACAATAACCTGAAGCTTTTCAAGGGCAATATCCTTTTCTCCAGTCACGACCACGAATTCATAGAGACCGTTGCCAACCGCATCATAGAGTTGACTCCCAATGGCACCATTAACAAGATGATGGACTACGATGACTATATTTCCAGTGAAGATATTAAGGAGCTGAAAGCAAAAATGTATGAAGAACAGGCCTGATTGGCATGGTCTTTGCAAATTGTTTGCTAAAAACGAAAGAAGCGATGGAAGAAAAAGAGATTAATCAGAACGAAGAAAGTTTATTGAACGATATTGAAGTAACAGCAGAGCAAGAGGCTACGGCTTCAACCGAAGAAGATACCCAGCAAGAGCCTTCCGTGGAAGAACAGTTGGCACAAGCCCTGGAGCGAATTGCAGAGTTGGAGAAAGACCGCCTGTACAAGCAGGCTGAGTTTGACAACTATCGGAAGAACCAGATAAAAGAAAAGGCTGATTTGATTCTGAACGGCGGCAAGAAGGTGTTGGAAAGCATGTTGCCGGTTGTGGATGACTTTGAGCGTGCACTGCAACATATGGATGATTCTGCCAATGTAGAGGCTGTCCGCGAAGGTGTGGAACTGATTCTGAAGAAGTTCTTGGGAGTACTTAAAACCCATGGCGTAGAGGCTATTGACACAAACGACGCAGATTTTAATACAGACTTTCATGAGGCTGTAGCCCAGTTCCCTGCTCCTACGGAAGAACAGAAAGGCAAGGTGGTTGACTGCACCAAGAAAGGCTATATGATTAACGAGAAGGTGCTGCGTCATGCTCAGGTTGTCGTGGGTGTTTGAAGAACCTGGTTCGCAAGTGAACGAAGAAAGGAAGTAGAACAATGGAAAAGCGTGACTATTACGAAGTGCTTGGCGTGGCCAAGAATGCCACTTCGGATGAAATAAAAAAGGCCTATAAGAAAATGGCCATCAAATACCACCCCGACCGTAATCCGGGAAACAAGGAGGCCGAGGAGAAATTTAAGGAGGCAGCGGAGGCTTATGACGTTTTGCGTGATGAGCAGAAGCGTGCGCGCTATGACCAGTTTGGCCACGCAGGTATGGGTGGTGCTACAGGCGGAGGTTATGGCGGTGCCGGTTTCTCGAATATGGAGGACATCTTCTCCATGTTTGGCGATATCTTTGGCGGACACGCTGGTTTCAGTGGTTTCGGAGGTTTTGGTGGCGGTGGCGCTCAGGGACAAAAAGTGTACCGTGGCAGCGACCTGCGTATCAAGGTGAGCGTTACTTTGAACGAGGTGGCCGAGGGTGTTACAAAGAAGTTCAATGTACGTAAGTATGTTGCTTGTCCCGACTGTAACGGTTCTGGCAGTCAGGATGGGCATCAGGAAACTTGCTCGGCTTGTGGTGGTAGTGGTGTAACCTATCGCACGGTCCAGAGCATGTTCGGTCGTATGCAGACACAACAGCCTTGTCAGCAGTGTGGTGGAGAAGGCAAGGTCATCAAGAATAAATGCAAAAAGTGTCATGGCGAAGGTGTCGTTGAGGAGAAGGAGATAGTTGAGGTTAACATCCCCAAGGGTGTTGACGAAGGTATGGTCATCAATGTTCCTGGTAAGGGTAATGCGGGACGTCGTGGAGGCGTGAACGGCGACCTTCAGGTAATCATTGAGGTGAAAGAGCATCCCGATTTTATCCGTCAGGATCAGAATATCATCTATAACCTTTTGCTTGATATTCCTACGGCTATCCTTGGTGGTGAGGTTGAAGTGCCTACACTGGATGGTCGCGCTAAGATCAAGATACCCGCTGGCACACAAGCCGGTAAGGTTCTTAAACTGCGTGGAAAGGGATTGCCTGCCGTGCAAGGTTATGGTTATGGTGTAGGCGACTTGATCGTACACATCAGTCTTTTTACTCCCGAAACGCTAAATAAGGACGAGAAGAAAATTGTCGAGTCTCTGCTGAAGAATGAGAATTTCCAGCCCAGCGACAGCGACCGTAAGAAGTTGACAGAGCGTTTCAAGGCTCAGTATCGGTAATAACGTTTTATAAAGTGACTTACACGGAAGCAACAGAATATCTGTTTAATGTAGCCCCAATGTTTCAGAACATTGGGGCTGGTGCATATAAAGAAGGCCTGGGCAACACGCTGGCTTTGGACGAGCATTTTGGACACCCCCACCAGCGTTACAAAACCATCCATGTCGCCGGAACCAATGGAAAAGGCTCTACTTGCCATACCTTGGCGGCAGTGTTGCAATCTGCGGGTTATCGTGTAGGGCTTTATACCAGTCCGCACTTGTTGGATTTCCGAGAGCGCATCCGTGTGAATGGAGAAATGATTTCCGAGCAGCGGGTGATTGACTTCGTGGAGCAAGAGCGTGCTTTCTTTGAACCCCTCTATCCGTCATTTTTTGAATTGACAACCTCCTTGGCTTTGCTCTATTTTAGGGAGCAGAAGGTGGATGTCGCTGTGATTGAAGTGGGTTTGGGCGGACGCTTGGACTGTACGAATATCATTCTACCCGAACTGAGTGTGATTACAAACATCAGCTTTGACCATACACAGTTTTTGGGGGACACATTGCCCAAGATCGCTGCGGAGAAGGCGGGAGTTATTAAGGACAGAACGCCTGTGGTAATCGGCGAAACGAACGGACATGCGGATGTGCGCGAGGTTTTCCTGAGTACCGCAGAAGCACATCAGGCCTCTGTTGTCTTTGCTGACGAGACGAATGTCCTGTTGCATTGCCAGCGTACTCCCGAGGGATTCTGGAACTATGACGTTTTGTCGCTTGGTTCTTTGAGGGGCGCATTGAGTGGAGAGTGCCAGCCTAAGAATGCGGCAACAATTCTTTGCTCGATTAGCGAGTTGCGTAAGCGTGGATTTCAGATTCCAGACAATGCTATCCGGCAGGGTTTCTTGAACGTTTGTGCACTTACGGGGCTGATGGGGCGCTGGCAGCAGTTACAAGACCAGCCTATGGTTGTGTGCGATATTGCCCATAATCCTGCAGGACTCCAGTTGGTGAGCGAGCAACTTTCGCATTTCCCTCAGGATCGTTTGCACATTGTTATAGGAATGGTGAGCGACAAGGATGTCGCGCACAGTCTGGGTTTGCTGCCAAAGGAAGCTACGTACTATTTTACCCAAGCAAGTGTCCGGCGTGCTATGCCTGTCGGGCAGTTGGCTTCCATCGCCCGGGGCTTAGGTCTCCATGGGGACACCTATGAAACCGTACGTGAAGCCTGTCAGGCGGCGCAAAAGAAATGCCCAAGGGAGGGTCTGATATATATAGGAGGTAGTACCTTTGTTGTCAGTGATGCTTTGAATTCACTTTGAGGCTTTCCTTTACACACATTTTCCATGAAATATTTTGTCGATTTGAATGTTTTGAGTTATATTTGTGGATGAAACTCTAACATTAAATCTTACTACGATGGAAGCACAGAACCTTTCTGGCCTCAAGCGTGAAGACTTTCAGGCCATTGTACAGGGTAAAGAAACTGATTTGTACACCCTGCGCAACATAAATGGGATGCAGGTTGATATTACCAATTACGGTGGCGCGCTTGTAAGCATTATGGTACCCGATAAAGATGGCAATTTTGCCAACGTTATTCAGGGACACGATAATATTCAGGGGGTAATCAATAGTCCTGAGCCATTCCTTTCTACTCTTATCGGTCGTTATGGCAACCGTATCTGTAAGGGGCGGTTTACGATGAATGGCAAGGAGTACAGTTTGGCTGTCAATAACGGACCTAACCACCTCCACGGTGGTCCTACCGGCTGCCATGCCCGTGTATGGGAGGCTGAGCAGGTAAACGAGAAAGAGCTTGTGCTGCGTTATACATTCGCTTATTATGAAGAGGGTTTCCCCGGAGAGTTGCAGATGACGGTCAAGTATTCGCTTTCCGATGACAATGAACTGATTATTGATTATCGTGGAACAACGAATAAGAAAACCGTTGTGAATATGACGAGCCATGGCTTCTTCTCTCTCTCCGGTATCGCTAATCCCACTCCCTCTGCAGAGAATGTTGTGCTTCGTATCAATGCGGATTTCTATATTCCCATTGACGAGACATCCATCCCAACAGGTGAGATTCGTAAGGTAGCGGGCACGCCCTTTGATTTCCGTGTTGCAAAGCCTGTTGGTCAGGACATAGATGCTGATGATATCCAAATCAAGAACGGAGCAGGCTATGACCATTGTTTCGTATTGAACAAGAAAGAACCCGGAGAGCTTAGCCTTGCGGCTGAAATGCTGGAACCCATAAGCGGACGCACCATGGAGGTTTACACTACGGAACCCGGCGTGCAGTTCTATAGCGATAACTGGGCTACGGGCTATGAGGGCCAGCAGGGTGCTACCTTCCCACGTCGTAGTGGCCTTTGCTTTGAGGCACAGCACTTCCCCGACAGCCCCAATCGGCCTTATTTCCCCACGGTGATTTTGAAGCCGGGAGAACTTTATACCCAGAAGACTGTCTACAAGTTTGGCGTTAAATAATCAATAACCCTTATAAAACAACTAAATCAATTTAATGAGCGCAAAACAAAAACAATGGGGCGCAATCATCGTTATGATTGCCCTCTTTGCGATGATTGCCTTCGTGACGAACCTCTGTTCGCCCATGGGTGTAATCGTTAAGAATCAGTTCGGATGCACGAACTTTGAAGCCATGATTGGCAACTATGGCAACTTCGGAGCCTATCTGCTCATGGGTATTCCTGCGGGCATGATGCTGAAGAAGATTGGCTACAAGAAAACTGCCTTGGTAGGTTTGTTGGTAGGTATTACCGGTATCCTGGTCCAGTGGGCAAGTGGTGCCGGGGGCTATTTGGTCTACCTGATTGGCGCCCTTATCTCCGGATGTTGCATGTGCATTCTGAACACGGTTGTCAATCCGATGCTGAACCTCTTGGGTGGCGGCGGTAACACGGGCAACCAGCTTATCCAAACGGGCGGTGTCTTCAACTCTTCTGCTGCTGTGGCTGTGTACATTATCATGGGTGCCCTCATCGGCGATGCCGCGAAGGCTACGATTTCTGACGCAACCCCCGCGTTGATGATTGCTTTGGCTATCTTCGTTATTGCTTTTGTGGTTATTTTCTTTACCAGAATTGATGAGCCTCAGCAGGCCGTAGAGGTGAAAACGGATCAGAAGGACGAGCATAGCGCATTCTCTTTCCGCCACTTCAACCTTGGTATCTTGGCTATTGGTCTTTATGGCAGCCTTGAGATGGGCCCTCCGGGATACATCCTTCAGTATCTGACTACCGCTACTGACGCAGCCACTCCTGGTTTGGGCATGGATGCCGGTTATGCAGGTACGTTGGGTGCGGTTTTCTTCCTGCTGATGCTCGTTGGCCGTTTCGTAGGTGCCTCTTTGGGTGCCAAGATAAGCACGAAGACCATGATGACAACGGTTAGCAGCTTGGCGATTATTCTTATTGCCGTAGGAATCTTCCTTCCCGAGACAAGTACGATTGCTGTACCCGGCATTGATTATGTGAAGATGGAGCTTATTTGGGGCAACGTACCCTTGAGCGTATTCAGTTTCCTCTTGGTGGGTCTCTGCGCCAGCGTTATGTGGGGTGGTATCTTCAACCTCGCTACTGAGGGCTTGGGTAAGTACACCGCTATTGCCTCAGGTGCTTTCATGACCATGGTATGTGGTTTTGCGATTATGATGGCCGTTCAGGGTTGGGTGGCTGATATCACTGGTAGCTATATCAGCAGTTTCTTCGTGCCTCTCGCATGTGCTGTTTATATCTTGTGGTATTCTTTGATTGGTTCCAAGAATGTGAACACCGATATTAAGGTGGATTAATTTATACAACAACCTAAAACAAATTAGAACTATGAAATTGACTATAGACGATGTTCGAAGCCGCTTCATTAAGCACTTCGATGGTACTACGGGCAGTGTGTATGCCTCTCCCGGCCGCATCAATCTGATAGGTGAGCACACCGATTATAATAATGGATTCGTGTTCCCCGGTGCCGTGGAGCAGGGTATTATTGCGGAGATTAAGCCCAATGGCACGCGCACTGTTCGTGCTTACTCTATTGATTTGAAGGATCTCACGGAGTTCTCTTTGGATGACGAGAAGGGTCCCACTGCCACTTGGGCACGCTATATCTACGGTGTTTGCCGTGAAATGATGGCACTCGGTGTTCCCGTGGAAGGTTTCAATACTGCTTTTGCCGGTGATGTGCCTCTGGGTGCAGGTATGTCCAGTTCTGCTGCTTTGGAGAGTTGTTATGCTTTTGCCCTAAACGACATTTGGGGTGAGAACAAGATTGAGAAGATGGAACTGGCACGCGTGGGTCAGCGCACCGAGCATAAGTATGTTGGTTGCAACTGTGGTATTATGGACCAGTTCGCCAGCGTACATGGCAAAAAGGGTTCATTGATGCGTCTCGACTGCCGCAGCGGAGAATATGCTTATTTCCCTTGGAATCCCAAGGGCTATAAGTTGATGCTTGTAAACAGCTGTGTGAAGCATGAGTTGGCGGGTTCTCCCTATAATGAGCGTCGCCAGCAGTGCGAGAAAGTGGCAGCCGTTATTGCAAAGCACCATCCTGAGGTTGAAACGCTGCGTGATGCAGACATGGCTATGCTGGACGAGGTAAAGGCCGAGGTGAGTGATGTCGAGTATCGTCGTGCCCGTTACGTGATTGGCGAGGTTGACCGTGTGTTGGCTGTTTGCGACGCCTTGGAGCGTGGCGACTACGAAACGGTTGGTCAGAAGATGTACGAGACACATTATGGCTTGAGTCAGGAGTATGAGGTAAGCTGTGAAGAGCTTGACTTCCTGAATGATGTTGCCAAGGAAGAGGGCGTTACGGGTTCTCGCATTATGGGCGGCGGCTTTGGCGGCTGCACCATCAACTTGGTCGCTGACGAGCTTTATGATCATTTCAAGGAAACGGTTAAGAAACGCTTCCAAGAGAAATATGGCAAGGAGCCAATCGTTATCGATGTAGTTATCGGTGATGGCTCTCGCAAATTGTGCTGATTTAATTAGTTGACAGATAACAGAATGACGCACGAGGGTTTTTCCTTCGTGCGTTTTTTTCTTGGATTTTTTCCTTGATTTGTTTGGTGTTGTCGAAATTATGCGCTATCTTTGCACTCGCAATTCGGAAACAAACCAACATCCGAACGTAGTGTAATGCGTCCTTAGCTCAGTTGGTAGAGCAATTGACTCTTAATCAATGGGTCCAGGGTTCGAATCCCTGAGGGCGTACAAAAGGAGACTTACTTTCATCGGTAAGTCTCCTTTTTTTTATATCTTTGTGCATAGGAATTAAAATGCTTATAAATGTCTCCACTTGCCGAGCGTATGCGTCCAACAAGTTTGGATGATTATGTTGGACAGCAACACCTTGTTGGCCCGGGGTGTGTGCTGCGCCAGATGATAGAATCAGGCCGAATTTCCAGTTTTATTCTTTGGGGACCTCCAGGTGTCGGTAAAACTACGCTGGCGACGATTATCGCACATCAGCTTAAGACTCCTTTTTTTACGCTGAGTGCGGTCAGCAGTGGCGTAAAGGAGGTCCGCGAGGTGATTGATAAGGCAAAGCAGCAGCGTTTTTTCCACACACAAAGTCCGATACTGTTTATTGACGAGATCCACCGCTTTTCAAAATCGCAGCAGGATAGTCTCTTAGGGGCGGTAGAGCAGGGAGTGATAACCCTTGTCGGCGCAACGACAGAGAACCCCTCTTTTGAGGTGATTCGTCCTTTGCTGAGTCGTTGTCAGGTTTATGTGCTTGAAAGTTTGGGTAAGGAAGACTTGATGCAGCTTGTCAACAACGTGCTGACGAAGGATGTGGTGTTAAAAGAATCCAATATTCAACTTAAGGAAACTACGGCGTTGCTTCGTTACAGCGGAGGAGATGCACGCAAGCTGTTGAATATTCTTGACATGCTTTGTGGCGACCTGCCTGCGGGATCTTCTCTGGAGATTACCGACGATCTGGTAGCTCAGATGTTGCAGCAAAATCCCTTGGCTTATGACAAGGATGGCGAGATGCACTACGACATCATCTCAGCTTTCATTAAAAGTATCCGCGGCAGTGATCCCGATGCGGCGATCTATTGGTTGGCGCGCATGATCGAGGGTGGGGAAGACCCCAAGTTTATTGCTCGCCGACTTGTCATAAGTGCCAGCGAGGATATTGGTTTGGCGAACCCCAATGCGCTTTTGATTGCTAATGCCGCCTTTGATGCCGTTAATAAGATCGGGTGGCCGGAGGGGCGTATCCCACTTGCGGAGGCTACGGTGTATTT
The DNA here is from genome assembly GCA_028723455.1 of Prevotellaceae bacterium. Lineage (GTDB taxonomy): Bacteria > Bacteroidota > Bacteroidia > Bacteroidales > Bacteroidaceae > Physcousia. Next base: position 6,182 of record JAQYEW010000013.1, on the reverse strand, counting down.
GGCTTCGTGCCAAAAGAGCAACTCGGCCTATATGGCAATCAATGAGGCTTTGGAGTTTGTGAAGCAAACGGGTAACTTGCCCGTTCCTTTGCATTTGCGCAACGCACCCACGAAATTGATGAAGGAATTGGGGTATGCCAAGCAATACAAGTATAGCCACGATTATCCCGGTAATTTTGTAGAGCAACAGTTCCTGCCCGATGAGGCTCAGGGAACGCGTTTTTGGAAGGCGCAAAACAATCCCGCAGAGATAAAGATGCAGCAGTTGCAGGACTTTCGCTGGAAAAATAAGGAGGAGGAACATTGATGGAAATTCGGTCAGCCACGCCAGATGATGCCGCTGCATTGCTGGAGATTTATAGCCCTTATGTATTGAATACCGCCATTACCTTTGAGTACGTGGCACCATCGCTTGAAACCTTCCGTAAGCGCATTGAATCTGCTTTGCCGCATTACCCCTTCCTTTTGGCGGCGGATGGTGCGGAAATTCTGGGTTATGCTTATGCGGGTCCCCTTAAGAGCCGTGAAGCGTATGATTGGAGCGTGGAAACCTCCATATACATTCGTCTTGGCAATCATCGCCGTCATGTTGGAACTACGCTTTATTCAGCATTGGAACTTGAACTAAAGCAGCGCGGGATTCGCAATATGTATGCTTGTATTACAGCCCCTGATGAGGATCACGCGTTCGTGCCGGCAGCCAGCCCCCTGTTTCATGAACGCATGGGCTATCGGACGGTAGGGCATTTTCATTGCTGCGGCTACAAATTCGATCGTTGGTTTGATATTCTGTGGATGGAGAAATTTATTGGAGACCACAATGATGTCAGGCCATAAAAAATCCTTATCTTTGTCTAAGAAAATTTTAATCATGTTATATGAAAAGCGACATTGAAATTGCGCGTGGTATTGCGCTCAAACCCATTGCTGAGATAGCTGGTCGCTTGGGGATTCCTCAGGCGGATTTGGAACCTTATGGCAAGTATATAGCCAAAGTACCCGAGCGGCTCATAGATGAGGATCGTATGCGCAGGCATAAGTTGGTTCTTGTTACAGCCATCACGCCCACCAAGGCGGGTATCGGCAAAACGACGGTCAGCGTGGGTCTTGCCCTTGGACTTAATCATATAGGCAAAAAGGCGGTTGTTGCTTTGCGCGAGCCTTCTTTGGGCCCCTGTTTCGGCATGAAAGGCGGTGCAGCGGGAGGTGGTTACGCCCAGGTGTTGCCCATGGAAAAAATCAATCTGCATTTTACGGGTGATTTTCATGCCATCACATCGGCTCACAATATGATTGCGGCTCTTTTGGATAATTACATCTACCAGCACAAGTCGGAAGGTTTCGCCATGCGCGAGATTCTTTGGAAACGAGTTCTGGATGTCAACGACCGTAACCTTCGTTACGTGGTTACCGGTCTTGGGGCCAAAACCAATGGTGAAACACTGGAAAGCGGTTTTGACATCACACCTGCCAGCGAGATTATGGCCATCCTTTGTCTTGCGAAGGACGAAAACGATCTGCGTCGCCGTATCGAAAAAATCCTTCTGGGCACAACGATTGACGGACGACCTTTCTATGTCAAGGATTTGGGTGTTGCCGGTTCTGTCTGCGTCCTGTTGATGGATGCGCTTCGTCCCAATTTGGTTCAGACCACAGAGCATACCCCTGCGATTATTCATGGCGGTCCATTCGCTAACATTGCTCATGGCTGCAACAGCCTTATCGCTACTCGTATGGCACTTACTTTGGGTGATTATGCGATTACGGAAGCTGGGTTCGGTGCTGACTTGGGTGCCGAGAAATTCTATGATATTAAGTGCCGCAAAGCAGGTTTGCAGCCGGCTCTCACTGTTCTCGTCGCTACTACGCAAGCTTTGAAAATGCACGGAGGTGTTGCTGAAGACCAAATCAAGGAACCTAATCCGGAAGGTGTGCGTAGCGGTCTTGCGAATTTGGACAAGCATATTCAGAACATTCAAAGCTTTGGGCAGTCGGTGGTCGTGTGCTTCAATCGTTATGCAACGGATACCGACGAGGAGATAGAACTCTGTCGCCTGCATTGCCAGGAGATGGGTGTCGGCTTTGCCGTTAATAATGCCTTTATGGAGGGTGGTAAGGGAGCCGAGGATCTGGCACGCCTTGTTGTTCGTACCATCGAGGAGAACCCCAGCAAGACGCTCACTTTGGCTTATGCCGACGAGGAAAGTATCGAGGATAAGGCACGGGCAGTCGTCGTTAAGCTATATGGTGCTGACGGAGTTTCTTTTGCCCCAGCTGCGAAGAAGAAGCTGGAGACCATCCGTCAGATGGGTCTGGACCATTATCCCATTTGTATAGCAAAAACCCAATATTCCTTCTCTCAGGATGCCAAGGCCTACGGTGTGCCTACGGGTTTCAATATTTCCATCCGCGACGTTGTTATCAATAATGGTGCCGAGATGATTGTGCTTATTGCCGGAGACATTATGCGCATGCCCGGACTTCCCAAGAGTCCACAGGCTGAACGTATTGACCTTGTCGACGGAGAAATTGTCGGTTTGTCTTGATCATGACGTATAAAGCTGCAATTTTCGACCTCGACGGCACACTGCTGAATTCCATTCTGGATCTTTGTCTCAGCACCAATTATGCGCTTCGTCAGATGGGGTTTGCAGAACGTACGTTGGACGAGGTGCGCCGTTTTGTGGGCAATGGTGTGGGAAAACTCATAGCGCGTGCGGTTCCGGAGGGTGTTCCGGAAGAAGATGTCGTGCGAACCTTGACTATTTTCAAGGAGCATTATGTCGTACATTGCCAGGACAATACGGCTCCCTATGAGGGTATCCTGCCGATGTTGGAATCCTTGAAGGCCGCGCACATTCCTACCGCAATTGTCAGCAATAAACTGCAACAGGGGGTGGATGAGTTGTTCCAAACACATTTCCGCGGGCTGATAGATGTTGCCATCGGCGAACGCCCTGCGCTTCGTCGCAAGCCGGCGCCCGATATGGTGGACCTTGCAGTCGAAACCTTAGGCGTTGATAAGCGTGAGTGCCTGTATATCGGTGATAGCGAAGTGGATGTGCGGACGGCTTTGGGTGCGGGACTTGATTGTGTGGCTGTGCTTTGGGGCTTTCGCGACAGGGGCATCCTCTCTGACGCCGGCGCCAAGAACTTTGTTGCCAGGCCCGCGGAGTTGTTGAACTTTTTCAAGCCATCATTGTAACTATCTCCTTGGGTTTGCGTAACTTTGCAAGATAAAAATATATAACACATTATTATATGTATAGAACAAATACTTGTGGTGAGTTGAATATGCAGCATGTGGGCAAGGAAGTGTGCCTTGCCGGCTGGGTTCAGCGCACCCGTAAGATGGGTAGCATGACCTTTGTGGATCTTCGCGACCGCTATGGTATTACGCAGTTGGTGTTCAACGAGGGCTACGACGCGGCGTTGAACGAACGTGCCGCACGTTTGGGACGTGAATTTGTTATCCAGGTGCGTGGAAAGGTGAGTGAGCGCGAGAATAAGAACCCCAATATGCCCACGGGCGATATTGAGATTATTGTCAGCGAACTGAATATCCTGAACGAGAGCCTTACGCCTCCCTTTACCATCGAGGATAATACCGACGGTGGCGATGACCTGCGCATGAAGTATCGCTATCTGGACATTCGTCGTCAGTCGGTAAAAAAGAACCTCGAACTGCGTCATCGTTTTGCTTTCGAGGTGCGTAACTACCTGAACCAGCAGGGCTTTCTGGAGATAGAGACCCCCATTCTGGTTAACAGCACTCCTGAGGGCGCCCGCGACTTCGTTGTGCCCAGCCGCATGAATCCCGGTCAGTTCTATGCCTTGCCCCAGAGCCCTCAAACGCTGAAGCAGCTGTTGATGGTAAGCGGTATGGACAAGTATTTTCAGATTGTGAAGTGTTTCCGCGACGAGGACTTGCGCGCCGACCGTCAGCCCGAGTTCACACAGATTGACTGTGAGATGTCTTTTGTTGAGCAGGAGGATATCCTTCAAACCTTTGAGGGAATGAGCCGCCATCTTTTCAAGACGATTCTGAATGTGGATATTCCGTCCTTGCCTCGTATCACCTGGGCTGATGCCATGAAATACTATGGCAGCGACAAGCCCGATACGCGTTTCGAGATGAAGTTCGTCGAACTGATGGATGTCCTGAAGGGCACAGGCGAATTCAGTGTCTTCAACGAAGCCGAATATATTGGCGGTATCTGCGCCAAGGGTCAGGCCGTATATACCCGTAAGCAACTGGATCAGCTGACAGACTTTGTCAAGCGTCCTCAGATTGGTGCGAAGGGACTTGTTTACGCGCGTGTGCAGGAGGATGGCAGCGTAAAGAGCAGTGTGGATAAGTTCTATTCGGAAGAGGTGCTGAAAACGCTGAAGGCCGCCTTCGATGCCGAGCCGGGCGACTTGATACTGATTCTGAGTGGCGAAGACACGATGAAGACGCGCAAGCAGCTCTGCGAACTACGTCTGGAGATGGGCGAGCGCATGGGTCTGCGTCCCAAGAACCAATACTCATGTCTTTGGGTGGTAGACTTTCCGATGTACGAATGGAGTGAGGAGGAGCAGCGTCTCATGGCAATGCACCATCCCTTCACCTCTCCCAAACCCGAGGACATCGGTTTGTTGGATACTGCTCCCGAAAAGGTCCGCGCCAATGCCTATGATATGGTTATCAATGGAGTTGAAGTGGGCGGTGGCAGTATCCGTATCCACGATGCGAAGTTGCAGCAAAAGATATTCGAGATTCTCGGTTTCACTCCCGAGCAGGCACAGGCTAAGTTCGGTTTCTTGATGAACGCCTTCAAGTACGGTGCGCCTCCTCATGGCGGTCTTGCATACGGTCTGGACCGTTTTGTAAGCCTCTTTGCCGAGTTGGACAGCATTCGCGATTGCATCGCCTTCCCAAAGAACAACAGTGGCCGTGATGTTATGCTTGGTGCTCCCGGACCTTTGGGAGACGAGCAATTCGATGAGCTTCAGATAAAGCTTGATTTGAAGGCCTAAGTGCATAAAAAAGCCTGATAGAACTTTTGTGGTTTTATCAGGCTTTTTTGTATCTTGACACGATGGTCTGTAATATCATAATGAAAGCATAAATTCCAGATTTCCTTTCAAAATGATCATTTTGTTTTCTCCTCTTCTTTTTGCTTTTTAGAAAGCGGAACGCCAATTTTTTTGCTTTCCTCATGTTTATAAAGGCTTTCGGAGGAAACATATATAAGAGATGCCAGAACTATTTATATGTTTTCCAGATTTTATATATATGTTTTTCCCAACTTTTCTGCTTGTTTTCATCTCATGAAATGCCTTTTTTCTATGTTTTTTCTGCTCTTTCTCGTGTAAGCGTGTTTGTAAAATATTGGATTCCAGTACACATGAAAATGTGGTAATTCATGAAGAATATCCACTTCATCTGCAAGAATGCCACTTTTCTTGTTTTATGAAAATCAAAATGTAAGCAGAATGTTCTTTCTCTTGACAGAGTGTTAAAAACAGCAAACCGCCTGAGCGTTGTCAGAAATCCATGGGGCGGTGAGCACGAGTTTGGCAACAAGATTCCAATCTTCAGAATCAATGAGGGCTTGACCGTTGTGGAAAACCTTGCAGACACGATCTTTCAGACAAAAGCTTTCTGTATCTTTGTTCTCGAGGATTATAACGTTTTGGGTTTGTGCTTCAAAGACAACAGTAAATTAAGATATATACGCCAGTTCGGGATAAGAACTGGCGTAATTTCTTTTTTTTTCGCAAGAAAAACAGTAATTTTGCAATATCTTTTACTTACTGAAAGCCCCTTGGGTGGAAGGTGGGTATAGACACATATATACAAAAAGGCGTACCTTTACGCTTTGATTTTGACATATTGGAATCTCGCAAATTCACAACTGTTAGTCAAAAACAAAGCAACGGGAACACCCCAACTAGGTGTATTGTACACTCTCATTGGCTCTCGGCGTCTCGTATGCCCTGCGCTGATGTTAGTTCAACATACACGGCGTGGGGCTTTCAGCGTTGCTCGTTTCGACTAACAGGGCAATGCGAGAGCCTCAATATGTGGGACGAGTAACAGGATAGGCTCCCACGCTTTTTTTGTCTATATGTCAACCTTAAATAATTCCAAGAGAGACTACTGGGAGTCTTAGTCATAGAAGAATCGGTATGATGTT